>JANPEF010000081.1:0-23781 GCA_031431875.1 Candidatus Eiseniibacteriota bacterium | reverse complement strand
ACGGGGGTGCGCGCCTGCGCCGGGGCGGCGGCGAGCGTGACGGCGAGCAGCGCGGCTGCAGTGTGTCGGACGGATGCAACGCTCATGATGTCCTCCTGTGGCGATCGGGACTCGTTCGAGGCCCGTGACGTGACCCGTGGCACTCGTCTGCAAGGACGACGCCCAGGACGGGTTCGTTTACGCGGAGGACACGGAATCGGAGGTCAGGTTTTCGTGGGGGGATCCGGAGGGAAGGGGGAGTGCAAATCGACCAGCCCCGGGGCAGGTTCCCCCGAGAACTAGAAGCCTTCGCGCATCCACCCCGCCCGACCCGCGAGCTTCCACGCCGAGGGCAACGCCAGCGCCGCCAGCACCTGCTTGACGAGGTCGCCCAGGATGAACGGGAAGAACCCCGCCGCCAGGACGTTGTTCCAGCCGACAAACGTCGCGAGCCAGGGCAGCCCGCAGGCGAAGATCAGCGTGCTGCCCAGCGCCATCGCCGCCCACGTCGTGAGGAAGCGGCGATCCCAGCCGCGCTCGGCGAGGAAGCCTGTGACGGCCGCCGCCGGCACGAAGCCGAGCAGGTAGCCGCCGCTCGGTCCCAGGATGTTCGCCAGGCCGGCCGCACCGCCGGCGAACACGGGCAGGCCGAGCGCGCCCTCGCCAAGGTAGGTGAGCATCGCGGCGGCGCCACGGCGCGCGCCGAGCAGCGCGCCGACCAGCAGCACGGCGAACGGCTGCCCCGTCATCGGCACGGGCGTGAACGGCAGCTTGATCTCGAGCTGCGCCCCGAGGGCCACGACCAGCGAGCCCGCGACGACCATGGCAACGTCGTACAGCGCGGCGAGGCGGCCATGGGAGGCCTGCGCGGGACGGGCGAGATCGGCGTACGGGGCGACGAGGTTCATCGACAGGCTCCTTGGGGAGACGGCGTTCCGACGTTCCGACGGTGGCGGCGAACGACGACGCCGTCCCGGGACCGTAGCGGGCGACCCGGCAGGCGTCAAGAAACACGAACTCCCCGAAGGTGTGCCCTACCCCCGGGGAGCCGTACATGCCGGAACCGAACCGCGTTCCGGCGGATCAGAACAGGCTACGGCAGCGCGATCAGGCGAACCGAACGGCGGAACGAGCCCGCCTCGAGACGCGCGACGTAGCCACCGGCCGGCAGCACACGACCGGCGCTCGAGAGCGCCGCGCGGTACGCGCCTGCGGCCTGCTCACCCTGGGCCAGGGTCGCGACCTTGCGCCCGGCCATGTCGTAGACGGCCAGGTGAACCATCGACGCCCGGGGCAGCGTGTAGGCGAACGTCGTGCCGGCCGAGGGACGGAACGGATTCGCCCCGGCGAGGCGGAACGAGTACACCGTCGGCAGCGCGTTGACCTGCAGGCTGACGATCGTCTGGTTGACCTCCTCGCCGCCGTACGACACCCCGGCGAGGCGGTACCAGACGGTCCCGCTCAGCTCCGGCGTATCCACGAACGAGAACTCGCCGCCTGAACCGAGCGGAATCAGCTGCTCGTTCACGCGTTCGAGGATCGCCTCCGGATTGAGGCCCCGGTACAGGTTGAAGCCGGCGATCTGGGCCGAGGACGCCGCCATCCAGTTGAGCTGCACGGCATCGCCCTCGAGCGCCGCGTCGAAGAACGAGATGAACGCCGGAACGACCGGATCGCACTGCACGCCGAACGTGCACTCCACTTCGCCGCCCTTCGCGTCACCGACCGGAGTGGCGATGAAGGCGACGACGTCGTTCAGCGCCGGAGCGCAACCCTGCGGCACGGCGATCGTGATCTGGGCGCATGCCGAGCCGCCCGGCGGGATCGGCCCGAGCGTCCCGTTGCTGGCGCCCAGGATCCACCCGTTCGCGCTGGTCGCGCTCCAGTTGTAGGAGTCGGGAACGGTTCCGGTGTTCGCCACGCACAGCGAGACCACCTGCTGCGAGTTCTCGGCCAACGCGAAGTCGGCCGGGCACTCCACCGTGTGCGCGAACTTGATGCGTGCGGTGTAGGCCTCGGGGCCGAGTCCGGCCGTGTAGGTGAGCGTCGCGGGATCGAAGATGTCGCCGGTCGACAGCCGCTGATCCGACCACCCCGCGATGACGCCGTCGTCGCCGCCGGCCGCCATGTTGTAGTCGCCCATGTTGGGAATGGCGATGGTGTTGAACGAGAAGAACGAGAAGTCGTCCGTCACGCAGTAGTTCGGTGTCCACGTCGCACCGCCATCGCGGCTGGTCGTCCCGAACACCGTCGTCAGCGTCGCGTTGCTGCCGATGCCCGGACGGCGCGAGTCGTGCCAAAAGGCGTGCACGTGGCCCAGCCCGTCGGCGGCGATGAACGGACGGCGGTTCTCGAGGCCTGCCGCGTCGTCGTTGACCCGGGCCGGCACGGTCCACGTCGCTCCGCCATCGGACGAGGAGGTCACCATGACGTCACGCACGTCCCGCGCCCCGCCCACGACCGGGCTGAACGTGAGGTCGCGCAGCTTGAGCGTGTAGGTCGCCGGGTAAGTGCCCGACGCGGGCGACAGGCGCAGCTTGAACGTGCCACTCTGCGGCGCCGTCCAGATGATGCGGTCGGTGAAGCCGCCCTGCGTCGAGGCGGCGAGCAGCGAGTCGCTGAACGTCGTGGTCGGTGCTGGCGTCGTGTTGGCATAGAGCCGCATGCGCATGCCACGGGTCGTCCCGCTCACGCCGCAATTGAAGCCCTGCGGATCGAGGGTGAACATGTAGCTGTTCCCCTGGACGGCCGTGAACGAGTAGTAGTCGAAGTCGTTCGTCGCGCTGAGCGATCCGGCGACGTTCATCCCGATCGCGATCGGCTCGGCCGCACCCGCCGCTCCATTCGTTGCGTTCTGCGCCTCGACATAGGCGACGCCGCCGCCCAGGTTCGTCGTCCACGGAGCCGTGTCGTGGTAGGTGACGTAGATACGACCGTTCCAGGTGAGACCCGAGCGGTCGACGGCGATGTCCGGGAATTCGTTCCCACGTTCGCGATTGTCGCCGGGGCCCGACGCCATGAAGCCGGTGATCGGCTGGGCGATGACCGAGAACGGGGCGTAGGTCAGGCCGCCGTCGAGCGACTTGGTGAACGCGATCTGGGCCGGCACTGGAAACAGGTCCCCCAGGCCGTCGGGGCAGTTGATCAGGTTCGCGCCCTTCTCCCAGACGACGTAGACCTCGCCGCCGGGCCCGACGATCGGGTTCGCGGACTGTTTCGAGGAGGTCGGGACGATCGTGTTGTCGAGGATGATCGGCGCGCTCCATGTCGCACCGGCATCGATCGAGCGCACGATCTCGATCGCCGCCGGATTGACGAAGCGGGTGTAGGCGACATAGACGTTTCCGCTCGCCCGATCGGTTGCGATGAAGCACTTGTCGAGGACCCCGGTCGCGGACGTGCCAATCGAGGCCATCACGGGCGTATTCCACACCAGCACGCCGGCCACGAACGTGCCGTTGTGCACCGAGATGTTCTGCTGCGCCGTGGGACCCGGGTTGCCCAGCGTGCGGGTGTAGATCGAATTGCAATACCAGTTGCCGCGGCCGTCCGTATCGATGTCGGTATCGCCGAAGACCTGATCGGTCACGAGGGCGCGCGGAGTCGAGCCACCGTCGACGAACGATGCACCACCGTCCGTCGAGTAAGCGAAGCCCGACAGCGTTCCGACACCGGGCGAGCTACCAACGGTGAAGGCCCGCGAATCGTTCCACGCGACGACGACCGTGTCGCCGTTGACGCAGACCGACACTTCGGACTGCGCCTCACCGATCCGGTCGGGGACCTGCGCGGGATCGTTGGCCCGGATGTTCGGGACGCCGAGGTCGAAGGAGATCCGGCCCTTCTTCGTCTTGAGTCCCATGGCCTGCATCTCGCGGACGTAGCCGCGGACCGCGTCGATCGCCGGTGCCGGAAGCACGGACTGATCGAGGAGCGCCTGGGCGGAGGCGTCGCCGATGGATGCGGCGGCGCGCAGGCCGGCCGGGCTCAGGTCATTCGGATAGGGATCGTGTTCGACCTGCGATGCAGCGCCGGCGAGACTCGCCAGGCCGAGGAGGGCGCCGGCAACAAGCGCGAGGGACCCGGTGCGGATTCGTGTCGACAGGAGCATGAAGGTCTCCGGACGCGTCGGCTGGCCGGGGGGAGGCAGTCGCGCGGCTGTACGGGGGTCAAGCGGTGGAATCGCCATTCGAGATGGGTCGAATACGGCTGCTGTGACTTCCGCTGGTCGGAAGACAATTCCGGGAAGGCGAGGTGGGTGGCAGGATGGTCCCGGTCCATGAGAATCCAGCGTGGCGATGAGTGGACACCCTGGGGCCCCCGACCGTCAAGCCCCAGCTGGGGAATTACCCCGAAATGCTTCGGCCTTCGGCCGGAGCTAAGGCGCCGGCGGCGGCGTCACGCCCAGTCGGCCCATGAAGAAGCTCATGACGTCGACGGCGGCGGCAATGCGCTTGTGCGTGGGCTTGCCCTGTCCGTGGCCGGCCTTGCCCTCGATGCGCAGCAGCATCGGGCCGTCGCCCGCATCCTTCGCCTGCATCAGCGCGGCCATCTTGCGCGCGTGCAGCGGGTCGACGCGCGAGTCGAACGCCCCGGCGGTGAAGAGCGTGGGTGGGTAGTGCACACCGGCCTTCACGTTGTGGTACGGCGAGTAGGCGATCAGCGTCCGGAACTGCGCTGCGTCCTCCGCCGAGCCGTACTCGGGCACCCAGTAGCGCGCGACCGAGAACTCCTGGTAGCGCAGCATGTCGAGCAGTGGCACCTCGCACACGGCCGCGCCCCACAGCTCGGGCCGCTGGGTGATCGCCGCACCGACGAGCAGCCCCCCGTTCGACCCACCCCAGACCGCCATGCGGGGCGGCTTCGTCACGCCGGCGGCGACCAGCCGTTCGGCGCACGCGTACAGGTCGTCGTAGACGTTCTGCTTCTTCTCGAGCCGGCCCGCCTCGTGCCAGGCACGGCCGAACTCGCCACCGCCACGCAGCGTCGCCTGAACGAACACGCCGCCCTCGTCGAGCCACGGGAAGATCGCGGCGCGGTACTCGGGGGTGCCGCTCACGCCGAAGCCGCCGTAGCCGTAGACGATCGTCGGCCGGTCGCCGTCGAGCGCGACCGCGCGCTTCTTCACCACGAACATCGGGATGCGCGTCCCGTCCTTCGACGTCGCCCACTCCTGGGTTGTCACGTAGGTCGCCGGGTCGAACGGCAGCGTGCGTTCCTCGAGCGCGACGCACGTGCCGGCGCGCAGGTCGCAGCGCTGGACCATCGACGGATAGGCAAACGACGAGAAGCGGAAGTAGAGCTCGGGCCGGTCCGGCTGGCCGTCGAGTTGATCGACGGTGCCGGGCGCGGGCAGCTCGACCTCGCGCTGGAACGCGCCGTCGAGCCCGTGGATGCGGACGTGCGAGACGACGTCCTGGCGCAGGTTGAGCGCCAGCCGCCCGTCGACGATGGCGAACGACTCGAGGACGCCCTCGCCCTCGGGCACGACGTCGGTCCACAGCGCCGGTGCGGTGGGATCGACCGTGGCGATCCGGTAGCGCGGCGCGCCGACGTTGGTCAGGAGGTAGAGGCGTCCGCCGGTCGCGTCGGCGTGCGTCAGGCCGTCGAGCCCGACGGCGATCGGCGTCCACGCTGCGTCGAGCGCGGTGCCGGCCGGGCGCGCGTAGAGGTCGTTCTTCGCCCAGTCGGTCGACAGGTGGAGGAACGTCCAGCGGTGATCGCTGGAGCCGTAGAGGATGCGAAACTCCTGGATCGGCGCGCCCGGCAGCCCGCCGAAGACGAGCGAATCCTGCGCTGGATCGTCGCCCAGGCGGTGGTGGAAGACGCGCTTGTGGAAGACCTCCTCGCCCGCCGGCACCTCGCCCTTCGCGGGATGGCGCGTGTAGAGAAAGCCCGTCCCGTCGGGATCCCACAGCACGGTCGCATACTGCGTCTGGGCGATCGCGTCGGGCCGGTTCTTCCCCGTCGCGACGTCGAGCACGTGGAGCACGCTCTGCTCGCTGCCGCCTTCGGACCTGCCGTACGCCACGAGCGCGCCGTCGTGGCTCGGATACCACCA
The DNA here is from genome assembly GCA_031431875.1 of Candidatus Eiseniibacteriota bacterium. Lineage (GTDB taxonomy): Bacteria > Eisenbacteria > RBG-16-71-46 > RBG-16-71-46 > DASYSL01 > JANPEF01. The sequence continues at coordinate 17,741 of JANPEF010000081.1, read as the reverse complement.
GTCGAGCGCGACCGTGCCGTCGGCCGAGAAGCCGTTGGGATCGATCACCGTCGTCGAGCGGCCGCCCGGGCCACCGGTGAGCAGGTCGATCGTCGGCTGGTTCTTGAGCCCATCCTTGCGCTCGACGAACAGGCGCGCGCCGCACGGCCGCGCCTTCAGCATCGTGTTCACCGCGAAGAGCCGTTCGTACGATGCGGCCAGTGCGGCGCGCCCCGGAAACACGTCAAGCACCGAACGGGTGAGCGCGTTCTGCGCGTCGGTCCACGCCTCGACCTCGGGCGCGGCGCCATCCTCGAGCCAGCGGTACGGATCGACCACGGCGGTGCCGTGCAGCGTATCGGTGACGGCGTGCACGGGAGTCGGCGGATAGGCGGGACGGGCTTCGATCATGGATCCTCCGAGCAGGGTGACCCCGCCGGCCAGGAGCCGGGCCAGGACGACGACCCGATGGGACTTCACTGCGAGGCCTTGCGCGCGCCTCCCGCAGCTCCGGCGTGGGCCGGCAGGCTGCGGAGCGCGGCTTCGAGACGGGGCAACAGCGCTTCAATCTCGGTGACCGAAACGGCGCCGACCGACAGGCGGAACCATCCCGACGCATCGTCCGCGCCGAACGCCGAGAACGGCACGACGGCCATGCCCGACTCCGCGAGCAGCCAGCGGCGGATGTCCTCGCCCCCGGCGAACGTGCGCCCGTCGGGCGTCGTCGCGCCGACCAGGTCGAACTCGGCGGTGAGGTAGATCGACGCGTGCGGCGGGATCACGCGCACCGGCAGCCCGGCCGCGGCCAGCGCGGCGAGCCCGCGGTAGAGCCCGGTCAGGCGCTCCTCGATACCGGGCTTCATCGTCGCATGGTAGGCGTCGATCGCGACGTGGTCGACCAGCAGCTGCGCCACCGCGACCTGCTCGGGGCGCGGTGCCCACGCGCCGACATGGCCGAGCAGGCCGCTCATGCGCTCGATCACGTCGGGGGGTCCGGCCGACCAGCCCACGCGCACGCCGGTCGCGGCGAACGCCTTCGACACGCCGTCGACGAAGATCGTGTAGCGCGCCATCGCGGGGCGCAGGACCGGCGGCGTGACGTGCTGCGCGGCGCCGAACGTGAGCATCCAGTAGATCTGGTCATAGAGGAGGTACAGCGGGCGCTCGCCGGGCCCGCGGCGTGCGTTCTCCTCGAGGATCGCGTCGCAGATGCCCGCCAATTGCTCGGCGTCGAACAGCGTGCCGGCCGGGTTGAGCGGCGAGCACAACGCGACCATGCGCGCGCCCGGCAGGTGGGGCAGCAGCATCTCGCGCGTGGGCAGGAACGCGGTGTCGGCCCCGCACACGACGGGCACGGCCACGGCACCGGTCATGTGCACGTAGTGGTTGTTGTTCCACGACGGCACCGGGAAGACGACGCGATCGCCCGGATCGACCAGCGCACGGTAGGCGCCGTAGATGAGCGGCCGGCCGCCACCGGCGATGAGAATGCTCGCGGCCGGGTAGGCGAGGCCCAGGCGCGTCGCGTAGAAGCGCGCCACGGCCTCGCGCAGCGCGGGCACGCCGTCGGACGGCGGATAGTTCGTCTCCCCCGCCGCATACGCACGGACGATGCCGGCTTCGAGTGCGGCGGGGATGCGGAATTGCGCCGGGGCGAAGTCGCCGACCGTGAGGTTGCACACCGAGTCGCCGGCGGCGATCGCGACACGGATGTCGGCGGCGATCTTGAGGATCTCCGAACCGACGAGGCCGTCGGCCATCGCCGCGACGCGCCCCGCGGTGCGCGGGCCGAAGTGCAATGTCGGATCGAGGGGAGCGGTCATCACGACCTCCGGGGGGTGGAGGAAACGGGCTCGGCCAGCGTGGCGTCGCCGATCAGGTCGGAATACGAATGGGCCAGCAGGTCTTCGTCGGCGATCGCCAGGCGCGCACGCCACTCCTCGCACTGCGCGCGGAGCGCGGTCTCGCCGCGCGTGCCGTCGAGGTCGATCGCCTCGATCTCGACGAAGGCGCCCAGGCCGGGCACCTCGTCGAGATGGAACTTCACGTTGCCGACGAAGCGGATCTCGCGCGCCTTCTCGACCACGGTCGAGATACCCAGGCCCACGGTCAGCGCCGCCTCGATCGCATCGAGCTCCGGCATGTCGAGCGCCTCGAGGCGCGCCAGCGTCACCTCGGAGCGCCTGACGGCCGCGGCGTCGGCACGGTGGTAGTGCACCAGGGAGCGCTCGATCGTGCCGCGGCGCAGCTTGAGACGTCCGGCGGCGACGTTGAAGTAGACGTCGCGCTGGCGGTCGAGACCGCGAAATTCGGCGCCGGCTTCGTCGAGGATGCGCCGCACGCGCGCGGGATCGGCGCAGCGGGCCTTCAACTCGACGTTCAGGTGTCCCGCCATGCCGACTCCGCCTTTGCTGATGCTGATCCCGACGCTAATGCGCGGCCTGACGCCGCTTGAGCTCGAAGAAATCGGTGAGCATGGTCCCCGCCTCGTCGGCAAGCACGCCCGAGGTGACCGCCGGCTGGTGGTTGAGGCGCGGCTCGTCGAGCACCGACAGCACCGAACCGCAGGCGCCGGCCTTGGGATCGAGCGCGCCGAAGACGACGCGACCCACGCGCGCGAGCACGATCGCGCCAGCGCACATGGCACAGGGCTCGAGCGTGACGAAGAGCGTGCACTCCGCGAGTCGCCATGAGCCGAGCGTGGTCGAGGCGGCGCCAATGGCGACGATCTCGGCGTGCGCGGTGGCGTCGTGCAGGCGCTCGACCTGGTTGTGCCCACGGCCGACGATGACGCCGTCTTGGACGATCACGCAGCCCACCGGCACCTCACCCTCGTCGAGCGCGCGCGCGGCCTCGGCCAGCGCGCCGCGCATCGCGGCCTCGTCGTCGCGGAGGAAGAACGGCATCGGGCGCGGCCTACTTGCCGGCCGGGACGGGCGTCGCGGGCACGGCGGGCACGGCGGGCGTGGTCGCAGGCGGCGCCGGCTTCGGCATCGTGCCGATGGCCCGCAGCATGAGCTTGTCGAGCACCTCCTCGTAGAGCGGCGGCTCGAGCGCGGCCTGCTGCTTGGCGTTCTGGCCGGGATCGCGCACATCCTGGTCCCCGCGTTGCGGCTCGTTGTACGGGCCGTCCAGCTTCTCGAGGAAGTTTCCCCGCCACAGCACCGCGCCGTCGACGAGCGAGAACAGCACCCCGTCGAAACCCACCTGGGTGAACGACGCGCCGCGGGTGAACGGGTCGACCATGTAGCGCTTCCACTGCGTGAGGTTGGTGAGCAGGATCACGTCGGTGCGCAGCGCGCCATGCAGCGCGGCTGCCGACACGCTGTCGAGGGGTGCCTCGTCGTGGAACCCCCTGGTCGCCGCCGCGAGCGCGGGCGTGGCGTCGCCGCGATCGGCGGTGGAGCGCACGCTTCCCGCGGGCAGCAGCTTGTAGCCACGATCGGCGAGCGCATTTTCGATCGCGGCGCGGGTCAGGCTGCGTGCCTGCTCGTCGCCCTCGATCGCCTCGAGGGGCATCATGGCGATGCTACGGATGTTGCGGGCGGCCCAGTCCTCGGCCACGAGCGCCTGGTTCTTCTTGAGCTTGGGCTTCTTCGCGGGCTTCGCCTCGTCCGCGGCGAACACCGCGGGCGACACGATGGGGAGCAACGGCGCCACGCCCGCAAGCGCCAGGACAAGCGCGAGGTTGCGGGCGACGCGATTCATCCCTCGTACTCCTCGAGCACGGGACGGACGACTTCGGCTTCGAGCTCTTCCATGAAGCCGTCGGGGCCGTCGAGGACGACCTCGGGCTCCTCGTTGTCGTCGAGCGTGATGCGATACTCGAGCATCATGTCGCGGCCGTTGTAGCGCATGCGGATGTCCCACGTGCGCTCCTCGGCAGGCTCGATCTCGGGGTACTCCTCGACGATGCGCGACAGCGTCGAACGCTCGTAGTTGAGGCCGAGGTATTCGCCGATGCGGCGATTCATCTGCTCGAGGTGGATCGGATCGATGCGGAACGAGACTTCGGCCATGGTCGGACCTCGAAGCGGCAGAGAGAGCGCCGTCGGCGACCCCGCGGGTCGGTGATCGCGTCGGGCGAAGGCGTCATTGTCCGGCAGCGGGCCGCGGGCGTCCACGGAATCCCGCAGCGGTCGAAAGAGCGGTCAGGCGTGGGCGTGCAGGGCCGCCAGCCGTTCGAAATAGCGGACGAAGGTCAGCATCCCGCCGCGGGCCTGGCCCCATGCGTAGGATTCGTTCGGGCCGTGGTAGCCGTCCTCGGGCAGCGACATCCCGAGCAGCGTGATCGGCACGTTCCAGGCCTCGGCCATCGACAGCACGGCGCCGATCGAGCCGCCCTCGCGGACGAACGCCGGGCGGGCGCCGAAGCCGAACTCGAGGGCGTCGGACGCGGCGTCGGCGAACGGCCCGCTGCGCGCCCCCGAGTACGGGCGCAGCCCCTTCTCGAACGTGACCTCGACGTCCGGATTGATCTTCCTCACGTGCGCCGCAAGAAGCGCCATGCACTCGGCGGGATCCTGTGGCGGCACGAGCCGCATCGACACCTTCGCCTCGGCGAACGGCGGCACGATGGTCTTGATGCCCTCGTCCTGGTAACCGCCGGCGATGCCGTGCACCTCGAACGTGGGCCGGCCCCAGATGCGCTGCGTGACCTCGGCCGGATCCTCGCTGCGCAGCAGTTCGAGCTGGTGCGCCGCCTTGTACGACTCGACCGAGAAGCCGCTGGCGACGAAGTCCCGTGCCTCCTCGGCCGACACCGGCGACCACGTCTGGTCGAAGCCCTCGATCAGGATCTCGCCGGTGCGCGCGTTCACGCACCTCGCGACGACGTCGGCCAGCTCGGCGACGGGGTTGCGCGCGGCGCCGCCGGCGAGGCCGGAATGCGCGTCCTTCTTCGCCGTGCGCAGCTTGAGCAATCCACCGGCGAGGCCGCGCAGCCCGTAGGGCACCGCGGGCTTGCCGGCCGCGAGCCAGATCGTGTCCGAGACGAGCACCGACGCCGGCGTGAGCGGCGCGCCGTGCGCGGCGAGGAACCCCTCGAACGATGGGGACCCGATCTCCTCCTCGAGCTCCCAGACGAAGCGCACGGCGAGCGGGATCCCCTCCTCGCGCGCCAGCGTCGCGGCGAGCAGCGCGGTGACGCCGGGTCCCTTGTCGTCGGTCGAGCCGCGGCCGTAGTAGCGGTCGGCCTCCTCGGCGAAGACGAACGGCGGGCGCGTCCAGCCGTCCTTGCCCTCGGCGGCGGGCTGCACGTCGATGTGGTTGTAGACCACGACGGTCGGGTGCGCGGCCGGATCGCCGAGCGTGCCGACGACGACCGGGTTGCCGTCGGTGGCGACGACCTGCGCGCTGCCGCCGGCGGCGCGCACGAGATCCGCGGCGACGGTGGCACAACGCTCGATGTCGGGCTTGTGCACGCCCTGGGCCGAGACGGACGGGACTTCGACGAGCGACTTGAGGATGCGGGCGAACTCGGGACGGAGCGCGTCGACGCGAGCCGCCAGGCGGGTGCGATCGAGGGAGGTCGTGGTGGTCATGGAGGGGAAATTCGCACGAAGCGGCGAGGGTTGCAACCCGGGCTCCGTCCTAGCGCCGGAGAAACGCCACCACCCCGCTGGCCATCAGGATCCCCAGCCCGGCGAGCGCGAACAGGCCCCAGAACGTGCGCGCCGTGGCGCCCTCGGGAACCCGCCGCAGGTTCGAGTGGAACGGCAGGACCGCGCCCAGCAGGAGGCCCGCCACCGCGCCACCGAGGTGCGCCGCGTTGTCCGTGCCAGGCTTGGCGAAACCGCCGGCAAGGCTCGACAGGAGCAGCGGCAGCGTCGCGCCGATGAGCGCTCGCGCGCGCCACGGCGTAAGCAGCCCGCGCAGCCGGAACGCGGCAGCCACGACCGCCGCGCCCACACCGTAGATCGCCCCCGAGGCGCCGATCGAGCCGAGCCCGTGCCACTCTCCGCCCGAGGCGGCAGCGGCGGCCATCACCCAGCCCTGGTGCTCGAACGTGGCGAGCGACGCGACCGCGCCGGCCAGCACGAAGATGAGGAGAAAGCGCGAGTGGCCGTAAGCGCGCTCGACCACCCCGCCGACCAGCACGAGCGCGATGAGGTTCGATCCCAGGTGCAGGAGGTTCGCGTGCAGGAACAGCGGCGACAGCAGGCGCCACCACTCCCCCGCCAGGAACGGCCCGCGCGACGCGGCCCCGGCCTCGACGAACGGCCCGGTCAGCGAGCCGCCGGTGAGCGCCCGGTCGAGGCCGACGCTCGCGGTCACCAGCTGGGCGGCGAAGCCGACGAGGATGGCGAGCACGAGCGCGTAGGTGAAGCCGGGGTGGACGTCGCCGACGCGATCCCACAGGCCGGGCGGCGGGGGCTCCGGCGCTTCGAACTCGAAATCGATGGGTTCGGCGGGCCCGGGTGTCCCGAGCTCGTCCCAGGCGGGGTCCTCGGCGGCCTGACGGCCCTCTCCGATCGGGATGATCTTGCGCGGCGGGACTTCCTCGGTCATGGCGCCCACGGGTGGATCGTGCGGGAGTGGACGTGGCGCGGGACGGAGGTGGTGCGCCCAGGAGGAGTTGAACCCCCAACCTTCTGATCCGTAGTCAGATGCTCTATCCAATTGAGCTATGGGCGCACGTTCGAGTTCGGCGTCCTTCGCAGGGGATCCGCCCCCGGCAGGCCGGGAGGCGGGACCGCGAAGAAATAGCCTCTCCGGAAGCCTGCAGGAGAGGCCGAACCTGAGCAAGTTATAGGTCGGCCTCCGGGCTCGTGTCAAGCCGGGGGTTGCTTCGATAATCCCAACTTATCGAAGCCATCAGCATAATCGTCTGGGATTTCTCGACTTGCTGGGGCACTGTCCGCTCCGTACCCTCCCCACCACGCATGGACAGCACACCGTGATCGGAGAAATTCATGGGCGCAGCGATGGACGACAGCGCGGGCAAGTGCCCGGTCAATCACACGACGGCCGGAGCCCGGTCCAACCGGGACTGGTGGCCGAACCAGTTGAACATCAAGATGCTCCACCAGAACTCGCCGTCGGCCGATCCGATGGGCACGACGTTCGACTACGCGAAGGAGTTCGCGAAGCTCGACCTCGCGGCGGTGAAGAAGGATCTCCACGCGCTGATGACGGACTCGCAGGACTGGTGGCCCGCGGACTTCGGCCACTACGGACCGCTGTTCATCCGCATGGCGTGGCACAGCGCGGGCACGTACCGCACCGGCGACGGCCGCGGCGGTGCGCGCGCGGGCACGCTGCGCTTCGCACCCCTGGGCAGCTGGCCGGACAACGCGAACCTCGACAAGGCGCGCCGCCTGCTGTGGCCGATCAAGCAGAAGTACGGCAACAAGATCTCGTGGGCCGACCTGATGATCCTCACCGGCAACGTCGCGCTCGAGTCGATGGGCTTCAAGACGTTCGGCTTCGGCGGCGGGCGCGCGGACGTCTGGGAGCCCGAGGAGGACATCTACTGGGGCGCCGAGACCACGTGGCTCGGAGACGAGCGCTACAGCGGTGATCGCCAGCTCGAGAATCCGCTCGGCGCCGTGCAGATGGGCCTGATCTACGTCAATCCGCAGGGCCCGAACGGCAAGCCGGATCCCCTTGCCGCGGCGCGCGACATCCGCGAGACGTTCAAGCGGATGGCCATGAACGACGAAGAGACGGTCGCCCTGATCGCGGGCGGTCACACCTTCGGCAAGACGCACGGAGCCGGCGCCGAGTCCAATGTCGGGCCCGAGCCCGAAGGGGCCTTCCTCGCGGAGCAGGGCTTCGGCTGGACGAGCAAGTTCGGCACGGGCAAGGGTGGCGACACGATCACCAGCGGCCTCGAAGTCACCTGGACCACGACGCCGACGAAATGGAGCAACAGCTACTTCTCGCACCTCTTCGGCTACGAGTGGGAGCTGACCAAGAGTCCGGCCGGCGCGCATCAGTGGTCGCCGAAGAACGGCGCGGGCGCGGGAACGGTGCCGGACGCGCACGACGCGTCGAAGCGGATCGCGCCCTCGATGCTGACCACCGACCTCGCCCTGCGCATCGACCCGGCGTACGAGAAGATCTCCCGGCGCTTCTTCGAACATCCGGACCAGTTCGCCGACGCGTTCGCGCGGGCGTGGTTCAAGCTGACGCACCGCGACATGGGACCGCGCGTTCTGTACCTCGGCGCCGAGGTCCCGGCCGAGGAACTGCTGTGGCAGGACCCGCTCCCCACGGTCGATCATGCGCTGATCGACGCGAAGGACATCACAGCACTCAAGGGCGTTCTGCTCGCCTCGGGGCTGTCCGTTCCGCAGTTGGTCTCGACCGCCTGGGCCGCCGCCTCCACGTTCCGCGGTTCCGACAAGCGCGGCGGGGCGAACGGCGCGCGCATTCGCCTCGCGCCGCAGAAGGACTGGGAGGTCAACCAGCCCGCGCAGCTGGCGACGACGCTGGCGACCCTCGAGAAGATCCAGCAGGAGTTCAATGCCGCACAGTCCGGCGGCAAGAAGGTCTCGCTCGCCGACCTGATCGTCCTCGGCGGCGGCGCGGCCGTCGAGCAGGCCGCGAAGAAGGCCGGGCACGATGTCGCGGTTCCCTTCACCCCGGGCCGCACCGACGCGTCGCAGGCGCAGACCGACGTGGAATCCTTCAGCGTGATGGAGCCCGTCGCCGACGGGTTCCGCAACTACGCCAGGGGGCGGTCCGCGGTCTGTGCGGAGCAGATCCTGCTCGACCGCGCACAGCTGCTGACGCTGACCGCACCGGAGCTGACGGTGCTGGTCGGTGGCCTGCGCGCCTTGAACGCGAACGTCGGGCAGTCGCCGCATGGCGTCTTCACCAAGCGGCCCGAGACGCTGACCAACGACTTCTTCGTCAACCTGCTCGACATGGGGACGGCGTGGAAGTCGACGGCGGAATCGCAGGACCTGTTCGAGGGCCGCGATCGCACGACGGGCGAGGTGAAGTGGACGGGCACGCGTGCCGACCTCGTCTTCGGTTCGAACTCACAGCTCCGCGCCATCGCGGAGGTGTACGCCTGCGAGGACGGCAAGGCGAAGTTCGTGCAGGACTTCGTGGCCGCGTGGACCAAGGTGATGAACGCGGATCGGTTTGACCGCGCCTGATCCTGCGAGCCTCCCCCCGAAGCAAAATCGCCCCCCGGGTCTCGGCCCGGGGGGCGTCGCTATTGAATGGCGGAGAGGAGAGGATTCGAACCTCCGGAACACTTTCGCGTTCGGCGGTTTAGCAAACCGCTGCCTTCAGCCACTCGGCCACCTCTCCGCGAAGGCTTGCAATCGAGTGTCAGGCTAGCATTTGGCCGGATCGGTCGCAAGTGCGGGGATGCTGGCAGGATCCTGCGAAGGCCCGCGGCTCAGGCGAAGGCAAAGTGCTTGCGGACACAATCCGCCGGGAGCTTGAGTGCCCGCGCAATCTGGATCACGTAGGTCGCCTTGACGTCGGCCGAGCCGGCCTTCTTCTTCGACCTGCTGGCGTGATCTCCCAGGGGAAGGGTCTGGAAGGTCCTGTTCTCGTACTTGATCCAGTCGTGGTGGAGCTTCGGTACCACCTCATGTCCAGGGGCGCACTCGTCGAGCATTCTTCGAATTTCAGCGATCTGGACGAAACCCAACCCCACTAGGCAGCCTTGTCGTGGGTGGCCGGAATGATCATCTCATCCATCTTCGAGGCGCTCAGCGCGAACTCGGGATAAGTGCGTACTCGGTAGAAGGCACTCACGTCGCCCTCGACGCGCTTCATCGCGACGAACGGATCCTCGACGGCGCAACCCTGGCGAATCTGGTCGCGCGCATCCTTCCACTCCAGGTCCGCCACCTCGTTCAGTTGTTCGAACGTCCGCGCAACTTCGTCCTCGAACTCCCTGACCGAGGACTTCTCGTGGGCGATGTCCTCGAGCACCTGAAACCACGTGTGCCGGAACTTGAGGAACGCTTGCTGCGGGATCTCGCCGGAGGCGGCAATGCCGCCAGGCTCGACGCCTTCGATCCACCACTCGCCGTGCTCGAGCGCCATCAAGCAGCGGCCACGCGCCTCGACTGCGACACGAACGCCGGCGACGTCGATCAGGTCCGTGTAGCTGAAAAACAGCGGGTACTTCATTCGAATGGCCTCCCACCCTCGGGCCAGCAGGGATCCGGCCCAGAGATAAGACTAGGCGAACGGGCGCTGGATCGTCAAGCTGGTCAAGTCTCTCAACGTATATAATAACAATGGGTTATAGACGAATTGGAGGTTCGCGTTCATCACCGCCTACGACCTTGCCTACGGCTCCGCCCCCCACCGATACGTGAGCTTCGGCCGCCCTGCCGGTCCCATCACCTCGTAGGTGGCCGTGCCACCCGACTGACCGCCCGGAGCGCCGAGCTGGATGCGGAGCACCCCGTGCTCGTCGGCGAACGCCGGGCCCTCGTGCGACTCGCCGCCGGAGGTGATGCGCGTGCGCAGGTTCGCATTCGGCGGGAAGCCCGCGCCCCACAGCGTGAACGAGCGGCGATCGTCCGAGTTCATCTCGAGCAACAGGCGATACGGGCCGTCGCGCCCCTCGATCGGGTGCGGAAACGCAGTCGCGATCGTGCGCACGCTGTCGTCGGTCGAGATCGCGCCGACGCGATACGGCTCGCCGGGAATGTAGTCGCTGGCGCCGAGCTCGAGCGAGTCGAGCGGCGGGCACAGTGTGCGCTCGAACGTGGCGGCCGAGTCCGACGGCACGAGCGCACCGGTCGAGTCGGCGACCAGCGCGCCGCACAGGAGTTCGGCGGGACTGCCCAGGCGCGCGTACCACAGGCGATAGACGCGGCCGCGCGGGAAGCCGCTCGCGACCACGCGGTAGTCGTACTCGTTGACGCCGGCCTGCTTCACGCGGCCCAGCGGGATGAGGCGCAGCGACGCTCCGTGCGTGGAGCGCGCGACGTCGCCCGGGTACGGAAACGTCGTGGTGTCGGCGGGAGCCGCGGCGTGCACCGGGGGCGGTAGTGCAAGGGCGGCGAGCGCGAGCCAGCGGAGTCGAGTCGAGGGGAGTGCCATCGATCGACTCTAGCGTGCGCGCCCCCCGAGGTGCCATCGACATTGCGGCCGCAGCGTCCGATCGCGCCGACGCGGGCGTCCGATCCGCCGGACGAAGTTCCCGCGTCGACACCGAGCGTCCCGAGCCGGCGCCACCCCCGAGTTCGTCGCGCTCCGCACCGTCGGCGCGCCAACACGCACGCGCGCTGCGGGTTGAAGCGGCGTCCCCCGCTCGCATCGGCGGCCACGCGGTCGCCTTCTCCACTGGCACGGATCGTGGATTGAGTACACGCATCCGCCCGGGACGAACGTCGCTCCCCGGCGCAACTGAAACCACTCGTGCCGGAGAACCGATATGCGATGCCGCTCACGACTCCTCGCCCGCAAAGGGATCGCCACCCTCCTTCTGGGAGGGAGCCTCGCGGGATGCAGCACCTGGCAACCGATTCGCCCACCCGTCGGCGCAGCGATCCCGGAGACCGCCCCGGAGGAGCTGGTGCTCGTCAAGCTGCACGACGGGGCGAAGCTCGAGATCCTGGTCTCCGGCATCGACGCCGACAGCCTGCGCGGCTGGCGCATCGTCGAGACGCAGCGTCACTGGTCAGAGAAGGGCACGCCCCGCCGCGGGGACGCGATCGCGATCGCCCGCACGGACATCACCGCCATCGAGACCCGACAGTTCGACGCGCGCCTCACGGCAGCCGGCGTCCTGACAGGGGCCGCGCTGCTGGCCGGGTGCGTCTACCTCTCGATGCAGGACTTCACGCTGTTCAGCATGCGATGAAGCACAACCCGTTCAACCACGTCGGGAGGGCCGTCAGCATCGGCCTGGTCCTCCTGCTCCCGGGATGCAGCACTTGGAAGCCGCTCCGCGAGCCGCTGGCCGCGTCGGCTCCCGCGCCGGGTCCCGCAGAACACGTGCTGATCCACCGACTCGACGGGACGCGCATCGAACTCGAGCTCCACGACGTCACGCCGGACAGCCTGCGCGGCTGGGCCTACGGGACGAAGGGGAACTCGAAGCTGGACAAGCCCAGCGCGAAGTACGGCCGGCCGATCGCCGTCGCGCGGGCCGACGTCGCGAAGATCGAGTCGCGACAGAAGGATGGGGTGGTCACGTCGCTGCTCGTTCTCGGAGTCGTCGGCGTCGTCGCCGCCGCGGCCGTCGTCGTGGCGGTCGCGACGATGGACCCGCTCTTCAACTAGCTGGACGGACCCGAACCCGGAGAGACGTCATGTTCCGTTCCCATCCCTCCCACCGCCCGCTCGACGTGATCCGCCGCGCGCTCGCGCTTCTCCTCGTCGTCACGCTGAGCGGGGGTTGCAGCAGCATGCAGCCGCTGCGCGGCGCGCCCGCGGAGGCTGTCCCCAGGCTGCCCGACGACGCCCGGGTCAAGCTGCTGCTGACGAGCGGGGAGCGCGTCGACCTCACGTTCGTACGCGTGGAAGGCGACAGCCTGCGCGGCGTCGCACGGATTCCCCGCGAGGGCGCGTCCTACTACGATCCCGGGGAGTCGCGGATCGTGTCGTACGCGCTCGCCGACATCCAGTCGATGGACGCGATGCAGACGGACAAGGGGAAGACCGTGTCGCTCGTCATCGGAGGGGCCGTCGTCGTGGCCGGTGTGTTCGCGATCCTGCTCGGTCAGGCCCTCCAGCAGGGCTGGTCGCTCGGCACGGCCTCTTCGAAGTAGGCCGCCGATCGTGCAGCCTGCAATGCCTCGCGAGGCCAGCGGGCAAATCACTTCGCGCACATCCGCACATTCCTGGCGCAGCCTGCGACGGCACGCGCTATCCTTGTGGCATCGATCACACGGTTGCGATCGCTCGCTTCTCGCTTCACTCCTCCCAGGGATGGTCGTTCGCAGCAATCGCGCGCCGCGTTCGCCTCGAACCGCGGCACGCGTATCGGGAGGTCCCTCTCATGTCGCTCCGCACGCTGTCTCTCTGCGCGCTCGTCCTGGCACTCGTCGGATCGTTCGCCGAACCCGCCGCCGCGCGCGGCCGCAAGGGCCCCAACCTGCTCACCGCCAACGCCGTCGTACCCGGGCCGGGAGATGCCACCGCAAGCGGCACCTTCAGCCTCTCGGTGCGTCGCACCGAGGTCGCATTCCAGGTCGACGTCGACAACCTCGCCGGCGTGATCCAGACGATCGCGATCTACCGCGGCACGACCGGCTACAGCGGTCCCATGGTGCTGCGCCTGTCGCCTTCGTCGATCGGCATCCCGGGGCTGATGGGCTGGGTGCCCGTGAGCACGGAGCTGGGCCGCGAAATCTCACGTAACCCGTCCGCGTTCTACATGGAGATCCGCACCAGCGCGTATCCCGGCGGCGCGTTGCGCGGACAGTTGAAATAGCCGTTTCCACCGATCGGCAGGACACCGCCCGCTCCCGGCAACGGGGGCGGGCGTTCGCGTGTTCGGGGTCTTGCGGCGCAGGCCGGCGAGGCGCAAGGTTGATGGAACGCGCCCCTCCCCCGCACGCAGCCCGCACTCGGAGGCTCGAACATGAAGCGCAACCGCTCCGCCCTGGTTCTCGCCGCAGCGACGCTCGCCCTCCTCGGCGCCGCCGCGCTCGCCGGCTGCTCGGACGACGACGATCCCTACGGGCCCGGCCCCGGCCCAACGGGATTCGACTCCGGCTCGATGAATGCGCCGGCCAACTACGTGCACACGTTCGCAACCGCAAGCACCGTCAGCTACCACTGCACGTTCCATCGCAGCATGGGCATGACCGGCACCGTGACGGTGGTCAATGGTGCGGCCGACTCGGCCGTGGTCACCGCGAGCGGCATGGTGTTCACGCCCGTCGCGGTGAGCATCAAGCCGGGCGGCTACGTGCGCTGGGCGGTGACCGGCGGGACGCACACCGTGACGCAGGACTGACGCGCGCTATCGCCGCCGCGCGCCCTGGAGCATGCGGTCCATCGCCTGCAGGAACTGCGACCGATCGCGCGGCCCGAACGACGCCGGGCCGCCGGTCTCGACGCCGCCGCTGCGCAGATCGGTGAGCAGATTTCGCGTGGCGAGGATGTCGCCGATGTTGTCCTCGTCGAAGACGCGGCCCGTCGGCGCGAGCACCAGGGCATCGGCCGCGACGCACCGCGCAGCCAGGGGAATGTCCCCGGTGATCACGAGGTCGCCCGCGTGGACGTGCGCCACGATCCAGTCGTCGGCGGCATCGAAGCCCTCTGCGACCACCTCGAGCGTGATCGTGGGACTGGGCGGGATCCGCATCCACGACGCCGCGACGAGCGTGACGGCCACCCCGTAGCGCTCGGCCACGCGATAGATCTCGTCCTTCACGGGACAGGCATCCGCATCGACGTAGATTTTCAGGTGGACCTCCCTTCCGCCTCCCGGCCCGATGGCGTAAGTTCCCCGGATGCCGCTCACTCCCGGAACACGCCTTGGTCCGTACGAAATCGTCTCCCCGCTCGGTGCGGGTGGAATGGGCGAAGTATACCGCGCCCGCGACACCCGCCTCGGCCGCGAGGTCGCCGTCAAGGTCCTGCCGCAGGAGCTGACCGCGAGCCCCGAGGTTCGCGCGCGCTTCGAGCGCGAAGCGAAGACCATCTCCTCGCTCAACCACCCGCACATCTGCACGCTGCACGACATCGGGCGCGAGGGCGATACCGATTACCTGGTGATGGAGCTGATCGAGGGGCAGACGCTCGCGGCGCAGCTCGCGACCGGTCCCCTGCCCGTGGCCGACATGCTCAAGTACGGGATCCAGATCGCCGAGGCTCTCGATCGCGCGCACCGCGCCGGCGTGATCCACCGCGACCTCAAGCCCGGCAACGTGATGATCACGCGCGGCGGAATCAAGCTCATGGACTTCGGCCTGGCGCGCAACGCCGTGGGCGGCGCGGCCGGGGGCGGGCGCGGCTCCGGGGTCTCGGTGGCGACGATCAGCCACTCGCCGACGATCGGGCAGCCGCTGACGGTCGAAGGCACGATCATCGGCACGTTCCAGTACCTCTCGCCCGAGCAGCTCGAGGGCAACGAGGCCGACGTGCGCAGCGACATCTGGGCGCTGGGCTGCGTGCTGCACGAGATGGCGACCGGCCGGCCCGCGTTCGGCGGCAAGAGCCAGGCGTCGCTGATCTCCTCGATCATGTCGTCGGAGCCGCAACCGATCTCGCAGATCGCGCCGATGATTCCGCCCGCGCTCGATCGCGTGGTGCAAGGGTGCCTGGCCAAGGATCCCGAGGAACGGATCCAGACCGCACACGACGTCAAGCTGCAGCTCGAGTGGATCGCCGAGGGCGGATCGCAGGCCGGGGTGCCGGCGCCGTTGGCGGCGCGCCGTCGCAGCCGCGAACGACTGGCCTGGTCGCTGCTGCTTGGCGTGGCCGTGATCGCGGCGGCGCTCGGGGGCATGCTGCTGCGCCCGAAGCCCGCGGCCAAGCCGGTCATCTTCGAGCTCATTCCGCCGGCGCAGGTGGGCTTCGTCGACCTGCCCCGCATCTCGCCCGACGGCCGGCGCCTCGCGTTCAACGCCGGCGACTCGACCGGCACGACGGGGATCTGGGTGCGGCAGATGAACTCGCTGCAGGCGGTTCGCCTGCCGGGCACCGACGGCGCGACGCGGCCATTCTGGTCGCCGGACAGCAAGTACCTCGCGTTCTTCACCGGCGGCAAGCTCTACAAGATCGACGTCGCCGGCGGACCGCCGATCGCCATCTGCGACTCGCCGCGGGGCGCCGATGGATCGTGGGGCAAGGATGGCGTGATCGTGTTCGACGCCACGGCCGCCGACACCGTGCAACGCGTGAGTGCTTCGGGCGGGATTCCGGTCGGCCTGGCGCCGCTCGATCGGAAGGCGGGCGAGACCTTCAGCGCGTGGCCGCAGTTCCTTCCCGACGGCAAGCACTTCCTGTTCCTGGTCTACGGACCCGGCGACAAGCGCATCCTCAAGATCGGCTCGCTCGATTCGAACAAGCTCGAGACGCTCGGCCCCGCCGCCTCGCGCGTCGAGTACGCAGCCGGCCACCTGCTGTTCGTCCGCCAGGGCACGCTGATCGCGCAGCCGTTCGACGCGGGATCGCGCAAGTTCCGCGGCGATCCGTTCCCCATCGCCGAGAACGTGGAGTTCGACGGACTCGGTTCCGCGCGCTTCTCCGCCTCGGAGGAGGGCACGCTGGTGTATCGCTCGGGCGGAAGCGCCGCGGGCATGCAGCTCAAGTGGGTGGACCGCGGCGGGAAGGCGATCGGCACCGTGGGCGGCCCGGGCGTCTACGACGCCCCCGCGCTCTCTCCCAACGAGACGCAACTGGCGGTCGCCGTGATCGACGTCGCTCGCGGCCTGGGCGACATCTGGGTGTGGGATCTCGCCCGCGACCTCGGGTCCCGCGTCACGTTCGCGAAGACCGACGCCTACAACCCGCTCTGGATGCCCGACGGCCACAGCCTGATGTTCACCCTCGACCAGACGACCGGCGCCGACCTGTTCGTCAAGCCGGTCGGCGGCTCGGGCGCGGATTCGCTGTTCTATCACTCGGCCGAGCAGAAGTCGGCGACCAGTTGGACCCCGGACGGTCGGTCGCTGCTCGGCGTCACGAGGTTCACGTCCCAGACCCCCCGATGGGACATCATGCGGTTCTCCCTCGGCGACTCGACACGACTGGCGCCACTCGTCGCGACGGAGTTCAGCGAGTACGGCCCCAAGGCCTCGCCCGACGGCCGGCTGTTCGCCTATGTCTCCTGGGAGTCCGGGAAGGAAGAGGTCTACGTCCAGACGCTCTCGGGTCCTTCGGGCAAGTGGCGCATCTCGACCGACGGCGGCCGGGAAGCCGCATGGCGCGCCGACGGCCGCGAACTCTTCTACATCGGAGCCGCGCGGCAGGTGTATGCCGTGAAGGTCGAGCCCGGGGAAGCGCCGAAGTTCTCCTTGCCGGAGAAGCTGTTCGACGCGAACGACATGATCACCGAGACCAACACGCGCAATCGCTACGTGGTCACCCGCGACGGCCAGCGCTTCCTGCTGGTCGCCCGCCAGGGGGTTGCCCGCCTCGGCGCCACCACCGTGGTCCTCGACTGGCCGCACGCGCGGGGCAAGGACTAGCCGGGTCAGATCACATTGCGCTTCAGCCTCGCACTGATCGCAGCGAGCAACCATCGGAGCGCGAGAAATCCGAAGACTGAACGTCAACACTTCCGCCGTTGCGACCTTGAGCCCGCGAATGGGAAGTCAAGCCGGCCCCCAGGCGTGTAGTCTGTGCAGTGCGTGCGGATGATTCGGGAATCAACCGCGCACCGACGTCCGTGCACGAGGCATGAGGTCGCTGCAGTTCCCGCGAAGGGTGAGGCCGGTGATGGATCTCGTGCAGGAAATCCGCAGGCGGCGCACCTTCGCCATCATTTCCCACCCGGATGCCGGCAAGACCACGCTGACCGAGAAACTGCTTCTCTACGGCGGCGCAGTGCAACTCGCCGGTTCGGTCACGACCCGAAGACAGCTTCGTGCCACCACGTCCGACTGGATGGAACTCGAGAAGAAGCGCGGGATCTCCGTCAGTTCGACCGTGCTCCAGTTCGACTACGACGGCTACCGCATCAACCTCCTCGACACGCCGGGCCACAAGGACTTTGCCGAGGACACCTATCGCGTGCTCACGGCGGTGGACTCGGTCGTCATGGTGATCGACTCCGCGAAGGGCATCGAGCCGCAGACCCTCAAGCTGTTCGAAGTCTGCCGCCAGCGCCGCGTGCCCATCTTCACCTTCATGAACAAGTGTGACCGTCCGATGAA
>JANPEF010000080.1:0-16756 GCA_031431875.1 Candidatus Eiseniibacteriota bacterium | reverse complement strand
GACGCGCCGGCCGGCGTCCCCGCGACGATGGCCCGGGCCCGCACCATCGGCACGCCCCGGCCGCGCCGGACCTGGCTCGCGCCCGCCATGGCCCTGGCCGCCGCGGTCGCGGTGTTCGTGCTCGGCGTCGAGAACACGCGACTGCGTCGCGAGCTCGCACTGCAGGGCGAGGTGAACTCGACGCTGCAGCAGCCGAACGTCGTCCAGGCGTTCGCGATGAAGGGGAAGTCCCCGATGAAGGGGGCGTTCGGCTCGGTGCTGCTCGACCTCGACGCGAAGCGCGGCGCCGTCGCGCTGCATCGCCTGCCGGCACCGGAGGCGGGCAAGGTCTACCGCCTGTGGGCGCAGGTCGCGTCGAAGCCGGTCTATTGCGGGGACCTCTCGGTCGGGGAGGATGGCGTGGTGCGCAACCAGCTGCCGATTCCGGTCGAGTCCTACTCCACGCCGGTGGAGCGCTTGTTCGTGACGCTCGAGCGGGTCGAGGCGCCGCTCGTGCCGAGCGGACCGCCGCTGGTGGTCAGCGGCTAGGAGCCCGCTTCACACCGATTCGCCCACACGACCTACCAGCGGTACGTCGCCTCGAGATAACCGTAGTTCGCGTTCTCGCCCCACGGGAACGTCCCGGCGATCACCTCGCCGCCCAGCACCCGCCCGTAGTACCCATAGAGCGACACCTGCCGGATCGGCACGTACGTGACGCCCACGTCGACGAGGCGCGCGAGGTCGCTGCTGCCGGACGACGGGAGCCCGCCGTAGCCGAAGAGATCACTGCGGATCGCGCCGCCGCCCGAGTACCACAGGTCGCGCGACTCGGCGAGGTCCAGGTCGTGGTAGTCGGCGCGCACGGTGACCTGCGGGTGCGGCTTGAGGATCAGTTGCACGAAGCGGTCGTCGAGGTTCATCGCGGTGTAGAACGGCGTGAGCGCGTAGATGCGCGGCGTGGGGATCAGCGGGACGAACGTGCCGTGCGTGCCGTCGCTCGCATCGCCGTCGCCCGAAGCGACGTTCACGCCCGCGCGCAGCCAGGGGCTCCCCCACCACCGTGGCCACTGGTATCCGGCTTCGATCGCGTAGGCATGGGCCGAGTGCGCTTGCGCGCCCCACTCGCCACCCTGCCAGGCGGCCCACAGCATCGCGTCGATGCGCCCCGGGCCCGCGTCCACCACCGTTGCGGCGTGGCCGCCGAACGTGTCGAGGGCGATCGCCGTGCTGTCGGCCTGGCGCGCCGCGAGCGCGCGGTTGTCGACGCGCACCGGGCGGCCGTCCTCGACACGCTCGTCCTCGAAATGGAACCAGAACGCGCGGCCGTCGCCCGGCGCGCTCCACGGCAGGCGCTTCGTGCCCGCGCTCAAGCCGAGGATCGCGACCTCGTCCATCTCCTCGCCGGCGCTCACCTCGAATCCGCCGGCCGTGGGGTTCACGGCGAGTGCGCTCACGTTCCAGCCCGGCCGGTCGAACCACAGCCGGACGCCGTCGAGCGAGCGCCCGACATGGGTGTAGCCGAACGGTCCGATCAGGCGCTCGGTGATGCGCGCGCGCTTGAGCCACAGGAGATCGGCGTCCCCCGGCAGGGTCTCGACGCCCTCGCCCCACTCGAAGCGGCCGAGCGTCGCGTTGAACCCGCCGAAACGCGCGGTGGCGTACGCCTGCTTGACGAACGTCTCGCCCTGGCTGATTTCGGGCGTGTACTGGTAGTAGGTCGCGCCCGGGCCCAGGTTGCCGGGCGCGGCGGCGCGCGTCGCGTCGTCGGGCAGGCCCAGGACGCGCGTGTCCTGGCCCTCGACCACGAGCTGCACGTTGGGCAGCGTGATCCGCGCGCCGAAGCGGAACTGGTTGCCGAAGTAGTCGTAGCGGGCGGCGCCATCGGCGTAGTCGCCAGGGGCCGGCTCGAACCAGTCGACCGACTCGTAGCGCAGGCGGTCGCTGAACAGGAGCGTCACGTTCTTCCGCCAGTCGCCGGCGTGGGCGGCGATCGGCGCGAGCATGCCGGCGATGGCGACGACCGCCAGGACGCATGCGGCAACGCGACCGCCGCTCATCCGTCGGCTCCGGGCATGACGACCGGTCCACTCCCGCCCAGGTGCCGCACGACCCTCTGCGGGTACGGAATCTCGATCCCCTCTTGGGCAAAGCGCACGTGGACGCGGCGCACGAACGCGTCGACGAGCACGACGCGATCGGTGTAGGTGTGCGCGCGGAGCACACAGGTCACCGGGATCGCCGACTCGCCGAACCCCTTGAATCGCACGACCGGCTCGAACCCGGCCACCGCGCCGGGCACGCACGCCAGCACTTCGCGGGCGACTTCGAGCAGCACGCGCTCGACGTGGGCGAGGTCCGACTTGTAGGCGACCCCGAACTCGATCGGCACGGCGAGCTCGGAGAGCGGAAACGAGAAGTTGGTGACGATGAGTTCCGACATCTTGACGTTGGGCACGAGGATCACGTTGTCGGTGACGGCACGGATTTCGGTCGAGCGCCAGCCGATGTCGACGATCTCCCCTTCCTGCCCGCTCTCGAGCCGCACCAGGTCCCCGACGCGGAGCCGCTGCCCGAGCGACAGGTTGAACCCGGCGAACACGTTGGTGAGCGTCGGCTGGAGCGCGAGGCCCACGGCCAGCGATCCGACCCCCAGCGCGGCCAGCACCGGCGTGATCTCGACGCCGAGCTGCGAGAGCGCGACGACCGAGCCCGCGGCGATGACCGCCCAGAAGACGAGATTCCGGGTCAGCGTCGTCGCGCCTACGCCGCCGAGCGGGAGGACGCGCTTCTCGAGCATGCCGGCGAGCAGCGTGGCGATCACGAAGGTCGAGCGCACGATGAGCACGATTCGGATCCCGGTATCGACCGCCCCCACGAGGGCAGGGGTCTGCGGACCGATCCGGATGGTGATGAAGGCGGCAACGGCGGCCGCGAACCACGGAACGAGCCGGGCCACCCGTTCGACCACGAGATCGTCGAAGTCATTCCCCGTGCCCCGTGTCAGGCGATAGAGCGCCCGGGCGATGAGCCGGGAGAGGCCCCAGGTGAGGAGGAATGCGGCGGCGACGATCCCGCTGTCGATCGCGGCCGAGATCCATGTGTAGTGATCGCTTTCGAAGGGCATGGAGGAGGAATACCGCGCCCGGGCCTCGCGGGCAAGCCCTGCATCGGCTACCCTGCGCGGCATGAGCGATCCCGCCCCCGCGGCACCCGTCGTGACGCCCGGCGAGCGCGCGCGCGCCTACGCCAGCTTCGTCAAGATCGAGCATGCGCTCTTCTCGCTGCCGCTCATCCTAGCCGGGGCGTGGATCGCCTCGCCGCACGGGGTCGCCCCGCTCACGCTGCTGTGGATCGCGCTCGCGGGCACCGGGGCGCGCACGGCGGCGCTG
This sequence comes from Candidatus Eiseniibacteriota bacterium, assembly GCA_031431875.1. GTDB lineage: Bacteria > Eisenbacteria > RBG-16-71-46 > RBG-16-71-46 > DASYSL01 > JANPEF01. Next base: position 13,385 of record JANPEF010000080.1, on the reverse strand, counting down.
GCGCTCAATCGCCTGCTCGATCGCGCGATCGACGCGCGGAATCCGCGCACGCGCGTGCGCGAGCTGCCATCGGGCCGGATGAGCGTGCGCGAAGGCGTGGGGCTGGCGCTCGCGGGCACCGCCGTCTACCTCGCGGCCGCGGCGGCGCTCAACCCTCTGTGCCTCGCGCTGTCGCCGATCCCGCTCGCGGTATTTGCGCTCTACCCCCTGCTCAAGCGCTTCACGCCGCTGTGCCACTTCGGCGTGGGCGCGGCACTCGCGCTCTCGCCGATCGGCGGCTACGTCGCGGTCACCCCGGACCTGGCTGCGGCATTCCGCGACACCGGCCCGCTGGCGCTGTTCACGCTCGCGTGGGTCGCCGGCTTCGACATCATCTACGCGACGCTCGACGAGGCGTTCGATCGCGCGCACGGCGTGCACTCGCTGCCGGCGGCGCTGGGCTCGGCCCGGGCGCTCGTCGTCTCCCGCCTGGTGCATGTCGCCGGGTTCGCGGTCCTGGTCGCGTGGGCGTGGTCGCGCTGGCCCACGCCGTGGGTGGCTCTGGCGCTGGCCCCGGTCGCCGGTGGGCTCGCCTGGCAGCAGGCCAGCGCGAAGCACGTCGACCTCGCGTTCTTCCGCATCAACGCCGGGCTCGGCTTCGTCGTGCTGGCGGTCGTGCTGGCCGGGCAGGGCTGGCCGTTCTGAGCCGGGCCGCGGCGACTCGTCAGGGCGCGGCCAGCGGCTCGAGGATCGTGTCGACGCGTCCGCGAGCTCCGAAGTAGCGGAAGTCGACCGTCCACACACCCGGCACGCCGGTGTCCGTCGGCGCGTCGAGCTCCCACTCCGCGAAGGTCGAGTCCACGAGCGTGCCGGCCTGGTCGTGCACGAGGATCAGGACCGAGCCGTGGTGAACGAAGCTCCGGTGCTTCACCGTGGCTCGCGGCGACGTGTTCACCCAGGTGAACTGCCGCTGGTCGGTGACGTTGTCGAGATCGCCTGATTGGTAGCGAAACACGCCGTCGATCGTCGTGACGGTTTCGTTGTTCGCGGGCCCGATCATCTTGATGATCGAGTCCTCGCAGCCGAGGACCAGAACTGTCACGAGTCCCAGGGCGAGGCCGCGGACGACGTGCGGGCGGCCGGTCATCGGCTCCACCGCGGGGCCGAGAAGTTGACGAAGATGCGCCCCTGGAAGTCGTCCGTCCTGACGTCAGGGAAGAACTCGTAGTTGCTCTCGCGATGAAACCAGGTGAGGGACCCACCCACGCCCGCCACGCCCGCGATGGGATAGGTCTTCCCCTCGATCCCGCCCTGCAACTGGTTGTGGCTGCCGTTGAACCCGCTCACGATGGGCGTCCATACATACGTGCCCGCGACCTCGACGAATCCGAACCCCTGCTGCGTGACGCGGGCGAGCAACTTGCCGCCGAAGCCAAGGCCATAGTCGTAGTCCCGGCCCTCGAGCGACAGGAAGTAGTCGGACTGCAACGCCGCGATCGGCTGGACGATCCCGAGGACCTCGGTGTGCAGGCGCAGTCCCACGCGATCGCCGAAGCGCGAGATGAGGCCGCCCTGGAATCCCTGCGCGCCATACTCGAACGCCGGCTGCGCGTAGTAGTCGTAGGTCATGTAGCCACCGAGCCGGTGCACCGCGCCTTCCGTCTCGTGCAGCGTGGAGGCGTCGAGGTTCCCGCGGATGCGAAAGTCCTGCAGGATTCCGGCGTCGCCGACCGGCTCGCCGAGCCCGATGAAGAACTCGATGAAGCTGAACGGCGACTTCCCGAGGTCATCGACGGAGTCGCCGAAGTCGAGTTCGGCCTCGGCGATGAACTGCTGCCCGCCCTGGTCCGGCTCCCCCGTGATCCGGTCCGTCGTGTTGCGGTAGCCGGCGTCGAGCGACCAGCGCCACTTGCTGGGCCGCCAGTCGGGCGGGTTGGGACCGACGTCGTTCATCTTGCCGTCGAGCAGCCGGTTGAGCCCCCGCACGGGATTGATGACCGTCGCCAGCCCCTCGCGCAGCCCGCGCTCGAACCCGGTGCTCGTGTCGTCGAGCGTGAGCGACGAGAGCCGCCACAACGACTCGCCGATCGTGATCCCGCCCAGCCCGGTATTGAGCAGGTCGTTGGGAGCCGGAGCCCAGACCTCGGCGAAGTACTCCCAGGTCAGGCTGCCGCCGAAGGACCACGCTGCGGATTGCCAGAACGAGTACCCGTTGGAGCGCCCGGCGTTGTAGTAGAGGCTGCCGTGGTACGGATGCGAGATCTGGTTGTTGACGAACGCGTTGTTGTCCCACTTCCACGGGTTCTCGAGATTCCGCAGCCACGATTCCGGGCTGATGTACGCCCACTCGGCATCGCGGCCGAACCGGTTGACGCTCCAGGGAATGAGCTGGACGGCCAGGAGCTCGGCCGCGCCCCGCTTGAAGTTCGTGGGGATCGTGCAGTCGAAGCACGGCGCCTCCACCGCATCGTGTGCGACGGCCGCCGGGGGCGGTGGAACGACGAGCGAATCCGCCGCGGAATCGGCCGAAGCCGCAGCCACGTCGAGACCGGACAGCACGGCGAGCACGATCAGCGGAGCAAGCATTCGATCTCCCGCAAGCCCGTGTTCGGAGGGAGCGTCCAACCTAGGCCACCACCGCCGGGACGTCCAGCCCGCTGTGGAGGCAACCGTGGAGGCGGCCCTTCTGGCCCGGCTCCCCAACTGCTAGGCTGCCGACGTGAGCCCCACCGACCCCCTGCCCTCCGCAGCCGTGCCCCGCCCCCCTCGCGTCCTCGTCGGCATGACCGGCGCCTCCGGCGCCGTGTATGGCGTCGACTTCCTGCGCGCCTTCCCCGGCGAGGCACACCTCGTCGTCTCGAAGTGGGCCCGCATGGTCATCCACACCGAGACCGGCCTGTCCGACAAGGACCTCGACGCGCTCGCGAAGTCGGTGCATCCCGATCACGACCTGTCGGCGCCGTTCGCCTCGGGCTCGATCCGCCACGACGCGTGCCTGATCCTGCCGGCCAGCGCCTCGACGGTGGGCAAGATCGCCGCCGGCATCGCCGACACCCTGATCACCCGCGCGGCGATGGTGGCGATGAAGGAGCGCATGCCGCTCATCATCGGCATCCGCGAGACGCCGCTGTCGACGATCACTCTCGAGGCGCTGCACAAGTTGTCGCTCGCCGGCGCGATCGTGTTCCCGCTGTCGCCGCCGTTCTACGCGAACCCGAAGACGCTGGACGAGCTGGTGCGCGGGACGACCAACAAGCTCCTGCGCCTGGTCGGCGTCGACGTGCCGGGCGGCTGGCGTGAAGCGGACCTCGAGTAGCATGCCCTTCCGCAATCTCGGCCAATTCCTCGACGCGCTCCGCGCCGACGGTGACCTGCGTGTCATCGACGCGGAGGTCGATCCCGAGTACGAACTCGGCGAGATCGCCCAGCGCGCCGTCCGCGAGGAGAAACCCGCGCTCCTGTTCACCAACGTCAAAGGCTCGGCGATCCCCGTCGCCATGAACGCCCTGGCCACGCGGCGCCGCATCGAGCGGGCACTCGGGCGCGAGCCCGCGAGCGTGGGCGAGGAGCTGGTCACCTTCCTCGAGCGCATGAAGCCGCCGACCCCGTCGGCCGTGTGGGCCTCGCGCGGGACGATCGGGCGTGCCCTCCAGGCCCGCGTGACGAAGAGCGGAGCCGGCTCGGGCGCGAGCCAGCAGGTGACCGAGCCGCTCGACCTGTATCGCCTGCCCGTGCTCAAGTGCTGGCCCGGCGACGGCGGGCGCTTCTTCACCTGGCCCATGGTGCTCACCCACGATCCTTCGACCGGTGGCCGCAACCTCGGGCTCTACCGCCTGCACCAGTTCGACGCGAAGACGACCGGCATGCACTGGCAGATCCAGAAGGGCGGCGGCTTCCATCACCACGAGGCCGAGAAGCGCGGCCTGCCGCTGCCGGTCACGGTCGCCCTGGGCGCCGATCCCGCGCTCATGCTGTCGGCCGTGGCGCCGCTGCCCGAGGGCATCGACGAGCTCGCGTTCGCCGCGTTCCTGCGTGGCGCGCCGACGCCGCTGGCGCGCGCCACCACCGTCGACGGCGCGTGGTCGCCGGCCGAGGCCGAAATCGTTCTCGAGGGCGTCGTCCCTCCGCACGAGCGGCGCACCGAGGGCCCGTTCGGCGACCACTTCGGCCACTACTCGCACGCCGCACCGTTCCCGGTGTTCCACGTGCAGGCGATCACGCGGCGGAAGAACGCGGTCTACTACGCGTCGTTCGTCGGGAAGCCGCCGCAGGAGGACAAGGCGATCGGCGAGGGCGTGGGCGAGATGATCGGGCCGCTGGTGCGGATCATCCACAAGGAAGTGAAGGCGGTGCACGCGTTCTTCGAGGCCGGCTTCCACAACCTGATGGCCGTCGCGGTCGAGGAGCGCTACGCAAAGGAAGGGATGCGCTCGGCCCTGGGCCTGCTCGGCACCGGCCAGCTGTCGCTCACCAAGTGCGTCGTGCTGGTCGACGAGGGCGTCGACGTCACCGACTGGCGCGCCGTGTTCGGCGCCATCCGCGATCACTTCGACCCGGTCGAGGATTTCCTGCTCCTGCCGGGCGTGCCCCTCGACACGCTCGACTTCACCTCGATGCGCATGAACCTGGGCTCGAAGATGGTGCTCGATGCGCTGGGCCGCCGCGGCGTGGGCCCGGGCGACGCGCGCCCCCCCGCCGCCTCGACCTCGCGCACCCGCGAGCTCGACGCCGAGCGCAGCGAACAGGCGCGCGCCCGGCGCGACGTGGCCGCGCGCGAGTTGGCGGGCCGTCTCCCCGGCGTGCGCGACGTGCGCGTGATCGAGGACACGCTGCTGGCCATCCAGGTGCGCTCCGAGGAACACGGCCGCCCCGCGCTCGAGGCCGTGCTCGCCGAGCCGGTGTTCGCCGGGCTGAAGATCGCCGCCGCGGTGAGTGAGGACGTCGACCTCGACGATCCGATGATCCTGCTGTGGGGAATCTTCACGCGCTTCGACGCGGCGCGCGACGTGTTCTTCGCCGAGAGCGCGTTGCGCGGCGCCTGGCCCACCCACCGCGGGATGATGGCGATCGACGCGACGTGGAAGACCGGCTACCCCGAACCCGTGGTCATGCCCGAAGAGATCATCCGCCGGGTCGATGCGCGCTGGGGCACTTTGTTCCGCTAAACCGTCGTCGGAGCCTCGAGATCCGGTCCCCGGATCGACCCCGGAACCGACCCATCCCCGTTATCCTTCAGGTTGCCGCTTCCGATAACAGGGCGAGCGCTCTCCCCCCGGCGCTCACGGAGGATCCTGCGTGGATGAGAGCCTCGAATCGGCGGCCGAGCCCTCGGCCGAAGTTCCGAACGCGCCCGGCCTGAGCCCGGGGGCGGTCGCGGCAGCCGAGTGGTTGCGTGACCTCTCGCGCACTGCGAAGACCACGCGCCTGTATCGGTCGGCGAATCCCGTCGTCGACCAGGCGCGGGCGGACTTCGCGCGGCTGACCAAGGAGCTGCTCGAGGCGGCCGGAGGGTGGACCTTCCGCATCACCCCCGAGGAGATCCTTCTCGGCGACGAGATGATCGTGCACCCGCATCGGCGCGGCGCCGCCCGCGGGGAGACGGCGCAGCGGCTCATCTCCGAACTCCCCTTCCGCCTGTATCGCGACGGCGTACGCGAGCTGACGCTCATGCCCGGGATTCCCGATCGCGACATCGACGCGCTGGTGGACGCCCTCGCCCTGTCGTGGACCGATCGCGATCGTGCCGACGACATAGTCACCGCACTGTGGCAAGCGAACCCGACCCACATCCGGGTCGACGCGGCTCCACCCGAGCAACCGTTGTTCGTCGCCACCGGCATGGGGCCACCGGAGCGTGCCGACCGCGGCCTGGGCCTGGGCCTGGGGCTGCCGCCGCTGGCCGCGGAGATCCGCGGCGAACTCGGCGACCGCGGCGGAGCCGTGGGACTGCAGCGCGAGCACGGGCTCGAGGAGTCGCCGCCCCCCGTCTACATGTCCGCGCGCCACGCCTACGAGGAGCTGCGCCGCGAAGACGAAGGCGGCCGCGATCGCCTGCTCGAGGCGTGGCGCGCGGAGAACGCGCAGGACTGGCGCAGCGAGGCGGCCGCTCTCTTCGCTCAGGTGCTCGCCGTCGAGGACGTGCCCGCGGCCCGGGCGGCGCTGGCGCGCCTGACCATCACCGGCGTGGCGCACGCGATCGATCGCGCCCGCTGGACCGAAGCCACGGAGCTGACCCGCCTGCTGAGCGACCTCGATGCGGACGCGGAAAGTTCGTCGGCGTTGCTGCGCGACACGCTCGACGGCCGCTCGGAGATCGAGCTCGGCGAGAGCCTCGACGGTGCGCTACCCGCCGAACTCGACGCCTTCTTCATGATGCTCATGACCATCGGCGAGGCCGGCTCGCCGCTCGCGATTGCCGCGCTCCGCGGCACGAGGACGGAGCGCACTCGCGCCGCCGCCTGCGCCGCGCTCGCCTACCTGTGCGCGCAGAATCCCGCGGCGCTGTCGCGTGCGCTCGTCTCGTCCTCGAGTGCGATCGTCGTGCACGCGATCTCGGTGCTGGGTCACATCGGCGGTCGCGACGCCGCCGTGGTCTGCGCGCCGGTCGCGCGGCACCCGGACCCCGACGTCACTTGCGAACTGGCCCGGGCGATCCCGGCGTTCCCCGATCCCGAACGGACGAACCTGACCCTCGCACTCCTCGACAATGCCGATGAGTCGACCGTCCTGCTCGCCCTGCGCTCGGCGCGCCGCGAGCGCAACCGCCAGGTCGCCCAGGCGGTCGTGCGCCTGCTCGAGCTGCCGGAAACCGACAAGCGCTCCGACGAATTCCGACGCACGCTGCACCAGACCCTGGTCGACGTCGGGGACGCCACAATCGTTCCGGCGCTCGAGGCCCACCTGGTGCAGGGCGGCTGGTTCGCTCGGCCGAACTGGCGGCGCTCCGGGGCCGGCCAGGCACTGGCCCGGCTCGGCGTCCCGGAGGCGGCGGCCGCGCTGGCGCGCGGACGTGCGCACAAAGCCGAGGCCGTGCGCGCCGCGTGCGGCGAAACGACGGAGCGGCGGGCGGCGTGAGCGAATTCACGCCACTTTCCCACCTTGAGGATCACGAGGGGCGCCGCGCCTTCGGTTCGGACCTGCTCATGCGGGTCGGGGCACTGATGCGCGTCGGTCGCTCGTACTCGTCGCAGAATCAGCTCTTCGTGCAACAGCTCGACATGCTCGTCGAGACTGTCCGGCCGCACCTGCGCGAGTACGGCGAGTTCTTGTTCGTCGCCTACGGTGGGGAGGTCTTCCTCGACGGAACCCGCGTGGCCATGACCTCGCACGGGTTCCGCATGGCGAAGGCGCTGATCGGCGAGCTGGACAAGCGGAACATCTCCGGCTTCGAGGTCCGCGGCGAGCCCGATCAGGCGGAGTGGCGCCGGTTCTTCGAACTCCTGCTCGACGCCGACGCCGCGCGCGGCGACGCCCTGCTCGCGGCGGCGCACGAACGGGGACTCGAACGCATCCTGCCGGTCGTTCGCGTGCTCGAGGATCCGTCGGATGATGCGACGAATGAGTCGGGGCTCGGGGCCGGCACAACCGCGGGGCCAGAGGCGCAGCTCGATCCGCGCGATCCAAGCGCGATGCCGGTGGGTTCGACCGGCGCGGCGAGCGGAGCGACTTCGCCATCGACGGCTGCACTCGGCGCCGCGCCCAAGCACTACGCGGCCGCGTTGAGCGGACTACAATCGCTGCTCACCAGCACGACCGCGCAGCGCGGGCTCGAGTTCCGCCACGCCCGCCGTGTCGTCCAGCCGATCGTCGACTCCGCCACGTCCACGGATCCAATCGTCCTCGGCCTCGCCGGCATGATCAAGCGCGACGGGTTCACCTACGCGCGCAACGTCAACGCCTGTCTGATCGCGACCGCGATCGGGCACCGCCTCGGCTTCGATCGGCAGACGCTGGCCGATCTGTCGATGGCCGCCTTGCTGCACGGAATCGGTCGCTCCGTGACCGAGGATCCCGCGCGCATCGGCTGCGCGGGGGCGCTCATCCTCGCCCGTCGCGCCACCTTGCAGGCGACGACGGTCAAGGTGATGCGCGTCGCTTTCGAGGCGAGTTCGGGAAGGGCATTGCCCGGGCGCAGCAGCGTGCTGTCGCAGATCGTCTCGATCGCGGCGGCCTACGCGCGGATGATCTCGGCGCGCGGCGACGTCGGCAAGTCGACGACCCCGGCGCAGGCGCTGGGCATGATCGTCGGGCCACTGACCGGTGGCTTCGATCCCTGGCTCAAGCTGGCGCTGATCGAAGTCCTCGGCATCCACCCGCCGGGCCAGTTCGTCGAGCTGGACGACGGCACGATCGCGATGGTGATCGCACCGAACCGCGACGATATCGCGCGCCCGATCCTGCACCCGGTCACCGGGCCGGCGGGACGCTCGTTCGATCCACAGCTCCACTGGGCCGGCGGCACGCTGCCCGCAGAGCGCACGGTCGCGCGCGACCTGTTGGGCTTCGACGTGCCCGCGGACCTCGACCACGCCGCCTGATCAGCTTGGCCGACCCCGCTCATCCCTGATATCCTGCCCCCGGCCGACGCCGCGACCCGTGCGGCGCGCCGCCATCCCTCGAAAGGCAGGATCGAGTGTCCCACCCGCTTCCCGTCGACGTCGACATCCGCTTCCGTGACCGGCGCCTCGCCGGTATCTGGGATCGCTTCAAGGCCGGCGAGCGCATGACGCTCGAAGACGGCGTGGCGATGCTCGAGACCGAGGACGTCCTCGCCCTGGGCCGCATGGCCGACGCCTACCGGACCGCGCTCCATGGCGACCGCACGTACTTCGTGTTCAACCGCCAGCTCAACCCGACCAACAAGTGCGTGCTCGACTGCATCTTCTGCGACTACGCGAAGAGCCCGACCGACACGCACGGCTACGAGATGGACATGGACCAGATCCTCGCCCACGGCGAGGGCGGGATCACCGAGATCCACATGGTCGGCGGCCTGCACCCCAAGTGGAAGTACGAGCACTACGTCGATATCGTGCGCCAGCTCCGCGCCACGTACCCGAATCTCCAGATCAAGGCGTGGACCGCCGTCGAGATCGACTTCTTCGCGCGCCTGGCGCGCAAGTCGATCCAGGAAGTGCTCACCGACATGGTCGAGGCCGGCATGAACACCATGCCCGGCGGCGGTGCCGAAGTGTTCAGCGAGCGCGTGAAGCAGATCCTGTTCAAGCAGAAGATCGGCGCCGATCGCTGGCTCGAGGTGCACAGGATCGCGCACCAGATGGGCATCCGCTCCAACTGTACGCTCCTGTTCGGCCACATCGAGACGTACGAGGAACGCGTGCAGCACGTGCTGCGCCTGCGCGACCTCGAGGACGAGGCGCCCGGGTTCTTCGCCTTCATCCCGCTCGAGTTCCAGGTGGGCTACACGAACCTGGTGCCCCGCCAGGCGTCCGCGCTCGAGGACCTGCGCACGCTTGCCATGTCGCGCCTGGTGTTCGACAACATCCCGCATATCAAGTCGTACTGGGTCATGCTCGGCGAGGAAACCGCGTCGATCGGGCTCAACTTCGGGGCCTCGGACATCGACGGCACGATCGGCGAGGAGAAGATCGCCCACGCCGCGCTCGCCCAGTCGCCGCTGGGCCTGGCCCGCGAGCGCCTGATCGAGCTGATTCGCGAGGCCGGGAAGACGCCGGTCGAGCGCGACGCGCTGTACAACGTGCTCAAGGTGCACGACGAGGTCCCGGCTTGAGCGAGCCGCGCGCCACCACCACGCTCGCCACCCTGGCCCGCATCCCGTACCTCAATGCCGCGCCCTTCTACGTCCGCTGGGACGAGGCGCCCGGCGCCACCGTCGACCTGCCGCCGCGCGCGCTGGGCGAGGAGGCACGGGCCGGTCGCGCCGACGCCGGGCTCATGGCCGTCGCCGACTGGTTCGGCCTCGATCCCCGCTTCGAGCGCGTGGGGCCCTTCGGCATCACCTGCCGCGGCGCGGTCTCGAGCGTGCTCCTGTTTGCGCGCACGCCGTTGGCGGCGCTGTTCGCGCCCGACGCGGGCCCGCGCAGCGTGGATCTCACGACCGAGTCGCAGACCTCGGTCGCCCTGACGAAGATCCTGCTCGCCGAGCGCTTCGGCGCCCGCGCCGTCACGTACGTGCGCCGCGCGGTCGAGGCCGCGGCCGCCCCCACCGGGGACGCCTGGCTCCTGATCGGGGACGCCGCCTTGCGGGCGCGTAGCGCCGCCGCGGCCGATCCGGCGCTGCACATGCTCGACCTGGGCGCCGAGTGGCTCGCCTGGACCGGACTGCCGTTCGTCTATGCGGTGTGGGCCGTGCGCACGAGCCTGCCCGCCGAAGAGAAGGCGCGGCTCGCCGCGTTCCTTGAGAGATCGCTCGCCGAAGGCGAGCAGGATCTTGAAGCTCTCGCCACCGCCGCTTCGAACGACGATCCAGCATTGGGCGACGCCGCGTGGCTCGCGGACTACCTGCGCGCGTTCCGCTACCGCCTGGGCCCCGACGAGGAAGCCGGCCTTACCCGCTTCCGCGCGCTGTGGAAGGAGCATCGCCTTGACGCCTGATCTCGCGATCGACACGAGCCGCCGCCTCACCCGCGAGGAAGCGCTGCACGCACTGACCGACATGCCGCTGCTCGAGCTGGGGGCGCTGGCGCAGGAGGTGCGCTTCGCCAAGAACCCCGAGAAGCGCGTCACCTACGTGGTCGACTCGAACCCGAACTACACGAACGTCTGCACGGTCGACTGCACGTTCTGCGCGTTCTACCGGAAGCCGTCCTACGTCGGCGAGGACGTCTACACGCTGACGATCGAGCAGGTTCTCGAGCACGTGGAGAAGGCGCGCACCTACGGCTGCACGACCGTGCTACTGCAGGGCGGGCTCAATCCGGCGGTGCCGTGGGAGTTCTACCCGCGCCTCATCCGCACCGTGCGCGAGCGCTATCCCGACATCACGCCGCACTTCTTCTCGGCCCCCGAGATCCAGCAGATGGTCGAGGTGTCGGGGATGGACATCCGCGGCGTGCTCACCGCGCTGCGCGACGCAGGGCAGGTGTCACTGCCCGGCGGCGGCGCCGAGATCCTGTCCGCGCGCGTGCGCAAGAAGATCTCGCCCAAGAAGGGCGGGCCCGAGACGTGGCTCGACGTCCACCGCATCGCCCACGAGGTGGGCCTGCGCTCGACCGCGACGATGATGTACGGGCACGTCGAGACGGCCGAGGACGTGCTCGAGCACCTGGAGTCGATCCGCACGCTTCAGGATGCGGCGCTCGCCGAGGGCAACGCGGGCTTCACCGCGTTCGTGCCATGGTCGTACAAGCGCGACAACACGCCGCTGCGCAAGTGGGTCCCGCGCAACGCCGGCCCGGCGAAGTACCTGCGCATGCTCGCCGCCAGCCGCCTGATCCTCGACAACTTCGAGCACATCCAGGCGACGTGGTTTTCCGAGGGCAAGAAGACGGGCCAGGTCTCGCTGCAGTTCGGGGCCGACGACTTCGGCGGCACGCTGTTCGAGGAGAACGTGCACAAGGCGACCGGCCACGTGAACATGACGACCGTCGAGGAGACGCGAACCCTGATCCGCGAGGCGGGGTTCGAACCGGCCCAACGCACGACCCTGTACGAGATCATCGCCGACGCCCCGGCGACCGCGTAGCCGCTCCCTCCCCTCCTGTCGTTCCGTTCCTTCTTCCCCGAGGAGTCGCGACCGTGCTGAACACCGTCATGAAGCGGGCTGCCCGCCTGGTCTTCGTGCTCTCGGTCGCGTTTGCGGCTCGCGCCGAGGCGCAGATGTTCGACCTGCCCCCGGCCGCGCCGGGGTACACGTCGTTCGTGCCGGACATCTCGGACAGCACGTACAAGAGCACGTCGATCAAGGACAAGTGGTTCTCGCTCAAGTTCGGCGCGGTGCCCATCGTCGACTACACGTGGTTCGCGCAGGACCAGGCGAGCCTCGACCAGGTCGGCGAACAGGAGGATGAGTGGGACATCCGCTCGGCCCGCATCCTCGCGCGCGGCGAACTCTTCCGCAACCATGCGACGCCCTGGACCTACCTGGTCAGCTTCGAGTACCGCGGCTTCGACACCGATCCCGACAACGACTGGAGCTTCACGGACATCAGCATCACGGCCCCCGTCGGCGGGCTGGGCAAGCTCACCGTCGGCAAGACGAAGGAATCGACCATCTACGAGATGGTCGGCGACGCGGCCAACCTGCCGCACCTGGAGCGTCTCCTGAGCCCGTTCTTCGTCTCGCGCAACATCGGGCTGCGCTTCAACCACGTCATGGCAGACGAGCGCGGCACCTGGGCGCTGGGCGCCTACAACGACTGGTTCACCAGGGACCTCGCCTACGAGGACAGCGGCTGGGACCTCTCGGGTCGCGTCACCAGCCTGCCGATGTGGGACGAGTCGGGCCGGCACTTCCTCCACCTGGGCGCGAGCTGGCGCTATGCCGGGGCCGATGACGGGGTCCTGCGCTATCGCGGTCGACCGGAATCGAACGTGGCGGATTACTACGTGGACACCAAGGCGATCCCCGCCGAGAACGCCAACACTTTCGCTGCCGAGGCGCTGTGGAACGCGGGGCCATTCTCCCTGCTCGGAGAACTCACGACCACGCACGTCAACGTCGTGGGCGACGACGAGCCGAACTTCCACGGCTACTACCTGACCGGATCGTGGGTCGTCACCGGCGAGCACCGTCTCTACGACAGGAAGGTCGGCTACGCCCGGCGCGTCATGCCCAAGGGTCACTGGGGCGCGCTCGAACTGTTCGGCCGCTACGGCGGGCTCGACGTCACCGACCAGGGAATCGATGGCGGCGAGCTGCAGGCATGGTTCGCCGGCGCCAACTGGTGGGCGACGCGTCGCTGGCGGCTCACGCTCGGCTACGGCGAGGAGACGCTCGACAAGGGCGGCATCGAGGGCCGCACCGACCAGCTGCATACGCGCTTGCAGTGGGTGTACTGAGCGGATGAAGACCCACCGCAAGGTCCTCACCGTGCACACGAAGACGCGGATCGCGTTCGTCAACCTCACGGGCGAAGTCGAGGCCGCGATCAAGGAGAGCGGCGTGCGCGAGGGCCTGGTGCTGGTCAACCCGATGCACATCACGGCCAGCGTGTTCATCAACGACGACGAGTCGGGCCTGCATCACGACTTCACGAAGTGGCTCGAGAAACTCGCCCCCTACGACGCCAGCCCCACCGCCTACCACCACCACCGCACCGGCGAGGACAACGCCGACGCCCACCTGCGCCGCCAGGTCATGGGACGCGAGGTGGTCGTCGCGATCACCGCGGGCAAGCTCGACTTCGGGACGTGGGAGCAGATCTTCTACGGCGAGTTCGACGGCATGCGCGACAAGCGCGTGCTGGTGAAGATCATCGGGGAGT
>JANPEF010000079.1:0-4099 GCA_031431875.1 Candidatus Eiseniibacteriota bacterium | reverse complement strand
CTCCGGGCCGCGCACGGGCCTCGCGGAGATCCGGCTTCCGGCCATTCAGCCCGGCAGCTCGATCATGCCCGGCAAGGTGAACCCCGTGATCTGCGAGGCCGTCATCCAGGTCGGTGCACAGGTGATGGGCAACCACGTCGCGATCACCGTCGGCGCGCAATGGGGACAGCTCGAGCTCAACACGATGCTGCCGATGATGGCGCGCAACCTGCTCGAGTCGTCGCGCCTCCTCGCCAACGTGTCGCGGCTGCTGGCCGACCGGGCCGTCAGCGGAATCGAGGCCGACGAAGCCACGTGCAACGGCTACGTCGAGATCAGCCCGTCGATGGCCACCGCGCTCAACCCGCTCATCGGCTACGACAAGGCGGCGGAGATCGCGAAGCGCTCGTTCCAGGAGCGCCGCTCCGTGCGCGAACTCGCGGCCGAGATGACCGACCTCACCCCGGCCCAGATCGCCGAAGCGCTCGACCCCCGTCGCCAGACCGAGCCGGGGCTGACCGGGGACTCGTCGGGCGGCTAGCCAGGACACCCGCAGGGCATCCCTCCTCTCGCCGGGCCGCTCCAGCAGCATCCCGCATTCGTTCGAGTCCTACCTGGGGAGCCAAATGTGAGTGACCCCCGCGACTCGCTGAGCCGCGGGGGTTCGCTATCTTGGCGGCCGGCACGAGCACGGGAGACGCGAAACGGCGTGAGATCGCCGTGTATGCTACCGTCGGAGCGCTCTCTCCGGAGGTGCTGCCCTGTCCACGCCCCTCGAACGCCTGCGCGATGACCTCGCCGACCGCTACCGCATCGAGCGCGAACTTGGCCGCGGCGGGATGGCCACCGTTTATCTGGCGGAGGATCTGAAGCACCACCGCCAGGTCGCGATCAAGGTCATCCACGCGGAGATTGCGGCGGCCATCGGCCACGACCGGTTTCTGCGCGAGATCGAGATCGCGGCGCAGCTCAATCACCCGCACATCCTTCCGCTCTTCGACTCGGGCGCCGCGGACGGCCAGCTCTACTACGTAATGCCCTACATCGCGGGTGAGTCGCTCCGCGCGCGAATGAACCGCGAGGGGCAGCTCCCGGTCGAAGACGCGCTTCGCCTCGCCCGCGAGATCGCGAGTGCCCTGGGGCACGCCCATCAGCACGGCATCGTGCATCGCGACGTCAAGCCCGAGAACGTCCTGCTCTCGGGCGGCATCGCGTTGGTCGCGGACTTCGGGATCGCACGGGCCACGGGCTCCGCGGCCTCTCACGGTGCGACCCAGGCGGCGACGGGGGCTGGAATGGCGGTTGGGACACCGCGCTACATGAGCCCGGAACAGGCGAGCGGCGGCGCGGTCGATGGGCGCGCCGATCTCTACGCCCTCGCCTGCGTGCTGTACGAGATGTTGGCAGGACAGCCGCCCTTCGTCGCCCCGACGACAGAGGGGCTGATCCGGCAGCACCTGACGGTCGAGGCGCATCTGATCTCCGCGCTGCGCCCCACGGTCTCGAGCGGCGTATCGGCGGCGATCGCGAGGGGATTTGCGAAGCTCTCGGCGGATCGTTTCGCCACCGCAGCGGAATTCGCCGAGGCGCTCGGCCACCACGAATCGGCGGCCGTGACGGTAGCCCCGACCGTCGCGTCGGCGTCACCGGCCCGCCGGCGGTGGCGGCTCGCCCTCCTCGGCGGAGCCGTTGTGGTCGTCGTGATCGGGGCGCTGCTCGTACTGCGCCCCGGCCGGCGGGCACCCGCACCGGCCAGGCCGGTTCATGCACGCAGCGAGATCGCGGTGCTGCCCTTCCGGAACCTGAGCGCCGAGGGGACTCACGCGTACTTTGCGGGTGGACTTCATGACGAGCTGCTGACCCAGCTCGCCAAGGTGGCGGCGCTCAAGGTGATCAGCCGCACCTCGGTGATGGGCTATCAGGGCACGTCCAAGCCTCTCAAGCAGGTCGCGACCGAGCTGGGGGTGGGGAGCGTGGTGGAGGGGAGTGTGCAGGTGGTGGGCGGGCGGTTGCGGGTGAACGTGCAGCTGATCGATGCAGCGACCGACGAGCACCTATGGGCGGAGCACTATGACCGCACGCTGGAGGACGCGTTCGCGATCCAGAGCGAGGTGGCGCAGCAGATCGTGGCGGCGGTGGGCGCGGCGCTGACCCGTGCCGAGCAGGGGAGGCTCGCGGCGGCGCCCACGGCGAACGCCGAGGCCTATCAGCTGTATCTACAGGGGCGCGAGTACTTCACCCGCCCCGGCTTTCTCCGACAGGACCAGGAATCGGCCCAGCAGCTCTACGAGCGGGCGCTGGCACTGGACCCCAACTTTGCGCTCGCGCACGCGGCACTCTCGGAAGTGCATGGCCGGATGTGGTGGTTCCGGTACGATCCTTCGGCGGCGCGAGCGGCGCGCCAGCGCGAGGAAGCGGAGGCGGCACTTCGGCTTGCGCCAGACCTGCCTCAGGCCCACACCGCCATGGGCCTGGCGCACTACTGGGGCCGCCGCGACTACCGCCGGGCGTTGGACGAGTTCGCGATCGCGCTCAAGGGACTGCCCAATGACGCCGATGTCTGGTCGCTGATCGGGTATGTCCACCGTCGGCTGGGAAACTGGAACGAGGTCTTGGCGGCGTTCGAGAAGGCCGCGCAGCTCGACCCGCGTGACGCGGACCTGTTTAATGGTCTCGGCGGCAGTACCTATCAATTCATGCGCCGCTATTCAGATGCGATGCGCGCGTACGAGCGGGCCCTGAGTCTCGCACCGGACCTGCATGCGGCAGCGGTTGACAGAGGATGGACCTACTACATCTGGCAAGGGCAGCTCGACACGCTGCGAGCGGTACTGAGCCGGCTCCCCAGGGACGCGGAACTCGGAGGCGGGAGTTTAGCCTCTAATCGTGCTGATCTCCTCCTCTTGGAACGGAACGCTGACAGCCTGCTGCAGATGCATCAGATCGCGCGCGCCCACGTCTTCGAGGGGCAGCAGTTCTTCCTGCCCAGTGCCCTGTATGCCGCCTGGGCACACCAACTGCGCGGCGACCACGCGGCGGCGCGGGCCGCGTTCGATTCGGCCCGCGTGCGCCTGGACTCCGCGCTGAGCGAATTCCCGGACGACGAGCGCGTGCATTACGCCCGAGGCATGGCGCTGGCCGGGCTCGGGCGTCGGGACGAGGCCCTACGCGAGGCCCATTGGCTACAGCAGACCGTCATCTATCGCGAGGACGCTCTTCAAGGCGTAAGGGTGGCGGAAGATCGCGCCCTCATCCTCGCGCAGGCCGGCGACGCCGAGGCGGCGCTCGAGGAGATCGAGCGGCTCTTAGCGGAGCCCTCCGGGCTCAGTGTCCACACGCTGCGGCTCGACCCGCGCTGGGATTCGATCCGCAACCACCCGCGGTTCAAGGCGCTGCTGGCGAAGTACGGCAAAGGGGAGGCCCGGTGATGGACGTGTCCGAGCGACGCACCGCTCGGCGTTGGAAGTCGGTGCGGGTCCGGTGGAGTGGAACTTTCGGGGGCCTCGTTCTGGCCCGCGGGAGCAGTCGTCCTAGGTCATGGAAGACCCGAAATATGGCACTTTCAGCGGTCCAAGGCCGGTTCGTACTCCGGGCAACCTGGGGAGCCATCTGTGGCTGTGTACGAACCGGACTCCCCCCGGGGTCCGGTTGAGGCACGAAGTAGGTGACCTCGACGGACATACGCCCGTGAACCAGCCGAAGTCCGGTCCCAAGGGCGAGGGAGAATAGGAGCGCCTCGCGGGGACTGGCCTCGGCATGGGCGAGCAGGGCTGCCTGCTCCTGTGTCGTGAGCGTCTGCGGGCTCAGGCGGGTCATGCGGCCTCCGTGGGGCCGACCAGGGACGCCCGGGCGGTGGGCTGTCGGCAACACCATGAAGCCCGCAGCCGGGCGATCCATCAAGCTTGCACCGGCGATGACTTCAACGAGGCCCGACCTGGCGGGATGGCCCTTTGGGACCAGTGCTTTGGCCGCGCCGATCGGCTACCCTTGGTGCCCCCCCTGATCACCTTCGGAGGCTTCCATGCGCGCCCTCGGCTTCCTGCTCGCCCTATTCGCTCTTGCCGCAATCTTGCCCGCGCCCGCTGGTGCCCAGCCCCCCATGTACCTCACGCAGTGGGGC
>JANPEF010000078.1:0-24274 GCA_031431875.1 Candidatus Eiseniibacteriota bacterium | reverse complement strand
GTTTTGGGGGCTGGGGCTTCCGGGGCTGGGGCGCCGTGGGCGACGGTGACGCCGGCGTATTGACCCACCCCACTTACCCCCCAATTGCCTCGCACGGTTGCGAGAAAATGGGCCTGAAAGTGGGCTGCGGCCGGGAGCGGTGGCGCAATCTGCTGGCGGCACGGAAACCTAGAAGTAGAGCGACGCACGTTCCGCTCTCTGATCCGCCGGTGCGGTCTCCAGGAACGGAAAGTCGATCCACAGTCCGTTGCCCGGTGGTTTGCGGCGAAGCATCAGTCGTTGCTCGACGTCCAACCCCGTCAGGTCGATCCGAAGTGTCCCCGTCGAGTCCGTGACGTTGCTCAGGAACGGCGCCCCGACAGACCAGGAATCTCCGACATCGCGCGTCACGGAAGAGGCCGTCAGCGTGTCCCCCGGGATCGCCAATCCAGTCGTGACCGACACCACTTCGACGAGCAATCCCCGATTCGGCTCCGGAACTCCGGGCTGAACCCGGCGGTCGACCAGCCGACCGGCGACGTTAAATCGAATGCGCAGCGAGC
This sequence comes from Candidatus Eiseniibacteriota bacterium, assembly GCA_031431875.1. GTDB lineage: Bacteria > Eisenbacteria > RBG-16-71-46 > RBG-16-71-46 > DASYSL01 > JANPEF01. The sequence goes on along the minus strand of JANPEF010000078.1, from coordinate 23,732 downwards.
CCGCGGAGGGCATGGGCAGCGCGATGGTCTGCTCGCGCGAGGTGGTAACGAGAACGGCCCCGCACGCGTACCCCTCGTTCGGCCAACTCCACTTCGGCAGGAGAAGCCAGGCTCCATCCTCCTGGAGCTGCGTATCGAACCGCAAGAAACTCGCTCCGCAATCCTGGGTCAGCCAGTGCATCCGGACGAGGACGGTTCCTCCCGGTGGTGCGACGTCCGGCGCGGTGACGGCGAGAATCGGGGGAGCCTCCCTCGGGATAGGGGCAGGCTGGGTCGATCCGTCGCAGCCGGCAAGGCCGAAGGCCAGGATCCACAGCAGGGGCGAAACGTTCGGCGCGGATCGACGCGCAGTCATCCGCTCAGTTCCCCGGAGTCACGACCACCTCGACCGACGTGGTCGTGTAGCCGACCACGTCGAAGCGCCACGTCCCCGCGGTGCCGACCGGAATGTGCGCGGTCAGCGGAACGCCCCAGATGCCCGTGTTGCACGTTCCTGACTTGAACGGCCGGCTGGTGAGCAACTGGACGCGGCCGTAGCCGGGCACGAGCTCCGTCACGACCGCGGGCTCGGCCCGGTAGCAGCCGCCGATGGAAATCCACGCCACGATCTCGAGCGTGTCGCCGACCACAGCGGAGTCGGGCGCGATCACCTGCCGGAGATTGGCCGGGGAGTAGACGCGCAGGTTGCCTGGACCGCTGGGCGAGGAGTCGTCGGAGCAGCCAGATATTGCCGTCGCGAAAGCGACGGCAAGGATTGGAAGAACGAGGGCAAGGCGCTTCGGGATGAATGCTCGGGGCACGGCGATCACCTCCTCCCGGCGCGGGCGATCCTCGCACAGGATAGCCCGCCGGCGCAAACGCGGAGCTACGGCGGAGCTACAACCCCTTCCACTCCGCGATCGCCAGGCGCGAGCCGAACTCATCGGCCTCGGTCCAGGCGACGAGAGCGCCGCTGCCGCCCCAGCGCGCGGCGACCGGGCGCGACGGGCGCGTCGCGGTGGTGAAGCGCACCGGCGGGCCCAGGCCCTTGCGCGTCATGCTGCGGCCGAACAGGGCGCGACCGCCTTCGGGCGCGGGGCCCTCGAAGACCACGAGCGGGCGGCCCGAGCCGAGTGTCACGACGTAGGGGTAGGCGGCCTTCTCGCGCACGTCGATCTCGAAGGTCTCACGCGTGGCCCAGCGGACTCCCTCGACGCCGTGGCGCGGGTCGAGCTTCGCCAGCGACAGGCCCCGCGGCGTGCCCTCGGTGTACCAGCAGACCCACGCGGCCTTGTCCCCGATCGCGGCGACGGCCGGGCCCTGCGACGGGCAACCCTCGATCTTCCAGCCGTCCTCGCGCACGAGCGCGCGCGACTGCGGATCGAGCGCCGGCGTGCCTGATCCGTCGAGGCCGCGCTCGCGCAGCACGGCGAAGCGCACGTCGCGCGAGTTCGCCGCGTCGACGCCGCGCCACGACAGCGCAAACGTGTCGGGGCCGAACCACGACACCGACGTGCGGCAGCAGGAACAGATGCTGTCGGCCAGCACCGCCGTCGTCTCGAACGGGCCCTGCGCCGGCGCGGTCGCGCACTGCAGCGTGCCGATCTCGCCCTGCGAGTGCGCCGCCGAGCCGGCGTCGATCCACACCGCGAGCAACCCGCCGTCGTCGTCGTACTGGATCGACTCGCAGAGGTAGAACCCCGCGGGATCGGTCGGCTCGATGCGCGTGATCGCGACCGCCCCATCGCGGTCGAGGTTCGGCCGCGCCACCGCGATCACCGAGCCCTCCTCGCGATTCGCCGGCCGCGTCATCCACGCGACGGCGACCTGGCCCTCGTTATCGATCGCGGCCTTGGGCGGATCCTCGTCAAAGGCGGTGAACGGGTGCGACTGGTCGGGCACCGCAGTCGGCGCATCGAAGCGGAAGCGCCCCGTCGCCTCGCGCGTGCCGCGCATCCACCACAGCGTACCGCCCTCGGCCCAGGCGAGCGCGAACCACTTGCCGTCCGGGCTCAAGGCGAGCGATGGTCCGGTCACCTTCGTGCCGGCGGCGACGCGGCGCTCCCACGTCTCGGCGGGCTTCGTTGCGGGCCGCGGCGAAAACAGCCACCACAGGCCCCCGGCGATGACCAGCAGCGCGGCAAACAGGACGATCCGCGTGGTGCGACCGGCGGCACGGCGCTTCTCGGCCTCGGCGCGCATGCGGCGCGCGAGCTCCTCGGCCTTCTGCGCGGTGGCGCGAGCGAGCGGGTCGTCGAGCTGCGCTCCGGGCTGTGGCGAGCCAGGGCGCGGGTCGCCCGGGCCGCTGGGCGGGATCATGCTCACAGGGGAAATCTCCCTTCGTCCTTCGCGTGTCCGCCGCCTTCGGCGGTGAGCCAATCGCGTTGCTCGCGCAGGTTCCACGGCGGCGAGGCGTACACCCCGTCGAAGATGCTCTCGACCGCCGGGGCGGGCATCGCCTCGGCGACCTTGATCGCTTCGCCGACCTTCGCGTTCCACGCGTCGTTGGCCGCGGTTTCCTGCTCCTCGCTCCACAGGCCGCGGCCCTCGAGATGCCGCCGGAGGCGTACGACCGGGTCCTTGAGCTTCCACTCCGCGACGACTGCGTCGTCGCGATACCGCGTGGGGTCGTCGCTCGACGAGTGTCCGCCCATGCGGAACGTGACACACTCGATGAACGTCGGTCCGTCGCCGCGCCGCGCGCGGGCGGCCGCCTCGGAGACGGCGCGATACACGGCGAGCGCGTCGTTGCCGTCAACGCGCACGGCCGGCACGCCGTAGCCGTCGGCCTTGCGCACCAGCTCGACGACCGCGGTCTGCGCCTCGACCGGCACCGAAATCGCCCACTGGTTGTTCTGACACACGAACACGACCGGCGCCTTCCACACGCCGGCAAAATTCATTGCCGCGTGGAAGTCGGCCGAGCTCGTCGCGCCGTCGCCCAGGTAGGCCACCGCGATGTCGTCCTTGCCCTTGTGCCGCGCGGCCCACGCCATGCCGACGGCGTGCGGCAACTGCGTGCCGATCACCGACGACCAGGCGACGACGTTCACGCCGCGATCGGCGTAGTGGCACGGCATCTGGTGGCCGTTGAGCACGTCACCCGAGTTGCCGATCAACTGCGCGATGAACGCCTGGAGCGGGAACCCGCGCCACAGTAGCGCCCCGCCCTGGCGCAGCGCGGGGAACACCCAGTCCGTGTCGCGCACGGCCGCCACGCTGCCGAGCGTCGCCGCCTCCTCGCCCAGCGCCGTTCCATAGAAGCCGATCCGGCCCTGACGCTGCAGATTCATCATGCGGGTGTCGAGCACGCGCAGCAGCAGCATGTGCTCGTAGATGCGGACGAGGATCTTGGGGTCGATACCCGGATCGCGCGCCGGGTCGATCGATCCATCGGGTTCGAGCAGGCTCAGCATCTCGTGCGTCATCGGGCCGGCTCCTCCGCGCGCTCGAGCCGCGCGATCACGTCGTACAGGAAGCGCGCGCCGACGTCGCCGTCGACCACGCGGTGATCAAGCGACAGCGACAGGTTCGTCATCTCGCGGATCACGATCTGCCGGTCGCGCACGACCGGCCTGGGCGTCACCGCGTGCACGCCGAGGATCGCGACCTGGGGGTGATGCACGATCGGCGTGGCCAGCAGGCCGCCGAAGACGCCGGTGGTCGTGATGGTGAACGTGCCGCCGGTCAGCTCGTCGAGACCCAGCTTGCGCTCGCGCGCGCCGTGCGCCAAGCGCTCGATTTCCGCGGCGATGGCTTCCAGATCGAGGCGGTCGGCGTTCTTGATCACGGGGACCATGAGCCCGTCCTCGGTCGCGGTGGCGATGCCGATGTCGTAGTGCTTCTTGAGCACGATCTCGCTCGCCGCTTCGTCGAGGCTCGCGTTGAGCAGCGGGAACTCCTTGAGCGACGCGGCGACCGCGCGCACGATCCAGGCGAGATAGGTCCCCTTCGCACCGGTCGCCTTCATCGCCGCGCGCGCGGCGACGACGTGGCTCATGTCCGCCTCGGCCACGAACGTGAAGTGCGGCACGGTGCGCGCAGCGTGGATCATGTGCTCGGCGATCCTCCGGCGTAACCCGCGGAGCGGGACGCGTTCTTCAGGACCGGCGGAGGCGGCATGTGGCGGCGCGGGCTTCGCGCCACCGCCACCCTCGAGTGCGGTCTTCACGTCCTCGAGCGTGATCCGCCCGTGCGGGCCGGTGCCGGTCACGGTCGACAGGTCGAGCCCGCTCTCCCTCGCCAGCAGGCGTGCCGCGGGGACGGCTTCGAGGCGACTCGGCGGAGCCATTGTCGTCGCTGCGGTCGCAGCGACGGTGGCATACGCCGGGGGCACGTGCGCCACGGCGGGCGCGGGCGCAGCGGCTTCGCCGCTTACATTGATCGTCACCAGCACCGCACCGACCGGCAGGATCGCGCCTTCGGCGGCGCCGAGCAAGGCGATCGTACCCGCGCGCGGCGAAGGAATCTCGACCGTCGCCTTGTCGGTGAGGACCTCGACCAGCGGCTGGTCCTCGACGACGACGTCGCCCTGGGCCACCAGCCACTTGACGATCTCGGCCTCGGCCACGCCCTCGCCGATGTCGGGCAGCTTGAACTCGAATGCCACGATGCGTCCCCCTATCCGGCCATGACGTGCTCGACGGCGCGCGTGACGCGGCGCGCATCGGGCAGGTAGACGTGTTCCAGCGTGTACGGAAACGGTGTGTCGAAGCCGGCGACGCGCGCGATCGGCCCCAGCAGCGACCCCAGCGCGCGCTCGGCCACCAGCGCGGCGAGTTCGGCTCCGAAGCCGCAGGTGCGCGGCGCCTCGTGCACGATCACGCAGCGACCGGTCTTGCGCACGGAGGCGAGCACGGCGGCGGCGTCGAGCGGAACCAGCGTGCGCAGGTCGAGGACCTCGACCGAGGGCCCGCCGGCGGCGGCGAACTCGGCGGCGGCCTCGAGGCATGTCGGCGTCATCGAGCCATAGGTGAGCACCGAGACGTCCGTGCCTTCGCGGGCGATGCGGGCGACACCGAGCGGCTCCTCGTGCACGCCGTCGGGCACGTCGGCCCTGGCCGTGCGGTACAAGCGCTTGGGCTCGAGGAACATCACGGGATCGGGCGACTTGAGCGCGCTCATCAACAGGCCCTTCGCATCGGCGGGCGTGCTCGGCGTGACGATGACGAGGCCCGGCGTGTGGGCGAAATACGCCTCGGGGCTCTGCGAGTGGTAGAGCCCACCCTTGATCCCCCCGCCGACGGGCGCGCGCACGACGATCGGCGAGGAATACTGCCCATTCGAGCGGTAGCGCATCTTCGCCGCCTCGGAGACGATCTGGTCGAACGCCGGGAAGATGAAGTCCGAGAACTGGATCTCGGCCACCGGCCGCAGCCCGTACAGCGCCATGCCGATCGCCGCCCCGACGATGCCGTTCTCGGCCAGCGGCGTGTCGAGCACGCGGCCGGGGCCGAATTCGTCGAGCAAGCCCTCGGTGGCGCGGAACACGCCGCCGGCCTTCCCGATGTCCTCGCCCAGCAGGATCACGTCGGCGTCACGGCGCATGCCCTCGCGCAACCCGTCGTTCACCGCCTGGACCAGCGTGCGTTCCGTCATGCGTTCTCCCGTCGATCTTCGAATGTCAGGACGTCGAACTCCCGCCGCGACCGTAGCGCTCGAGCACGCGCTCGACGAACGACGACGTCGAGCGGCCCGGGACCAGCTCCACCGTCTCGACGCGGCCGCCGTACGAGCGCACGAACGCCCCGCCGGCCACGTCCTCCACCTTGTAATCGGCGCCCTTGACCAGAACGTCCGGGCGCAACGCGCGGATCAGTTCCTCGGGCGTGTCCTCGGCGAACGGCGTCACCAGGTCGACCGCGCGCAGTGCGGCGAGCACGGCCATGCGATCCTCGAGCGGCGCCAGCGGGCGGTTGGGGCCCTTGAGCCGCCGCACCGAGGCGTCGTCGTTGACACCCACCACCAGTCGATCGCCCTTGGCCCGCGCCGCCGCGAGCGAGGCGACGTGCCCGCGGTGCACCAGGTCGAACGCGCCGTTGGTGAACACCACGGTCTCCCCCGCGGCGCGCCAGCCCGACACCTGCGCCGTCGCGGCCGCGCGCTCGAGCACGCGGCCGTCGACGCTCACGAGGCGCTCGCCGGAGCGGCCCTGGTCGGCTCCCCGGCGATCGATTCGGCAAGCGAGGCGAGCAGTTCGGCGCCGTCCGTCACCGCGGTGCCGGCGTGGCGAATGACGAGCCCGGCCGCGTGGTTCGCCAGGTACGCCGCCAGCGCGGGCTCGGCACCGGCGGCCAGCGCCAGCGCGTAGACCGAGACGACGGTGTCGCCCGCGCCCGTGACGTCGAACACCTCGCGCGCCACGGTCGGCAGCTGGGTGAGCCGGCCGCCGCGCTCGAACAGGCTCATGCCGTCGGCACCACGCGTGATCAGGATCGCGTCGGCGTCGAGCCGCGCGCGCAGGTCCTCGCCGGCGGCCAGCAGCGTCGCATCGTCCTTGATCGTGCGGCCGAACGCGCGGCCCGCCTCGTGCGCGTTCGGCGTCAGCACCGCCGCACCCGTGTACGAGAAGAAATGCGTCTCCTTGGGATCGACGCACACCGGCACGCGCTTCGCCTTCGCGCGGGCCAGCAGGACCGCGAGCCCGGCCGCGGTGATCGCGCCCTTGCCGTAGTCGGACACGACGATCGCCTCGGCGCCGTCGAGTGCCACGACGAGCGCCGCATCCAGCGCGGCGGCCGCGGCGCCTGTGGCGTCGAACGCGTCCTCCTCGTCGGCGCGGACGACCTGCTGCTGGTGGGCGATGATCCGGGTCTTGACGGTCGTGCGCCGCGTGCGATCGGTGACCAGGCCGGTGACGTCGACCCCGCGCGCGGCAAGGTCTGCGGCCAGCGTGCGGCCCGAGACATCGTCGCCGACCAGCCCGACGAGGCGGGGTGCCGCACCCAGCGCGGCCAGGTTGTGCGCCACGTTCGCTGCGCCACCCAACGAAAACGTCTCCGTGTCGATGGCGACGACGGGGACGGGCGCCTCGGGCGAGATGCGCTCGACACGGCCCCACAGGTAGCGATCGAGCATCAGGTCGCCGAAGACAGCAATGCGCCGCCCGCGAAAGCGGGAGACGAAGTCGCGGGCTGCCGCGGCGGTGGGAACGGGCACGAGGGATCCTCAGGATGGACGCCGATCGGGCGGGAAGGACGCGCCCGAAAGCTACCATCCGGCCCCCCTTCGGACAAGGACCCCGCCCGGTCCGTGCGGCCCATGCCCGCGTTCCGTTGCTCCGCGCGCGCTGCGGGCGTACACTGCGTGTCGGAGGTGCGCATTGACTGACTTCGCTTCGCGACGGGACCGGGTGCTCGCGACGCTGGCTGGCGATCCTGTGGATCGACCGCCGATGGCGTTCTGGGGCCACATCTACGACCGCGAGGGAACCGCCACCGACCTCGCCACACAGACCCTCGAGCGCCGCGAGCGCCACGACTGGGACTTCGTGAAGCTGAACCCGCGCGCCTCGTACCACGGCGAGCCCTGGGGCCTCGGCTTCTCCACCCCGCGCCACGCCCTCGACAAACCGACCCGCCAGTCGTTCCCGCTGCGCACCTCCCGCGACTTCCGCTCGATGAAGCCCGTGCCCGGCGATGCCGGCGCGCTGGGCGAGCAGCTCGAGGCGATCCGCCTGGTGCGCGCCGGGCTGCCACCCGACGTGCTGCTGGTCGAGACCGTCTTCTCGCCGCTCTCCGTCGTCACCGACATGGCCGAGAGCACGACGGCCGTCGAGCGCATCATGGCGACTGATCCCGACGCCGTGCGCGCCGCCGTCGAGACCGTGACGCGCACGTTCGAGGACTTCGTGCCGCGGGCGCTCGCCGCAGGCGCCGACGGCATCTACTTCGCGACCGTCGAATGGGCGTCCGCGGATCGTGCGTGGTCCCCCGCGGCCTATCGCGCGTTCGCCACGCCGTTCGACCTGCGCGTACTCGCCCGTGCCGCCGGCGCGCCGTTCAACCTGCTGCACGTCTGCCGCCCGCGCAATTACCTGGCGGCACTCACCGACTATCCCGTCGCCGCGGTCTCGTGGGATTCGACCGCCGACGGCAACCTCGACCTGCGCACGGCACGACCGCTCGTGCGCGGGGCGATGATCGGGGGCATCGGCCACGATGATGCCCTCGTCGCCGCGGACGACGCGCTCGCGCTGTCGCAACTCGAGCGTGGCTTCGCGGACACCGGAGGCCGGGGCTGGATGATCGCGCCCGGCTGCTCGATCCATCCGGCGACTCCCCCAGAACGGCTGGACGCCTTGCGCGAGGCGGTGCTCGCCCGCGCTTGACCCCGGCCGGGAGGTTCGGCCATGCCCGCACCGATTCGCCTCACGCGCGTCGTCCCCGGCGCGCTCCTCTTCTGCCTGCTCTGCGCGACGACCGATCCCGCCCGGGCGCAGGATCCCGACAAGAATTCCCAGCCCCGGCCCGTGACCGAACCCGGCGACGAGAACTACCAGTCGCCCGGCCCCGTCTCGACCGGCATCGGACGCTACCTGGTGGGCGACCCCGCGCCCGACATCAACCAGCGCGACCAGGACGGCAGGACATTCCACCTGATGGAAGCGCGTCGCACGAAGCCGTGGCTCGTCGTCTTCGTGCGCCGGCCACAGGAGTGCGTCGACATCGAAGCGGCCGCCGACGGCCTGGCCGAGCTCGGCCTGGGCGCGGTCATTCTCGCGCCGTTCGGCCGCGACAAGCAGAAGGACTGGGTCACCGTGCCGAAGCTCCAGCTGCTGACGGATCGCGCCTCGGTGACCGCGCGGACCTACGGCATGTACGACCCGGTGTCGTCGAACCCGCGCCCCGGCGCGTTCCTCATCAACAAGAAGGGGCGGATCACGTGGATGATCTCGGGGGGATTGCCGACGGGGCCGGAACTGGTGCGCATGACGCGCGAGGCGCTGGAGGCGAAGGGCGAGCTGCCCGCGGGCGCGGGCGCTGGAGCGAACGAATGAGGCGCTGAGGAGCGGGGCGGACTACGCCGCTTCGCGCACACCCGCTTCGCGCAGGCGGATCTTGCGCAGCGTCGATTCGACGTCCTCGACAGTGAACGGCTTGCCCATCAGGAAGTCGACGCCCTTGGCGCGCGCGCTCTCGACATCGAGTTGGACGCCCCAGCCGGTCACCAGGACGACTGCGGCGTCGGGGGCAATGCGCTTTGCCTCGGCCGCGATGTCCCACCCGCTGACGCCCGGCATGCCCAGATCGGTGAAGATCACCTCGGGCATCGCCGCGGCTCCGCCCGCCGCGAACTCGCGCAGGCGCACCATCCCCTCGGGCCCGCCCAGCGCGGGCGTGGGGTCGTGCCCCAGGACCTCGAGCAACTCGGACAGCACGGACAGCACCGCCGGTTCGTCGTCGATGACGAGCGCGCGGAACGAGCCGATGTCTCCCGCCGCATCCGGCGAGTTCGCCGGCACGCGGGCGCCGGCGCGCAGCGGAAACGCGAGGCGGAAGGTCGTGCCCTCGTGCGGGACGCTGGTGACCTCGATCGTGGCCTTGTGGCGGCCGATGATGCCGTAGGCGACGCTCAAGCCGAGCCCGGTGCCCTTGACCGCCTTGGTGGTGAAGAACGGATCGAAGCAGCGCGCCTGCACCTGGTCGTCCATGCCGTGACCCGTGTCCGTCACGCTGGCGATCACGCGCCCGTCCTCCAGCGCGGTCGTGAGCGTGAGCGTGCCGCCGCCGTACATGGCGTCGACGGCATTGAGCACCAGGTTGGTGAACACCTCGCGCAACTCCGAGGCGCTACCCGCGACCAGCGCGACCGGCGCCAGGTCCTTCCTGATGTCGATCACCGCACCGTGCGCCTTGGCCTGCGTCTGCCACGACGGCCGCGTCAGCTCGACGACATCGAGCAGGATGCGATTGAGGTCGACCTCGTCGAGCACCTCGTCCATGCGCACGCGCGTGAACTCCTGGATGCGGCGCACGGTCTGCGCGCCGTCCTGCGCGGTCTGCTCGATCAGCTCGAGCGAGCGACGGGTCTCGGGATCCTCGGCGCGGGCGAGCAGGAGCTGCGTGCGCCCCAGGATCGCCGCCAGCATGTTGTTGAAGTCGTGGGCCACGCCCGATGCCATTTCGCCGAGGGCATTGAGCTTGGCCGACTGTACGAGCTGGGTCTGCGTGGCGCGCAGTTCCTCGAACGCCTTGCGCAGGTCGGCGTAGAGGCCGGCGTTGGCGAACGCGACCGAGCAGTGGCCCGCGAAGATGGTGACGATCTCGAGGTCCTCGGGGGTGAACTGGTCGACGCCGTAGCGCGACAGCGTGATGACGCCGGCCGGCTTGTCGTGCACCGAGAACGGCACGCACACGAGCGAGGTGGCCTCGTCCTCGGGCGTGCCCTGCACCTGCACGGAGCGGGAGTCGGTCTCGGCGTGGCCGACGATCTCGGGAACACCGCTGGTGAACACGTAGCCCGTGATCCCCTCGCCGATCCGGATGCGCATGCGCATCACGTCGGCCATGTACTTCTCCTCGACGCGGGCGACGAGCGGAAGCAGCATCTTCCCGTCGTCGTCGACCCCGAAGATGGTCACCTCGGTCGCGCCGACGAGGTCGCTCATCTTGTCCGCCACGGTCTCGAGGATGGCCTGCGGGTCGAGCGAGGAGGCAACCAGGCGACTGACGTCGAGCAGCGCCGCCAGGCGACGGCGCTGCCGGCTCTCGCGAGCGATGATCGCCGCGGGACTGTCGGGAGTCGGGGGAGAAGGGTTCACGCAGGTGGGTATCGGCAGACTGCGCGGTCCCCTTGATCGTGAACTTTAGCGGAAACGCTACGGGGCGCGCTTCGCTCCGCTCGGATGCGCCGAACGCGGGAAGATACCTCCGTCGAGCGGCACGACCTGGCCGTTGAGGTAGCCGTTGGTGGCCAGCTCGAGGATCGCCTGCGCCACCTCGGCCGGGGCGCCCAGCCGGCCGACCAGCGTCTGCTCGGCCGCGTGCGCGCGCTGCGCGTCGTCGAGCGTGGCCAGCCAACCCGTCGCGATCCCGCCGGGCGCGATCCCGTTGACGCGAACGTCGGGCGCGAGCACACGCGCGAGCAGCTTCACCAGGCCCGCGTTGGCGCTCTTCGCCGGTGCGAACGCAAGGCCGAGCACGTCGCCGTAGAATGCGGCCGACGAACTCATCACGACGATCGAGCCCCTGGCCGCGGCAAGCGTCGGCGCCAGAGCCTGGGCGAACAGGAATGTGCCGACGGTGTCGACGGCGAATGCGGCGTGCAGGTCCTCGGCGGTGACCTCGGGCAGCGACTTCTGCCACAGGGCGGGCGTGGCGGGCAGCCCCGCCAGCGCGACGAGCGTGTCGCAGCGTCCCAGCGTCTCGAGCAACGAGGCGCACGCCGCGTGCACCGACTTGCCGACCTTTGCGTGCGACGCCGCGAGGTCGACGCCCGCGAGCGCGACTGCGCGGCCCGACGGCACGACGGCGGGGTCGGCGGCAAGCGCCTCGGCGGCAGCGCGGTTCTTCCCGTAGACGAGGCCCAGCGCGGCGCCCTCGGCGGCGAATGCCGCCACGACGGCGCGCCCCAGGTCGCCACTCGCGCCGGTGACGATGACGGTCTTCCCGGCATAGCGCCCGGGCCAGGTCATCGCGGGCTCTGCGCGCGGGTCGTGGGGAGGGTGGACATGGCCGGGAGGATAGCCTGTCGGGACAGGACCGGGTATCGGGAAGCGGACCGAATCGATTACCTTCCGGCCATGGACAAGGGACGATCGCGGCGAATCGATCGACGGACTCCCCCCACCGGGGCGCCCACGCGCGCCGCGCGCCCGTGGGCCTCCTCCCTCGCCGCGCTCGGGCTGATTCTCTGCGCGACGCTTGCGCTGCACGCGCGCGGCCTGTTCGCGCCCTTCTTCGGCGACGACCTGTGGTTCCTCGATGATGTCCGTGGCCGCTCTCTGGGGTCGGCCCTCACCGATCCCTCGCCCATTGGTCCGTTCTTCCGGCCGTGGTCGACGAAGCTCCACTGGTGGCTGCTGTCGCGCCTGGCTGGCGAGCACGCCCTCCCGTTCCACGCCGTGAACCTCGCGCTCTTCGCCGGGATCGTGACTCTTGTGTTCCTGCTCGCGCGCCGGCTGTTCGGTGCCCGCGCGGGCATGCTCGCCGCCGCGATCGTCGCGATCCACCCGGCGCCCGAGGCCGCGGTGCGCTGGGTCTCGGGCAGCCAGGACCTGTGGGCGACGCTTGCCGCACTCGCCTGCCTCCTGCTTCACGTGAGCGGGCGGCGCGGGCTCGCCGCGGTGGCGCTGCTTGTCGCGCTGTTCTCGAAGGAGACCGCGATCCTCACGCCGCTCGTCGCGGTGCTCATCGACCGACGCGCGGGCGAGCCCTGGTGGGGCGCGTTGCGCCGCGCGGGGGGGCTCGCCGTGGCACTCGCGCTGTGGGGCGTCGCCTGGGTCCCCGCGTTCACGTCGTCCCTCGCGGGAACCACGGGGGATGTCGTGGCCGGTCCGGAGGCCGTTCCTGCAGCGCTCTGGCACTTCGTGTGCGTCCTGTGCGGGCTCGAGGGCACACCGGCGACCGCGATGGGATTTCCGGCGCCCGGCCTGATGGCGGTCTTCATCGCGTTCGTCGCGCTCGTCGGCGTCGGCCTGATCCTCGCGGGGGCGCCTCCCGATCGCTCGGAGCTCCCCACCGCCACCCTGCCGCCCTGGACTCTCGGCATCGCGGCGCTGCTCGCCGCGCTCCCCGTTGCCGCGGTGGTTTCCGTCTGGAGCGCGTACCAATATACGTCTGCCATCTGCTTCGCGGCGGTCGGCATGGGCGGGTTTCTCGCGCGTCGCCGGGCGGCGTGGGTCGTCACCGCCGCGATCGTGCTTGCGCTCGGGGCGTGGCGGGGCTGGGGGATCGAGGAGATGGAGCCGCGCGCAATTCCGTGGAAGGCGCTCTCGCGGGTCAACGGATTCTACCTGCGCCGGGGCGAGGCGCAGCACAGCGCGTACCTTGCCGCGCTGAAGCGGCTTCGGCCGACGCTGCCGCCGCACAGCACGGTCCTCTTCGCGGGACTCCCGGCGTTCGCCGGCTGGCAGAGCGGGGACGGCGCAGTGCTGCGCTGGGCCTATGCCGACACGACCTTGCGCTCGCGTTTCATCTCCCAGCTCTCGGCGGCCGACACGCTGCGGGGCCCGGTGTATTTTTTCACTGCGGCCGGGGGCGACCTTCACGAGATCGCGGGCCCCGCACGCTATCGCCACGTCGCGTACGGACTCCTGCTCAGTGATGCGCTCGATGGGGTCGAGGTCGCGGTGGCGCTCGCCCTGCGCGAGTCTCCCGACGATGCCGCCACTCACTACCTGCGCGCATGGCTCGCGCTGTGGCGCGGCGACTCGCTCGCCGCCCGCGCGTTCCTCCTGCGCGCCAACGTGACGCCCGCCGGCGGACCGATTCCGGGCATCGAGGCCATCGAACAGGTCGCCGCGGGCGGTGAACTGGAGCGCGCGATCCAGCTCATCAGTGCGGGACTGGAGCGACACCAACTCGACCCGCGGGGCCATGCCCTTCTCGCGGACCTGCTGCTCCAGCACCCGGACGGCCAGAACGGCGGCACGATCGAGGCGTTCGCAGCTCGCGCGCTGAGCCCGCACGACTGGACGATGTGGAAGCGCTGGGGACTGCTGCAGGCGCGGACCTCGCGCGAGCGGCAGGCCCAGCACTCGCTCGAGCGGGCGCAGGCGCTGCAGCCGGGACCGCAACCCGACGCGGTGCTCGTGCGGGTGCTCGCCGGCCTGCGACAGGCCGAAACGCGCTGAGTTCCATGCCCCACTCCCCGCCTGCCCGACCAGCTTCCACACCCGACGCCGCCCCCCTCGAGCCGGTCGCCGAACGCGTCGCATGCCTGCTCGTCGTGATCGCCAGCGCGGTCGTCGTCTACGCCGGCGCGACGCGATACGGTTTCTCCCAGGACGACTTTGCAGGACTCGCGCGCGCCACGGGACTGCTGCCCGCATTGGGGAGCCCGTGGCGCTGGCTCTCGCAGCAGGCATTCTTCGACGCCGGGCACCGGCTGTTCGGCCTCGAGGCCCTCCCCTATCACGCCGCGAGCGTCGCCGTGCACGCAGCGTGTTCCGGCTTGCTGTGGGCGTTCCTCCACCGCCGAGTGTCTGCACCGGCTGCCGCCGTCGGCGCCGCGTTCTTCGCGACCCATCCCGCGGCGTACACCGCCGTCTACTGGATTGCCGCGATCGGCGACCCTCTCGCGCTCGCTTTCGGGCTGGGCATGCTGCTGCTGTTCGAGCGGCGCGATGCGTGGCGCTGGGCGGCGCTTGCGACGTTCGCGCTGTCGCTCCTGTCCAAGGAGTCGACGCTGCTGATGCCGTTCGTCCTGCCGTTCCTTGCGTGGGGTGCATCGCGGGGGCCGTCCGCGACGCGCCCGGCCCCGGCGCGCGACCCCCTCCTGATCGCCCTCCTCGCGCTTTCGGTCGGGTTCGCCGTGTGGCTCGTCGGCTTCGGCGGCACCGGCGCACCGGCCGAGCCCGACGCGGCGCGCCCGTATGCGGTCGGATTCGGCCCGCACGTCGCGCAGAATCTGCTGACCTATGCGGGCTGGATGCTCGACGTGCCGGCGCCACTGGTGACCAGCTACTCGGATGCGATCGACTTTTCGATGTTCGGCCGCGGACTCGGCCTGATCGCCGTGTGGGTCGCGGGCTGCTTCAGCAGCGCGCTGCGACGACGGGGATGGATCGCGGCAGGCGTGTACTTCGGGCTCCTCCTGCTCGTCGTCCTGCCGCTGCGCAATCACACCTATCACTACTATGCGTACGCGGCGCTGCCCGGGATCGCGTGGATGGTCGCGGCGGCATTCGACGCGCTGCTCGCCAGTCGGGTGCGCGCGCTGTCCGGAGCGACCGCCTTCGGGCTCCTGGCCGTGCTCACGCTCAATGGCCGCGCGGTCGTCCAGCGGATCGAGTCGGCCCCGCTTGGCGACGGTCCGCTGCGCGCCGATCCGACCGTCGATCGGGCGCTGGTCCTCGAGCGGGTCACGGCGGGGATCGGGCGTGCGGCGCTTCCGGCCGGCGCGCGGCTGTGGTTCTGGTCCCCCGTCCGCATCACCTTCGGTCCCGACTCGTACTGGGAGCGCAACGTGCGCGCGGCGACCTACGATGGCATGGCGATCCGCGTGCTGTTCCCTGCGGTGCGCGAGGTCCGCTTCGTCCCCGAGCTCGCCCCCCCGGATGCCGACGTCCGCTACGCCATCTACGGAATCGACGGCCGGACCGACGTCTTCACCTGGGCCGCCCTCGACTCGATCCTCCGGTCGACGCCGGCCCCTCCGCGCTAGGGAGTCACCACGACGACGCGCTGCGACTCGACGATCGAGCCCGCGACCACCCGTACGAAGTAGAGGCCGGGCGCGGCGGGTGCGCCGCGATCGTCGCAACCGTCCCACCGGAGCGTCGAGCGGCCGGCGAGTCTCGCGTCCCCGACCAGCAGCGTGCGCACGCGGCGGCCGGTGACGGCGAGGACTTCCGCGTCGACCGTCGATGCGACCGGCAGGTCGAGCGCCAGCGCGCAGCCCGCGCGCACCGGATTCGGAACAGCCGGGCCGAGCCGCAGGGATCGCGGCGACGACGCGGGCAACGGATCGAGGCCGACGACTTCGCCATTGAACACGCGCTGCGCGTAGATGTCGCCGTCGACGCCGCGATAGTCGTGCCAGACGACGATCGCCCCGCTTGCCCCGTCGCCGATCACGACCTGCTCGTACTGAAGGTTCGCCGCGCGCGTGACGGGCACGCCCCACGGATTCCAGAACAGGGTGCCGGTCGAGTCCACGCGCTGCGCGAAGAGGTCGTCGTTGCCGTAGCGCCGGTCGGTCCAGGTGACCACGCCGCCGGCGTTCGCCGGACCCGTCGCGACGTTTCCCTCGGGCGCCAGCTCGCCGCCCACGGGGATCCCGTCGTCGGCCCAGCGCGCTACGCCGAACTGGTCGATCCGTTGCGCGTAGACCCGCGGCTCGAAGAAGGACCGCTGGTCGCGCCAGGCGACGATGGCGCCGAGCGCCGCGTCGCGCACGATCGAGACGTTGCCCCGGCGGCCCCCGAAATCACACACGGCGACGCCATTGGTGCCCCAGCTTCCGGCCCCGCCGATGCGCTCGGCGCGGACGTCGATGTCGCTGCGCGAGAGGCCGGTGAAGCGCGACCAGGCGACGATCCCCGTTCCGGCGGCGACCTGCACGAGCGACGGCGCGCCGGTGAGCGCTCCCTCCGGACAGACGAGCGCCCCGCCGGCGCCCCACAGTGGCGCCCCGGCGGAGCTCACGCGCTGCGCGTAGATCTCGCCCTGGTTCGCGTCGACGCGCTCGTCGCGCCACGCGAGGAGCGCACCCCTCGGATTGGATTGCGTGGTGCTGCTGCCGTCGGTGACCAGGGCCGCCGGCCCCTGCCGGCCGGGGCCGACGGCGGCGAACGTGATCCAGCGCACGGCCCCGCCCGCGTCGAGCGCCGCGACGTACAGGTCGCCGGCATCCAGCGCCGTGCTCTCGTAGGCGATGAGCGCGCCAGGTGTGGTGACGAGCACCGGCCGGAAGTCGGAGACGATGAGCGGCTTCCACTGCGTTCCGTTCGAGCCCGCGACGATGACGCCGTTCGCGCCCCACTGGCGCACGCCGGCTCCATCGATGCGCTGGGCGTAGACGTCGCCCGCGTTCGTGTCGGCTTCCCACGCGACGATCGCGCCGCCCACGCCGTCGACCGTGGCCACCGGCGCGGTCTGCGCCCCGGCCAGCGAGGAGATCTCGATCCCGTCGGCGGTCCACTGCGCAACGCCCGCCGCGTTCAGCCGCTGCGCGCGCACGCGCGCCGGGACCGCGCGACGATCCTCCCAGAACACGATGACACCGCTGCTGCCGTCGGGAACCGCGGCCACGAGCGTCTGGTCGCCGGCGGCCGTGCAGACCGCGGCGCCGTCGGGAAGCCACTGGGCGAAGGCTGGGATCGCCGCGATCAGGGAGTGGACGAGGATCAGGCAGATGACGATGGGGGCGCCGGTCACGAAGGCCGCGGGCTTGCGCTGCGTGGAAACCATGGGATCACTCCGGGAGACGGGCGGTTGCCGGGGGGGACGAAGCGCGGAAAGTCTAGCACAGCGACGGCTCGACCTCGATTAGGATGAGGGTGTCGTCTTGGCCCCCGCACCCGCCCCCGCGGGAGTCCTCCCGTGCTCGGCCGCATCCGGAGCCTCGCGCTCCATGGTCTCGATTCCATCCCCGTCCTGGTCGAAGTCTCGATCACCAACGGCCTGCCCGCGTTCCACGTCGTCGGCCTGCCCGACGCCGCCGTGCGCGAAAGTCGTGTCCGTGTCGTCAGCGCGTTGCGCGAGTCGGGCTTCCAGTTCCCCATGCGCCGCATCACCGTGAACCTCGCACCCGCGCACCAGCGGAAGGAAGGCTCGACCTTCGACCTGCCGATCGCACTCGCCGTGCTCGCCGCATCGGGGCAACTTCCCGCGCAGCGCATGGAGGGCTGGATCGTCGTCGGCGAGCTCGCCCTCGACGGCACGCTGCGCCCGACCCGCGGCGCGATGGCGCTCGCCGAAGGCGCCCGTCGCGAAGGCGCCTCCGCGATCGTGGTGCCCGCCGCGAATGCAGGCGAGGCTGCCCTCGCTCGCGCGCTGCCGGTGTTCGCGGCGGAGTCGCTGCTCGAGGTGGCGGGCTGGGTGCGCGGGAACGCGGTACCGCGCGCGGCCGACGCCGACGCTCCAGAACGACAGACCTCCGCCGCAGCCGGTGACGCCTCACCCCTGGATGACATTGCCGGCCAGGAGCACGCGAAGCGGGCGCTGGAGGTCGCCGCTGCGGGCGGGCACAACCTGCTGTTCATCGGCCCGCCGGGCGTGGGGAAGACGCTGCTCGCCCGCGCGCTGCCGGCGATCCTGCCGCCCCTGTCCCCCGCCGAGGCGATCGAGCGCACGCGCATCGCCTCGGTCGCGGGACAGTTGAACGGCGACACGGCAGCGCTTCTGTCGCACCGGCCGTTCCGCGCGCCGCACGCGTCGATCTCGCCAACGGCACTGCTGGGCGGCGGAGCGCTCCCACGGCCGGGCGAGATCACGCTCGCGCATCACGGCGTCCTGTTCCTCGACGAGCTTCCCGAGTTCCGCCGCGACGTGCTCGAGGCGCTACGCCTTCCGCTCGAGGAGGGCGCCATCACCATCGCGCGCGGGACGACCTCGGTGCGTTTTCCGGCAGCGTTCCAGCTGGTGGCGGCAATGAACCCGTGTCCTTGTGGATTCCGCGGCTCAGCGCGTCGCTCGTGCCGCTGCAAGCCCTCAGAGATCGCGCGCTACCGGGGGAAACTCTCCGGCCCCCTGCTCGATCGCATCGATGTGAGACTCGAGGTGCCGCCGGTGCAGGCGCGCGAACTCGCGGCACGGCGCGTGTCCCTGCTGCGCGACGAGACGGACGCGGCACGGGCCCGCGTGCTCGCTGCGCGGGCGCGGCAGGAGGCGCGCGCGGCCCGGCTCGGCGTCGCTGCAACGAACGCCCGGCTCACCCCGGCCGAACTCGAGCGTGCTGCAGCGCTCGACGACGCGACGCGCGGACTCCTGGGCCAGGCGATCGCTACGCTCCACCTCTCGGCCCGGGCCTACCACCGCGTGTGGCGCCTGGCGCGCACGCTCGCCGACATCGCCGGCGACGAGCGCGTGGGGCAGGAGGCCATCGCGGAGGCATTGACCCTGAGGCGAGTCGGTAGCGCAGTGACTCGTCGGCAACCGTGAGTCCGGTGTGTTCTGTTTACACCGCCCCGAGCCGGGAACGGATCGACACTGCATGGTCGACACGTGGGAGCGGGACGACGATCCGTGATCGGAACGCGAAATCGGCGCACCCGATCTCGTCGAGCGCGGGTTCGAGGCTGACGCGCCGAACCAGCCGTGGGTCGACGACGTCACCTGCGTGCCGACGAGGGCCGGGTTCCTGTACCTGGCGTACGAACTCGACGTGGTGAGCCAGCTCTACCTTCGCTCGCGCCGTGAGATTCGCTCCTACCTGGGCCGAGTCGTCGCCTTCCTCGCCCCCGCTCGCTCGATCTTCACCAAGCACGTGTCTCCGGTCGCCTGCCAACTCAGCCACCAGCGCGAGGGGGCGCCGGGCTTCACATCTACCGAAGTCGTGTCCTGACACTGACCGAATCCGATCCCCGTCCCGGTGACTGCGAGCGTGACATGGCCGCCCACGTCGGGATCGAGCCGAAGTTCGCATCCACCTTCGTGGAGCAGACCCGTTCCCGCCGTATCCTGAATGGAGAAGTAGTAGTACATGGGTGTCGGCTCAGGGTGTCCGGGCACGGTGTCTGCAGGCGCAGGTTGCGTCGTATCCGCCGGTGCGTCCTCGTCTGGAATGCCCTCCTCGGACCCGTAGCCGTTCCCAACACCCGGAATCTCCCGGATTGGTCGATCAACGTTCCAGCCCGTGCGCCGACCTTCGCGGTCGATGATTACGGCCTCAACACGAGCATCATTGAACCCGTAGATGCTAACCAACACCTGCGAGAACCCGTCCGAAGTGCTAGCTGGCGTGCTCGAGCGCGATGCGCAAGCTCCCGCGGTGAGGACGACGCAGACCAGCACCCACGACAGCCGCCTCATGACTGTCAACGGAGGATGACGAATCGCGTCGTCTCGCCGGGCCGCGACCGCAGCCTTGCGAGGTAAACGCCGGGCCGACATCCCACCGACTGCCATCTCCATGGGACGATCTGATTTCCACCGTCGCCAGCCACGTACACAACGTCAACATGACGCCCGCTGATGTCGAACACCTCGATCGTTTCGCCGGCCACCTGCGCTCCGGTGAGAACGAACTCGACGGGCCCAGTCGTCGGGCTCTTACGCACGCGCAGGAGACCCGGACCTGATGGGAGCGCCGGAACAACTCCGACACTCCCGGTTCGCGCAACCGTGACGGTCTGCCCCGAACCCGAGTACAAGACGTCGTATGTCGCCCCGATAGGCGCGGCCGTCGTATCCACAGCATCGTCCGAGGCGAAGATGCCAGCCGAGGTGTAGCCGCTCGCACTCATCGCGAGACCATCATCCGCGAAAACGTTCACAGTGTAGTGTCCATCGACCGTCGTCGGGATCTCGACGTCGTAGCCGGTCAGCGGATCGTCCACGTCGCCACCGTTGTCGTGCTCTGACGACACATCCTCGATGGACGCGTCCGGGATATCGGTTCCTTCGTAGGCTAGGAGCGCGTCGGTATTCAGCCAGGCGGGGAACGCAGACAAGTTGACGTGGTCATGGACAGAGTCACCTACCGCAGTGCGGTTGGCGTAGAGGTCGAACGTCTTGAAGGCTGCTGCGTCGTTGGTCGGCTTCGCGGCCGACGCTGGCAACGCGAGGAATGCGGAGATCGTGAGCGCGAGGAGCGGTGGCTTGAGGGTCATCGCGACTCTCCTTTTTTTGGCGAGATCCGAATCTGGGCGGCGCCAACGTGAACGAGCCACTTGCCCCTGCGATCGTGTGGTCTCTCGCCGCCTACGACGGCACGCTGTACGCTGGCGGGCTGTTCCTGTGGACGGATGTGCTTCCCATGTCGACGCTCGCCGGGCTGTCCATCGTGGCCGAACCGGAGGAGCCCCCGGCTCCACTTCCCTCCTCGATCGCCCTGTCCGCTCCGTTCCCCAATCCCGCGCGATCCGCCACCACCTTGCGCTACGCGCTTCCCTCGCCGGCCGTCGTCGATCTGGCGGTCTATGACGTTCGGGGCCGTCGGGTCGAGTCGGTGATTGCCGGAAAGCTTCAGACTGCCGGCGAGCATGAGGTGCCGCTGCGCACGACGGGCTGGCCGGCCGGCTTCTACTTCTGTCGCCTCCAGATCGGGGAGACTTCCATCGCGAGGAAGTTCGTCGTCCTTCAGTAGCCAAGCCGCCTCCCCCGTTCCATTGCGGCGCGATCCCGCGTGCTCGCCGCGCGCGGGCGGCAGCACGATCGCGCGCAGCGGCTGGCGGTCGCGCGCTCCAATGCGCGGCTTTCACCCGCGGAACTGGAGCGCGCCGCTCCCCTCGGGGATCCGGTGCTCTCCATGCTCGGTGATGCGATGGGGAGGCTGGGGCTCTCGGCGCGTGGCTATCACCGCGTGTGGCGGCTCGCGCGGACCCTGGCCGACCTCGAGGGGATCGAGGCCGTGGGCAAGGAGTCGGTGGCCGAGGCGCTCACGCTGCGCGCACTTGCGCACGCCGTGGTCGCCCCGGCCGTAACCGACCGACGCTCGTCGCCTACCGGTAGTTGCTCTTGATCCGGCCCCACGAC
Source organism: Candidatus Eiseniibacteriota bacterium (assembly GCA_031431875.1). Lineage (GTDB taxonomy): Bacteria > Eisenbacteria > RBG-16-71-46 > RBG-16-71-46 > DASYSL01 > JANPEF01. The sequence goes on along the minus strand of JANPEF010000078.1, from coordinate 2,451 downwards.
TTCGGCTCAGCGGGAGTGGTGCAGTCCTGGTAGTTGTACGTCAGCTTGACCGTGGCGTAGGCCTGCACGCCGATCGACCAGCCGCTGGCGCCGGTCTGCGAGGCCAGGTCGGTCGCCGAGGCGGGCAGGGCAATCGTACCGGGGCCGGTGAACAGCGCGAGGTCCGCATTCGAGAAGAGGCACGTGCTGTCGGCCTTCGTCGTGTTCACGTTCGGGTAGGTCTTCCCCGAGGTGCCGCCGTAGTCAGCCACGCCGTCGTAGGGCGTCACGTTGTCCGTCGTGGTGGTGAGCGGCTGCACCGTGAGCACCGACGAGTTGTCCGGGCGCTTGAGCGTGATCGTGCCCGTGTAGGTGACGTTCACGCTGGCCGGGGACGGCTGGAAGTTCTCGAAGGAGATGAATCCGGCGAGCCCGCCGTCGACGGTGACGCAGACCGAGGTGAGGCACTGCCCGGGGACGTCGAACTTCGGGAAGGAGACGGCCGGGAAGTTGCGCGTGCCGCCGTTGAGGTACTGCGTCAGCGGGTACGTCCCGAAGTAGCTGACGCTCGCCGCGCGCGCTTCCGTGGACAGGAGGCCGAGCGACAGGGTAAGCAGAGCGACGAAGCCGCGGTTGCAGCGCTTGAGCAAGGGCATGGGGGCTCTCTTCTCGATGGGGTGCAAGGCACGGTCAAGGGACCGGCGGCGATCCTATCAGCTTGCCCCCGCGATTGACAGCCGCTTGGGTGGACCGCCAGACTGCCCGCATGCTCCTCCCCCGTTTCCGGATTCGTGCCCGGCGTCGCCCGTGCCGGCTCGCGGTTGCGCTCGTCCTGTCGATCGAGCTCGCCGTGCCGGCCCGAACCGCTCCGGCCCAGCCCGCACCGCCCACCCCGCTCGAGTTCGTTGCGCTCACCCCCGGCAACGCCCTCGTCCGCTTCGACGCCTCGACGCCCGGCACGGTGCGCCGCATTGCGATCACCGGCGTGAGGGGCGAACTACGCGGCGTCGACGTCCGCCCGGCGAAGGGACGTCTGTACGGCATCACCGCGACCTACGACCTGTATGCAATCGATCCCGGGACCGGAAAGGCGATGCGCGTGAGCACGCTGACCGCGCCGTTCGACGGCGGGGACTTCGCGGGCATGGACTTCAACCCGCAGTCGGATCGCCTGCGCCTGGTCGGCATCACCGGCGTCAACCTGCGCGTGCACACCGACCTCGGCGCCGCCGCCGTCGACGGGCCGCTGACGTACGTGCCGAAGGACGTGAACCGCGGGAGGCGGCCGAAGATCGTCGCCGCGGCGTACACGCGGTCGCTCCCGAGCACATCGACGACGCGCCTGTTCAACCTCGATGCGGGGCTCGACGTGCTCACGCTGCAGGATCCGCCGAACAATGGCGGCCTCCGCACGATCGGGCCGCTCGGCGTCGACTTCGGCCCGGAGTCGGGCTTCGACATCGTCTCGGGCCCGGGCGCGGCGGAAGCCGGGTGGGCCGGCACGGCCTCGACCCTGTACCGCATCGACCTCGCCACGGGGACCGCGACGTCTGCGGGGACGATTGGCGACGGAACCATCCGGATTCTCGGGCTTTCCGCCCTCCTGCCGGTCCCGGTGTCGCGCGGTGGACGCTAGGTTCGTCCCCGCCGGCAATCTATTGGCGCGTCCCGGACGTATCCTTCTTGAACGCGCCCGCGAGGCGCCCCCGCCGCCGGGCACGGCGCAGGCGGGGACCACCGCGGGTCGAGGATGAACCGACAGGAATCGAGCATGCCCCCCATGCCGGGTACGACCGATGCGGCCACTCTTGCGACCGACGCCGAACTCTGCCGCAGACTTGCGGAACAGGGAGCGCGGGCGCTCGGGCCGATCTACGACCGCCATGCGGGGATGATGTACGGACTGGCGCGCGCGATCCTGCGCGACACCGACGATGCGGAGGACCTGGTGCAGGAGGTGTTCCTTGTCTTTCAGCGCCGCGGCCGCTTCGACCCCGCGCGAGGGACGCTTGGAGCGTACCTCGGCAGCATGACGCGCTCGCTCGCACTCGATCGACTCCGCGCAAAGAAGCGCCGGGCGGGCTTCGTCGAGGAGCTGACGCGGGAAGCACCGGCCGACATCGATTCCGTGACGCCGCTCGACACCCTGCTCGAGGCGGACGACGCGGTGCGGGTCCGCGGCGCCCTGGCGGAACTGCCCGCGAAGCACCGGCAAGTGCTGGAGATGGCGTACTACCGTGGAATGAGCCAGAGCGAGATCGCCGCCGCGCTGTCCACACCGCTGGGCACGGTCAAGACCTGGTCGCGCATGGGCATCCAGAACCTCCGCGAATCCCTGCGGGACATGATCGGAATGGACGGATGAACCCGAACGACGACAGCGTACCGCAGGTGGACAACGTGGTCGCGTACGTGCTCGGCGAACTCGCGGGCAACGAACTCGCCGCGTTCGAGCGGGCGCTCGCGGCCGAC
>JANPEF010000077.1:0-24079 GCA_031431875.1 Candidatus Eiseniibacteriota bacterium | reverse complement strand
TCGCTGAAGCGGACGAGCCGGTTCCAGTCGTCGCGCACGTCGTGGCGGGCGCGGCGCGTGCGCACGATGCCGAGGGTGAGGAGAAAGCCGAGCAGGAACAGCCAGAGGGCCGGGAGCGCGACCTCGGCGATGGGAACTGCGATCACCGGTAGCGGGCCTTGATGCCGCCCCAGGTCGCCGGCTGCACCGCCGTGGGCGCCCCGGCGTATCCGTAGCACGACGTCAGGGTCGCACCGGGAGTGTCGACGTGGAACGACCACTCGGCGTCGGCGATGCACTCCCCATAGCCCAAAATGCGACTCCCACCAATCATGTACGTGCGGACCTCGAAGGGCTCCCCGGCGCGGGCGTGGATCGGGACCCGCAGGGTCTGATCGAACAATGCCGGGACTTCGAATCTGCCGTCGGCACTCATGGAGTCGCCCGCGGTTCCCGAATAAAGGGACGCCTCGAACACCGCGGCCGAGTGCGTCGTCAACCAGTACACGAGGCTTCCGTGCGTACGAAGTTCAGCGACGACCTCGACCGGGGTTCCGGAAGGCACGCCGCCGACGACGAACGTATCCGCGATCCAGAACTCGATGTTCGAAGCGAAGAGCGTCGACGCGATCTGAAGCCGGATCTTGCCGGTCCCGAGATCGAAGCCCGCCTGCCCCCAGGTGCGGTAGCCCGACCACTCCGGATCCACGTCTTCGATCGTGGTGTCCCACGCGGCGACCTGAAACGGAACCGAAGGTGGGAAGGAAGGGTTCCACAGGACGAACCCTCGTCCAGCCACGGCGAACTCCTCCGGTCTAGGAAGCCACCCCGACACCTTCGACGCCCACGTGCAGCGGGAAGTCGGCGGTGAAGCGCATCACCTCGGCGGCGACATCGGCCAGGCGCGCGTCGTCCTCGCGCGCCTCGACGGCGCGGCCGATGAAGTCGGCGATCGTCTCCATGTCGGCCTCGCGCATGCCGCGGCTGGTCACCGCCGGGGTGCCGACGCGGATGCCGCTGGTGACCATGGGCTTTTCGGGATCGAACGGGATCGCGTTCTTGTTGACCGTGATGTGCGCCCGTTCGAGCACGGCTTCGACCCGCTTGCCGGTCAGGCCCTTGGAGCGCAGGTCGACGAGCAGCAGGTGGTTGTCCGTTCCACCGGAGACGAGCTGGAAGCCGCGGGCGAGAAGGCCCTTCGCCAGCGCCTGCGCATTGGCCACGACCTGCGTCTGGTAGGCGACGAAGCCCGGCGTGAGCGCCTCGCCGAGGCACACGGCCTTGGCGGCGATGACGTGCATGAGCGGGCCGCCCTGCACGCCCGGGAACACGCTCCGGTCGAGCGCGGCCTGGTGCTCGGCACGGCACAGGACCATGCCGCCGCGCGGGCCGCGCAGCGTCTTGTGCGTGGTCGTGGTGACGAAATCGGCGTGCGGCACCGGCGTCGGGTGAAGCCCCGCGGCGACAAGACCGGCAATGTGCGCCATGTCGACGACGAGCTTTGCGCCGGAGCGTTGCGCCGCGGCGGCAAAGCGCGCGAAGTCGATGGTGCGCGGGTAGGCCGAGGCGCCGGCGATGAGGATCGCCGGTCGGTGCTCGTCGGCGAGGCGGTCCATCGCGTCGTAGTCGATGACCTGGTCGTCCTCGCGGACGCCGTACTGGACGACCTTGTAGAAGCGTCCGCTGAACGACACCGGATGCCCGTGCGTGAGGTGGCCGCCGTGCGCCAGCGCCATGCCGAGGATCGTCGCTCCGGGATCGGTGACCGCGAAGTACGCCGCCATGTTCGCCTGCGCGCCGGAGTGCGGTTGCACGTTCGCGTGCTCGGCGGCGAACAGCTGCTTCGCCCGCTCGCGGGCCAGCGTCTCGACCACGTCGACGTACTCGCAGCCGCCGTAGTAGCGCTTGCCGGGGTAGCCCTCGGCGTACTTGTTGTTGAGGACGGTGCCCATCGCCGCGATCACGGCGGGCGACGGAAAGTTCTCGGAGGCGATGAGCTCGAGCGTGGATCGCTGGCGCTTCTCCTCGGCCACGATTGCCGCATGGACCGCGGGATCCCGCCGGGCGATCGAATCGAGAGCGGAGTCGGCCATCAGGACTTCGCCGACGGAGCGGGCGAGGCCTGCGCCGCGCGGACCGGCGTGAACCAGCCGCGCGTATCCTCGCTCCTGCCCTCGACCATGTCGAAGAATGCCTTTTGCACCGTGCGCGTGACCGGGCCGCGCTGGCCGTCGCCGACCGGGATGCGATCGACCGACGTGATGGGCGTGATCTCGACCGCGGTGCCCGAGAAGAACGCCTCCTCGGCGCAGTACAGGAGCTCGCGCGGCATGAACTCCTCGCGCACCTTGAGCCCGAGGTCCGCGGCCAGCGTGAGCACGGTGTCGCGCGTGATGCCGCCGAGGATCGAGGCGGCGAGCGGCGAGGTGTAGATCTCTCCCTTGTAGACCACGAAGAGGTTCTCGCCCGAGCCCTCGCTGATCCAGCCGTGCACGTCGAGCGCGATGCCCTCGGCGTAGCCGTTGGCGATCGCCTCGGTCTTGATCAGCTGCGAGTTCATGTAGTGCCCGCCGGCCTTGGCCATGGTCGGGAACGTGTCGGGCGCGGCGCGGCGCCAGCTCGACACCTGGACGGCGACGCCCTTCTCCTGCGACTCGGGTCCCAGGTAGTGTCCCCACGGGTACGCGGCGACGGCGGCGTCGACCGGGTTGCCGATCGGGTTGACCCCGAGGTTGGCGTAGCCGCGATAGAGCAGCGGGCGGATGTACGCCGCCTCGAGCTGGTTGCGGGCGATCACCTCGACGCACACGCGCGACAACTGCTCGGCCGAGAAGCGCGACTCCATGCGGTAGATCTTCGCCGAGTCGACGAGCCGGCGGACGTGTTCCTCGAGCCGGAAGATGCCGGGGCCGTCGGGACGCTTGTAGCAGCGGATGCCCTCGAACACGGACGATCCGTAGTGCACGACGTGGGAGAGGATGTGGATCTTCGCATCCTCCCACGCCAGCCACTGGCCGTTCATCCAGATGACTTCGGAGCGCTGCAGCGCCATGGCGGGGGCTCCCTTCATTCAACGGGGTGGATCAGGTCAGCGGGTGCCGGACGTCCGTTCCTCGACCGCCGCGCGCACGTATGGTGCGACCCGTTCGAGATGCGACTCGATGCGGCGCAGACACTCTTCGTAGGCCTCGGCCGATCCCCCGTACGGATCGGGGATCGCTTCGCCGGTGGATCGTTCCCGTCCGAAGTCGACGAGCCCGTGCGTCCGCGCGGCCGCCTCGCTGTCGAGCGAGCGGACGAGCGCGCGGTCGCGCGGATCCATGAGCAGCACGAGGTCGGCCGCGGCAAGCAGTTCGCGGGTCAGCCGCCGGCTCTTGTGCCCGTCCAGGTCGAGGCCGGCCAGCCGGGCGATGTCGCGCGAGGGCGCGGACGCCGGGGCCCCGTCGAACGCCGCCGTGCCGGCGGAGCCGACGGTCACCTTTGCCGCCGCGTCGCCGAGCGCCCGGACCAGGGCGACCTGGGCCAGCGGGCTGCGACACGTATTCCCCGTGCACACGAACAGCACGCGGAAAATCGGGTCCGGAGCCGACATGGGAGGAAGTCTAGTCCCCCCCTCCGGGGCGCGTCAAGGCGCGCTCCCGGGGGCTTTGGGCGGCGCGTCAGACGCACTCGGGCCGAGGTCGATGGCGCCGGCCCGCAGGATGCGGACCCCGCCACCGGTCACGTCGACCAGAGTCGAGGGGCGCAGGTCCGCAGGAGCCGGGCCCGAATCGAGCACGACGTCGATCTGGTTGCCGAAGGCGCGCACGATCTCGACGGCCGTCCGCGCCTGGAGTCCCCCGCTGACGTTCGCGGACGAGGCCATCAGCGGCCCACCCACCGCATCGAGGAGAGCGCGGGCCAGCGGCGTGGCCGGGACCCGGAGCGCCAGGCGCCCCGCCGCGCCACGCACGCGCGGTGGCACCAGGGACGAGGCGGGAAAGAGGATGCTGAGAGGCCCCGGCCACCATTTGCGCATCAGTGCCTCGGCCGGCGCAGGAACCTCGTCGACCAGCGCATGGATGCCATCGGCATCGGCAACCAACGCCACGGCCGCGAGAGGCGACGTGCGACGCTTGAGCCGATGCACGAACTCGACCGCCGCAGGATCCATCACGGAGCACGACAGCACGTAACCCGTGTCGGCGAGAAACGCGATCACCCCGCCGCGCAGGACCGCCTCGGCGGCCTCGCGCACCGGTCCCGCCGCGGGCTGTTGGGCATCGACTTCGATCACGTCCATGCCGGCTCCTTGCGTGCGACATCGCTGCGCCACTGGCCGCCGTCGAGATGCAATCGGCCGAGCCCTGCGTAGGCACGCTCGCGCGCCGTCGCGCGATCGGCCGCATGGGCGACGATCGTGAGCACGCGCCCCCCGGCGGTCACGATTTGCGTGCCGTCGCGACGCGTACCGGCGTGGAAGCACCACGTGCGCTCGTCGTCCTCCTGGGCGGGCGCGGGCCAGTCCTCGAGCCCCGCAATCGTCTCGCCGGCGCGCGAAGCATCGGGGTAGCCCGGTGCGGCGAGCACGACACCGACCGTGGCGCCGGGGACGACGGCGAGCCGGCCCGCGAGCTCGCCGCGCGCGGCGCCGAGCAGGTGTTCCGCCAGGTCCCCGGCGACGAGTGGCAGCAGCGCCTGCGTTTCAGGATCGCCGAAGCGGGCGTTGTACTCGAGCACGCGAAAGCCGGTGCCGTCGATCATGAGGCCCACGTAGAGCAGGCCGCGGAACGGCGTGCCCTCGGCCGCGAGCCCCGCAATGGTCGGCCGCGCCACCGTTTCCTCGACCGCGCGCACGAGGTCGGGATCGAGTTCGGCCGGGGCATAGGCGCCCATGCCGCCGGTGTTCGGCCCGCAATCCTCGTCGCCGAGGCGCTTGTAGTCACGCGCCGGCGGGAACGCGGTCACGCGGGCGCCGTCGGCGAGATAGAACAGGGAGCGCTCGACTCCCGGGAGGAACGCCTCGATCACGACGCGACGACCGGCGTCGCCGAAGCGGGTGCCCGACAGGCAGACGGTTGCGAACCCGCGCGCCTCGTCGGCGGTCGCGGCGACGAGCACGCCCTTGCCGGCGACGAGGCCGTCGGCCTTGACCACGACGGGGGCGCCAAATGCGGAGAGCGCGCGCTCGACCGCGGGCAGGTCATCACACACGGCGAACGGGGCCGTGGGAATTCCGTGGCGGGCCATGAACTCCTTGGCGAACGACTTGCTCCCCTCGAGACGGGCCGCCGCGCGCGTGGGCCCGAACGCGGGAATCCCGGCGGCGGCCAATGCGTCGACCACGCCGGCGAGCAGCGGCGCCTCAGGACCGACGACAACCAACTGCGCGCCGCAACCATGCGCGGTCACGAGCACCGCCGCGGGATCGAGAATGTCGCATGGCAGGCAGGTTGCGACGCGGGAGACACCGGGGTTTCCGGGAGCGGCGAAGACGCGATGCCCGTCGCGCGCAATCCGCCACGCCAGCGCGTGCTCACGCGCACCCGAGCCGAGAACGAGGACGATCATGGGCAGAGTCTACGCGGTCGGGACGCCGGGCGTCGAGTCGGCCGGAAGGATGTCCGCCGCCCGGGGCAGGAGGAGCGGTGCCGTCCCCAGCTGTGCCGCCATGATCTCGGCGAAGGCGGCGGCAGCGGCAAAGTCACCCCGGCGCAAGTCGAAGCCCCAGCGCGCGAGTTCGGGCAGCGGGCGCTCGGCGAACCACGTTACGGGATGGGCCGCGCCGATCGCGGCAAGTGAGATCGCGGTCTGCGCGTTGAGGTCGTAGGCCACGCGCGCCCCCCCCTCGAGGTCGGTCCGGTCGGCGCGGGCGAGCCAGCGTTCCATCGCGCTCGACCCGGCGCCCTCGCGGCAACCGGCATGGAAGACGATGGGCGCCCGGGGCGCTGTGTAGCGCGCGGCATGGAGCAACGCCTTGTGGGCCTGGACGATGTCGACATCGCGCGGCCAGCCACCGGCCGAGGCGACGACGAGCGGCGCGGCGTGCGCCACGCCCACGCGCCGCGGCGCGGCAAAGTGCGCACAGGTGGCTGCGTAGCCGGCCGCGTCCGTGTCGACTGCGCCGCGCTCTCCATCGTCCCACGCGGTCCACACGACCGCGGGCGGCAGCAGTGCGGCGACCGCGCGCAGGTCCTCGGCCACGGGATTGCCGGCCAGTCGCCCCGGCTCGACGCCCGGGGCAAGCCCGCCGGGCGGCCACGGCCCGAGCGAGCGGCGGTGATTGGCCGCCACGGCGCCGCGCTCGCCGAGCCCCGGGAAGAACGCCTTCCAGCCGCCGCCGAATCCCGCGAAGTAGTGAAACGCGATGCCGCCGACGGCGAGGACGCGGTCGTGCTCGACCAGCGCGCGATCGACCCGCACCGGCGTGCCCGCGGGCGTCATGCCGAGGTCGACGCCGGGATCGTCCGCCGAGTGCAGGTGGATCCGCACGCCCGCCGGGAGTGGGCCCAGGCGTTCCGCGTCGACGTCGAGGGGATTGCTGCGGTGCGTGCCCGCCGCGACCGCAAGCGTGATGTGGGCGCCGTCCACCCCTGCCGCAGCCAGCGCGGGCCACAGCGCGCCGAGCAACCGGGCCAGCGGGAGTGCGCGCGTGCGATCGGGAACCACGAGCAACAACGAGTCGCTGGAGCGCGGGGCGAGCGCCGCCACCGCCGCGGCGGCCAACGCGGCAGGATCCTGCGGCGGATCCGGATTGGCCAGAGGCTCGAGGACGAGGCGCGATGTCATGGTGGGGTGGGGCGACTCGCCACAAACTAGGTGGAAGCCGGGCTTCGCCGGGATAGGGCGTCACGCAGAAGCTGTTGCGCCATCTGCGGCTGCGCGCGTCCCTTCGTCTCCTTCATCAACTGTCCCACGAGAAAGGTCAGCGCCTTCTCCTTCCCCGCGAGGTACTCGGCCACGACCCCCGGGTTCGCGGCGAGAACCGCTTCGGCCACGGTGCCGAGCGCTCCGGGATCGGCCTCCTGCACCAGGCCATGCTTCCGGGCGAGCCCGGCGGGTTCGCCGGCTTCGACCAGCAACACGGCGAACAAGTCCTTGGCCAGCCGCGACGACAACGTACCGTCGGTCACCAGCGCCACCAGCGCGGCCAGGCGCGCCGGCGGCAGCACCGCACGGAACGCCTCGGGATCCTCGCCCCGCTCCCTCATGGTCCGCAGCACGTCGTTGCCGATCCAGTTCGCCGCCGCCTTCGCCGCCGCGCCGGCGGCGACGGTCTCCTCGAAGTAGGCCGCGAGTTCGCGCGTTTCGGTCAGCAGTGCGGCGTCGTAGGCCGAGAGGCCGAGCGTGTCCTCGAAGCGACGGGCGCGGGCCAGCGGCAGTTCGGGCGCGCCGGCGACCAGGCGTTCGATCTCGGCCGGCTCGAGGGTGCACGGCGGCAGGTCGGGCTCGGGGAAGTAGCGGTAGTCGTGCGCCTCTTCCTTGGTGCGCATGACCTGCAAGCGTTCCTTGTCCTGGTCCCACAGCAGCGTCGACTGGATGATGCGTCCGCCCGACTCGAGCACGCCACGCTGGCGCTCGATCTCGGCGGCGATCGCGTTGCGCACGCCGGCGATCGAGTTCAGGTTCTTGATCTCGCAGCGCGTGCCGAGCGGCAGCGTCCCCGCCGGGCGCAGCGACACGTTCGCATCGCAGCGCAGGCTCCCCTTCTCCATGTCGCCGTCGGAAATTCCGAGCCAGCGCACGAGGCGGCGCAGCGTCGTCAGGTAGGCGAACGCATCCTCGGGTGTGGACATCGCCGGCTCCGACACCATCTCGGCCAGCGGCACGCCCGCCCGGTTGAAGTCGAGCCGCGTCTCGTCGCGATCGCCCTGCACCTCGGGATGCAGCGACTTGCCGGTGTCCTCCTCGAGGTGCACGCGCGTGATCGGCACCAGCCGCGGCGCGCGCGAGGTGCCGATGTCGAGGTGCCCGCCGGTGACGATCGGCTTGTCGTACTGCGAGATCTGGTAGTTCTTCGGCATGTCGGGATAGAAGTAGTTCTTGCGCGCGAACACCGAGCGCGCGTGAACCTCGGCACCGAGCGCCAGGCCCAGGCGCGCGACGGCGAGGACGGCCTCGCCGTTGAGCGCTGGCAGCGCGCCCGGAAGGCCAAGGCACACCGGGCAGACGCGTGTGTTCGCCTCGCCCGCAAACTCGTTCGGGCAGGAGCAGAACAGCTTGCTCCGCGTGTCGAGCTGGATGTGGACCTCGAGGCCTAGGACCGTTTCGTAGGCCATCGTCTCTCCCTCGGGTCGGTGAGCTGGTGCTCGAGCGCGGCGGCGAGGCGGAACAGGAGGTCCTCGCGGCAGGCGCGCGTGGTGAACTGGACGCCGACCGGCAACCCCCCGCCGGTGAAACCGGCGGGGACCGACAGAGCCGGCAGGCCCGCCAGGTTCGCGCCAATGGTGAAGATGTCGGACAAGTACATGGCAAGGGGGTCGTCGACCTTGGCCCCGATCTCGAATGCAGGCGTGGGCGTGGTCGGAAACAGCAACGCGTCGCAGCCCTCGAGCGCAGTCAGGAGATCTGCCTGGATGCGCCGCCGCGCCTTCTGCGCCTTGCCGTAGTACGCGTCGTAGTAGCCCGCCGACAGCGCGTAGGTCCCGAGCAGGATGCGCCGCTTCACCTCGGGACCGAAGCCGGCCTCGCGCGAGTTCTCGTAGAGCGACAGCACGTCGTCGGCCGCCGCGCGCGGTCCGTAGCGCACGCCGTCAAAGCGCGCCAGGTTCGACGATGCCTCGGCGGTGGCGAGCAGGTAGTACGTGGCCACCCACGACGACGGCGGCAGCAGCGTGACCTCGCGCACGGTCGCGCCCGCCGCCCGCAGGGCAAGCTCGACGGTGCGCTGGCCGTCGGCCACGTCCTCGTCGAGCCCGTCGGCGAGCAGCGCGCGCGGCACACCGATGACCAGGCCCTCGGCCGTGGCCGGCCCCAGGTCGAGCCCGTCGAAATCGAACACCGGCTCGGGCAGCGTGGTGGCGTCGTTCGGATCAGGCCCGGCGATGGCGCAGAACGCTCGTGCCCCGTCGGCCGCCGAGCGCGCGAACACGCCGACCTGGTCGAGCGAGGAGCCGAAGGCGACGAGGCCGTAGCGGGACAGGCGTCCATAGGTCGGCTTGAGCCCGAGCAGGTTGGTGAACGCCGCCGGCTGCCGCACCGAACCACCGGTCTCGGAACCGAGGCCGATCGTCGCGGCGCCCGTTGCCACCGCGACGGCCGAGCCGCCGGAGGAGCCTCCGGGCACGCGCGTCGGGTCGTACGGATTGCGCGACGTGCCGTAGGCCGAGTTCTCCGTCGAGGAGCCCATGGCGAACTCGTCCAGGTTGGTCTTGCCCGTGATCACGGCCCCGTGTGCCAGGAGCCGACGCACGACGGTCGCATCGTACGGGGGAACATAGCCCTCGAGGATCTTCGAGCCGCACGTGGTGGGCACGCCGCGCGTGCACAGGTTGTCCTTGAGCGCGACCGGCACGCCCGACAGCAGCGGTCGCCGCGGAACGGGAACAGCGGCGAGATCGAACGGATCGTCGGCCACGCCGCCGGCCCGCTCCGCCGCGGTCGGGCGACGCCCGCCGCGAATCCGATGGAGGAACGCGTGGACGAGCGGATCCCACAGGTCGGCCTGCGCTTCGTGCGCGGCGACCACGTCATCGATCGCCACGGTGCCACGATCAACCGCGTCCGCGATCTCCCCCGCCGACCACTGCCAGAATGGACGCTCGGCGCTCATTCGCGGGTATCGACGACGGGCGGCACGAGGAAGTGGGTCGCGTCGGCGGACGGCGCCTGGGCGAGCACGACGGCCCGGTCGAGGCAGGCGCCGGGGCGCGCGGTGTCCGCGCGCGGAAGGGCGAAGCGTTCGTTCACGTGCGACAGCGGTTCCTCACCGTCGACCCCGAGCGCGTCGAGCGTTCGCACGTAGTCAAGCACCGCCGACAGGTCGACGCGCAGCTTTGCGCGTTCCGCGGGCGTGATCGCGATCCGGGCGAGGCGGGCCACCGCCTCGACGTCGTCATCCGTCAGAGCCATCATCGAGTCCCGTGAGGAATCGTCCCAGGATCTTGCGCGTCTCGCCGTCCTGGAACTCGATCGTGAACTTGCGGTCCGCACCGTGACCATCGACGCCGATGACGCGACCGCGTCCGAACTTGTCGTGTTCGACCCGCTTGCCGATCGTCGGGTCCTTGCGATTGCCTCCACCCGGCAACGACGGCGAGGCGACCCGCATGCCATCCTGGCCGCTCCAGCCCGGCGAGGTCGACGAACGACCGGACCCGTCTCCCGACGACGAACTGAACGACGGGCGACCGAACGTCGGGCGCACCGGCACCGGATTGTCGACCGCCAGCAGTTCGGGTGGAATCTCGCGCACGAAGCGCGACAGTTCGGCCGCGCCGGTGCGATCCCAGCGCCGACGGAACGAGGCGGCGCTCAGAATGACCTCCTGCTCCGCGCGCGTCAAGGCCACGTAGAAAAGGCGCCGCTCCTCCTCGATCTCCGCATCGTCGTCGAGCGACGAGACGTGTGGCAAGAGGCCTTCCTCGAGCCCGGCCACGATCACGGTCGGGAACTCGAGGCCCTTGGCATTGTGCATGGTGAGCAGCACCGCGCGATCGTCGTCCGCGGACCAGCGATCGACGTCGGCCACCAGCGCCGCCTCGGTGAGGAACGCCTCGAGCGAGCCCCCGCCCTCGGCGACCGCCGCGTCGCCGTCGGCATCGTTGCCGCGCTCGGCGAACTGTCGCGCCGCGACGACCAGTTCGCCCACGTTCTCGCGTCGGTCGGGCGCGTCCTGCGGGAACGCGTCGTCGAGCGCCTGCAGGTACCCGGTGCGCTCGAGCGTTTCCTCGATCAGGCGGTTGGCCGGCTCGCCACTGCGCCGCTTGAGGTCGTCGAGGAGGTCGAGGAACTGTCGTGCGCGCGAGCCCGCCACGCCGGCCACGCCACCGTTATCGAGCGCGGCAGTGAGCGCCTCGGCCCCGGTGTGCCCGGCCGCCACGCCTGCCTCGACGAGCCCACGGACCTTGTCACCGAGCCCGCGCCGCGGCACGTTGAGGACGCGCAGGAAGGCGACTGCGTCGCGCGGGTTGAGCGCGGCGCGCAGGTAGGCGAGGACGTCCTTCACTTCCTTCCGCTCGTAGAACGACACGCCACCGACCAGCTCGTAGGGTACGCCGACACGGCGAAACGCGATCTCGAGCGCGCGCGACTGGGCATTGGTGCGGAACAACACTGCGACGTCGGCGAGCTTGCCGCCGCGCTCGAGCACGCGGCGCGCCTCACGCGCGACACGATCGCCCTCGGCCTGCTCGTCGCCCGACAGCACGAGACGCAACCGCGGCCCCGCGTCGCGCGTGGTCCACAGCGTCTTGCCCTTGCGCGCCCGGTTGTGGGCGATGACCGCCGAGGCGGCGGCGAGGATGTTGCCGCTCGAACGGTAGTTCTGCTCGAGGCGGATGAGCTCCGCCCTGGGGAAGCGGCGCTCGAAGTCGAGCACGTTGGACAGGTCCGCCCCGCGCCAGCCGTAGATGCTCTGGTCGTCGTCCCCGACCGCGGTGACATTTCCGTGGGTCGAGGAGAACGCGGCAACGAGCCTGAACTGCGCGTGATTGGTGTCCTGGTACTCGTCGACCAGGACGTGGCGGAAGCGACCGGCGTAGCGCGCTCGCACGTCCGGCACGTCCTCGAGCAGGCGCGCCGTGCGCACGATCAGGTCGTCGAAGTCGACGGCCCCCGCCCGCTCGAGGCCCTGCTCGTAGGCGGCGTAGATCCGTGCCACCCGCCGATCCAGGTCGCCGACCGCGGCGCGCAGCATCCCGTCGGGATCGACGAACGCGTTCTTCGCCGCCGAAATGCGCGAGAGGATCGCGGCCGGCTTCACGTCGTCGGAGACGTCCGCGTCGGCCAGCGCCCGCTTGAGGACCGCAAGCTGGTCGTCGCGGTCATAGATCGTGAAGGCCGGGGGCAGGCCCGCCGCGACGGCCTCCTGGCGCAGCAGGCGCGCGCAGGTGGCGTGGAACGTGCCGACCCACAGCGCCCGTGCCGTCGGCGCGCCGACCAGTGTCACGATGCGCCCGCGCATCTCGCGCGCGGCCTTGTTGGTGAAGGTGAAGGCGAGGATTCCGTGCGCGGGCACGCCGGCCTCGGCCAGCAGCCAGGCGATGCGTCGCGTGAGCACGCGAGTCTTGCCGGAGCCGGCTCCCGCCAGGACGAGCAGGGGCCCGTCGCCGTGCGTCACGGCGGCGAGCTGCGGGTCGTTGAGGTCCGTGTCGATCACCACCCGGGTCGCCTCACTAGAACTGGGGCGACAGCGAGAAGTGGTAGCGGGCACTGCCCCAGCGGTCGAGGTAATAGGGCCACGCGACGTCGAGCTTGAGCAGCAGGTAGCCGAAGTAGGAGCGCGCACCGACGCCCGCCGAGGAGTACAGGTCGCGCGCGCTGCGGTACCCGGTGACCGGGTCGGTCTCGGTCCAGCGGAAGCCCGAGTCGTCGTTCCACACGCCGCCCACGTCGGCGAAGATCGCGCCTCGCAGGTTGAACACGCCGAGCGGCAGCGGCCCGACGACGCCCAGCGCGTTGATGAACGGAAAGCGCAATTCGAAGTTGGCGAAGAGCGCGTTGGAACCGAGCAGCGAGAAGTCCTCGTAGCCGCGGATCGTCGAGTAGCCCCCGAGCTCGAAGACCTGCCGGTCGCGGCCGCTCGAACGCAGCCACTCGGCGCGCACGGCAAACTCGTACTCGGGGATGAGCGGGAAGTAGCGCCGCCAGTCGACCGCGCTGCTGAAGTACGACAGGCTCTTGGGGAACAGCGGGACTGCGTCGGTCGCATAGACGTACCAGCGCGATCCGCTCACCGGGCCGTAGTAACCGTAGAGGACGTTGTCATTGATGAAGGCGGCGGACGGCGCGGTGACGGTGCGCAGCTCGCTGCCCGTGCGATACAGGTAGCCGAAGCGATCCTGCGTGAAGTAGGAGCGGTCGACGACCATCTGGGTGAGGCTGAAGTCATAGCGCCGGAAGCGATCGAGCGGGTAGGACAACAGCCCGGCGAATCCCACGTTGCGATCGGAGAACCGTCGCGCCTCGGTGAACGACTCTCCGAGCGCAGTCGTGCGCGAGAAGTAGTAGCTCTTGTAATGGAACACGCCGAAGCCGTAATCCCAGCGCTTGGGCATGTGGAAATAGTACGCGAGGAGGTTCGTCTCCTCGAGCGAGCCGGCGAAGATGTCGGCCGAGATGTAGAAGCGATCGTTGCCGAGAAAGTCCGACATCGACAGCGCCGTCGTCCCGGCCAGGCCGAACGACGAGTTGAACCCCACCTGTCCCCCGGCAAACTCGGTCGAGAACTTCCGACGATAGCGCTGCGGCTCCTGCGCCAGCAGGCTGTCGGGCAGCAGGAACGGCGCGTCCACGCGCTCGAGGTCGATCTGGGCGCGCGCGGTCTTCATGCTGTCCACGATCGCGACGCTGTCCGCGAAGGCGATCAGTCGCTCACCGTAACTGGTCATTCCGGGAACGCCGAGCTCGCGCCAACCCGCGGCCGCCGAATCCGCAGGCGGGTTGAGCCCGGGCCGACCCAATGCGAACGCGTCCGGCGCCAGCGGCTCGGACGTTCGTGCCCCGAGCGTGTCCGGCCAGATCGGCGCGAGCGCGCCGCGGGTCGAGTCGATGACCGCCCTGGGCTGCAGGGCCACGGGGATCGTGGCCTCGTTCAAAGTGAGGACGGACTCCGGCGAACGCGCTGCCAGCCGGGTGCGAACCGCCCCCAGCGACAGCGGCTCCTTGGCCACGAAAATGTCCCACCCGCCATGGTTGAAGGCGGAGAACACGACGCGATCGTTGTCCTGCGACCACGACAGCGAGTAGATGCCACCGATCAGGTCGGTCAGCTGCAGGATCGTCGAGTCGGCCGGGTCGTACAGGTAGGCGTTCCGGGCTCCACCGCGATCCGAGACAAAGAGCAGGCTCTGCCCGTCCGGCGCGTAGGCAGGCGTGCCGTCGTCGCCGGCGGTGCGCACGAGCGGGAGAGTCGAACGGTCGGCGACCGTCATCTCGAAGAGGTCATACTCGCCGAATCCCTTCCCGTCGGGCCAGCCCGCAGTGAGCAGCATCGGGTTGCCGCGATCCGACGAGAAAGCGATGCGCTTGCCGTCGGGTGACCATGTCGGTTCCTTCTCGTCCCACGTGTCGTCGGTCAACCGGGTCAACACCCCCTGCTCGCTCACCAGGTACATGTCGCTGCGGCCGTTCTTGACCCCCATGAACGCGATCGTCTCGGCGACCGGGGAGAACGTGGGATAGGACACCGCGTCGAAGTCGAGCTGGTGCTGGCGGACGATCCTGCCACCCTTGTCGGCCTCGACCACGTAGATCACGTCCCGTGCCTGAGCCTTGGCCACGAAAGCGAGGCGTTTGCCGTCCGGCGACCACGACAGGCTCGAGCGGAACGACGGGACGCTCTCGAATTGCCGGTTCGTGTCGCCGCGGATCACCCGCTTGAGCACTTTTCCGTCGAGCGAGGAGAGAATGTAGATGTCCGTGTAGTTGCGGCGGTCGGAGATGTAGGCGACACGATCGCCCAGGGGGGAAACGGCGGCGGCCATGTTGATGTTGGAGCGGTCGCGCCGGTGGTCGGTCAGCCGGCGGGCGAATTGCTCGGGTCCGTCGCGATCGGCCACGCTCGGCCAGTACTTCTTCTTGAGCCACGACTGGAAGTCCTCGTCGAACTTGATCACGGTGGTGCCCATCGCGACCTCGAACGCGCGGTCGAAGTTCCGGTGAAACTTGAGCTTCGCGAGAATGTCGCGAATCCGATCCGGGCCATAGCGCTCCTCGATGAAGCGCATGGCGGCCTGCCCCTCCTTGTAGACGAGGTAGCCGCCGCCGTACGGCAGCGGCGGCAGGTAGCCGGCGATCGTCCCGTCGCGCATGAACATGTCGGCATTCGGCTCCCAGCCGATCGACAGCCACTCGGCCATGCCCTCGGCGAACCAGAGCGGCACGCTGACGATGCTCTGGGCGGTGACGAACGAGGGCAATCCGTTGGAGTACAGCATGTCGAACATGAAGGCGTGGACGAGCTCGTGGACGACGACGTGGCGGAATTCCTCGTACGAGCCGGTGAACGGCAGCACGACCCGATTCTTGAGCAGTTCGGTGAACCCGCCCGTGCCCGCGTCGAGGAACTCGGTGGTCACGTTGGTCTGCGCGAAGTCGTTGTGCGAGATGTAGAGGATGATGGGTACGCGCTTGGTGAGGATGTGCCCCATGTCGCGCGTCAGCTTGACGTTTGCCTTCTCGGCGAGGTCCATGACGCGCAGGGCCAGCGAGTCGCCGCCCGCGTAGTAATAGACCTCGAAGTGCGGGGAGGTGATGACCTGCCACTCGAAGGTGCGGTACTGGACCTTGTTCTTGCCGAAGCCCTGCGCGGCGGCGGGCGCGCAGTGCGCCAGCAGGCCGCAGGCGGCGGCGAGGACCACGAGGAGACTGCCGACCAGCGTGCGCGCGATCATCGATGTGAACTCCCGGCGCCCTCAGTACTCGTGACGGGCGCGCACGTCGAGGTTGTAGATCGTCTGGTCCTGCGAGGTGATCAGCACGCCCCGGCGTCGTGTCACCTGTCCGCTCAGGAAAAGAAGGCGATTCAGCCGGTACTCTGCGGTCAGGTCCTGGTAGTCGACCGCGTCCGTCTGGCTCACGTCCCCGACGACTTGAGAGTAGCGCACCAGCAGGTCATTGGTGAAGTAGCGCGTGAGCCCCACGGTGGTGAATGCCTGGGACGCGTAGTCGTCCTTGCCTTCGCTGTAGCGCTGGCCGACCTCGATCGTCCCCAGGTACTTCTCGACTTCGGGGACTTCCTGTGACAATTGCCGGGCCAGCATCTGCGATCCGGCGGCGACCAGCGCCGTGCCCCCGCTGTTCTTGATCTGGCCGTAGGTGAGCAGGCGGACGATCTCCCCCTGCGCCAGGGCGCTCGGGCTGGACGTCAACGTCACCCGGGGCGACTGGGCGCGACCGGTGACCGACAGCGTGATCGTCTCGCGCGTGCTGTTCGACTGGCTGGTGTCGAGCACCTTTTCCGTGGTCAGGACGGCGTCGACCGTCGGGTCCATCTCCTGTGCCGCGTCGAAGAACAGGCTGCCCGACTCGAGGTCGAAGCCGTTGCCGAGGAAGTAGTAGCGACCGCGGAGCGCCTCGACCTGGCCCAGCATGCGGAAACGATCGGCGTCCTGGATCACGCGGAAGTCGGTGAGCCGACCCTCGATGTTCGCATCGGTGGGCCGATACCAGACGTTCTTGTCGGCATCGACTTCGATCGCGTAAGTCCACGGCGGCAGGACGAGCGGGCCCTGGGTCATCTGCTGTCGCGTCGGGTCGGCGAAGTTGTAGAGGAACAGCGCCTCGTCGACGCGGGCGGTTCCGGTGATGTGCGGCAGCGGCAGCGGCCCACCCGCGTCGATCCCGTCGGTCACCTTCAGCGCGGCGTCGAGCACGATCACGTACTCGCCGCTCGAGAACCCGGTGATCTTGTCGAGCTGCACGTCGAGCGCATAGTCGACGATCCGCAGGTCCCGGATCGTCGCGGCGCCGCCGGGCTTCACGACGAGCCGCCCACGCTGGCCCTGGCGCGCGGTCAGGCTCTCGACGATGAGCCTGTCTCCCTGCAGCACGACGCGCCCATCGACGTCGGTCAGCACCTCCTCGCGCGAGGAAGGCCGGACGATACCGTCGCGGATGGTGATGGCGCCGGCCAGCTCCGGCTGGCGCGGCGTGCCGGTCAGGCGCGCGTCGAAATCGAACCTGCCTCCCGCCGCCGCGATCTGCGGCAGCAGCAGGGGCACGATCGACAGGTCGACACCGCGAGCGAAGGCGTCGATCTCCATGGGACGGTCGGGCAGGCGCTCGTCGCTTTGCACGCCCCAGCCCAGGCGCAACGGCATCGAGCCCGTCACCGACGGACCGAGGCTGTCGGCGCCGGTCATGGCCAGGTGGTGCACGGTCACCAACTCGTCGTGATAGCGCAGGTCGACGTCGAAATCGTCGAGCGTCGCCTGCCCCCATCCCGGACGATGGATTGCGCCCGCAACGCGCACGACGGGCGAGGCCGGGCGGCCGTCGAGAAGGCACTTGAGATCGAGCACGCCGCGCCAGCCGCCGAGCTGCGGGAACCAGTCCGCGAGCTGGTCCATGGCCAGGCTGTCGGCGACGAGCTCACCATGCCAGCGCGGCGCGTCGGTGAGCGCCCGGTTCCAGCCCGCTGCGTCGGCGTCGAACGCCGGCGGCGTGGCCCACGCCAGGTCGCCGGTGAAGCCCAGTCGCCCGCGGCCGGTGTCGAGGTCGAGCTGCTCCACTCGCCACGTCGACTGGGTCAGACGTCCGCGGGCGATGACGTGCCGCGCGTCGAGGCGTCGCCAGCGCAGGTCGCGCCCCTCGAGGTCGATCGTGTAGACCGCGCCCTTGCCGGCGCCCTCGATGCGCGCCCGCCCCGTGACGATGCCGCGCGCGTCGGCAGCGGGCATGAACGGCCCGAGCATCGACTCGAGATCGAGCGTCTCGAGCTCGAGCACCAGGTCGTTCTCCCCGCTCTCCCCGCCCCACGTGCCGGACGCGAAAACCGAGCCTGCGTTCGACAGGACGTGGGCCCGCAGGACTTCAACGCGGCCTCCGGGTTCGAAGCGAACCCGCAGCGGCCCCTCGGTCTCGAGGGCGAGCGCCTCGCCGACATCCCACGTGGCACGATCGACCGTCACGTCCCAGGCGTCGCCGTCGCGCACGACGCGTCCCCCCAGCGCGAGCACGGAGTCGCCCCGGGTGGCGCGGAAGTTCTCGATCCCGATCGTGCTGCCGCTGAACGACGCGCGCGCCGTCACGGTGTCCGCGCGGGCCGGCCCGATCCGCGCATCGCGACCGGCCAGCGTGATGCCGCCCGCGGGCGCCGCGCCGAGGACCGCGTCGAAGTCGAGGTCGGCCGCCCCCATCGTCGCGCCCTCGATCGCGAGGTCCGCGAGGCGCGCCTGCCCGGTCACGCGCGGCGTCCTGCTCGGACCGACGAGCCGCGCCGAGACGGCCTCGAAGCGCACCGCGGGCGGCGTGGTCACCCCGAGGGCCGCCCACGTCGCAGGCGGAATCGCCGCGGCATCGATGTCGGAGGCCGCGACGACCAGGTCGATTCCGGCGGGGCCGATCGTCCCCCGGCTGCCGACGCTCCCACCGCCCAGCTGCGTGCGCGCATCGATCGTCTGCACTTTCTCCGCCATGGCCCACGTGCCGCGCAGGTCGCGCACCGGCAGGTCACGCCACATGCCATCGGCGTCACGCACGAGGCCCGTGTACCCGCGCGCGTCGTGAACGAGGCGCACGTCGCCGTCGAGCAGCGAGGCGTCGAGCTCCGGCAGGGGCCACAGGCGCGGCAACTCGGCGAGGTCGAGGCCCGCCAGGCGACCGTCGATCGCCCACGCCCCCCCGCTCTTCGTGTCCAGGTCGAACCGCCCGCGAAACACCGTCTCGCGCCACGCCAGCGTCGCGTCGTCGAGCGCGACGCGGCCCTGCGCCAGGCTTCCGTCGAAGCCCACGGTCATCGTCTCGTCGCGCCACAGCACGTCGTAACGTCCCCCGCCAAACGCGAGGGAATCGCCGTGTGCGCCCCACGTGCTCGTGCCGGCGATGCCGCCCGGCAGGTCGAGCGCCTCCTGCCCCGTCCAGCGGGCGAGGTGGCTCCACGTCAGCTCGCCGACGGCGAGACTGCCCGCCATGTCGAGCGCCGGCGAGACGCGCCCCTTTCCGGTCCCGGTGATCCATCCGCCATCGGTGTCGAGCCGCAGCCGCGTGATCTCGAGTGCGCCGCCGTCGTAGCGGGCATGCCCGTCGAGCTTCGCGCGGACCAGCTCCGCCGCCGGCGCGCGACCCCGCAGCGCGAGCGCCTCGACCTCCCAGCGCGAACCGCGCTGCTGCGTCCGGATGCCGCCCCCCGCGCCGGCGACGAGCGTCTCGGCGCGCGCGTCCGGGCCCAACCCGTCGAGCGCGATCACGGCGAGGTTGTTGATCCGCAGCTCGAGGTCGAGACGCGCGCCCGGCGAGGGCGGCCGCCCGGTCCCGTGGAACGCCGGCAGCAGGTACGAGCCGTCGGGGCGGCGACGCAGGAAGAGGCGCGCATCCCGCAGATCGAGGTGAAAGGCATCCCCGCCGCCGAACACCAGGCCGCCCCAAGTCGAAACGATGGCCAACTCTCGGGCGGTAAGCAACGGGTAGGCCTTCCCCGTCGAGTCGACCACGGACAGGACCGGCCGCAGGATCCGCGCCCCGTTCTCGGTCAACAGGGTGCGCTCGGCGGTGAGCCGGAGGTCGGTGGCGCCGGTGAGAGCCTGGTTGACGAACTGGACGGCGAAGCGCGCCGACTCGGGCCGCCGCGAAAGACCGATGAGCCCGAGGACCGCTCCCGCAACGACGACGACGGCGATGCCCAGGAACCAGACCGCGCCGCCGCCGAGCCGGCGCAGCAGGCGGCCGAGTCCACCGGGGACCGGGGTCGTCGGGGTCACGCGCGGGTCGTCCATGGCTCCATCAGAACATGAACCCGATAGCGAAGTGGAAGGCATCGCGTTCGAGGGCGCGCCCGGCGAGGAGGTCGCTCTCGTCGGCCGCGAGGCGGTGGGCGTAGTCGAGCCGCAGCGGGCCGATCGGCGTGACCAGGTGCACGCCCACGCCGGCGGCCCAGTGCATGTCGTCGAGGCCGTACGTGCGGTCGACTCCGGTCGGAGTGAAGAAGCCCGCCAGTCGGATGTGCGACGGATCGCGCCAGACGTTGCCTCCGTCGACGAAGAAGGTGAGGCCGAAGGCACCGCGGACGCGGCGGCGGTACTCGAGATTGATGACGGAGAGCAGGATGCCGCCGTCGCCGCCGCCGTCGATGCCGTTCTCGTGGTAGCCGCGCACGTTCGACGTCCCGCCGACGCGGTAACGATCCGTCACCGGCACGCGCGCGAGCGTGCCCTCGGGGCCGCCGGGACCATGACCGATCGGGCGGATGATGCCGGCACGCAAGCCGAGGGCGATCGTCGAGCCCGTCCCGACCGGTACGTGCCGCCCCGTCGAGGCCTCGAGCTTCGCGTACCAGCCCGCCTCGGCCTTGGGGTCCCCCGCGAGTTGGGCGCTCAGGTGGTTGAGGGCGCCTCTGGTCGGCAGGAGCGGCTGGTCGCGGTGGTCCTGGTCGAAGGCGATCGTCAGCCGCGGCAGGTACGGCGCAAGGAAGAACGTGCTTGTGTCCCCCGGCGCCTGGTCGATGATCTTGGTCATCGTGGTCCACGTGTTGTCGAACGTCAGGGTGAGCCGGGAGTTCGCGGCGAAGAAGTCGCGGGCGAGCCCGAACGACAGCCCGTAGCCCTCCTGGATGTACGTGCCTGCCGCGTACTCGTCGAACTCGCGTGCGGCCGAGACCGCGACGCGCCCGCGGGTGCGTGTGCGCAGCAGCCACGGCTCGACGAATGCGAGCTCGGCGCGCGAGCGAACCCTCGCGCCGCCGTTCCAGCCGAACGTCGCGGTCGCCGTGAGCGACTTGCCGTCCCCCGACAGGTTGCGGTGTCCCCATTGGCCGCCCAGGCGCACGATCTCGTCCGTGCCCGTGCCGACGCCGCCTTCGAGCCAGCGCGGCTTGCGTTCGCGGACGGACACGTGGAGGTCGACCTGTGCCCGGCTCGAGTCGACCTGTTCGGGCTCGATCTCGACGGACGTGAAGAGGCCGCTGCCGGACAGTCGCTCGGTGCTTTCGACCAGGCGGTCGCGCCGGTACAGGTCCCCGGGCTCGAGCAGGAGTTCGCGCACCACGGCCGCGGTATCGACCTTCGCGACTCCAGCCACCGTCACGCGGCGGACGTGGTACGGCGGCCCGTCGAGAATGATGAAGCGGACATCGACGCGGTCTCCGTCCGGTTCGACCGTCGTCTCGATCGACGGGAAGTGTCCGCGCTCGGCATAGCGATTGGCCAGCAAGCCGCGGTCGAGCGGAACCTGCACCGGGTCGAACGGGCGCCCGGCCTGCACCTTCACGATCGACCGGAGTTCCTTGCGCGTGAACAGCGTCGTCGAGTCGATCATCACCGAGCGCACGAGGACGAGCGGGCCCTCGACGACCTGGAACGTCACAACGACGCGGTCCGGTCGCGAGCCCGAGTCGGCGACGGCCGCCGCGACGGCGTCGAGGAAGCCGTGGCGTCGATAGTAGGTCTGCAGGGCGGTGACGTCGGCGCGCAGGAAGTCGGGGCGGAACAGAGGCAGGCCGCGCAGTCCGAGGAAGTCGCGGTCGCCGGTCTTGAGGACTTTCTTGAGGTCGCCGGCGCCGATTGCCTCGTTCCCGACGATAATCACCTTCTCGACGCGCTTGAGCGCGCCGAGCAGCTCGTCGTCCGCCGCACGCGCCGTGGACGCAAGCGCGACCGAGACGACGACGACCGCGACGGCGGCGACGGCGCGACGCAGGGCGCGACCGCGCAGAGTCGTCAACCAAGCAGTTCTAACGGTTGGGGGCGACTTCACCCGGGGGCGCCTGGTTGTTCCGTTGCACGGCGGCCCGATGCTGGATGGAGCGGGAGAGGTCGTTGTACAACACGAACACGATGAAGCTGCCCATCACGACCAGGCCCACGCGCTGATAGGCATTGGTGAACCAGGCGGCGGGCGGACGACGGCGCACGGCCTCGATCAGGGCGAGGAACAGGTGGCCGCCATCGAGCACCGGCATGGGGATCAGGTTGAACGCCATGATGGCGAAGCTGATCGCCGCGAGGACGTAGATGAAGTCGCCGAGCCCGCGCTGAGCACTCTGGCCGGCGATCTGGACGATCATCTGCGGTCCACCGAGAGACCCGGCCGAGGCGAAAGGCCGTAGCAGCAAGCCCTGGATGCCGGCGAACGTCTGTGTCACCAGCGCCTTCGTCGCCGGCCACGCATTGGCGACCGCCTCGGGGAAGCTCGAGCGCTCGAGGTAGGTGCGCACCCGCGGCGCCTCGATGCCGATGCGACCGCCTTCCCATGCCCCCGGCGTGGGCGGACCCAGCGGCGTGATCGACACCTCGAACGTGCGAGTCGCCCGCTCGACGGTGAAGCGCAAGGGGACACCCGGGCTGGCGGTGATCGCCGTCGTCAGTTCGCGCCAGCGGGTGACCGGCTTCCCGTCGATGGCGACGATCCGGTCGTTCGCGGCAAGCCCCGCCGCGTACGCCGGGTTGCCGAGCACGACATTGCCGACCGTGCTGGGCGCCTCCGGCGGAGCGAGCGAGCCGAGGACGGCAGCACGTTCCGTCGGCGGCACGGCGATCGTGCGCGTGACGCCGTCCGGAGCCTCGATCGTGAGCGACAGCGCGCGGTCCGCCGGGACGTCCGCCAATTTCGTCGCCAGGTCCTGGAACGACGCGACCGGCTGGTCCCCCACCCGCGCGATCCGCGTTCCCTCGATCAGCCCGGCGCGCGCGGCCGGCGAATCGGCCGCGATCGGGCCGAGCACTGCGTCGTAGTCGGGCAGTTGGACGCCGACCAGCGCCATGAGGATGAGCGCGACATACCCGGTGACGAAGTTCGCCCCCGGCCCGGCGAGCGCAATCACGAAGCGCTTCCACCACGGCTGCTCGCTGAAGCGGTCGACGAGGTCGTCCTTGCCCTCGGCGTCCTTCGTCTCCTCGGCCATCGAAACGTAGCCGCCGAGCGGGAGCGCCGAGAGCTGGTACTGCGTCTCGCCCCGGGTGAAACGGAGGAGCGCCGGACCAAACCCGAGCGAGAACTTGAAGACGGGGACGCGCAACCACTTGGCCACGAGGAAATGCCCGAGTTCATGCAGGAAGACGAGGATGCCAAGGAGGAAGAGTCCCGGCAGGATGATGTTCCAGTTCACGTGGGTCCCTCGGGCGCGGGGGTCGGATGGCGGATTCGGCCTGACCCTAGCAGAGCGTTCGACGCCCGGTCAACGCAACCGCGGGGGGAGGGCCGCCCGGCCCGCCCGCGCCGCCGCGTACGCCGATTCCGTGCGCGCCGTGATGGTCGCCACGTCGTAGGCGACGACCGCCGCGCGCGCCGCCTCGGCCCGGGCGCGGGCCGCTGCCGGCTCGGCGTGGACGCGATCGAGCGCGGCGGCGAGTGCTTCCGGGTCCCCCGGCGGGACGAGCAGGCCCGTCCGTCCGTCGTGCACGATCTCGGGCAAGCCACCGATCGCTGCCGCGATCACCGGCACGCCGGCCGCCTGCGCGACAAGGGCGATCGATCCCAGACCCTCGGCGCGGGATGGCACGACGAGGACGTCGAGCGCCGCCAGGGTCACGAATGGCTCGTCGTCGGAGACGAAGGCCACGCCGACCGGGCGCGGGGCGCGGGTGGCGAATGCGCGTAGCGTCGCTTCCTCGGGCCCGGCGCCATGCAGGATCACGTGCGGCCGCGCGGCAGAGCGACCGGCCGCCGCGAGAAGCACGTCCTGGCCCTTTTCGCGTGTGAACGCAGCGATCGTGCCGACGACGAACGCACCCGCGCCCGCGCCCGTGGCCGCGCGCCGGGTCGCCGCCGAGCCGTCGGCTCGCGCCGCAACCACCGCGCGCCCGACCGCCGCCACATCGACGGCGTCGGGGACGAGCTCGATCCGCTCTGCCGGCACGCCGAGTGCGACGAGTTCGTCCCGCACCGGCCCGGACAAGGCAAGGAAGCGATCGATCGGCAGGCGCGTGTACTTGAACGCATGCGGCAGGCGCACCGTCGCGCCGAAGGCGACCCGGCGCGAGACAACGCAGGCCGCACCCGTGGCGCGGGCCGCGAACCAGCCCAGCGCGTGTGCCCGCGCATCGTGCAGGTGGACCACATCCGGGGCGAAGGCGCGGGCGCGCGCCGCGAGGACGAGCCCGGCTGGCCAATCGAGGTCGCCGTGCGGGGCGAAGCGCACGACTGCGACGCCGCGGGCGGCGAGGCGCTCCGCCAGCGGGCCTGCCGGCGCGGCGACGAGTTGTCCGTGCCCGCGCGCGGCGAGGCCGCCGACCAGGAGGTCGACCTGCGCCTGGCCGCCGCGCCACGTGCGCCCCGTGTCGACGTGCAGGATGCGCAGCGGAGTCAC
>JANPEF010000076.1:0-33977 GCA_031431875.1 Candidatus Eiseniibacteriota bacterium | reverse complement strand
GGCTCAGGTCATAGCTCGCGCCCTGGACGACGTTTCGCTTCCAGTCGGAGGGCGCCGGGATCCACGCCTCGCGCGGCATGAAGCACGGCTCGGCGAGCAGGATGCAGCCGAGCTCGAAGCTGCCGGCCGGATCGGTGGGCTTGAGCTTGTCGCGGCGGATGCGCTCGAGGTTGCGCAGGAAGTCGGCGAACGTGGCCGCGCCGTTCTTCGTTCCGAACTCCTCCCACACCAGCCACATCGGCTGGACGACGTGCCCGGCGAAGATGCCGAAGCCGACGATCATCCCGCCGAACTCCTCGCGCAGCTTGAAGATGAACGGCGTTCCGGGCGGCAGGTGCGGCTTTCGGAGGTCGGTCGGCCGCCAGAAGTTCACCTCGTCGAGCCCGGGCTGCTCGCGCAGGAACTGGAACCACTCCCAGTCGGTGATGGAGATGGTGCCGCGCATGGGGGCTCCGGGGGGTGGGTGCGGGTTGCAGGCGGCGTGAGCTCCGGGAGAGTTTCGCGGGTGGGGGCGGCGGAGGCAATGGGGAACCGTCGATCGGCCGACGGTGACCGTCGGTGGAACGACGCTTTCACGCAAAGGGAGCCAGGTGTTCGCGATCGATGGGGAGATTGCTCTGACGACCCGGGGACACCGGTCGCGGTGGAGTGCTAGACTTCTCGCATGAGCACGCAGCCGGACTTCACCGTTGAGCGCGCGGATGGAACCCCGACCCTGGTTGTCGAGGTCAAGGGGCGGTCGGCGACGTCGGACGAGTGGGCCTCGCAGTTCCGGCGCAACCTGCTCAGGCATGATGACATGCCCAAGGGAACCTACTTTCTGCTCGCGTGCACCGATACGTTCTACCTGTGGGGACCGAAGAACGGCGGAGCCGAAACCAGTCCCGACTTTGTCGCGGACGCCCGGCCCCTGCTTCAGCCGTACTTCGACAGCCTCGGACCGACGTCCGAATCCAGCAGCGGAAGCTCCCTGAAACTCTTCGTCTACGGGTGGTTGTCGGAGCTTGTCAATGCGCCGGGCCCAGAGCACGTGCCGAGCTGGATGAAGGACTCCGGTCTGTTCGATGTCGTGAAGGGTGCCCGCCTCCGCTCAGCCACGAGGAATTGAGAGTCTACGCCGAGTCGAACGACGTCCTCGAACTTGCGCTTCACGAGGAGCAGGCGGTGCATTGCCAGAGTCGTTCCTCCGAAGTTCGCCCCCGGTCCAAGAGGCACATGGTCCTCCATCACGGGCTCAGCGACGCGCTCCCGACCTGCGGGCTCCGACGGGAGTGGATAAATAACGATCTAGTTATAAATAAGTATATCGAGTACTATCCAGTCATGAAACGCGAACCGCGAACCGCCAGGATCCGAGCTGCCTTCGAGGCCTCGGGCGGTCTCCTGCGAACGGGGGAGGCGCTCCGCGCCGGCATCCACCCGCGAGACCTCTATCGGATGCGCGACGACGGCACCATCGATCAGGTCAGCCGGGGAGTCTACCGCCTCGCGGATCATCCCCCGCTGGGGAGCCCCGACCTGGTCGCCGTCGCCCTGCGCGTTCCCAGGGCGGTCATTGCCCTGGTCTCCGCGCTCCACCTTCACGGGCTGACGACGGAGATCCCGCACGAGGTGAGCATTGCCCTGCCGGCCGGCACGGCGCGACCGAGACTCGACTGGCCGCCCCTGCGGGTCTATCGCTTCTCCGCGGCCACGTTCGGCTCGGGAGTCGAGGAACACGTGCGCGACGGCGTTCGCCTTCGCGTGTACGGTGCCGCGAAATCGATCGCCGATTGCTTCCGCTTCCGCAATCGTCTCGGAATCCAGGTTGCAGTCGAGGCCCTCCGCACGGGTCTCGAGGAGCGGAAGACCACGCCGGCCGAACTTCTGCGCGCCGCGCGCGTCTGCCGTGTCGAACGGATCATGCGTCCCTACCTGGAGGCGCTCCAGTGAGCCCGTCCGGCGCCAGCGGCCTGGCCCACTCGATCTTGACTCGCCTCAAGAACGAAGCGCGACGGCGTGATCGGCCATTCGCGGAACTGCTCGAGCTCTACGCGATCGAGCGCTTCCTCCATCGCCTGGGGAGCTCACCGCATCGCGATCGCTTCGTCCTCAAAGGCGCGCTTCTCCTGAGGCACTGGCTCGGCGAGGACACCCGTCCGACGCGGGATATCGATCTTCTCGGACCCGTCGATCTGCAGCACGAGGAACTGCGTGGGTTTCTGATCGATCTGATCGAGCTCGACATCGAGGCCGATGGGATCACTCACGCCCCCGATTCGATCGAGATCCGGGCGATTCGCGCCGAGTCGAGAGTCCTTGGCTTGCGGGCACGATTCGACGCCCAGATTGGAAGGACAAGGCTCCGCTACCAGATCGATGTCGGCCTGGGCGACGCGATCTATCCAGCCCCGGAGGAGCTGTCCCCCGGAGGTCTTCTCGGCATGCCCATGTCGCTGGTGCACGCGTACACGCCCTACACGACGATCGCGGAAAAGCTGGAAGCCATGGTCGTTCTGGGGGAGGCCACGACCCGGCTGAAGGATTACTACGATCTCCTCGCATTGCCGCGCGCTCTCGCCTTCGATGGGCCAATCCTTGTCGAAGCGATTCGGCGTACGTTCGCCCGGAGGGAACGGAGCATTCCTGCCGATCCTCTGGACGGACTCACGGATTCGTTCGGAAGGAGCGCAACGCACGCGGGAAGGTGGCGGGCTTTCCTCGACAAGAACCAGATCGCGAATACGGAGGAGGACCTGATTCAGGTCGTCGCCGCGATTCGGCGATTTGCCCAGCCGGCGCTCGATGCGGCGCGGGATCATGGGTCATTCGAGAAGCGCTGGACCCCCGGGGGACCCTGGGGCTGAGCGGCGCCCGGGTTTCGGCAGAGCGGCGGGCAGTTCATCCAGATCCTTGATCGGGCCCGGCCCGCAGCGGCCCCGGAAGTCACCCCGGAAGTCCCGCCGGAAGTCCGACTGGTACAGGTCCTGATCGGTGAGATGACCCGGCAGCAGCTCCAGCGGTCGCTGGGACTGAAAGACGACGACCACTTCAGGGAAGCCCATCTGCAACCCGCGCTGCGTTGGACTCTGCGCTCGTTCAAGGTCCGGGATCTGCTCGGTTTCCAGAGGAGGCGAGCCATGAGGCTTGAAAACATCGAGCTCTTGATCGACGGCCACGGCGAAATCACGATCGGACGGATTGGTCCGGTTCACTGCGCCGCGGTTGCGTGCGATGGGAACCAGCAACTCGCCGCCCTGGAGCGAGATCCCGGCGAATCGCCCGAGGCGCTCCTGGAGCGGCTCGATGCAGCGATCGAGCGCGCCTGCGAGCAGGGTGAGTACATTGACGAAATCAATGGCTGATGGCGCGCGTGGTGCTCGGGGACCGCGGAGCGCTGCGCTTCGAGCGGTCAGGCGGCGACCCAGGGTAGCGAGGACCGCGGACGCTACCCCCGAAGTCACCCCCGAAGTCAGGCTGGCCCAGATCCTGATCGGGAAGATGCGGGAGTTCTAGTTGTCGCTGATCAGCGTCCCCTTGCGATCGGGATCCCTGACCCGGCACGGGTCGGCCACCACGCCGTAGTGCTGGAGCATCGCCCGATGCACCGGGTTCAACTCTGCGGGCCGCGTGGACTCGCGCGGCGCGGCCCCCGTGATCTTCGGCGGCGGAAGGGGCACTGGCGCTTGCGCGTCATAGCCCGAGCTCCCTGCCGAGGACCTTCGTCACGAATCGTTCGCCCGCGCCTTCGGCGGCGACCAGCCTGCGAACGCGCTCCTTCACCTCGGCGGCACGACCGTGTCGCTCGGCAGCAGCAAGTGTCGACCGGTACGCTGCCCATACGTCGGCGCCGGTGATCTCGTAGCCGTAGCCCTGCACGAGCCAGGAGAGGGCGAGCAGCCCGGCCCCCACGGCGAACGCCGGCTGCGTCTCGGCGTAGTCGCGCGCGGCCCGTGTGAGTGTCTTCGGATCGCACGGCGCGCGGCTCGCGAGAGTGAGTGCTTCGTCGAAGAGCCCCGCGTCCTTCGCCGCCGCGAACCACTTGCCCTCGTCACCCGGCGTGGTCTTCACGAGGTCGGCGAGGATCTCGCTCGCAGCCTTGTGCGGGTACTTCTTCGACACGGCGCGAAACGTCGCGAGATACGTGCCGCTCTTGTTCACGCGAACTCCGTAGCGAGCGTAGGCATCGTCGATCATGCCCGAGGAGTGGAGGATCTCCTCGCACACGGAGTCGACCGCGTAGTCACTCGCCCAGGGGCTTCTGCACGACTCCGCGTAACGCAGTGCTTCGACCATCCTGCCGCTCGCAGCCATCGCCCTGACGGCCCACCGCTTGTAGGGCCAGATGGTATCGACGCGCACGAGATCGACGAGCTCGTCGAAGCGCTCGGCGCGATAGAGCACGCTCAGACACGCCGACGTTCCGTGAAAGTGCCCGCGCAGGTTCTTGTCCGGACTGAGCGCCATGCGCGTGATGCCGATGAGCCTGTCCGCCCACGCCGATGCGACTTCCTTCGAGGCGCACAGCTCGCCCCAATGGTCAGCGAGCTGCTCGATATACGGGATCTCATCGGCCTGATGCGCCTCGTACAATCGCTCGAGCCAGCCGTCGCGCGTCTTCGCGTCGGCCGGCGCGTCCGCGATGAGCGGCACCAGCACCGCGATGGCGTTGTCGACCGCGGTTCCGATGGATCCCGACGAGCTATCGACGTGCTCGAGCGCCGGCGAGATGCGCTCGAGGAACGCGACGGCGCCCTCGGCGGCGAGCACCGGCTCCTTCCTGGCGACCTTCTTGATCTCGGCGACGGCCTGCTTGATGCGCGTGATCGCCGGCTGCGACCTCCAGCCGAATGCGTGCCGGCGGAAGCGCGCCTTGAATTCCCACTTGTGGGCTTCGGCGCGCGGCGCGGCTTTCCTCGTACTCACGACGCCCCCAGGGCCTTGTCGAGCTCGGCGCGAAGCGCCGGAAAGCGCCGGAACTCGGTCCTGAGCGAAGCAGCCCAGCGAGCCGTCTCCGGCGATCGGTCACACCCGACGCAGACCGCGACCAGCTCTGCCGCGTGGCCATAGTGGCGGCGCCGCTTCTGGTCCGTGACTCCTGCCAACCGACTCTTGGCTGCCTCTCGCATGGCGAACAGCACCGTGCTCCTGGCCGCGGCATTCGGAATGCCGTCGACGCCGGCGTTTCTCAGGATCTGCTCGATCTCAGGGGTGGCGAGCCTCGGCTCGTCACCATCGCCCGTCATCAACTCGAGCTCCTCGATGTCCATCCCGCGGTGCGAAAACAGCTCGGCGCTCGGCAACGGCGGCTTCCGCTTTCCGCCGAGGAGACCCGCGAACAACGAAAACAGCAGGTGCCCGGGATGCTCGCCATCAGACCACCCGAGGCCCGGGGCTGCCGCGAGCAGCTTCGCGGCCGGCTCGAAGTCGCCCTGCAACACGTGGAGGAGCGCGCGCTGCCGGGCCGCCTGCTGCGGGCACGCTTCGAGCGCTTTCGCTGTGCGCTTTCGGATCGCTGCCTTGCTGTCCGCCGATCCGAGCCAACGGCAAAGCCGCAGCATGTTCGGACCGGCGCGCCACGCACGCTCGAGCCACGCGGGCAGGTCGTCGCGACCGAGCTCCTGTGCAGCTCGCGCGGCACCGTCCAGGAGCTCGCCTCGCGCGTACTCCTTGTCGGCGACGAGTCCGGCCGCCTCTTCGAATGCCGAAAGCGCGGTCTTCCAGTTGCCGGCGGCGACCAAGCTGCTGCACCACGCGACGAGATCGTCGGCGCGCCTCGTCGATCGCGCGATCTTCGCCAGTCCGTCGGAACCCTCGAGACGCTGGACGACCTCACGCAGCCAACGGTCCTCCTCCGTGTCCCAGTCGCTCTTGCGAAGGTCGGCGGGCTTCCGCGCGATGAGGGCCCGCCACTCTCGGAGGAA
The DNA here is from genome assembly GCA_031431875.1 of Candidatus Eiseniibacteriota bacterium. Taxonomy (GTDB): domain Bacteria; phylum Eisenbacteria; class RBG-16-71-46; order RBG-16-71-46; family DASYSL01; genus JANPEF01. Next base: position 28,074 of record JANPEF010000076.1, on the reverse strand, counting down.
GTCATCGAGCCCCGGGAGCGGCTCGACAGCCACGCGCTCCATCACCCGGAGGGGCTCCCAGAAGTCCCCGACGCCATGGACCTCGTCGATCGCCGCGCGGACTGCCTCGGCGCGTTCTGCCGGCGGGGAGAGCATGTACGCTGAGACGACGTACTGAGCTGCGCACTCACCCGTGTCGGTGCCGAGCACTTCGTCCACCAGCTCGTGCTGGCCGAGGTCGATCTCCCCTTCGCCGATTGGCCGAAGCAGGGCACCGAAGATCCTTTGGGCGGCAGCGTAGTCCTTGCGGAGAAACGCAGTTGACCCGCGGCGAAGATACTCGTCCACCTCGGATGGGTCGGCGTGGCCGACCCGCCCGGCAGCCTTCGCGAAAACGACCACCTCGGCGACCTCGGCGTCGCTGAGTGCCGCCGGCGCCCAACCGGACCCGCTGCGAGCCGCGCGGTTGATGAGCGAACCCATCACGCGGCTGTGGGCCTTCTCGTCGAGCTCAAGCAGCAGGTCGCGAACGGCCTCGCGCAGTTCGTCGGCGGACATCGCCGCGAGCGCCGCGTTGACGTCGATGCCGGTCATGATCGGACGGCGCCTCAAGCAGATTCTCCCTCATGACGTGCGCTGATCTGCATCGACGATCTCCTACGTCAGGTCGGGGATCAGGCCGCGTCGTCGGAGCTCGGCCTGCACTTCCGGCGGAAGCCTGCGGGCATCGATGAGAATCCCGTCGACCTCGATCATCCACGCGAGGGGATTGGCCGCCAGGAGCTCGCGCCGGCAGAACTCCGGGTCGAGGGGCACGATTCCGAGCGCCTTGCGGATCAGCGCCGCCCGGGCGCTCAGGGTGCTCTTGCCGACGCCCGCCGCCCGGGCCAGCTCGTCGGACGTCCAGTGAGGGCGCTGCGTCTTGTCGAAGAGGAAGTTCACCCCGGCGATGGTGTAGAGGACGGCGCCCGCCCACACCCGCGCCTCCCCGCGTGCCAGCGGCGACGGGCGCTTTCGCGCAAGCTTGGCCACGAGCTTCCGACAAAGTTCGGCGTACTCCGCATCCAGGTGCAGGGCGCACAGGCGATCCGTTGCGTCGATGATGTCCGCCGCATGGTTCCGGGCGGACTTCGCGGTCATGTCTTCGATCACTTTTGCTCGCGCCATCTGCACGACTCCACGTGGACCTGCTTGGTGGTCTCGAACAGCTCCGCCATGTCGCGCTGGGAGAGCCAGACGGTCTCGCCTTCCATGCGGACCCTCAGGTCCGTCCGTCTGCAGTCTGGTAGAAGAGGAACTCGCCGGGAGCGCTTGGCACCAGGTCACCACCCATACCCGAGCTTCTTCAGGTTAGCGGCAATCGCAGCATCCAGCCCCGCGGCCTCGGCCGGCTGCTTGCGCAGCGTCAAAGTCGGGCACCATGTTCTGCACATCTTAGCAGGGCGCCAGGACTGGCCTGGCAGGAGCAGTGGGAGGCGCATGTCGCGCGGGGTAACCTGGCGGGCCATGGTCCGAGCGCCGCACCAGCGGAAGCCCCGCACTCGACTTCAACCCGTGAATGGCTATCATTCGCGCCATGACCACCCCAGCCCGACGGCGCCTCGTCTACCAGTTCCGGATCACGCTGCGCGGTATCCGGCCGGAGATTTGGCGACGAATCGTCGTTCCCGCCGAGGGCAGCTTCTGGGATCTCCATGTCGCCATTCAGGACGCGATGGGCTGGAGCGACTCCCACCTGCACATGTTCCGGATCCAGGACCCCGAGACCCGGAGGCTGGACTCGATCGGCATCCCCGACGACGATCCCTTCCCGGTCTTGCCGCCGCATCTGCCGGGCTGGGAGATTCCGATCGTGCAGTACCTCCAGCTCCCCGGCGACTCCGCGGAATACAAGTACGACTTCGGCGACGGTTGGGCGCACGACGTGCTGCTCGAGACGATTGCGTTGCGCACTCCGCGCACGAAGTATCCGCGTTGCGTCGATGGCGCGCGCGCCTGCCCGCCCGAGGACTGCGGTGGAACTCCGGGGTACGAACATGTTCTCGAAGTCGTCGCCAACCCCGCAGACGACGAGAACGAGAGCATGCTCGAGTGGCTTGGCGGCGCCTACGATCCTGCGGAGTTCGATCCGGAGCGCGTGCAATTCGACGATCCGGACAAGCGCTGGGAGTTTGCGTTCGGCGGAGAGGATGAGTAGAGCGCCTTGTTGAGCGGGGTCGTCCTACTTGTCGTGCCCGTTCGGTGCGTCGTCCGGGAGCTCGGGCAACTCGACCGTGTGGGGATCGACCTCGACCACCCGGCCATCACGCCACAGCACGAGCGGAATCCCGAGCTGCCGATGCCGGAGGATGACCCGGCGCTGGGCGGCGACCATGGCCCGGTCGATTGCGGTGCCTTCGCGGATGATGCGGCCGATGTCGCGCCGCGGGCGATGGCTCACGGGATCTCCTTCAGGCGCTCGCGGATGGTCCGCCAGGCCGGCACGTCGAGAACGGTCGGTTCACCGGCCCCCGCCCCGCGTGCGACGAGGGGCCGCCAGCCGATGGCGCTTCCATCGTACACCCGCCACGTCGTGGCGACCGGTCGGTACAGCCGGTCGAAGTTCGCGAGGCTCTTCCAGAAGCGTCGCCGGATGATCGGTTCGGGGACGTCGTGTCCACCGCTGGCAACCCGGGTCCGGACTCGGGCAATCGACGTCTCGGGCGACGGGAGCCACAGGTAGAAGACGTGGACCTCGTACCCGGTCTCGACCAGCCCCCGAAGGAAGCGGTGCGCGGAGCGACCGGCCAGCGTGCTCTCGAAGGCGAAGTCTTCGCGCGCCCCCGCCAGGTCGCGCAGTCGGCGCAGCATGATCCGGCCCGCCTCGATTGCGGTCGACTCCGGACTGAACCCTGCCAGCCCCAGTGCGATCACGTCGGCGTTGACGAAGGCGTCGATGCCGACCGCCTCCTGCAAGAGGTCCGGCGCAGCCGACGTCTTTCCCGCTCCGTTCGGACCGGCGATGACGACGACCTGCGGGAAGAGCGAGGAGTCCGCGACGAAGCTCATGCCGCGCAGTCTATGCAGGCCACACGGGAGAGTCGATCCCGTCCACGATCCGCACCGCCGCGATCTCATCCGTCGGCACTTCGAACTCGCCGTCCTCGCCGCGCAGCTTTGCCATGTGCAGCCCGAGGGCGAGGACTCGGCACAGGCGCCCGCGCGACCATGGATCGCTCCACCCGGGGGCGGCGCCAAAGACGACTTCGACGAGGCGGCCCGTCTCCCCGGCCTGCTTCAGGATCTCGTATGTCATCGGCAGGCGGCCGAGACGAGGCAGTCGCGGCCCAGACCCAGCGGATCAGGCCACGAATGCGGGGCAAGCCCACTGGCCTGCTGAACACCTGCATGGCCGGACATGGGGATCATGTTCTAAAGTGGCGCACGTCGGGAACCGGCCGCTTAAGGCTATCCACCCCAATCGCCGAATGCACAGAAAGGATCACAACGTGAGCCCGAATCCAGACGACACGCCCATGCCGCCGCCGCCTCATGCGCAGATCATCCAGATGGCTTCCGCGTACTGGGTGTCGAAGATCGTGTATGCCGCTGCCCGGCTCCGCCTGGCGGACCATCTGGCGGCGGGTCCGCGCAGTGCGGCCGAGTTGGCGGGCGCGACGGGTACGCATGCGCCGTCGCTGCACCGGCTGATGCGCACGCTGGCCGGCCTGGGCATTCTCACCGAGGATGACGCGCACCGGTTCGCGCTCACCCCGCTGGGAGAGGCGCTGCGCACCGGCGCACCCGGAGCGGCGCTCCCCACCGTCCTCACGTTCGGGAGTCCGTGGTTCGTGGCGGCCTTCGAACAGATGATGCATTCCCTCGAGACCGGCGACACCGGCTTCGAGAAGGCCATGGGCATGCCGGTTTTCGACTACATGGCGCAGTCTCCGGAGGTGGCGGGCTGGTTCAACGAGACGATGGTCGGATTCCACGGGGCCGAGCCGGCGGCCGTCGCGGCGGCGTACGACTTCGCGGGCTTCGCAACGGTGATCGACGTCGGGGGTGGAACCGGAAACCTGCTGTCGGCGATCCTCAACCGCCACGCCGGGCCGCGGGGCGTCCTCTACGACCGACCCTACGTGATCGCGAATGCGCCGGCCCTGCTCAAGGAGCGCGGCGTCGAGTCGCGCGTGACCCTCGAGGCCGGCGACTTCTTCCAGGGCGTCCCCGCCGGGGGCGATGCCTACGTCCTGTCGCACGTCATCCACGACTGGAACGAGGAGCAGTGCCTCACCATCCTCCGCCACTGCCGTGGCGCGATGAAGCCGGACGGCCGCCTGCTTCTCGTCGAGATGGTGTTGCCCGAGGGGAACACTCCGCACCCGGGCAAGATGCTCGACATCGTCATGCTGGTCGTGCCCGGAGGGCAGGAGCGGACGCAGGCGGAGTACGGCGCGCTGCTCGAGAAGGCCGGCTTCCGGCTCGTTCGCGTCGTCCCCACCGAGTCGGCGGTGAGCGTCGTCGAGGCGGTCGTGGTGTAACTCGTCTTTGAAGGAAGGGTCGACATGGCGAATCCGCAACCGGTCACAGCCGCGACGTTGAGGGCGATCACCGACGCGTTCAATGCGCACGATCTCGACGCGATCCTCGAGTTCTTCGCCGAGGATTGCTCGCTCGACATGCCCCGGGGGCCGGAGCCCTGGGGGCAGCGGTTCACGGGCAAGGCCGCGGTGCGCGAGGGGCTGGCCCGCCGCTTCCAGGGCCTTCCGGACGTGCACTACGGCGAGGATCGACACTGGGTCCTCGGCGACTTCGGCGTGTCGGAGTGGCTCCTGACCGGCACGACTCCCGACGGACGCGCCGTGCGGGTTCGCGGGTGCGACCACTGGGAGTTCCGGGACGGAAAGGTGACGAGGAAGGACTCGTACTGGAAGATCGTCGAGAGACCGGCCTGAACGGCGGCCGCTGACCGAGTCGATCGAGGAGGTCCTGGAGCACATCAGCACCAGGCTGGCCCCTCACCCCCCAATCACCACCACCCGCCGCGCCACCACCACTCCACCCGCGGCGAGCCTCAGGAAGTACAAGCCCGCCGGCATCCGTCCCGCCGACCGTAGGCTCACGACGTGCGAACCGGCGCCGAGTCCGCCGACTTCCTGCACCGCAACCACTCGCCCCCGCACGTCGAACAGCGCCAGCGATGCCGCCCCGACCGATGTCGGCAACGTGAACCGCGCAGAGAACTCGCCTCCGCCGCGCACGGGATTCGGCACGGGCGCAGCGAGCGAGAGCGCCAAACCAGGCCCGGCTCCCGGCACGTCGCCGTCGCCGACATCGACCGAGGGCACGTACACCATCAACTCGATCGCCGCGGAGCGACTGGGGCGCAAGCGGTCCGTGCCTGGGAACTCCGCGAGGAAAGTGCGGAACCAGGCGTCCGACGCGGGGAACGAGAGCACCGCGACCGAGCCGACGATCGGCGCGGTTCCGATCATTCCCAATCCGTCGTAGAAGCGCACGACACCGCTCGTCACCTGCACTCCATCGGGGCCCGTCAGCGTCGCCGTCAGCGTGAGCATGGCCCCGAACGCGCACGGGTTCGGCGAGGCCGCCAGCGCGATCGTGGTCGTCCCACGCGACAGGCGGACGGCGATGGAGTCAGCGCCACCGGCCGAGGAGACGAGGTCGGGGCGGCCGTCTTCGTCGAGGTCGCCGACAGCGAGGCTGCTCGTGCCGATTCCCGAGGGCAGGCTGTGGCGCGGGCCGAGCCGGCCCAGGTCGTCGCCCAGGTGCACGGTGACGCTGGCCCCGCCGTCGTTCGCCAGGAGGACGTCGGCGCGCTGGTCGCCGTCGATGTCGGTGATGGCGACGCCCGCGGGCGTGGTGTCCGAGGCGTAGTAGACCGCGTTCATGAACGAGCCGGGGACGCTGCCGGTGCCGAGCAGGACCGTCGCGGCGCCTGACGTGGAGTTCGAGCTCACCAGGTCGGGCTTGCCGTCGGCGTTCAGGTCCGCGACGGCGATTCCGGTCGGGCCCTGCCCGGTTGCGTAGTCGAACTTCGTGCCGAAGATGCCCGATCCATCCGCCGCCCCCGCTCGCACCGACACGTTGTGCGACCCGCGATTCGCGCAGAGCAGATCCTGATGGCCGTCGCCGTTCACGTCGGCAAGCACGACGGCGACCGGAACCGTGCCGGCCGCGTAGTCGGTCTTCGCTCCGTAGGTGCCCCCGCCCTCGCCCAGGAAGACCGACACCGAGGCGCCGCCGCTGTTGGCGACGACCAGATCCGGGAACACGTCCGAGTTGACGCGTCCGAAGGTGACGCCTCGCGGCGCGGACCCCGTGCCGAGGGTGACCCCGGACGTGAACTGTCCCGAGCCGTTGCCTTGCTTCAGGAAGAGGCTGTCGCGATCGGCCGACACGATCACGAGATCGAGATCGGTGTCGCCATCCGCGTCACCAAGGTCGAGCGCCGCGGGATGCGTGACCGGCGAGGGGTAGTCGACGCGCGCGCCGAACGCGCCGTCGCCGTCGCCGAGCCGGACGCTGACCGTGTTGCCGTTGAAGCCCAGATGAATGAGATCGAGGTGCGTGTCGCCGTTCAGGTCGCCCAGGCGCACGCCCTGCGGACCTCCCGGCGCGTGGTAGGTCGTCTTCTGCGCGAGCGGGCCCGTGCCGTAATTGGTGAGCACCACGAGCTGGTCGTTCTTGGGCGTGTACGCCGACGCCGCGATATCGAGGCGCCCGTCGTGATTGACGTCGGCCAGGGCGACGGAGTGGGCTGTGCCTCCGATGTTCACGTACTCGGGGTCGCGGAATCCGCCCAGGCCGTCGGCGCGATGGACCCTCAGGTCGGACCCGAGCCGCGTTGCGAAGACGATGTCGGCGAGACCGTCGCCGCTCACGTCGCCCAGGGCGATTCCGATCGGAGAGCCTCCCCCGAGCAGCACCCCGGCGGGGGACGTGAACCCGGTGCCGTTCCCGTACATGTAGTTCGCATTGCCCGTATTTGGACTGATCGAGACGACGTCGAGGATGCCATCCGCGTTCAGGTCGCCGAGGACCACGACCTCGGGTTCCGAGGCGACCGGGTACTCGACCTTCGGTGCGAACCCGCCCGCCCCGTCGCCGCGCAGGAAGAGCACCTTGAACGACGTGGAGGACACGGTGACGACATCGGCCTTGCCGTCGTTGTCCACGTCACCGGCGGTGACCGAGACGGGCCCCGCGTTGATCTCCACGTCGACCTTCGGCGCGAACGTGCCGTTGCCCAGGCCCCGCAGGAGCGAGAACGACGTGATGCCGATTCCGCCGACGACCACGTCGATCTTCGAGTCGCCGTCGAAGTCGGCGGCGGCGACGGAGAACGGAGTCGGCCCGACCGGTATGACCGTATGGGGCCGAAACTCGCCACCCGGCCGGGCCAACAGCACCGACACCGCGCCCGCTCCCGAGGCGGCGACGATCAGGTCCTTCCATCCGTCCCCGTTGAGATCGGCCACCGCCAGGCCTCGCGGATAGTGTGCCGTCGCATACGACTTGCGCAGCGCCATCCCGCCCAGGCCATCGCCGAGGAGGATCGACACCGAGTCGATTTCAATGACGGTCACCGCGTAATCGAGATGCCCGTCGTGATTGAAATCGGCGATCGCGACCGCGTTCGAGGACGGCCCGAGCGGGGCAGTGAGGCGGAGGCCGGTGGAGAATGGGGCGTCTGCCGCGTGAGTCGGCGCTGCGGCCGTGGTTGCGAGAGCAAGCGAGGTGGCGAGGGCGAGAACGAGCGGTCGGAAGCGCATGGCGAGCCTCATGTTCCGGCAGGGGAACCGCAGCGGCGCGTGGAATTGCGTCGGGCAAGGATGATACTCCCATTCGGGGCTCCCGCTTGCACCGGCCAGGTCACAAGATGATGCGCCCCCTCGACTTGCGGCAGCGCAAGTTGCCTGCCGGCGCGACCCAACCCGCCAGCGTAGTGGGCCGCGGCATTTCAGCCCAATCGACTCGCACTGGTGCGAGTCAATTGGGCTGTTCCGCGTGGCCGACGACACGCTGCGTGCGGAGTCGCCGGCCGAGCCGAAGATCGGGCTCTGGCGCCTGATGATCGATGCGCAGCACCAGCGCCGCGGCATCGGGAGGGAAGTGATCCGGCTCGTCCTCGCGCACGCGCGGACGCGGCCCGGCGTGCGCGAGCTATCCACCTCGTACGTGCCGGGGCCGGCATGAGGCCCGGCGCGCTTGAAGTTGCGCTGCGCGGATTTCAGCGCACAGGGCGCGCCCAAAGGAGGTGGCGATCCATGAAAGCGGAGGATGTTGACCGCAAGTTCGACGAGGGGAAAGAAGACATCATCGACGATCTCGATCTGTCGAGTTTGCGGCGCCCGAATCGCGAAGCTCATCGCGTCAACGTCGACTTCCCCGCCTGGATGGTCGCGGCGCCCGACCGCGAGGCAGGGCGGCTCGGCGTCACGCGGCAGTCGATCATCAAGGTGTGGATCGCGGAGCGGCTCGAGCGCAAGGCGTCCTGAGTGGGCTGCTCACCCCCGTGGTCCACGCCGCTATTCCATGATCCAGACACGACATCCAGTCGTGAATGGATATCATTCGTGGCCTGAATAGTGTCCCTCGGCCCGGCACTTCACCTACCGCTTCCCCTTTCGCCCCTTCTCTCTCGTCTTCTTCGCCTCGCGCCGATACTCGCGCAGCCAGTCCTCGCCACCCGGGGTCGCCCGCCACACGCCGTGCAGCACGGCCGCGGCGATCGCCGCTTCGTCTTCGTCGCCGAAGCGGAACGAGGACGGGATTTGCCCGGGCAGCCGGGATGGATCGAGCAGGTACTTGAGCACGTGCGCGTTCGAGCGCGCGGCCCGGGCGAGCAGGCGCGTCGTCTCCTCGCGCCTACCAAGCAGCCGAAACGCGGCGAGCGCCTCGGCGTAGCGCATGAATGCGGAGCCATCCTCGGGGAAACGAGCGATGAACTCTCGCGCCTCCTCCTCGCGGTTGCACTCGATGAGGCGCGGGATGAGCAGCTCGCGCACGCCCTGGTTGTCGATTGGGTTGAGTTCGAGCATCGCCATCCAGTGGAGGATCGCCTTGTCACGCTCGCCCTCGTGCCACAGCAGGTCGGCCAGCGCGTAGCGGGCGCGCATGTAGGGGCGGGTTACGAACACGCCCCAGAAGTGACCGCGATGCTCGCCGAATGCCTCCGCCCCCAGCGATCGCTCGCCGGCGGCGAACGCCAGCTCGAAGTACGATCGCGCGCGCACTCGATCCGGCGTCTCCTCGCCCAGCAGGACGAGCGCGTCGGTGCAGTCGGGCCACAGCCGGACGGCCTCGCGGGCGCGCTTGATGCGCAGCCGCCCCTGCACATCGAGCGCGTCGTAGTAGAGGGCCTGCGCCCGGGCCTCGGGGTCGGTCGGCGGCGGGCCGTCGGGGAGCTTGCCCGCGGTCGCGGCGATCCGCGCGTTGACCTGGTCGACGGTCAGCCCTTCCTCGGTGAACAGGCGCCCGATCTTTGCCATCTCGCGCTCCATGCTGCGGCGATCGAGCGGCGCCCTCGCCTCGTGCATGGCGCGGTTTACCCCCGGCAGGGTCTCCTCGGTCAGCAGCGTCGGAATCGCGAGGGTGATCGTACGCGCCTTGCCGGCAACGCGGCCCTCGTGCGACCAGCGGCCGGAGTCGAGCTCGTCCTCGGTGATCACGGCCAGCCCGCGCAGCAGCGTCTCGAGAAACGCCAGTCGTTTCTCATCCGCCGGCTCGTTCGTGCCGTCGGGGTGCAGGGCGAGCAGGAGCGGATAGCGGCCATCTCGCGTGGTCGGCAGGCGGTGGCGAACCCAGCGCTCGTACTGGCCGAGCGGCAGGTCGCAAGGCGGGTCGAACGTGAGCGACCACCGCGCCTGCCGCATCCATCCCGCCGGCGGCCGATCGGTGCGTGAATCGCGCAGGATCTGGAAGTCGCGCACGTCGTGGAAGAACCCGAGACCGAACTCGATCCCCGCGCCGCCCAGGACGACGAACCAGCGCATTGCCTCGGGCGCGTCGCGCGACTCGACGTGGACGAGGTCGAGGTCACAGAGATGATTCCACGGCGCCGCGTCGTAGAACGTGATCGCCGCTTCGGCATAGGCAGCGATCCGCTCGGGCGACACGTCGGCGGCGAAGCACTCGAGCGTGGCCAGGGGTCCACCCAGGTCGGCGCGCATGGCGGCGATGACCTCGTCGATCTCGTCGGCGCTCTCGACGAGTTCGACCGCGATGTCGAGTTCGGCCAGCAGCTCGGCGAGAGCCGTGTGCAGCGCCGTGTCGGTGACTTCGACGATCGCGGGACGCGCGGCGCACCCGTCCTTGGCGAGATCTCGGGCAAGGTCCGCCATCGCGCTGAGCGCCAGTGGCGCCGGTGGATCGCCGGGCTGGCTGGGCAAGCCGGGCGCCCCCATGGCGAACAGCCCGGTGGCCCGGCTGTGGCAGATGCCGATGAGCGGAAGCTCCGGTCCCTCGCCCGCCTTGATGGGCGCGACCCAGTCCGGCCCGAAGACCACGACGACCTGCCAGGTGTCGCCGCCCGGCGGCAGGCGACGGAGGCGTTCGAGATCGAGGGACGGTGTGGCGGTGCGGGGGCTGCGCATGGCGGACATGGTTGGGTGGGCACTCCGGGCGGGGGCGACGTTGGGCGTGGGTGGAACGGGGAGGAGAGTACCTCACGAGCCCGGGAATTGCCTCGTCGGTGTGCCGACCTCCTTCGGGAGTGAGCGTACGCTTCGTACAGTGTGTACGGAACGTACGCTCATCTCCGGGACCGCTCGCGACACCGGGCCTGACAACTTGCGACGGCGCAAGTTGGTGCGACGCGGCGTCAGGTTTCCTCCGCTCCCGGAACGCAGGTGTGACCTCAACCGGCTCGCTTCTCCTCCGCCCTCTTCACCCGCAGGAAGTCCACATACGCCAGCGCCACCTGCACGTTGTCGGTGCGCGCCTCGCGGTAGGCGATCGCGAACTCCCCGATCGTCGCCTCGCGCCTCACCAGTTCATGGATCAGCCGATCGACCATCAAGAGCCGGTGCTGGTTCGTGGCCTCCATGCCCTCCCACCAGTCCTTGTCCACCGCGGAGGTCTCCTTCCAGCCGATCCGCTTGCGTTCGCGCTCGATCCGCTCGCGGAGCTGGCTCGGGCTCAGGTCGACCGGCGGCAAGTACGCGGTCGCCACGTCCACGACGCGACGCACCCGCTTGCGAACCACCCGCAGCGGTCGCGCGCGCGGTGGCCCCTTCGAGTCCGCTCGCGCCGCGCGCCCCAGCAGTGCGGTCAGGTCGGGACGCCGGTACATCGGCGCCAGGTAGGCCAGGAATGCCAGCTCGGGCGTGAGGATGGTGGCCGGCCGACCGGACATGAAGTGCGAGCACTCGGGCGAGCGGATCTCCGCCGGCGAGAGCAGGGGCATGGTCAGGATGTGCCCGCGACGACCCCCGTCCCCGGCGACCTCGACGACGCGATCGCCCGTGCAGGCGGAGAACATGCGGGCATCGTCCGCGTTGATCCCCGGCAGGACGATGCGGGTCGCAAATGCCGAGGCGACCAGTTGCGCCGTCGCCGCACCGTACGCGTGCGCCAGGGCGGCGCTCGACTGGATTGCCACGGTGACCGTGCAGCGGCGGGAGCGCAGGGTGTTGAGCTGGTCGGGCAACGTCCGGATGTTCCCGAACGCCGGCAGGTCCTCGATGTGCACGCTGGTCGGGTGCGGCGAGCAACCCTGTGCGAGATCGTCCGCGTGCTCGATGATGCGCTGGAAAAACCACTGCAGCAGCAGGCTGTAGATCGGCCGTAGGGTGGTCAGGCGCGCCTCGTCACAGTGGATGTACACGACCTGGCGGCCGGCCTCGAACAGGCCCAGCCCGTCCAGCTCGTGCGAGCTCGTGGTCGTCGCGACCGCCTGGTTGCGAAAGGGATGCAGCCAGCCGCTGATCGTCGCCATCACCGTGTCGCTGTTGTGGCTGCCACCGGCCAGGAACGACGCCGCGGCGCGGCAGGCGCTCGACTCTCCGCCCCGGAGCCGGGCGAGCAGCGGCGTGGTCCCCGATTCCAGTTCGTTCAGCATGGCCGGAAAGCTCCGCGCCCCGCAGTCCCACAGGGCCATGAGCAGCGTGGACCCGGCCTGGCCCCAGAACTCACTGTCGTGCGAGTTGGCATTGACCGTGGCGGAGGTGAACCGGGCGATGATGTCGTAGGCCTCGTCCGCGGACCGCGTCGCCAGCGGGTTGAACCCGAGCGAGCGGGCCGGATCGTTCAGGTCGATGTAGTGCAGCGGAGTGCCCATGTCGCTGCACTTGAGCTCGATCCAGCCATAGTTCTCGCGCTTGAGCCCGAGGACGATGACCAGCCGGTCGGCATCCTCGAGGTCGGCGTTGATCAGCGGCTGGCCCACCTGCGTGGTCTTGCCCCCCCCGCTGGCTCCCCACACCGCGACATGCGCATCGCGCAGCCGGTAGTCGAAGGTCAGCAGGCGCTTGTAGAGCACCACCAGGTGCCCGTCGGGCAGCCGGACGATCGGGGAGACGTAGGGAATCGAGGTCGCGCGAGCCGAGTTGGATGCGGGCCGGATCAGCGGTCCCAGGTCCTGCTCCGTGGGATAGCGCGTTCCTGCGACGTGGCGAAAGTGCTCCTTCGGTGTGTCGGAGCCGGCATCGGGGATCCAGAACAGTTCATCGTCCGGGTTGATGGATGAGTTCCGAGGCATGGCGGGCCTTCTCTCGAGAATTGCCAACGAGTCCAGCGGGGCGTGGTGCAAGAGGATGGCACGCGGATGGGACAGGAGTGGCTTTCGGTGTCGTGGTTGGACGTGTCCGCCGATGGCGCTAGGATCTCGAGGAGTCGGTCGCCCCCGACGACCATCCTCCCCGCCTCCGGGTCGAGGGCTTCTTGCGCCGTCTTCACGCAGCCTTGCAGCCGATCTCTTCGAGCTTGACGAATATATCTGATAAGATATAATGAGCGGGCGCGATCGGAACCTTCCCCCGGGTCGGTTCCTCGTGATTGACCGGGAGATCGCCTGGCTCGGACCTTCGCTGCGCGACTTGCGCCGAATGCCCCTCGAGGTGCGTCGCGTGATGGGGAGCGCACTACACTGGGCGCAGACATCGGGTGTCGGCCCGGACGGCATCCGTCGCGCCGGCTTTCACCCGGCGGCGCGGAGGATGAAGGGAGATCTGGCCGGCGTGGTCGAGATTCGCGACGACGACGAAGCCGGGACCTACCGAACGGTCTACGCGGCGAAGCTCGGCGCGCGAGTCTACGTGCTCCACGTATTCCAGAAGAAGTCGAAGCGGGGCATTGAGACGCCGCTAGCCGACATCGACGTCATCCGCGCCCGTCTTCGTACCGCGCGCGGGCATGCGGAGCGCTCGGCCAGGGGAGACCAGAACTCATGACAACTCGTCCGAAGCGCACGCGCGTTCAGATCGGTTCCGGAAACGTCTTTGCCGATCTTGGCGTACCAGAGCCCGAGCAGGAACTCGTGAAGTCCGATCTCGTTCGCGCAATTGGTGCCCTCCTCGTGGCCGAGGGGAAACGCCAGGTCGATCTGGCGGCGCGCTTGGGCATCTCCCAGCCGAAGGTTTCGCTCCTCATGCGAGGTCGGAGCTCTGGATTCTCGACAGAGCTGCTCATGCGACTGCTCAATCGACTCGGGCAGAGCATCGAAATCGTCGTGCGACCGGCGCCGGCGGGCCGTCGAGTCGGGGTCACACGGGTCGATTGTCCACCAGGGAGAGGCGCTCGCAAGTAGGGGTCGACTGCCCTCCGGCAACCTCATCAACTTGCGCCGGCGCAAGTTGACTTAGCCTGGTCGACCGTGCCGTGGTGACTAGCGTCCGGCCGCCGTCTCCCCGCCCGGACTCATGCCGAGGACCAGGTCCACCTCGGCCAGCCCGCGCGATGCGATGGCATCGGGGCGATCGACCCGGTGGGCCAATAGATCACGCTCGCTTCGTGCGGCGGCCGATCGGCCGTTGCGCAACTCCATGCGGATGAGGTGCTCCCGCACGGGCACCTCGATGAGACGTGCGGTCGGCAGCTCCCATGCGTCGAGGTCGGTGCGGACCAGTGCGGCGCGATCGTGGAACGCAGCCGAGTCCGCTTGGCCCAGGTCCTCGAAGGCGCGTGCGATCAGCCAGCGTGCGACCGGCTTGCGCAGCAGGAAGCTGCTGGTCTGGGTCGTCCCCGCGAGGACGATCCGGGCCTGGTGGACGACCTCGTCGGGCCGCCCCTCGAGACTTGCGGCCCACGCCCGAAGCAAGGCCGGAGCGTTCTCGATCATGAGCGGCTTCGCGCTGTACCGTTGCTCGAGTTCCGTTGCGATGTCCCGGGCGCGATCGGGCTCGTGATTCAAGAGTGCTTCGATGCCGGCCGAGATCCGCGAATCGAGCGAGTTGTTGCGGGCGGGAACCGCGGGCATCGGGGTGGGCATGGTGCTGTAGGCGAGGACCATCAGGGCCTGGCGCCAGTACGAGATGTGCATGAGGAAGGCCTCGTTCCGCCGCGCCGCTTCGGCCGCGGCGTCCTCGAGGCGGTGCCAGGCATCGCCGACCTGGCCGCGATTTGCCATCCGGGCGGCGATGGACGCGTGGGCCGAGTTGCGATTCGAAGGCAACTGATCCGGCGATGCGAGAAGTCGCTGCGCAGCAAGTTCGATGTCGTTGCCGTCGCCCCGGATGTCGGCGAGCACGAGGACCAGCACCTCCCGGATGCGCGCATTCTTGATCGCGTGCGTGGCGGTCTCCGCCGAGTCGATCTCGCCCAGGGCGATCCACGCGGCCGCGAGATTCTGCCGCACGAAGTCGGGATTCGCCGTGGTCCCTTGCAGCGCCTGCTGGTCGAGCGCGATGGCTTCGCGGTTGCGTCCGAGCTCCCACAGCGACCACGCTAAATTTGTCGCGATCTGCGGGGAGTCGGGAAACTTCTCGGCGTACCGCCGCAGGTTGCGCAGGCTTGCCTGGTGATCGTTCGAGACGGAGGCCAGGTTCGCCTCGACGGACCAGGCCGCCTCCGTGGTGAACTGCTCCGCATGCCGAAGCGCCCGCTCGAACGCCAACATCGCCGAGTCGCGGCACCCCGAGTTCATGAACGCCATACCCAGGCCGCTCCACGCCCAGCCGAAGGTCGAATCCCGGGCCAGGGCCTGTCGCATGAGACTCGTCGCCTCCGGCTGATCGGCGCGAGCGTTGGCTTTCATTCCCCGCCTCCAGAGCTCGAAGGCGCGCAGGTCCGTCGTCACGATGGTCGTCGCTTCGGTCGAGCCCAGGGTCTTCCACGAAGCCATCGCCGGCGCGTGTGGGGCGAGTTCCCGCGCAAGTCGGGTGGCGGAGCGTTCGGCGGCTGTCAGCATCGTCGCTCGCCGGTCGAGCGGCCGGCTGATCGAGAGCACGATGGAATCCCGCACCACGTCGACGGCGCGGAGCGCGAAGACACCTCCATCGTCGGTGCGGCGCACGCTGGCCTCGAGAACACCCTCGGCATTCGCACGCACGGCGATCTCGCGGGCCAGCGCCGAGGTGATCGGGGTATTCGCCGGCTTTCCCGCGGAGCGGAGGACTCCGGCGACCTCGTCACGCGTGAGCACACCGAGCACTTGGGATTGCTCGAAGCTCGACTCGAGGATCGAGCGCACGGCTGCCGCCGTCGTAGCGTCGGACGGCGACACCTCGACGTCGGCGATCACGAACCATGCGCGGCGGCCGGCGGGGAGCGCGGCGGTCGATGCATTGCGCTGGCGCAGTGCCCAGGCGGCGAACAGCACTCCGGCGATCGCGACCACGCCGGCGACGGCGAGCCAGGCGCGGCGCTTCCGCGGTTGCGCCCGAACGACGGGCGTGGCCGCAGTGGCGGGCGCCACGACGCACTCGCGCACGAACTCCGCCACCGTTGCCTGGCGATCGGCGGGATTGGCGAGGAGCCCGCGCAGGATGGCCCGATCAAGCGTCGGCGGGACGGAGGTGCGCACGATCTGCAACGAGGTCGGGGTCGCGAGCAACTTCTGGCGGAGCAAGCTCTCGGTCGAATCCGCCGCGAACGCCGAACGACCGGCGATCATCTCGTAGCCGATCGCGGCCAGCGCGTACAGGTCGCTGCGCCCATCGAGCCGGAAGTCTCCGGAGACCTGCTCGGGGCTCATGTAGCGCGGCGAGCCGACCACGACGCCGGTCTCGGTCAGCCCGCCCGCATCGTCGCCGACCAGTGTGCGGGCGATGCCGAAGTCCGCCAGCACGGCATGCCCGTCCGAGAGGAGGATGTTCTCGGGCTTCAGGTCCCGATGGATGACGTCCTGGCGATGCGCGAAGTCGAGGGCTCCTCCGATCTCCTCGAGGATGCGAACCGCCTCCTCCAGCGACAGCGCGCCTCCGGAGTCGAGGCGCTGGCGAAGCGTCGGCCCCGTGACGAGCGGCATCAGGTAGGCGATAAGTTGCTCGGAGCGGAAGACATCGAGGATCGGAGTGATGTTCGGATGGCTCAATTGGGCGAGGAGGCGGATCTCGCGCTGGAAGCGCTTCGTGGCCTCGCCCTGCCCGACGACACCCGGACGCAGGACCTTCGCGGCCACCGTCGTTTCGAGGCTCCGGTCGAACACCTCGAACACCTGGCCGAAGCCGCCGCTGCCGATCTCGGCGCCGACCTCGAATCGTTCGCCGAGGAGTTGCTGGAGCTGCTCGCGGAGCGGGACGGAAGTGGGGTTCAAATTACCTCACCGGGAAGGGTCGAGGGTCCCGGGGGGAGATCGTCGGCCATGATGCGGCGGAGACCAGCCTACTGCCGCGTGCGCGTCGTGTCCACGGCGGGCGAGTACGCGCGGGGGAGTCCGCGATTGACGCCCGCGTTCCAACCGCCTGGAATCGTCGGGCTCCCTCCCCCCGAAGCGCCGCACTCAATCATTCGAGCGCCGACCGTGTAGGCGGGTGGGGGCACCTACGTGGTCGTCAGCGACCTCGACGCCGACGGCATTCTCGATCTCGCGATCTCGCGGGGCGGCAGTGGCTCGCTCACCCCGGAGGCCAGTTCGGCCCCGGGCTCTACAAATTCCGCCGACGCAGGTCCCTTGCCGGCGCGACCTGCCCCGGTGCGAGTTCATTGGGCTGTTTGGCGACGATCCACCTTTCGCTTCGTCGCCCGCCTCGCTATCCTCCACCCCCATGAACGTCACCCTGGTCGAGATCAACTCGGAAACCGTCCGCGCCGTCTGCCGCCTCACGCTGGCCGAGGGCCAGGAGAAGTTCGTCGCCGCAACTTCCATCTCGCTGGCGCAGGCGCTGTTCAGCGAGCACGCGTGGTATCGCGCGATCCATGCCGACGACGAGCTCGTCGGCTTCGTCATGCTGGCCGACGACACGCTTCGTGCGGAGCCGCCGGCCGAGCCCAAGATCGGGCTGTGGCGCCTGATGATCGACGCCGCGCATCAGCGCCGCGGCATCGGCAAGGAAGTGATCCGGCTCGTGCTCGCGCACGCGCGCTCGAAGGGTTTCCGCGAGATGTCCACGTCGTACGTGCCGGGCGAGGGCACCCCCGGGCCGTTCTACGAGGGGCTCGGGTTCGTGCCAACGGGCGAGATCGATGATGGCGAGGTCGTGATGAATTATCGCTTCGAGGGCCAGGGGTGAGCCCCGGATGACTTGCGCCGGCGCAAGTCGCCATGCGGGCGAACGGGCGGTGAGAGACTCGTAAACCATTGTGAAACAGTTACCTAATGAAAACGAGCGTGCCCGGCTCGTCGGAAATCCCTGCTTGCCAGCATACAAAAACGGTATAGAATCTATCCAATCCGCCCCCGCGGAGCGCGCCGTTGGAGTTCGAGTTCGACGCGTTGAAGAGTGTCGCAAACAAGGCAAAGCACGGGATCGACTTCGACATGCGCAGGCGATGTGGGACGACGAGGACCGACTCGAGATGCAAGCGCGAGCGGGGATCGAGCCTCGCTGGGTCATGATCGGCAGGATCGAGGATCGTCACTGGGCCGTCGTCTTCACCGTGCGTGGGCACCGTATTCGGATCATCTCCGCGCGAAGAGCGCGGTGGAAGGAGGTCGGGCGATATGAAAGCGGAAGACTTTGACCGCAAGTTCGACGAGGGAAAGGAGGACATCATCGACGATCTCGACTTGTCCTCAGCACGTCGGCCGGGGTGGGAAGCACGGCGTGTCAACGTCGACTTCCCCGCCTGGATGGTCACGGCGCTCGACCGCGAGGCAGGTCGGCTCGGCGTGACGCGGCAGTCGATCATCAAGGTATGGATCGCGGAGCGGCTCGAGCGCAAGGCGTCATGAACTCTCCCGCCCTCGCCATCGTCCCGACCGTTCTCGTGCTCGCCCTGACGCTCGCCTCCTGCAGCGGCGGCGACAAGCGCGCCGCCTCCGCTGGTGACGCCCCCGCCGACACCGCCGCCACGCTCATCGCGTCCGTCGGCGGCCTCGCCGACCCGGAGGCCGTGCGCTACGACCCCGAGCAGGACGTCTACTTCGTCTCGAACATCAACAAGCTGGAAGACGGCGACAGCAACGGGTTCGTGAGCAAGGTCGGCCCCGCGGGCGAGGTGATCGCGCGCGAGTTCATGCGCGGCAGCCCGGCCGTACCCCTGCACGGGCCGCGCGGCATGTTCATCACGGGCGACACGCTGTGGGTGGCTGACGCGCTGGGCGTGCACGGCTTCGATCGCCACACGGGCGCGGCGCTCACGTTCGTCGATCTCTCCGCGTACGAGCCGGGCTTCCTCAACGACATCGCGCAGGGTCCCGACGGCGCGCTCTACGTCACCGAGACCGTGTCGTCGTGCATCTTCCGCCTGGCCGGCGGGCGCGCGACGATCGCGATCGAGTCGGCCGCGCTGTGCCAGCCCAACGGCATCACGTGGGACGCCGCCGGCGGACGCTTCCTCCTCGCCTCGTGGGGACCGGGCCCGTGTGTCGTCGCGTGGACGCCGGGGACGACGAACGTCGACTCCATCGGCCCGGCCGCGGGCGGCCAGTTCGACGGGATCGAGATCCTCGCCGACGGGCGCATCCTCGTCGCCAGCCAGGCCGACTCGAGCCTGCACGTGATCGCGGGCGGCGCCGATCGCGTCCCGCTCCGGCTCCAGGGCCAGCCGGCAGACATCGCGGTCGACACGAAGCGCGGCCATGTCGGCGTGCCGATGCAGTCGCTGCACCTGGTGGAGATCTGGAAGCTGGGCGGCACGTCGCGGTAGGGCGGGTGGTGATCCGGCTCGTGGATCGGTTCGAGGGCGCGGCGAAGGTCTGAAGTGCGGCCATGGACAGGCGATGGTCGCATGAACCTGCGCTGACGCAGGTGAGTGCGGCACCGATGGCTCTCTCCATGCCGTGTGGTTTGCGGAGCGGTTCGAGCGCAAGGCGTGCTGCGCGGGACGCTCAAGCCCACTCACCTCCCGCGCAACACCTTCTCCGTTCGCACTCCATCCTGGGTCCGGATCCGGTACGGACGCGCGCGTCCGCATCTACGAAGAGAACCTGCCGAGCCGCGCCGACGTGAGCGAACGCTTCGCGATCGCCGGCGTGTTTTTCCTCGAGGCGCGCTATCCCGGGATCGAGGGGGCGCGGAAGTTGCTGCTGCGGCGGTAGTCGGACCGGCGCAGTGCGCCTACGGCAGGCGCATCACCTTCCCCGTCCGTACCCCGTCCTCCGTCCGGATCCGGTACGCGTACATCCCCGGCCCGACCGGTCGGCCCGCGGCGTCGAGGCCATCCCAGGCTCGCCGCTGCTCGCCCGCCGCAACCTCGGCCGACTCGAGCTGGCGGATCCACCGGCCGGCGATGTCGTACAGGTCGACCTGCACACGGCCCGGGCGGGCCAACGAGTAACGCAGCGTCGTCGCCTCGCGGAACGGATTCGGCCACGCGCGCGGCGCGAGCGATGTCGCGGTTCCGGCGTCGAGGGTCGTGCACCCCGCCGCGTGCGCGTTGTGGCGGAAGGACTCCCAATGCGTGGTGCCGAACGCGAAGGACGAACCTTCGCCCCACAGGATGCGCGGTTGCGTGGCGTGATCGAAGATGGACGTGTAGGTGTGCCCGGTGAGCAGCGGCGCGCCGTCATACGAAACCGAGACCACGCCTGAGGGCAACACGACCACGCGGTAGGTGTGCGCCGCGCCGTCGGTGTCGACGAGGACGCTCGAGATTCCGGCGCACTCGCCGTTGGTGATGAACACCTCGTCCACTCCCACGAACACCAGGGTGCCGACGTTCGGCGCGGTCGTGATCAGGATCGCCGCCGCGTCACGAAAGTGCCCGCACGGGCCGACGCACTCGCTGCGCGCGGCCGCTCGCAAACGCGCCTCCACGACGATCGTGTCGGGGAGCTGCAGATCCACGCCCGCCTGGTAGTACAGCGTGTTGCGATCGCACGCGGTGGTGCGCACGTGCAGTGCGCCGCCGACGAACGTGGGCGCAGAGTCGCTCACCACGGCCGTCCACGGCGGGCAGGCGTCCTGGGGGAGCAGACCCAGGGAGGCTTGCCAGTGAACGTCGGCCGCCGGGCACTCGATGGCCAGGACGACGAGGGCGGCGACTGCAGCGAGCGCGGCGGGAATCTTCACCGGGGATCTCCTCGCGAGCGGGGGGAACAACGAGGTTAGGCCTCTGCCCCGGGGGCAGTCAATCGACTATAATGTTCGCCCATGTTCCTCACCCCCCGGGAGATCGCGTGACTCGAACCCTGCTTATCGCCGCTGTCCTGATGCTCCCTGGCACCAATGCGCTGGCCGATCCACCCGAGATCGCCTCGTGGATCATCAACCGGACCGGCTACACGGGGTACGGCGGGCTCGAGTCGGACGTTCAGCTCGTGCAGTACTCGGCCGGCAATGTCTACGTGAGCAGCTCGAGCATTCCCGCGTACGGCATCGGTCCGTGGCCCGGCAACCCGAACACGGCGACCGACCAGAACTACACGTTCCGCATCACGCGCACGCCGGCGGTGAACGCGGGCCCGAAGACCGCGACCCCGATGGGGCCCATCGCGCTGCTGGTGAACGGGGTCGTGGCCTTCAATGCCCGCGACGGACGTTCGTGGAACAACGCGAACATCTGGCACCAGGATGCCGTCGTCGTCGAAGGCCCCAGCTTCGACGACTGCGAGGGACACCCGGCCCCCGGGGGCGCCTACCACCATCACCTGAACCCGCGCTGCCTGTACACGCCCGACTCGACGCAGCACTCGCCGCTGATCGGCTATGCCTTCGACGGCTACCCGATCTACGGCGAGTACGGCTGGGCGAACTCGAACGGCTCGGGCGGCATGCAGCGCATGCGCTCGAGCTACCGCCTGCGCGCGATCACGACCCGCACGACGCTGCCCGACGGAACCGTGCTGAGTGCGGCGCAGTACGGCCCTCCCGTCTCGGAAACGTATCCGCTGGGCTACTACATCGAGGACTGGGAGTACGTGCCGGGGCTCGGCGATCTCGACCCGTACAACGGGCGCTCGACCGTGACGCCCGAGTACCCCGCGGGGATCTACGCCTACTTCGTCACGCTCGATGAGGCGGGCACCGGGCTCTACCCGTACGTGCTGGGACCCAGCTACTACGGCGTGCTCGTTGCGGGGAACACCGGCCCGGGGGGCGGGCACGTGACGCCGGGCGAAACCGTGGTGACGTATCTGCCCGCAGTGGGCGTGGGCGATGACGGTCGTGGCCGCGGTGCAGTCACCAGCCTGCGCGCCTTCCCCAATCCGTCGATCAGCGGGACGCGCCTGACGTGGACGCTCGGTGTGGCGGGGCGGGTCCGCGTCAGTCTCTATGACGTGCGCGGCGCCGAGGTGCTGCGCGCGGTCGACCTCGCCGACGCCGTTCCCGGGGAGTACACGTACGTCCTCGACCCGGGACGCCTCGCGGCGGGCACGTACTTCGCGGAAGTGCGCACGGGGTCCGCCCGGTCGGCGACGCGCGTGGTGTTCGTGCGCTAGTCCGGAGCCGACTCAATCCACCACCACCACCCTTCCCACCCGCGTCTGCGTACCCTGTGTCAGGCGCACGAGGTACACACCGACCGGGATTGATTGCATCTCCGCGAGATCGATCGCGTCGTGCCGGCCACTCTCGCCGCGCACCTCGCGCCCGGCGACTCGTCGCCCGCGCACGTCGAACAACTCGATCTGCGATGCCCCCGCCTCTGCGAGCGTGAAGTGCACCACGAGACTGCCGCGCCTCGCCGGGTTCGGCCGCACTCCCTCGAGCGCGAACTCGAGCGGCGGCGTCGCGGGTGGCACGTCGATCGTCGTCACGTAGGCCATGAGATCGAACGGCGCCGAGATGCTGCCGTAGAGCCGATCATCGCCCGCGTAGCTCGCGCGATAGGTGCGAAACCACGGGAAGCTCGCCGGCAACTGGAGCGTGGCCACGTCGCCGATCATCGGGGCGCTGCCGAGGAGGGTGGTGCCGTCGTGGAAGCGCACGACGCCGGTCACCGGGCCGGTGCCGGGTGCGGGCACGGTCACGGTGGCGGTGAGGGTGAGCACTCCGTTGAGGGCCACCGGGTTCGGACTCGCGGCGAGCGTCGTGCGCGTCGGCGCGCGGCCGAGGCGAACCGACACGGTGCCGTCGGCGCTGTTCGAGTTCAGGAGGTCGAGCCGTCCGTTCTTGTCGACGTCGCCCAGGGCGACGCCGCCGGGATCGATCCCGGTCGGGAACTCCTGGTTGAGATCGAATTGCCCCGTCCCGTTGCCGAGCAGCACCGATACGCTCGGGCCTCCCTGGTTGACGACGACGAGGTCGAGGCGGCCGTCCCGGTTCATGTCGCCCATGGCCACGGCGAATGCCGAGGCATTCGTCGTGACGGGGATGCTCTGCGTGATGCCGCCGAGTCCGTCGCCGATCAGGACGCTGACGTCGGGCGGGCCTCCGTAGTTCGCGGTCGCGACGTCGGTGAGGCCGTCCCCGTTGACGTCCCCGACCGCGATCCCGTACGGCCAGGCGCCCACCGCATGGGTCGTTCCCGCGCCGAAGCTGCCGCTGCCGTTCCCGGGGAGAATCGACATCGTGCTCGTGCCGAAGTTCGCCGTCACGACGTCGAGGAGGGCGTCGGCGTTCATGTGCGCCAGTGCGAGCGTGAACGGCGCGCTCCCCGGGCCGGTCGGGAAGTCCGTCGGCGCCGCGAAGGAGCCCAGCCCGTTGCCGAGCAGGACGGAGACGTCGTCTCCGCCCCGGTTCGCGATGACGAGGTCGACCTTGCCGTCGCTGCTCACGTCGGCGACGGCCACGCCGATGGGTGAATCTCCCGTGGGGAAGTCCACTCGGGACCCGAAGCCGCCCAGGCCGTTTCCGATCAGCACCGACACGTCGTTGTCGTCGCGATTGGTGACGACCAGATCGGGAATGGTGTCGGCATTCGCCCGTCCGAACGCGATGCCCACCGGGCCGGCGCCCACGCCGTAGCCGGTCCGCGCTCCGAATCCCCCCGCGCCGTTCCCGAGGAAGATCGAGACCTGGTTCGAGCTGAAGTCGGCGCTGCCGACATCGAGGTCCCCGTCGCCGTCAAGGTCGGCGAGCGCGATGAACCCCGGATAGTCCCCCGCCGTGAGGTCGTCCGGCGAGTCGACCGGCGATTTCCATGCGAGAACGACCACGACCTTGTCGCTCGCCTCGGTGGCCACCACCACGTCGAGTCCTCCGTCGGCATTCATGTCGGCGAGCTCGATCGCGCGCACGCCCCCGCCGAGGTCGAAGGGCGTGCCGAGGAAGAACTCGCCGGTCCCGTCCCCGTGCAGGACTTCGAGTGTTCCTGCAGCCCCCTTGCCCGCGACGAGATCGGGGTGCCCGTCGCTGTTCATGTCCCCGATCGCGAGCCGCCCCGTCCCCACGTTGAACGGCGTCCTCGGTGTGAAGCCTCCCGCGCCGTTGCCGAGAAACAGCCGGACGTTGCCGTCTCCGTCGATGACGGCCGCGTCGAGCGTGCCATCGTGGTTGAGGTCGCTGACGGCGAGTCCGCGTGGCTGCGGTCCGGCCGCGGTGTCGATCCGCGGCAGGAACGTGCCGTCGCCCTGGCCGAGCAGGACCGCGATCGTCGACTCGTCCACGTTTGCGGTCACGACGTCGGGCCTGCCGTCGCCGTTCATGTCCGCGATCACGATGTTTTCCGGCCGAGCGCCGACCGAGAAGTCGTTCCGCGGATGAAATCCGCCGAAGCCGTTCCCGAGCAGGATCGACACCGATGTCGAGCCGGAGTTCGCCACCGCGAGATCGAGCTTCGAGTCGAGGTTGAGGTCGCCGATGGCGACGGCGACGGGCATCGGCCCGGTCCCGAACGTCTGCGCGCCGCCGAAGTCTCCGCCCGAAACGCCCAGTCGCACCGACACGGTGTTCGACCCCGTGTTCACGACGACGAGGTCGAGCTTGCCGTTGCCGTTCAAGTCCGCGATCGCGACGGCGCGGGGATCGAGCCCCACGGGGTAGTTCACGCGCGGACCGAATCCCCCCGCGCTGTTTCCGCGCTGGATCGAGATCGTGCCCGTCGCGGGATTCGTGACGACGAGATCGGGGTAGCCATCGGCATCGAAGTGAGCGAGTGCGATTCCCGCCGGTGCGGTCGGCGCCGGGTGATCGTGGCGAACTCCGGCGACGAAGCCCTGGGCTGCGGCCGGCGATGCGGCGACGAGCATCGCGAACGAGCCGAAGGCGACGAGCGGCGGAACGATGACCGAGGAGCGCGAACGCGGACGTGGGAGCACGAGCATGAGTTGCCTCAGGGTGGTGAGACTGCGGAGGGTGCCGACGACTCTACCCCGGCGGGGACGGGCGGTGTGGAGCGTGTTTCTCGTGTCTCCATCGGCGACCCGCCCACCTTTCGCGCCCGATCCTACCGATACACGCTC
This sequence comes from Candidatus Eiseniibacteriota bacterium, assembly GCA_031431875.1. Lineage (GTDB taxonomy): Bacteria > Eisenbacteria > RBG-16-71-46 > RBG-16-71-46 > DASYSL01 > JANPEF01. The sequence continues at coordinate 3,263 of JANPEF010000076.1, read as the reverse complement.
TTCACCCGGCCCCACGTCGCCGGCGAGGCGGGCACCGGCTGCTCCCCGGTCGCATTGAAAGTGTTGAACGCCAGGCCGATCCCGTTGGTCTTGGTGCCGATGAAGTCGATCGTGATGCGGGCGATGCCCGGGACGCCGACGAAGCTGAATGTCCACGGCTTCCCGTCGAGTTCGGTGTTCGCACAGCCGCTGTCCTGGGTGCTGAGCGGGGAATCGATCGTGGCCAGCACGCCGAAGTCGGCGCCCGAGTTTCCGCGCAGGAAGAAGTTGCCGAGCTGCGGTCCGAATCCGGGGGCCGCGGTATCCCGGTCGATGCACGCCGCGAACCCATCGAGGACGTCGGGGCCGGCCTGCTCGAAGGCGGCGATGGTTTCCGGGATGCCATTGAGGTCCCCGTCGAATCCGAACCTGATGCTCAGCGGGCCCACCGTGTACGCGGACGCGAGTCCGAGCGGGGCGTCATCGATGGAGGCCGCCCCGGCCGGATCGGTCTCGAAGGTGATGACCTGGGCCGCGAGCGCCTGGCTCGCCGCGGCGAGGGTCTCGTCGAACGCCGCCTGCAGTGCGGCGTCCTGCTCCGCGGCCTTGTCTTCGGCAGCGACGGCCCAGGATGCGGGAAGCAGCAGCAGGGCGAGAACAAGAAGAGCCCGCATCAACTTCCGGCCTTCAACTCGGCCACCACGCTCTCGACATAACGGTTGGTGAACGCGGGCTCGGCCAGCCCTCCGTGGGTGACCGGCTCCGTCATGAAGGAGCGTTCCGTGAAGCGGTCGCCGAGGATGTTGTGCTCCAGGTGACGGGAAAGCACTTCTTCGGCGGGCCGGGCCTCCGCGTCGGAAAAGACGAAGCGAACGCTTTCGATCTTCGCCGTCGCAGCGCGGTACCAGCCGGGCAGCGGGTCCCCGCCCGCCTCGAAGGGGGCGACCAGTTCGACGGAGTAGCGTTGCAGGGGCTCCAGCTCGGAGCCGAACTTCAGGAAGGTCTGCGAGATGTACGTCTGCAGGACCAGCCACGACGTGAGCGGGCTGACCTCCGCACCGAGCGACTTGAGGGACGCGAGGATCCCGTCGGGATTCCCGGTGTCCATCTGCGCGTAGAGCTTCGAGACGAAGCAGGTGTCGAGGCTGACATTGGTCCCCAGGCCGATGAACCCCGCGACGTCGATGCCCGGGCCCTCCTCCGAATCGATCATGCGCAGGAAGTGATCGGCGCCTGCCGAAAAGCCGACCAGAATCGTGCGTGCCGGAGCGCACTCGCGCACGAGCTCCGCGAGGAGGATGCGGATCAACCGGGAATGATCGTCAAACGCGAGCACCGGACGATAGGCATCACCCGGCGCGAGCCCGGCCAGCGAAAGGGAGATGGCTCGATACGGAAGGCTCCGCACCGACTCCTCGAAGCTCCGGTGGTCGCCACCGACGCCGTGCAGGAACACGACGAGCGTCTCCGACTCGATCCGGTTGTCGAGGTAGGTCAGGGGATACCCGATCAGGCGCGGATTGCGCACCGACACCTGGCGTACGTGGGCCGCGGTCAGCAGGAACTGCCGTTCCACGGGCTGCAGGGTCTTGTTTCCGGCTGGCGAATCCCCCGCGGTCCCGAGTTCCATCTCGCGCAGCAGCTCCTCGAGCTCGTTGCGCACGTCGCGGCTCGTCTGCACGCGCCGGTCGGGATCCTTCGCCAGGCAGCGCCGGACGAGCCAGGCCAGCTGCGCGGGAATGTCGGGGCGAAGCGTGGCCAGCGGTGCGGGGTCGTGCTGGAGAATGGCGCTCATGACGTCGGCCGGCGTCGAGCCCCCGAAGGGCCTGCGGCCGGCGAGCAACTCGTAGAGCACGACGCCGAGCGCGAACACGTCGGCGCGGGCATCCACGGGCTCCCCGCGGATCTGCTCGGGGGCCATGTAGGCAGTGGTGCCCAGGATCACGCCGGATCCGGTCACCGTCGGCGTCACCGATTCGTCGCCGGCCGCGGCCGTCGTCGTGCCCGTGAGTTTCGCCAGCCCGAAGTCGAGCACCTTCACCTGCCCGTCCTTCTTGACGAACAGGTTCTCGGGCTTGAGGTCGCGGTGCACGATCAGCTTGTCGTGGGCCGCGGCCAGCCCGCCCGCCGCCTGCGCCATGTAGCCCATCGCCGTGCGCAGCGGGATGGCGCCCCGCTGCACGATCGCCCGCAGGGTCTCCCCTTCGAGCAACTCCATCACGACGAACGGCGAACCCTCGTGGCGACCCACGTCGTACACGGCGCAGACGTTGGAGTGGCTCAGGGTGCCGGACGCGCGGGCTTCCTGTTCGAACCGCTGGATCCGTTCGGAGTCGTGCGCGAACTCGTTGGTGATGACCTTGAGGGCGACGTCGCGCCCCAGCCGCGAGTCGCGGCTGCGGTAGACCTCTCCCATGCCGCCGACGCCGAGGGGCGCGACGATCTCGTAAGGGCCGAGGAAGGAACCGGGGGTCAGGCGCACGGGGGCAGTCTACCTCACGAAGCGACCGATTCGTGTGAGCACCAGCCCGCGGGGATGCAGATCCCCTGCAACGCGCAGAGCCGCCAGTCCTCCCACGCCTTCTCGAGCGTGTAGTCGCGGACGAGCCGCGGGATCGCCTGCGCACGGAGTCCGGTCAGATCGCCGATCCGCCCCGTTCCCCGTGGCGGATCCGCTTGCGCTACACTTTCACCCAATGCCCCTCACCCCCGGCACCCGTCTCGGCCCCTACGAAATCCTCGCCCCGCTCGGCGCCGGCGGCATGGGCGAGGTGTATCGCGCGCGCGACCCGCGGCTTTCGCGCGAAGTGGCGATCAAGGCGTTGCCCACCGCATTCGCCCAGGATCCCGAACGGCTGGCGCGCTTCGAGCGCGAAGCGAAGCTGCTGGCCTCGCTCTCGCACCCGAACATCGCCGGCATCCTCGGGCTCGAAGAGGTCGGCGGCGCACGCTACCTCGTGCTCGAGCTAGTGGACGGTGAGACGCTTGCCGAACGCCTCACGCCCGGGCCCCTTCCGCTCGCGGACACGCTCAACCTGGGGCGCCAGGTCGCCGCAGCGCTCGAGGCGGCGCACGAACGCGGCGTGGTGCACCGCGACTTGAAGCCCGGGAACATCATGTTCACGGCAGCGGGCGAGGCCAAGGTGCTCGACTTCGGGCTGGCCAAGGGCGGAGCAAGCTCGGCGACGGGCTCGGACCCGAACCTGTCGGCGTCGCCCACCATGACCTACGCAGCCACGCAGGCGGGCGTGATCCTCGGCACCGCGGCGTACATGAGCCCGGAG
>JANPEF010000075.1:0-56295 GCA_031431875.1 Candidatus Eiseniibacteriota bacterium | reverse complement strand
CTGCCGAACATCCAGGACCTCGATGGCCGGCCGCGCTTGCGCTCGGGGTACGAGGACTCGTTCCTCGGCTTCAAGTGGATCTACTCGCCCAACTTCTTCATGCCGTTCGAGGAGAACATCTGGCGCGGCGTCGTCAAGTGGGTCTACAAGCCGCAGCCCGACCTCAAGATCGGCCTCGCCTACAACAAGAACATCGCGTTCGACCAGGGCTTCAACCGCCGCCCGTTTGCCGACATCGCCGGGCAGGCGCTGACCTACCCCTGGTACCTGGCCGATCGGCTGCCGCACTTCGCGACGGTGACCAGCGACGCGAATACATTCGCCTTCGACCTGACGAAGACGACCGGCACGCGCGGATTTCACCAGCTGAAATTGTCGCGCGCGTTCTCGGGGCAGGAGATCGCGGTCGACGGGATGAAGTGGCCCGACTACGTGCAGCCCGACGACGACGCGCTACCGGCGGGGGAGAACCGGCCGTACTTCCAGGACTCGGGCGACTACAACGAGTGGAACTTCGCGAAGTCGATCAGCAACACGGCCGACTACCGCCTGGCGCGCAACTTCGGCACCATCCACAAGGCCGAGTTCGGGGCGCAGAACTCCTGGCAGGACGTGCAGTACACGACGATCATCGATCCGTGGGTGTACGACCCCGACGGGCTGGGTCGCGATCACGACCTGTGGAACGTGCACCCGATGCAGGGTGCGGCGTACGCGCAGGACCGGCTCGAGTACGAGGGCTTCATCGTCGACGCGGGCCTGCGGCTCGACTGGTTCTTTCCCGGCAGCGAGCTCGAGGACGCGGTCGCCGACACGTCGAACAAGAACATCAGCAACGCCACCCGCGAGGAGTTCGAGCAGGACACGGGCGACATCTTCGGGCGCAAGGTGAAGGGCGTCATGTCCCCGCGCATCGCCGTTTCGCACCCGATCCGCGGGCAGGACAAGCTGTTCTTCAACTTCGGCCAGTTCACCCAGTTCCCGTCCTACTACTATGTGTATTCCAAGCTCACGTCGGTCTCGTCGGCGTCGTTCCCGGTGCTGGGCAACCCGAACCTGAACCCCGAGAAGTCGGTGCAGTTCGAGGTCGGTGGCGAGCATCTATTCCGCCCCGACCTGGCCGGCAAGGTGTCGCTGTTCCAGAAGGACATCTACGACTACCCGACGTCGGTCTCGTTCCAGCGTCTCGAGGGCGAGAACATCTCGGACTTCCTCGTCTTCCTCAACCTCGACTTCGCACGCTCGCGCGGGTTCGAGGTCGAGTTCGAGAAGTCGCGCCGCCGCTACTGGTCATGGCGCGCGAATTACACGTACACGGTCGCCAAGGGCAAGTCGAGCGACCCGAATGCGGCGAAGATCGTCGAGGAGAACGGCGGCAACGCGCGCGAGCGCAACCTGGGCGAGAGCTACCTGTTCTGGAACCGGCCGCATCGGCTCAACTTCGCGGTCGACTTTCGCTCGCCCAACGAGGGGGACCGCGTGACGGCGCTGGGCATGGCGATTCCACGCGGCTTCGGGGCGAATCTCTCGGGCGTGATCCAGTCCGGGCGCGCCTACACTCCGACCGACGTCAACGGCAACGCGACCGCGGCCGACTACTCGGCGAACGGACCGCTCGAGACCCAGCTCAACCTGCGGCTCGCGCAGGACATCCCGCTCGGCGCGAACCGGTTGCGCCTGTCGCTGGTCGGCGAGAACCTGCTCGGCCAGGAAGTGGCCAAGCGCGTCGACTCGAACACGGGCGAACTGCCGCAGGCGGGCGCCGGCCAGTACGTGAACCCGACGGAGTACGAGGTCAACTCGGTGCTGACCAATCCGGGCTACAAGGGTCCGGGCATGCGCTGGCGGCTGGGGGTGGACTATGACTTCTAGACACCGCATGCGTGTCGCGATGGCGCTCGCTGTCGGGGCGTTCGCCGGCGCTCTCGCCGCGCCCCCGTCCGCCGAGGCCGTCGGCGAGGAGCGCATCGCGACGACGACGGGACAGTTCCTCAAGATCGGGCTGGGCGCGCGGGCGATGGGCATGGGGGGCGCGTTCGTGGCCGTGGCCAACGATCCGTCGGCGGTCTACTGGAACCCGGCCGGCGTTGCCTCGATCGTGCGCCGCGAGGTGATGGTCTCGAACGTGCAGTGGCCGGCCGACATCACCTACAACCACCTCACCTACATCGCCCCGGTGAAGAAGCTGGGCGGCTCGGTGGGCGTGCAGATCGGCGTGCTCGCGACCGACATCGAGGAAACGACCGAGGAGCGGCCGTTCGGCACCGGCATCACGTTCGGCTACGCGGACTGGCAGGCCGGGCTCACCTACTCGGCGCGAATCACCGATCGCCTGCTGTTCGGCGTCGGCGCCAAGTACGTGCACCAGGACCTGGGCTCCGACGTCGGCGGCACCTCGGCGAACAACATCCTCGTCGACCTGGGATCGATCTATTACCTGGGCATCTCGAGCGTGCGCATCGGCATGACGATGGCGCACTTCGGCCCCGACTTCTCGCCCGGCGGCGAGTTCGTCTCGCCGACCACCGGGGAGACGCGCACCTACGACAGCTTCAGCCCGCCGACCACGTTCCGCTTCGGCGTCGCGTGGGAGCCGATCGAGAAGGAGAACCACCGCCTGACCACGTCGATCGAGTTCGACCAGCCGTCGGACAACCAGTTCGACACCCGCGTCGGTGCCGAGTACGAGTGGTCGCGGCGCTTCGCGGTGCGCAGCGGCTACGACCTCAATGCCAACGAGATCAAGTGGTCCGCCGGGGCCGGCTTCTACCCCGAGTTCGGCTCGGTGCGCGGTACGCTCGACTACGCCTACAGCGACGGTGGCGCCCTCGGCGCGATCCACCGCGTCTCGCTGGGAGGACGCTTCTGATGCGCGCGCTCCGCATCCCCCTGCTCGCGGCGATCGCGGTCCTTGCCGGCGGCTGCGGCGGCTCGTTCACCCTGCCCGAGGAGACGCCCGGTGGCGTCATCCCCGAGGCCGGCAGCTATGCCTATATCGGCAGCATTCGCGGGCTCGGCGAGCCGACGGACGTACTGCTCACGCTGGGCACCGGCACCTCGTTGTTCGTCGTCGGCGACTCGTCGTACGTGCGGCAGTACCCGCGGTTCTTCCGCGCGGACGGCTCGACGCCGCCGATCGGGACGACCTTCACCGGCTTCCTCAAGCCGACCAAGATCGCGCAGGGGCCGGCCGTGCTGTTCGTGCTCGACGCGGGCGACACGCTGCTGGCGCAAGCCGACACCACGCAGGGCCCGGGCTTCCTGCGCTTCGGCCTGACCGGCGGCGCACCGACGCTGGTCCGCCGCGACACGTCGATCGCCGAGGCGCGCGGCATCGCCGCCGACGCCCAGGGCAACGTCTACGTGTCGTGCGTCGCGAAGGAGTTCATCCGCGACGACCCGCTCGATTCGCGGCGCCGCACGTTCAAGTACGTGAGCCGTGTCTACCGCTACCTGGCGGCCCAGGGCTACGCGCGGGATCCGGACTTCTTCGTCGGCGACGGCCAGGGCATCGGCATCGTCTCCGAGCCGGGCGACTGCTTCGTGCGCGCGCTGAACGGCACGTCCTACCTGTACGTCGCGGACACGGGGAAGGACCTGTGCCAGCGCATGACCATCGTCGCCGGCAACCAGGGGGAGTCGCTTCCGGCGCTGGCCGTCGACGGCAGCGACAGCGGGTTGCCCTTGCTGGTCCCGCCCGACTTCGTGGCCGACGATGCGGGATTCATGTACGCCGTGGATCGCGGACATGCGCGAATCCTTCGCTTCGACTCCCAGGGGGTGTTCGAGCGCCGCGTGGACATCGAACTCGACCTCGACTCCGATTCCCTTCACGTCCCGGTCGCGGTGTCGGCCGACGATTCCCTCGCCTACGTGGCCGACCGGGCGACCGGGAAGGTCACCGCCTACAAGAAGAGGAAGTGACGTGACCGCGCCCCCCGCTTCGTTCCGCCGTCGCCAGCGGGTTCTTCTGGCCCTCACCCTCGCCGGGTTCGCGGCGCTCCTGCCGGGCGCGACGCCCGCGCGCGCGCAGGTCGCCTACCGGGTCCGCATCACGAACAACAACCTGATCGGGCTGACCACGACGAACTACGGCTTCTTCGGCAACAACTTCGTGTCGCGTTCGCCGTCGTTCGAGTACCCGCTGGGAACCGGCTTCGAGCACCTGGTTCGCGGCGGCCTGTGGGTCGGCGGGCTCACCCAGTTCTCGGGAACCGGCGAGGCGCTGCGCGTGAGCACCGCGGCCGTCGACGGATCCCAGGGGTCCGCCAGCGCTGCGGGCACCGAGTACACGCCGTTCGGCAGCCAGATCCTCGAGCGCTCCAAGCTCGCCAACAGCCCGGTGTACTCGCCCGACGCGGTCTCGGAGCAGGACTACATCACCGAGTTCGTCGACTACCCCGCCAAGGCGACGGTCACCGGGGGTGAGGATCACGAGCCGCTCGGAATCCGCATCGAACAGCAGGCGTACAACTGGTCGTTCTCGCGCTTCGCCAACTTTGTGGCGGTTCGCTTCAAGATCACCAACACCGGCCCGCCGTTGCGCAACGTGTGGATCGGGCTCTACGAGGAGCTCGCCTCGGGTCCGAAGAATGCGTACAGCACGTGGCCCCCGAGCTCGGCGAGCGGTGGCACACTGGGCTCGTGGTACAACAAGAAGCGGATGAACTACGTTCCCGAGGCCCGGCTGATCACCGAGCACTATTGCCGCAGCTACGCGTCGCCCCCGGAATCGTGCGAGGATGACGTGTGCCCGGCGCGGGTCGGCATCCAGTTGCTCGGCGTTCGCCCCGATACCGTGGCGAGCAAGCTGGTGACGATGTACCTGGCGAACTACTCCCCCGGGGACACGACGCGCGACGAGGACAGCGAGCGCTACAACCTCCTGTCGACCGGCCGGATCACTCCGCCGGACAGCCTCCTTCCGGGCGAGGCCTCCGAGGGTGGCGCCAACGACCCGATCAGCATGCTCGCGGTGGGGCCGTTCGCCGAGATCCTTCCCGACTCGTCGGTCTACGTCGATTTCGCCTTCGTCGGCGGCGAGGACGACCAGGACATCGTGCTCAATGCCGCATTCGCGCAGCTCGCCTTCAACTTCAACTACGTGATCCCTTCGCCGCCGCCCTCGCCGCGCCTGGCCGTCGTGCCGGTCGAGGGTGCGCTCGACCTGTACTGGGATCGCAGCTCCGAACTGGCCGCCGATCCCACCAGCCCCGCGTCGGGCGGACTCGACTTCGAGGGCTATCGCATCTACCTGAGCCAGGATCGCGACGAGCTGAGCCGGGTGGCCCAGTACGACCGACCCGATACGGTTGGCTTCGACACCGGGTTCGGCGACGTCGCCCTCGCCGACTCGGTCGTGATCGATGGTGTGTACTACCACTACCGCAAGCGCATCACGGGGTTGAAGACCGGCTTCAAGTACTACGCCGCGGTCACCGCCTACGACATCGGCGACGACCAGATCGAGTCACTGGAGTCGGGCGTGACGCAGAACCTGGCGCAGGCCGTCCCCGCCCCGTCGCCGGGCGAGGCCGCCGGACGCACGGTCTCCGTCTTTCCCAACCCCTACAAGGTCGAGGCCAAGTGGGATGCCGGCCGCCTGGTGCGCGATCACTACCTGTGGTTCGCCAACCTGCCGCAGCGCTGTACGATCCGGATCTACACGCTGGCGGGCGACCTGCTGAAGCGGGTCGACTTCGACGGAGCGATCTACGACGGTTCGAGCGCGCGCGGCCTGTTCGATCCCGCCGCCGAGACGGCGCTCGGCGCACCCAGTCTCTCGGGTTCGCTCTACGCCTGGGACCTCATCACCGATCAGGGTCAGGCCGCCGCGTCCGGCCTCTATCTCTTCGCGGTGGAAGACGGGGCGACGGGAGCCGTGCAGCGCGGCAAGTTCCTCGTCGTCAAGTCGGACCGGGAGGGTTTCCGATGAGCCGCAGGTTGCAGGCCTTCCTCGCCGGCACGATCCTGTTCCTTGCCGCCGTGGCGGCGGGGTGCGGCAGCAAGGGGACGCTGTCCCCGAATCAGCCCCCCGAGACCCTGGTGTTCGTCTCCGGGGACCTCGACACCGTGCGTCACATCGTCGAGCTCTCGTGGTTCGGAACGGATCCGGACGGCGAGGTCGATCACTACGAGATCAAGTGGATCTACGAGGCGGGCCAGGCGCCGGCGGGCGACGACTCCACCCGCTGGTTCACGACCGACCGGACCGAGTCGACCTTCACCGTGTGGACGCCGAGCGGAGCCGCGATGCCCACCTTCGTGGTGCGGGCGATCGACGACGAGAACGCCGCCGATCCGACACCGGCGCGGCAGGCGTTTCGCTTCCGCAATTTCCCACCTCAGGTGAGTTTCACCGGGACACCGGTGTTGCCCGCGACCACCCTGCCCGTGGCGACCGTCACCTGGTCGGCGTCCGATCCCGACGGGGACATCGCGAAGGCGAGCTACCAGGTGTGGCTCGACGGCAACCTGGCGGCGGCGGTTCTCGTTCCGCCGGGCTCGACCGGGTTCACGCTGCTCCCGGCCGCGTTCGCCGACGGCCTGGGCGGTTACGTGACCGGCGCCCACGAGGTGTTCGTCCGCTGCATCGACGACGGTGGGGCGCTCAGCCCGCCCGACTCCTTCACCTGGAACGTGATCGCGCCGCAGGGCGACGTGCTGCTGGTCGACGACGTGCCCGCCGCCCAGTCGGGCCCGGTCGATCCGGCGTACCGCAGCGCGCTCAACCGGCAACTTGGTTCCAGCGCGGATTACACGACCCTCGACCTCGAACTGGCGAATCCATTCCGCTCGGCGGCCGATATCGCCGCGACGTTCGGCTTCTTCCGCTCGGTGATCTGGTACCAGGAGATCAACACGGCACGCTCGGCGGCGTTGCCGATGGCGGAGAGCGCGATCCGCGGGCACCTCGCCGCCGGGGGAAACATCTACGTCTGCAGCACGATTCTCGTCGGCACGGCCGGCGCGATCGCCAATTCGGGCTTCCTCGCCGACGTGGTCGGGGCCGACTCCGTGCGGGTCAACGCGAAGCTGGGAACCACTGCGTTTTCGATCGGCAATGCCGCCCTGGTCCACCCGGCGGCCGGTTCCCCGTACGATTCCCTGCGCGCGGTCGCCATCTCCTCGAACGTCGATGCCCTCGTCCTCGCCAGCCCGGCCGATGCCGCCTTCGAGGCGCGCCCGATCGTGCTCGACTCGACGCAGGTCGAACCGTGGACGATCGGCGTGGATCGGGTTCCGGCGGGGGGGGCCGGGAGATTCGTGTTCCTCACCTTCCCGCTGCGCTACCTGGGCGGCACGCCCACCGGGGCGCCGAGCCCGGCCCCCGACGCGAACTACACGGAAAAGACCATCCGCCGGGTCCTCTTCCGCTTCGGCCACGGGGTCAGTCCGTAGCCTGCCCAAACGCCGGAAACCCTTGACAGGCAAGGGGTTTTCGGCTATTTTTCTTCCTGATTCGAGTTTCCGGTCGGCGATTCCAGTTTCCGGTCAACCGTGGTCATTCCGAACCCCCATCGTCGGAGATTCGGAAAGGGAGCGATCGCTCCAGTCCTTCCCCCGAGTTCTTTCCCGCAATCGTCTGGAGGTTGCCCGATGTCGCGTCTCTTCCTTCGCGCGCTCACGCTCACGGTTCCCGCCGTGCTCCTGCTTGTCGCCGCCGCCGGGCCTGCCTCGGCCGTGCAGCGGACCGTCACGATCTACCAGATCCAGGATACGACGAGCGTCGGTCGCGTGGTCGTCGGCAGCACGGACTCGGTGACGACGACCGGGGTGATCACCGGTGCGGACACCCGCCCGACGGGCTTCGGGTTCTACATCCAGGACGTCGCCGGCGGAAACTACTCCGGCGTCCTCGTCTTCACCGGCGGCGCCAACACGTATGCGGACTCGGGCTATGCCCGTGGCGACCTCATCACCGTGACCGGGCGGACCACCGAGTTCCAGAACGAGACCGAGATCATCTCGCTCACCGGCAGCGCCTTCGGCGCGTCGCCCCCGATGGCGAAGATCGGCACCGCGCCCGTTCCGGCGGCGATCGCGCTCCCCAACTTCGGCGCGTTCAGCGAGACCGCGGCCTATCCGTTCGCCGAGCGCTACGAGGGCGTCTACGTCTCGCTGACCAATGGCAAGAACGTGCGCTACCCGATCTACAACAGCGGGATCCTGGGGACCTTCCCGTCGAGCACCTGGCTGGTGACCGACAACACGATTCCGGGCTCGACCGACACCGTGCGCGTCGACGGCTTCACCATGGCGAACCCGGCCGTCTCGGCCCCGTCGCTCGGTGTGGTCGCCCCCTCGTTCCGCGGCATCGGCCACCAGCGCACGCGTGGTTACGGCATCCAGCTGCGGGATGGCGCCGACATCGTGGTGCCCTCGCCGCCGACCCTGCTCAATGCCTACGCCACCTCGAACTCGACGATCCGGCTGGTGTTCGACCGCGCGCTCGATCCGACGACGGCGCAGAACCCGGCGAACTACTCGCGCCAGACCCTGGGCTCGATCGACGCGGCGACTATCGTCGGCGCGGGCAACCAGACGGTCGACCTGACGACGACGACCGACGCACAGGTTCCGGCGGATGACGAAGCGGTGACGGCGGCGGGCGTGAAGTCGACGCTCGGCGTGGCGATGGCCGCTCCGGCGACGCAGTTCTTCCGCGCCGGAGTCACCTCGATCCGCGACGTGCAGACGGATGTGAACGCCGACTCCTCGCAGTTCGCATTTGAGCAGGTGACGGTTCGCGGCGTCGTTCACGCCCGCGACGAGCAGCTCTACTACATCCAGGAGGGCACGGCGACGGGCCCGTCCTCGGGCATCGCGATCTTCGCTCCGATCGCCTCGCTGGCCGTCGGTGACGACATCACCGTCTCGGGCGTGGTCACCGAGTTCGGCTCGCTGTCGCAGCTCACCGAGTTCTCGGGTCTCGACTACCAGTTCGAGCATGCCGCGGGCGTGGCCAAGTTCACGCCGGTCACCGTGGCCCCGGGCCTGATCGGCACGCTCACCGGCGTGGAGCCGGAGTCGGGCGAGGCCTACGAGGCCATGTTCGTCGAGCTCGCCAACGTCACCGTGGTGCAGGACTCGCTGCCCAACGGGCAGTTCCTCGTCCAGGGCGGTGGCGGGGCCGGAGACACGGTGCGGGTCGACGACACCATGTTCCGCCAGGACTACCTCTACGGCCGCGGCGACAACTACCTGACGGTCGTGCCGTACATCCGGGGACTGGTCAATGACGCGTTCGGCCAGTACACCGTGAACCCCCGCGACTCGGCGGACATCTCCGATCAGCTGGTGGACGTCACGCCGGGCGTCGGTGGGCTCGACTTCGCGATCCGCGGGATCACGCCGACGCCGGTCTCGTTCGCGCGTGGCGGTTCGGCGATCGTCAACTTCACCGTGCCGACGGCCGGACGGGCCTCGCTGCGGGTCTACGACGTGGCCGGACGCCTCGTCGCGACGCCGCTGGCAAACGCCGAAGTCGCGGCCGGTCCGCAGGCCATCGCGCTGGATGCCCGGAACCTGGGCGGCGGACGCCTTGGATCGGGTATCTTCTTTGTTCAGTTGCAGTTGGGAAATAGGCTTGCAACCGCCAAGCTGGTGGTGACAGACTAACCGCGAGTTCACAAACGCGGCCACGGAAGCAGGCCGTTCATGACCCAAAGGACCGGGCGACTCTACCGTCTGCAGAGCTTCGGGGTGGTCACTCCGCAGGCTACCCCCTCTGCCGGTCGCCCGGTTTCCTTTTGCCCGCACGGGGCGGTCGGATCGTCGACCGCCCCGTGTCGTGTCTCGGAGGATCGGATGATTTCAAACGCCTGCCGTTCGGCGCTCCCCTTCGCCGCCCTCATCCTTGCGCTTCTCGCCGCCCCGGCCTCGGCCATCCCGATCCGCGACTTGCACGCCGTCACCACCAGCGGCCTGCCCGCACTGCCGTACAACGTCGGTGTGACCGTCACCGTCACCGGCGTGGTGATCAGCCCGGACAACATCTTCTCGTTGACCTCGGACGACGTCGTGGTCCGCGACACGACGGGCGGGATGACGTTGTTCCGCTCCGGGGGCGGGTACACGTACAACCTGGGGGATAGCGTCACGGTGACCGGCCAGATCGCCCACTTCAACGGGCTGACCGAGATCGGCAATGCCTCGATCGTCACCACGCATTCGACCGGGAATTTCGCCTACTACAACGACCCGATCGTCCGCACGTGCAAACAGGTCCGCGACTCGACGATGAACTACTCGACGATTCGCGAGGACCTGGAGAGCCAGCTCATCCGCATCAACAACGTCACCGTGGTCGGCGGCACCTGGCCGGCCACCTGTGCCGCGGCAAACGTCACGCTGACCATCCAGGACGCCACCGGGACGACGAGCCTGTTCCTCGACAAGGACTCGCCCCTGTGCGGGTCGTCCAACCCGAGTGGCCCGTTCGACGTCATCGGCATCCTGACCCAGTTCGACTCGGCGGCGCCGTACTTCGAGAGCTACCAGATCAAGCCGCGCTTCCTCTCCGACGTCATCGCGCTGACGCCCGGCCCGAACTTCGTCGGCGTCCCCCAGGGGCAGGCAATCGACTCGACCAGCGCGACCGTCACCTGGCAGACCGACGTCGTCTCGACCAGCCTCGTCGACTACGGCCTGACGCCGGCGCTGGGCTCGACCAGCGGCGACTCGACCGCGACGGCGGCACACGTCGTGAACCTGACCGGCCTGGTGCCCAACCGCCTCTATTACTATCGCGTGGTCTCGTGCAACGGGGCCGGCTGCCGGCAGAGCGGGCAGTCCACCTTCGTCACGCCGTCGGGGCAGCCGGGCCAGATGAACTTCTATTTCAACCGGAGCGTCGACATCTCGCTCGCCAACCCCGACACGGCGAACGGCAACGTCGACCTGCGGCAGCGCCTGATCGCCTACATCAACCGGGCCACCTACTCGCTCGACTGTGCGTTCTACTCGTTCAGCGATCCCCCGGTGACCGATGCGCTGATCGCCCGCTGGAATGCCGGCATCAAGATCCGCCTCATCCTCGACGCGGAGAACGGCCAGTCGCAGGCCGACCGCCTGCGCGGGCTCGGCGTGCCGGTGATCACCAGCACCTACGGCGGGAATCACGCCAGCGGCATCCACCACAACAAGTTCGTGGTGTGCGACGGGCGGGACGCGGCGACCGACAACGACTGGATCTGGAGCGGCTCGACCAACTGCAGCACCGACCAGCTCCTGACCGACCCGAACAACGCCTTCGAGATCCAGGACTTCGGGATGGCCCAGACGTTCCTCGTCGAGTTCAACGAGCAGTGGGGCTCGGACACCGACGCACCGAACGCGGCGAACGCGCGCATGGGCAGCGCCAAGACCGACAACACGGCGCACTACTTCACCGTCAACGGGATTCCGATCGAGGTGTGGTTCTCGCCCTCGGACGGCACCGACGGGAGGATCGCCGGCTACGTGTCGGGAACCGCTGACTTCGGCGTCGCCTACTCGATCCTCGCCTTCACCTCGGACCCGATCGCCGACGCCATGCGTGCCCGCTACGAGTCGATCCCGGGCTTCTACGTGCGCGGCGTGCACGAGACCGGCAATGCCAACGGGTCGGGCAGCGAGTACCCCGAGATGAAGGGCACCGGCGGGGCCGAGCCATGGGCGCCGGCCGCCGACGTGTGGATCGATGCCGAGTCGGGGCTCCACCACCACAAGTACCTGATCGTCGACGAGGGGCACCCGGCGTCGGATCCCATCCTGCTCAGCGGCTCGCACAACTGGTCGAACGCGGCGAACACGGTGAACGACGAGAACACGGTCGTGTTCCACAGCCAGCGCGTCGCCAACCTCTACATGCAGGAGTTCAGCGCCCGTTACACCGCCGCAGGCGGAACGGCCAACCTCACCGTCGACGCGCCGACGCTACCGATCGCGGGGCTCTCGTTTGCTTCACCCACGCCGAACCCGGCCGCGGGCGGGCGCACGACCGCGTTCGCGCTGGCCGTTCCGGCTGCCGCATCGGCCGGCGATCGCGTCAGGCTCGAGCTCTACTCGGTGGCCGGGCGCCGCGTGCGCACGCTGCTCGATCGTCCGGCGGCGCCGGGCCCGCTGAACGTCGCATGGGACGGCGCCGACGACGCAGGCCGGGCGGTGCCCCCGGGCGTCTACCTGGCACGGGCCTCGCTGGCCGGGCAGCACGTCGACCGCAAGGTCGTCCGGATTCCGTAGGCCGGCGGGGTTGGGCGCGCGCACGGCAGGACCACCCCGCGATCCGCAGGAGATCCTGCGCGACGTCTTCGGCTACGCCACCTTTCGTGGCCCGCAGGCCGACATCGTGCGCCACGTCACCGGCGGCGGCGATGCCCTGGTGCTCATGCCGACCGGCGGCGGCAAGTCGATCTGCTACCAGGTGCCGGCGCTCGCTCGTCGAGGCGTCGGCATCGTTGTTTCTCCCCTGATTGCGTTGATGCAGGACCAGGTCGATGGGTTGACCGAGCTCGGCGTGCGCGCCGCGTTCGTCAACTCGTCGCTGGATGCGGCGAGCGCCGTTGCGGTCGAGCGCGCCGCGCGCACGGGCGCGCTGGATCTCGTCTACCTCGCACCCGAGCGCCTGAACACGCCGCGCGGGCTGGCCTTCGTCGATGCGATCGCAGCGGGACCGGGCATCGCCCTGTTCGCCATCGACGAGGCGCACTGTGTCTCGTCGTGGGGCCATGACTTCCGCCCCGACTACCTGGGGCTCTCCGTGCTCGGCGAGCGCTGGCCGGGCGTGCCGCGCATCGCGCTGACGGCGACCGCGACGCCGCGCACGCGCGACGAGATCCTGCTGCGCCTGGGACTCTCGCGGGGTCGCACGTTCGTCGCCGGCTTCGACCGCCCGAACCTGACCTATCGCGTGGTCGAGAAGGATGACGCGCGCGGGCAGCTGCTGTCGTTCCTTCGCGCGCACGCTGGCGCGAGCGGCATCGTCTACGGCCTGTCGCGCCGCAAGGCCGACGAGACGGCACAGTGGCTGTCGGCGCAGGGCATTGCGAGCCTGCCGTACCACGCCGGGCTCGATGCGGCGACGCGCCGCCGCCACCAGGACCGCTTCCTGCGCGAGGACGGGCTCGTGATGACCGCGACCATCGCGTTCGGCATGGGCATCGACAAGCCCGACGTGCGCTTCGTCGCGCACCTCGACCTGCCCAAGAGCCTCGAGGGCTACTTCCAGGAGACCGGTCGCGCCGGCCGCGACGGCGAGCCTGCCGATGCGTGGATGGCGTACGGACTGGGCGACGTCGTCCAGCTGCGCAACTTCATCGAGCAGGGCGAGGGCTCGCCCGAGCGCAAGCGCGTCGAGACGCGCAAGCTCGACGACATGCTCGCCTACTGCGAGACGGCCGACTGCAGGCGCACGCTCCTGCTCCGCTACTTCGGCGAGTCCTACCCGGGCAACTGCGGCCATTGCGACAACTGCCTCGCGCCGCCGGCCCGCGTCGACGGCACGCTCGACGCGCAGAAGGCGCTGTCGGCGGTGCGCCGCACCGGCGAGCGCTTCGGCGTGACACACCTGGTCGACGTGCTGCGCGGCAAGGCGAACGAGCGGGTGATCACGCTGGGCCACGATCGCCTGCCCACGTTCGGCGTGGGCGCGGAGCACTCCGAGAGGGACTGGCGGCGCATCGTGCGCCAGCTCGTCGTTCTGGGGCTGCTCGAGCTACACCCCGATGGCCACGGCGGCCTGCGCACCACGCCCGCCGCCGACGAGGTGCTGCGCGGCCGCCGGCGGGTCGAGCTGCGCGATGCGCCGGCCACGCCCGACGGGCCGCCGCGCCGCCGCAGGAAGGGTGGGGCCAGGCTGGCCGACATCGCGCCGGCGGCGAAGGGTGCGGCTGGCGGCGGGAACGCGACCGACGAAGTGCTGTTCCAAGCCCTGCGAGCCTGGCGCCTTGCCACGGCCACAGCGATCGGAAAGCCCGCCTACGTCGTGTTCAACGACCGGACGCTGGCCGAGATCGCCGGCGCGCGGCCGTCCTCGCCGGCGGTGCTGCGCGGCGTGAGCGGAGTCGGTGAGGCGAAGCTCGAGCGCTATGGCGACGAGGTGCTGGCGATCGTTCGCGCCCACGCCGGCGACGGTTCGTGACGGCGCGTACCGCGCTGGTGACCGGGGCGAACCGCGGCCTCGGGTTGGCGATTGCGCGCGGGCTGGGTGAGCTCGGTCTTGCCGTTGTGGTCACCGGGCGCGATGCGGCGGGCGTCGCGGCCGCGGAGGCGACATTACGGGCCGAAGGCTACACCGCCCGCTCCGCGGTGTTTGACCTGGCGGATCCGGCGTCGATCCATGCGGGCGCCGCTCGCCTTGCCGCCTCCGGCGTCCATGTCGACGTCCTGGTCAACAACGGCGCCATCATCCCGCGCGCGGACGCGCTCACCGTGACCGATGAGGACCTCGAGACAGCGATGCGGACGAACCTGCTCGGGGCGTGGTACCTTTGCCGCGCGTTCGTGCCGGCAATGATCACGATCGGGTACGGACGCGTCGTCAACGTGAGCTCGGACTTCGGGTCGTTTGCGCAGGGCCTCGACGGCGGCGCGGCGTACTCCGTGAGCAAGGCCGGGCTGAACGCGCTCACCGTGAAGCTGGCCCAGGCGATCCCGACGGGCGTGGACGTGAAGGTGAACGCGCTCAATCCCGGCTGGGTGCGCACGCGGATGGGCGGCGACGAGGCGACGAAGAGCCCCGAGGAAGGGGCCGACACGGTTCTCTGGCTGGCGACACTGCCGGCGGACGGCCCGCATGGCGGGTTCTTCCAGGATCGGAAACCGCTCGGCTGGTAACGTTCCGGCGAAGCCGGAACCCGGGAGGGGAGGCATGCAGCTTCTACGCCGAGTTCTCGTCTGGCTCTTCGCCGTCATCGGGATCGCGGTCCTCGGGTTCTCTGCGTGGGTCGCTTCGCGACAGAATCTGCGCTTCGACGCGCCGCTTCCCGCGATCGCCGCCTCCAGCGACTCCGCCGTCATCGCGCGCGGACACTACGTGGTGCGCAACGTCGCGCCGTGCGCCGCGTGCCACGGCGCCGTCGACGCGCTCGACGCCTATGTCGCGGGCGAGGACGTCCCGCTCTCGGGCGGGTTCGTGTTCCCCATTCCGCCGGGGGACATCCACGTGCCGAACATCACTCCCGACGCGGAGACGGGAATCGGTGCGCTCAGCGACGGCCAGATCGCGCGCGCGCTGCGCCACGGCGTGGGCCGTGAGGGTCGCACGCTCCTGCCGTTCATGGAGATGCAGGGACTGTCGGACGAGGACCTGCGCGCGGTGATCTCCTACCTGCGCGGCCAGCCCGCCGTGTCGCATGTCGTGCCCGCGCACCGCTTCAACCTGCTCGGCAACGTCCTGCGCGCGACGGTGCTGGCGAACCCGGTCGAGGCGTCGTCGCCGCCACCGGCGGTTTCTCCGCACGGTGCGACGGTCGAGAACGGCCGTTACCTCGCGGCCTCGGTTGCCATCTGCCAGGCCTGTCATACGGCGCGCGACATGGCGACCGGCCAGTTCACGAACGCGCCGTTCAGCGGCAACACCGAGTTCGTGGACGAGTCCGACATGTCGCGCACGTGGGCGCCACCCAACCTGACGCCTGATCCGAAGACCGGGATGAGCGCCATCCTCGACGAGGACGCGTTCGTCGCCCGCATCCGCGCCGGCCGGGTGATTCCCGGCTCGCCGATGCCGTGGCAGGCCTACGCCCGCATGGACGAGGACGACCTGCGCGCCATCCACCGCTACCTGCGCACGCTGCCGCCGGTCGAGCACGATACCGGTCCGCGCATGAGGCCGCGCTCGAAGTAGGCGTGGTGGGGGCCGGCCCTCGGGGTGGGCCCGGGCTCGCTTGCTGCGCGGGCCACGAACGCGCTATCCTTGTAGGCCGCGCGAACTCAGGCATCCGCCCTCCGGACGTCGCGCGCCGATCGTCGATCCCGCCCGCCGTGCCCCCGGAGCCCGCTCGTGTCCCTGCGCCTCGTCGTGCCCTTCGCCCTTGCCGCCGGTTTCGTCGCGACATCCGTGACGGCGCAGCCGTCATTCCTGCACGCCGTCGGTGTGAACCCGGGCAGCGGGGACGACTTCGCGCTGGCGCTCGCCGTCGACTCCGGGACAAACGCGTACGCGGCGGGCGCATTCCGCGACAGCCTGTTGCTTGCGACCGGATTGATGCTCGCCGCGGGCGGTCTGGGCCAGGACGCGGTCCTCGTCAAGCGCGGCCCGACCGGGACCGTGCTGTGGGCGCGCGCCGGCGGAGGCACGGCGACGACGAGTCTCGACGTCGCGCACGGCGTCGCGATCGATGCGGCAGGCAACGCGTTCCTGGCCGGCGCGTACAGCGGTGCCGCGCCCAGTGCGTTCGGCGCGTTCCCGATCGCCGCGGGCGGTGACGGCGCGTTCCTCGTGCGCTACGCGCCGGACGGCACCGAGCAGTGGGCGGTGAGCCTCGCCGCCGACGCGACCGCATGGGACGTGGCGGTCGACGGCACCGGCCACGCCTGGGTCGCGGGCAGCGAAGTCGGCGGCGCGTGGATCCGGGAGGTCGACGCGACGACCGGCGGAACGCTCGCGACGTGGAACTTCGCGGGGCTCGCGCTCGACGACGACACGCGGCTTTCGGTCGCGCCGGATGGCGACCTCGTGCTGAGCGGAAAGTTCGCGGGCACGGTCGACTTCGATCCCGGGGCCCCGGTCGCGGATCGCACGGCGAGCGGCGCCAGCGACGGCTTCCTCGCGCGCTTCACGCCCGCGGGCGCGCTCCTGTGGATTCGGGTGCTCGCGGGCACCGGTGCCGACGTCGCGCTCGACCACGATACCGACGCCCTCGGCGCGAGCTACCTCTGCGGGCAACTCGCGAGTGCGGGAACACTCGACGGCGTCCCGGGGTCGACCGGATTCGTGGTCGCGAAGATGTCGCCTGGCGGCGACATTGCATGGGTGCGCAACACGTATTCGCAGTTCGCCGGCTTCAACTCCGGGCTCGAGGCGAGGCGGATCACCGCTCACGACCCCGGGGCCTACACCATCGCCGGGGCGCGCCGCCAGGCCTTCGGCACGATCGGTGGCGTGCCGCTGCCCGGCGAGCAGCACTCGCACGCCGTGCAGTACTCCGACGCGGGCGCCGTGCAGTGGGTGAAGTTCGTGAAGGGTGCGTCCCTGGCCGCGAGCCTGCCCGAGGTGACGGCCCTGTGGGCGGGTCCGGGCGACCTGTTCTACCTCGCGGGCCGGAACAGGGAGACCGTGTCGTGCGATGCCATCGTCCTCGCCGACGTGAACGGATCGTCGAAGTGGGCGATGTTCTCGGCGCGGCTGGGCTCCGTCCCCGTGGCCGTCGAGTCGCCGCCGGGCTCCGTCAGGATCGCCCTGCGCGCCGGGCCGAATCCGTTCACCGCGGGCACGACGCTCGAGTTTTCGCCGGGTGCCGACGGCGGGGTCGTCGGGCTCGAGCTACGCGACGTGCGCGGTCGGCGCGTGCGCACGTTGTTTGCAGGGCCCGCCTCGGGCGGGACGCAACGGGTGCGCGTGGACGGGAGGGACCTGCCGGCCGGGCTGTACTTCGCGGTCTTGTGCGCGGGAGGCGCGAGGACCGCGCTGCGGCTCGTACACCTGGACTGAGCCGGCCTACTTGAATCCCTCGCGATCCGACTTCACGATCAGGAACTTGCCGCGCTCCAGCTTCCCGCTCTCCAGGTCCTCGACGGCGAACAGGTAGAGCCCCGACGCGGCGGCCTGCCCCTGGCGGGTGATCATGTCCCACGCATACGACGCGCCCGACAGCGTGGGCGGCGGCGTGTCGATGTCGACGCCGGGGTCGTAGAGCCCGCGGGCGCTCGAGCCGTCGTAGTGCGCGCCGTCGAAGTCGACGTCGAGCACCAGGTCGCCGGCGATCGTGTAGATGCGCAGCCGCGCGCGTGGCGGCAGGTTGGCGAACCACAGGTAGTGATCGCGCACCAGCTGGCCGGCGTCCCACGCGGCCTCCACCTTGTAGGGATTCGGGTAGACCGTCACGCCGCTACGCTCGCCCGGCGCCGGGTTGGGCACCGCGATCTGCTTGTTCTCGTTCAAGCCGGACTCGAGCGCGCCCACCTGCACGTCGCCCAGGTCGAACGCGGTGACCGCGACCGTGTAGGTGATGCCGTCGCGCAGGTTCGGGATGCGATAGGCGTAGCGCAGCGTGTCGCCCCCCTCGATCACGGGCTCTGCCAGGCGAATCGCGGCGAAGCCCGTGTTGAAGCCGGTCGAGTCGTCCGCGTCGAACTGCGCCACCAGCGACAGGTCGTTGCGGTCGCGCCCGGCGTACACGCGGTAGCCCTCGAAGTCGAGGCCGCCGGGCGCGGGGCTCGTGTCATCAGGCGTGCGCTCCGAGACGTCGTCCCAGAGGAGTTCCAGCGCCCCGTCCTTGGCCAGGACGTGCAGCCGCGGCGAGGGCGGCGGCGAGGGCAGGCGGTACTGCTGCTCGAACGCGTAGCGGGCGAACGCGCCGTGGGCGAGGAGCTCGGGCAACTGGACGCCGCCGACGAACGCGAAGTCGACCTCGATCGTCGAGTCGGGCGGAATCTCAAGGAATGGGCCGACCGAGATCATCTCGATCGGCGAGATGTTCGGCCCCGCCCCGGCCCAGTACGGGCGCGGGTCGTCCACGCCGGGGCGGCTCATCTCGACGTAGCGCTCGCTGTCCTGGTCGCGCGTCGTGTCGCCGGGCAGGTAGTTCCAGAAGCGGGTGCGCGTGGTCACGGTCGACGGATCGGGCACGATCGTCGGCCCGGCCCGGAAGCCCAGGTACTGGCTCGCGGCCCACGCGGGCACGTGCGCGGAATCGCACGTCGCCGCGTCGGGCTGTCCGTTGGGCATCAGTGCGACGGTGCGGCAGAAGTGCTCGTTCACCATCGACAGAGAATCGACCCAGTTCATGTACTTCTTGTAGTACCACGAGCCCTCGGGCGACGCCCCGGACGGCGGCCAACCCGGGTACGCGTCCTTGTCCCCGCTGACCAGCTGCGTGTAGAGGCCGACGTAGACGTCGCGCAGCGGGGGGCCGTCATTGCGGATCACGAAGTGCAGCACCACGAAATCCGCGGCGGCATCGAGCCCGAACGCATAGGTCGACAGCGAGACCTCGATGCCGAGCGGCTGGTGACCCTCATCCGAGAGTCCCGAGCCGGCCCGCGCCGGGCGATCGGTGAACGAGGCGATGAAGTCCTGGTCGCTCACCGCGTCGGGCGAGTAGTTCTTCGACGTGACCAGCCGCGAGCGCTCGACGATCGCCGCCGGCAAGGGCGTGTACTCGGTCTCGGACACCTGGTTCGAGCCCTGTGCGGCGTCGACCGCGGCGTGCGAGACGCGCAGCGCGAGGCCGGTGTCGGTCACCGCGAGGCCGCCCACCCACAGCCCCGCGCGCGACATGTGCTCGAGCCCCTCGCCGAGCGGGTACTCGAACGACGGCGTGCGCGACATGAAGTTGTTGCCGAGGAAACCGTAGTTGGTGAGCGTCAGCCCGAGGCGGTTCGCGCTCGTGATCTTCGCCTGGTAGCGGATCGCCTGGGCGGTGGCGGATGGGACCTGGACGCCGGAGGCGAGCGCGACGGCGCCGGCGAGCGCGAAGAGGCCTGTCCCGGCGCGCAAGCGCGCCGGAATATCTCTAGTCACGAACAAGGACGACCGGACGCGCCATGCGTTCCTCTCCCTGCCGCAGCAGGATCCAGTAGACGCCGCTCGGCAGCGTCGGGGGACGATTCCAGGTCGCGACGACCGTGGCACCGGTGCCTGCGCCGGCGGCCACGGCTGCGATCGCGCGGCCACGCACATCGAACGCATCGAGTCGCCACGAGACACCGGCCCGGCTGGCGAAGCGCAGCGCGACCGGGCCCCAGGCCGGGTTCGGGGCGGCCTCGAGTCCCCGCGGGGCGGGGGCCGGGGGCGGCGGCGGATCGGTCGCGGGGGCATCGTAGTCGGCCGACGCCGTGCCGTACAGGCCGTCGATCGAGGCGATCCGATCGGCGCTCTGGCCCACGATCAGCAAGGCCTCGATCACCTGCGTGTCGCCCGGGGCGAAGGTGAATGGGCCCGAGCCGAGCACGAACTTCTTGTCGGCCGGATTCACGTCGAGCCAGCCGGCGCCGATGCGCGGATCGCCGCCGAACGGGAAGCGCGTCGGCACGCTCGTGGCCGGGTCGACGAACGCCGAGCCGTCGACGCGCAGGCCGCGGAGAAGGCGCGCGCACTCCAGGGCTGTCGCCGGGTCGACCCCGTTGACGTAGGTGGCGATCGAGGTCACGCCGAGCGCGCTCCCGGCCGGAGGCACGCGCGGGCCGCGAAGCAGGCGAAGTCCGAACGCGGGCTGCGCCGTGCCGTACACGGCGTCCGAGCCGGGGGGATCGTAGTTGTACGCGAGCCCGTTCGCCGAATCGGTCGCCACGAAGTCGGCGCGTCCCCCGACGTCGGGATCGGCCCACAGCCCCACGTACGCGCTGTCGAGCGTCGCTGTGCCGCGGGCAAGGATCTCCCAGCGGAACAGGATCGCCCCGCCGCGCGGTCCGGCCTCGTCGAACGCCCACGTCGTCTGGCGCACTTCGAGTCCGAGCGGACCGATGCCGGAGTGCGCCACATGCCGGTCCGGGTCGGCGTCGTTGTAGACCGCCCACGTCGAGACGTTGCCGCGCACGAACGGGGCCTCACCTGCGGAATCGAGCGGCGCGCCGAGCGGCCCTCCCGCGGCGACCCACGCGGCCCAGCCGGTGGTGTCCCTGCGCGCGGCGCGGTACACCGTGTACGCGGGATCGTCGGGCGCGAACGCGCCGCCGGGCAGGATCGGCCCGGGGCGGAACTCCGAGACGTACTCGCAGATCGCGGCGCGCTCGACGCCGCCGACTTGCCCCGTGACCCACAGCCCGACGGGGAAGAACGGATGCGTCCCCGAACCGCGCGGGTACTCGAAGCCCTCGCTCCAGGTCGCGAGTCCCGTCGTGAGATCGAAGCCGAAAGAGCCCACGTTTGAAACGATGCCCGTAATCCGGGCCGCCGCGACAGTGGCCTGGGCCGTGTCATAGGGGACAGTGCCGCCGGTGGCAGCGGGAATGAGCCCGGCGGCCAGGGCGAGAGCGGAGAACGGGGCGAGGATCATGCGGGGATCCTGGGCTCGGGGGGCCGATTGGTCTTGCATCGAAGGGCGGGGGAGTCGCATCTACTGTAGTGAGGGAGCGCTCCCCCGGCAAGCCGCGCGCCGCCGCCGTTTCCGCCTGCCTGAAATCCCTGCGACCCGCCCCCTTGGGTGGGAGATCCGAAAGGAGTCCCCGTGTCCCTCCGTCCCGAATCGTTCACCGTCAAGGTTCAGGAAGCGCTCGAGCGTGCGCAGCGGCTCGCCCGCGAGCGCAGCCACTCCACGCTCGAGCCCGAGCACCTGCTCGCCGCGTTGCTCGACGACGAGGCCGGAGTCGCGCGCGCTCTGCTCGCGAAGCTGGGCGCCGATCCCGATGCGCTCGCGAGCGAGATCGAGGCCGCGCTCGCGCGCCGTCCGCGCGTCTCGGGCTCGGCCGACCTGCACCTGGGCAACGATCTCACGCGTGCGCTCGAGGCGGCCGACACCGAGCGCGAACGTCTCAAGGACGACTACCTCTCGGTCGAGCATGTCCTGCTCGCGCTCACCGCAGCCGGCGAGACCGGTCGCCTCTTGACTTCGCGCGGCGTCACGCGCGACGGGCTCCTCGCTGCGCTCAAGGACGTGCGCGGTGGGCAGCGCGTCTCCGATCCCAATCCCGAGGACAAGTACCAGGCGCTCGCGCGCTACGGCCGCGACCTGACCGCGCTCGCGCGGCAGGGCAAGCTCGACCCGGTGATCGGCCGCGACGAGGAGATTCGCCGCGTCATCCAGGTGCTGTCGCGCCGCACCAAGAACAACCCGGTCCTGATCGGCGAGCCCGGCGTGGGCAAGACCGCGATCGCCGAGGGCCTGGCGCGCCGCATCGTCTCGGGCGACGTGCCCGAGGGCTTGAAGGAGAAGCGCGTCATCACGCTCGACCTGGGCTCGCTGATCGCCGGTGCGAAGTTCCGCGGCGAGTTCGAGGATCGCCTCAAGGCCGTGCTCAAGGAAGTGGAGTCGGCCGAGGGCAAGGTCATCCTGTTCATCGACGAGCTGCACACGCTGGTCGGCGCCGGTGCGGCCGAGGGGTCGATGGACGCCTCGAACCTGCTCAAGCCCGCGCTCGCCCGCGGCGAGCTGCACTGCGTGGGCGCCACGACGCTGGCGGAGTATCGCAAGCACATCGAGAAGGACGCCGCCCTCGAGCGCCGCTTCCAGCCGATCTTCGTCGGCGAGCCCTCGGTGACCGACACGATCTCGATCCTGCGCGGGCTGCGCGAGCGTTACGAGGTGCACCACGGCATCCGCATTAAGGACGAGGCGCTGGTCGCTGCGGCCACGCTGTCGGCCCGCTACATCGCCGACCGCCAGCTGCCGGACAAGGCGATCGACCTGATCGACGAGGCCGCGTCGAAGCTGCGCATGGAGATGGACTCGCTGCCCACCGAGCTCGACGAGCTGGAGCGCCGCGTGCGCCGGCTCGAGGTCGAGCGCGAGGCCTTGAAGCGCGAGACCGACGTCGCCAGCGGCGAGCGGCTGCGCCGTCTCGTTGACGAGCTGGCCGGCCTGCAGATGGAACGCGAAAAGCTGCGCGCCCAGTGGGAGCGCGAGCGCGCGGTCGTCATGGAGATCCGCGCATTCAAGGAAAAGATGGAGGAGGCGCTGCTCGAGGAGCAGCAGGCCGAGCGCCGCGGAGACCTGGCGAAGGTGGCCGAGCTGCGCTACGGCACGCGCCCCGAGATCGAGAAGCAGCTCACCGCCGCGCGCACAAGGCTTACGGAGACGCACCAGGGCGGCGTGCGCCTGGTCAAGGAAGAGGTCGATGAGGAGGACATCGCCGAGGTCGTCGGCAAGTGGACCGGCATCCCCGTCTCGCGCCTGCTCGAGGGCGAGGTGCAGAAGCTCGTCCACATGGAGGAGCGCCTGCACGCGCGCGTGATCGGCCAGGACGAGGCGGTGCGCGTGGTCTCCGAGGCCGTGCGCCGCGCCCGTGCCGGGCTGCAGGACCCGAACCGTCCGCTGGGTTCGTTCCTGTTCCTGGGGCCCACCGGCGTGGGCAAGACCGAGCTGGCGCGTGCGCTCGCCGAGTTCATGTTCGACGACGAGAAGGCCATGGTCCGCATCGACATGTCCGAGTACATGGAGAAGCACAGCGTCTCGCGCCTGATCGGCGCGCCCCCGGGCTACGTCGGCTACGACGAGGGCGGGGCGCTCACCGAGGCCGTGCGCCGTCGCCCGTACGCCGTGATCCTGTTTGACGAGGTCGAGAAAGCGCACGCCGACGTGTTGAACGTGCTGCTCCAGCTGCTCGACGACGGGCGCCTGACCGACAGCCAGGGCCGCACCGTGGACTTCCGCAATGCGCTCGTGATCCTGACCTCGAACCTGGGCTCCGAGGCGATCCGCGAGCTGGCGGACGATCGCGATGCGATGGTGAAGTCGGTGAACGCGGCGCTGCGCTCGCACTTCCGCCCCGAACTGCTCAACCGCATCGACGAGACCGTGATCTTCCTCGGACTCGACCTGGCGGAGCTGACGAAGATCGTGCGCGTGCAACTGGCGCGCGTGGCGAAGCTGCTGGAAGGCCGCGGCCACGGACTGGTCGCCACCGACCGCGCCATCGAAGCGCTGGCCCGCGACGGCCACGACCCGGCCTTCGGCGCGCGGCCCTTGAAGCGCGCGATCCAGCGCCACGTGCAGAACCCGCTCGCCCTCAAGCTGCTCGAAGGCGCCTTCCCGGCAGGCTCGACGATCGAGATGGATTTCGTGGGGGGCGAGTTCGTGCTCGGGGTGAAGGCGGAGGATGCGGTCGCGAAGCCGAAGAAGCCGGCGCCGCCCGGCGTTGTCGCCGACACGACGAAGGCATAGGGTCGAGGGCCCCGCACCTGCGGGGCCTTTGTCCTGTCGATCCGCGCGAGGAGCCGCCATGCTCAAGAAAGCTTGTCAGATGATTACTCCGCCAATTCTGCTTCTGCTCGGGCTTCTGCAGCCCGGCGTGGCCACGGCCCAGACTGCGTGGCTCTACGACTTCGAGGCGACGAATTGGCACTCAGGTCGACCATGGACCATGGGGATCCACGATCGCCTCACGTCTCCCGATCAGGCCGTCTTCGGAACGAAGCCCCGTCCAGGGCTGCTTGGCGAAATTGCGATGACCACGGCGATCATCCGAGTCGGCGATCTCGTACCGCTCCCGATGTATTCCGATGGATCTCAGGCGGACGAGGGCGAGATCTTCTGGACAGCTCAACTGTGGAGGGCGAGCTTCCCGATCGCGAATGGACTCGTTGCGTACCGGTGGGGAGATTACGCGTCGGCGACGTTTTCCGGTCGACAGCTTGTCGACGCTGTCGCGCAGATCAATGGAGGCGGCCCGAGTTCTCCCCCGACGAGCGCCGTCGAAGTCCTGGTAAACGTTGTCGCGGTTCGCCCGCACGACCGGAGAAAGCAGAATCGCTGACACGGGCTGCGACCGTCTCGACCACCGCCCCGAAGGCGGGTTCGCGGGAGTGCCCAGGTAGCGACTTCTGCTCGAAGGCGCCTTCCCGGCCGGCTCGACGATCGAGGTAGATTTCGAGGGCGGGGAGTTCGTGCTCGGGGTGAAGGCGGCGGTGGAGGCTCCGGCCGGACCGGACGCCGCGCCGGGGAAGGGCCGGAAGAAGGCTGCGCCGCCGGGCGTTGCGGCCGAGGCCTCGCAGGCGTAGCGTTGAGGGCCCCGCTCCGGCGGGGCCCATTCCGTCGCGGCCGGCCGCCGCGCCCCGCGAATATCCGAACCGGCGCCCAGGACGGGGGTACGACCACGCAGGCCCCAGGTTGGATGGTCCGCTCAGGGGCCGGCCCGTCGAATGCTCCGCCCCGGTCCCGACCCGAGGTTTCCCCATGCGTCTGCCGCCTCCAACCCCTGCGCGCGCGGCGTGCTTGCCGCTCCTGCTGCTCGGCGTCCTCGGTTGCGCCCCCGCCGCCGCGCCGCCCACCGGACCGCTCGCTTCCGCTCCCGGTGCTCTCCTCACCTCGAAGTCCATCGACGCTTCGATCGATCCGACGATCGACCAGGGTCTCGATGGCTTCGTCGATTTTCGCGACGGCCGGGTCACCGAGCTGCACTTCCGCTCCGAGTTCCGGCTTGGCCCACTCGAACCCGAGGTCCACGAGTGGAACGTTCGCGCGGACGTCCTCGGCGAGCAGATCGTCGACGGCCTGGCGTACCGACGCGTCGTGGAGACGGACCTGACGCACCCCGACTGGGAACCGTTCGAGTCCCTGTTCCGCCAGGATCGCTCCGGACTCTACCTGTGGCAGAAGGACGCCGGCCCGATCGCGCGCCACGTGATCGCGGCCGATGTGCCGCGGCACACGATCAACCTCGCGCAGCTGGAGGAGGCGATCGCCGACGCCGGTCTCGATGCGACGACGGCCGCCGCGTATCGCCGCGCCGCCGCCCGCATCGCCGCGCGCGGCGATGCCCTCGGCGTGAACGGCCCTCCCGGGGGCGTCGGCACGTCGGAGATCACGATGCTGCGCTACCCGTTGCGTCCGCATGCGTCGTGGGTCGGCCGCGTGCAGTTCAACGTCTGGACCGTCGAGGCCCGCGAGAACCTGGAGACTCCGATGGGGAGGATCCCGGCGTGGCGACTGAACATCGACCTGCCGAAATACTTCAATCCCAACGAGCGCTACCAGACGTGGTGGGGCGCGCCGGGCGAAGTGAAGCGCCTGTGGGTGTCGGACGAGACCGCGCTGGACGAGAACGGGAAGCCGATCGGGACCCTGCTCTACCGGCAGGAAGCCGAGCTCGTCTCGTACACGCCCGGCTCCTGAGCGCCGCTACTCCCCACTCCAGAACACCACCCGATTCTTCGGCGGGCGCTTGGCGACGAGCAGCGCCTGGTTGGCGCGGCGCCACAGGGTGGTGGCGTCGGCGGCGTCGTCGGGAATCAGGGCGGCGCCGAGGGAGACGGTGATCTTCACGCGGTGCTCGGCGCCGTCGAGGCCGGTGATGGCGGTCTCGGCCTCCTCGACGGCGTGGCGCAGGCGCTCGGCGACCGTCTCGGCGTCGCCGCGCTCGACGGGCGAGGTGAGCAACACGGCGAACTCCTCGCCACCCCAGCGCGCGACCGTGTCGAACGGGCGTACGGTGCGCTTCAGGGCCTTTGCCACCTGCGCCAGCACTGCGTTTCCACCCTCGTAGCCGTAGGTCGTGTTGAAGCGCTTGAAGTCGTCGATGTCGGCGATGACGAGCGCCAGCGAGGCACCCTCGCGCCGCGCGCGGGCCACTTCGTTGTCGAGCGCCTGGCGGAAGTACGCGCTGTTGAACGCGCCGGTGAGCGCGTCGACGAAGACGAGCCGCTCCAGCTGTGCCGCTTGCCGCGCGCGCGCCACGAAACTCTCGGCCAGCATCGACAGCAACGACAGCCGCTCGGGTGCGAACGCGCCGGCGCGTGGGCTGCGCACTTCGAGCACGCCGGCCAGCGCCGGGCCGCCCACCGCGCCGCCGTTGCCGTTGCCGTCGGCCGGGACGAGGATGCGCACCGCGGCGACGGCGCGGACGCCGGCCGCGAGCGCGGCCGTGCGCGCCTCGGGTACGGCCTGTGCGTCGTCGCAGGCGAGCAGGCGATCACGGCCGACGACCGCGTCGTCGAGCCAGGGCCCAAGCACCGGGATCTCGCCGGCGGGGGGCGTGTAGTCGCCGGCGCCGGCCTTGGGGAAGAACGCGGCGGCCTCGCACTCGAGAGTCTCGCGCGCGGCGGTGAGCAGGAGCGCGATGCGCTCGCCGTCGCCCGAGGTGGGGCGGCCGTCGGCGCGCAGGAGCGCGTCGTCGAGGCGGCGCAGGCGACGCACCTGGTCGGCGGGCGCGTGGGCGCGCAGCGTGAGCAGCATGCGGGGGTGCGCGATCAGGCCCGGCGGCAGCGGCGGCCCGTCGAAGCGGAGCGCGATGACCTCGTGCGCATCGTTCTTCTGCCAGCGGACGACGCGGTCGCCGCCCTCCATCCGGTCCGGCAGGCGGGTCAGGGCGCCGAGGTCGGCGAGGCGCTCGAGGGCCGCGAGGGCGACGGCCTCCTGCTCGGCCTCGCTGCCATGGGCGAGCGCGCGTTCGACCCGCGCCCGATCGCCGGGCGACAGGCGGGCGACCGGCAGCAGCCGGCTGAGCAGCAGGGAAAAGGGGACGGCCTGTCGTTTCATACGGGACCAGGAGGGCGGCGGAATCGGGTTTCCAATGGAGTTCGCAATCGGCCACGAATGGGCCGGGAGGGCCGCGATCCGTCGGGGGCCGCATCGATTGTATCGCACACGGGGCCGCCGTGCTATGGTCCCGACGCTTGCAGGAACGTCACTTGCGGGTGCCGGGGACGGCCCGGAGCGCCCGTGTCACCCCCGTCGACTCCCTCGTCCCGACCCCATGATCCTATCCCAACTGCTCAATCCCGAAGCCGTGAGCGTCGAACTGGCCGCGACGACCAAGCAGGACGTCATCGTCGAGCTCGTCGAACTGCTCGAGAAATCGCATGCCGCCGAGTCCAAGGGCGAGATCCTTGCCGGCGTGCTCAAGCGCGAGGCCATGATGTCGACCGGCATCGGCAACGGCATCGCCATCCCGCACGGCAAGTCGCGGGCGGTCGACCATCTCGTCGCCGCGTGCGGCGTGTCGCGCTCGGGAGTCGATTTCGATGCCGTCGACCGGCAGCCCGCGACGCTGTTCATCCTCCTCGTCTCGCCCGAGAACGTCGGCGGCTCGCACGTCAAGGTGCTGGCCAACATCAGCCGGCTCTTGAAGGAAGACAAGGTGCGCGACGCGCTGAAGTCGGCCGAGACCGCGCAGGACTTCCTGCAGCAGCTCCGCGACGCCGAGGCGAAGTACCTGTAGCGCCCCACCCATGGATCCATATCTCGGTCCGGTCGCCGGAGCGTTGCTGGCCGCGTTTGTGGCGGGCCTCGCGCTGGGTGTCGTGCGCCTGCGCCGCCTCTCGCTCGAGTGGTGGCGGCGGCGCCTCGTGCAGGCGCGCGGCGACGCGGCTACCGTGGTGACTCCCGACGACAACGAAGTCGCGCTCGATCCCGCGACCGCGCCGCCGGTGTTCGGCGCGCTGGCGCTGATCGCGCTCGTCGCGTTGCTCGGTGTCGCGGGCGCCGCCGGTGGCAGCCAATTCTTCGCCGCGGCGAACGCTCCATCGCCGGTGCTCGTGCATGCGCCGCCGACGTGGGCCGCGCTTGTAGCGCGCGCGTCGACGCTTCTGCTCATCGCGAGCCTCGGGTTCCTGCTCACGCTCGCCGCCGCCCTCGCGGTCTCCCTGCTCGATCGCGCGATCGTGCGGCTCCTCGCGCGCTTCGTCCCCGCGGGCTCCCGGGCCCCGGACGACGAGGCACTCGACATGCCGGCGCTGCTTTCGGTGGCGCGCGGTCCGAGCGAACCCTTCGGCGTGGGCTTCGCCTCGATCGTGCTCTTCGCCTCGACCGTGTTCGCGTTCGGCGCCTTGCTGGTCGGGCTGGGGGGTGGGCCCTCGCCCGTGCCGGCCGTCGCGATCGCGCTGCTCGCCGTGCCCGTCGCCTACGCCGCCGCGGCCGAGCGCTCGAATCGTCCCGAAGCCGCGCGCCTGCGTCGCGATGCCGCGCTGCGCCAGCTCGCCGTCGCGCCGGTGTGGATCGGGGCGCTGGTCTTCGCGCCGGCGCCCTGGGCGCTGGTCGCGTTCGCACTCGCCGGCGTGCTCGCGTTGCCGGGTGCACCCGCGCGCGCGGGATCGTTCGCGCCGCCGTGGGGCGGCGATGCGGCCGAGCCAAACCCGGTCGTCCGCACGCTCTCGCGCGTGGCGCACGGCGCGTGGATCGTGATCCTTGCGGCGTTGCCGATCGTGATGATTCCGCCGGAGGCGGGCGCTCTCCGGGGAAGCATGCTGCTCGCACTGCGCATTGTCGTCGCCGTCGTCGCCCTGCTCGCGGCAAGGGCGCTGGTGCGGCGCTTCGTGCTCCCGTCGCCGACTGCGTCGGCTCCGGTTCAAGCCGCGTGATCGCGCTCATCCAGCCGTCGGTCGATCCCGCCGTCGAGTACGTCCGTCAGTTGCCGTGGGCGCCGTCGATCCTCGCCGCCGGGGCCGCGTCGTTCGTCGCCGCCGCGTTCGCGCTCACGCGCCGGCACCCGGGCGAGGCGAGCCTCGCCTTCACGCTCGCCGGCGGTGCACTGGGCCTCGTGCTCGCCGAGCTGGGGCAGGGCCGGCTCGGGTTCGCGGTGGCGTGGGTTGCCGCCTGCGTCGCGATCGGCGCCGCACTCACCGCGGGCGTGGCGCGCCGCGTGCCGGGCGCGCCGCGCACCGCACCCGGGAACGAGCAGCGCTTGCTCGCGCTCGCCATGGTCGGCGTGCTTGGAGCGGCGGTCGCGATTGCGGCACTCGCCGTCGACTGGCCCGACCGCGATGCGGCGTCGGTGTCGGCCGTGCTCACCGCGGGTGCGCTGGGCGCCGCCGGGCTCGTCGGCGTGCTGACGCGACGGCACGGCGTGAGCCTGGTGCTCGCGGCGACGCTCTGTGCGCTGGCACTGGCCGCGCTCACCGCGACGCTGCCGTTTCCGCAGGCCGCGAGCTTCGCCGCGCTGTTGCTCGGATTCGCCGCGCTCGTCGGCACGGGCGGGCTCGCGCTCGCCGCCGCCGCGCTCGAGCGCGGGCACGGGCCGTGGATCGAACCGCTGGAGGAGGACGCCCCGTGACCTGTCCGCGCTGCCAGACCGGCAACCCCGACGAGCACCGCTTCTGCGCGCAGTGCGGCGTGCGCCTGATCGAGCATGGCGGCGCGCTTGCCGGGAGCCTGCGCGAGCGGCTGCACCAGGGGCTCGCGCTGCTGGTCGAAGGAGAGTGGGGCCGCGCCCGCGAGCAATTCCGGCGCTGCCTCGAGCTCGATCCGGGGCACGGGCCGTCGGCGCTCTACCTGGGCCTCGTCGACGTGCTCGAGGGCGGGCCGTCGCGCGCCCGCGATCACCTGCGTCGCGCCGTCGAGCTCGATCCCGAGTTGGTCAACGGCTGGCTGCTGCTCGGGCTCGTCGCCGAGTCCGAGGAGGACTACGCCGAGGCGGAGGAGTGCATGACGCGCGCGGCCATGCTCGAGCCGAACGCGCACCTGGCGCGCGCGCGCCTGGCGGGCCTCGCCAACGCGCGCGGCGACCTCGAGGCCGCGCTGCCCGAGCTGCGTCGCTGGGCCGACGGCCAGCCCGACGAGAGCGCACCGCTCCTGCACCTGGCGAACGCGCTGACCGGGCTCGAGGAGTGGGCCGAGGCGGCGCGCGTGCTCGATCGCGCGCTCGAGCTCGAGCCCGAGTCGGCCGCGCTCCATCGCCGCCGCGGCGACCTGTGCCGGCGCACCGGCGAGCGCGAGCGCGCCGAGCGGCACTTCGCCACGGCGCTGGCGCTCGATCCCGACGACGACGAGACGCGCCTCAAGCGCGCGCTCCTTCTGGCCGATCTCGCCCGCGTCGACGAGGCGATCGGCGAGCTCGACGAAGTGGTACGCCGCGATTCCGAGAACGCGGTCGCGCTCTATCACCGCGGGCTCCTGCGCTACGTCGAGCGCGAGGACCTCTTCGGCGCGCTCGAGGATCTCGATCGTGCCGCCGCACTCGATCCCGACGATCCGTCGGTGCGCCTGATCCGCCAGGAACTGCTGCTCGAGCGTGAGGATCTCTCGTCGTGAGCCCCGGCCGCATCCTGCGCGACGCCACGCGGGCGCTCTTCGCGCTGGCCCGCGGAGTGGTCGGCGTCGACGCGACGTTCGTGCGCAACCCGGCGCGTTCGCTGCTGTCGTTCGGCCGCGCGCTTGCCGCCGCCGTCGCGCGCGCCCACCAGGGCACCGCGCAGGACATGGCGCTCCTGTACCTCGCGGGCCTCGCGCTCCTCGTCGTCGGGCGCCTGTTCGGCTCGTGAACGGGCCTCCGTTCGATCCCTTCCGCGGCGTTCCCGGCCCCTGGCCGTGGCTGCTGTCGCCCGCACCGACTCCCGCCGACTTCGATCCGCTGGGTCCGCTCGGGCTCGTCGTGCTCCTGCCGCTGCTGGGTGCGCTGCTCGCGCCGTTCACTCCGACTCGATTCGGGACGCTGTTCGCGCGCACGTCGTTCCTGTGGGCGCTGCCCGGTGCGCTGTTTCTCGTCGCTGCCGCGTGGTTTGGCGCCGGTGGCGAGCCCGGTGCGGTGCGCTGGCTCGAGCGCGTGCCGGGCGGCGCGGGCCTCGTGCTGACGCCGTGGAACCTGGTGCCTGCGCTCGCGGTCGGAATCGTCGCGCCGCTCGCGCTCGCGATCGCCGAGCCGCGCACGTGGGAGCCGGCACGCTCGGGCTGGCTGCTCTTCCTGACTGCGTCATCGCAGGCCGCGCTGCTCGCCGGCGGCCCGGAGCTTGCTGCGTTCGGCTGGCTCGGCGGCGCGTGGGCGGTGTTCTTCCTGCTCGGGCACCAGGACGCGGCGGGGCAGGGGGAGCGCGCGGTCGGCCCGTTCGTGGTCCATGCGACGGCGGCGGCATGCGTCTTCATCGCGGGGTTCGTGCCGGGGTTCGCGTGGTTGTTGTTCTTCGCCGGGGCGATCCGCCTTGGCGTCGTGCCGTTTCACGCCACGCTGCTGCGCTGCTGCGAGATCCTGCCCACCGGTGCGCTGCTGCTGGTCGGTGTCGCGTTCCTCACGACCGGCCTGCGCGCCGCGCACGACGGGCTGGCGGTGCTCGGTCCGGGACCGGCGCGCGACGCGATCGCCGCGGCCTCGGCCGTCGCCGCAGTGTGGAGCGGTCTCGTCGCGCTGCCGCAGGACGACCTGCGCCGTCGCCTCGGCGGCTACCTCGCGGCGCAGGGCGCCGTGTGGTGCGGACTCCTGGCCTTGCTCTCGCCGACCGAGGGTCGCGCCATCGTGGGCGGCTGGGCGCTGGTCGTGATCGTTGCGCTGGTGGCGCTCGTCGTCGCCTACGCGCGGCTGTGGGCGTTCACCCGCACCGGTGACCTCCGCGCCTACGGTGGCCTGGCGCGCACCGCGCTGCTGCGCTCGGCGCTGCTCGGGTTCACGCTCTTCACGGTGGTCACGGCGCCGTTGCTGGCTGCGCATGGAGAACCCCTGTTGGTCCTTGCGCGTGCCGTGATCCTGCGGCCTGCTGTGGGCGCCGGCCTCGCGGCCGGCGGAGCTCTCGGTTCGTTCGCGCTCATCCTCGCGGTCTATCGCACGCTGCGCGGCGCGCCGCCGACGCCGATCGAGGCGCCCGAGCTGCGCGGCCGCGAGTGGTGGTTCGTCGCGGGGATCGCGTTGACGCTGGTCTTTCTCGCCGCGCTCGAGCCTCCGCTGGGTGGGCTCGGTGGGCTGTGGCCGGTGATGCCGTGACCCCACGCCTCCTCGACCGCTTCGCCGCCGTTCTCCACGCCGCGCTCTCGCTCTCCCTCGTCGGCGCCGGTGCGACCGCGCTCGCCGGCGTCGGCGCACCGGCCGTGCTCGATCCGTCGGGAATGTGGCTCGACGACGGTTGGTCGCGGGTCGCGCGCGGGGCGTTGTGTGCGATCACCGGCATCTCGGCCCTGGGCCTGGTGCGCGTGCCTGGCCTGCGCCGCTTCGGCGCCGGGATGCTGCTCGCGCTCGCCGCGTTCGGGCTGTCGTTCGCGGCCGGCGCACAGGACGTGCGCGCGCTGTGGGCGGGGCCGGCGCTCGCGGCCGTGACCGTGCCGCTGGCCATCGTCCTCGGCGATGATCGCCGCCACGCCGCGCGCCATGCGTTCGCGGCGTTCCTGCTCGGGGCACTCGCCTGCGGACTGCTGGGTGCGGCGCTCGTGACGCTCGCCGCCCTTGCGGGCTCGACCAACCTCGTCGAGATCGGCTTCCTCGTCACACGCTTCACCGATGCGGGGCCGCTGGCGCTGACCGCAGTCCGCGTCGCCGTCGTCGCCGCGGCGATCCTCGCGGCCTGGGCGCCGTTCCATCTCGCCACGCCCGAGCTGTGGGGCGAGGGCTCCGCCCCCGTCGCCGGGTGGCTCGCGATCGCCTGGCCATGGGCGGGCTGGAGCCTGGTCGTTCGCCTGTCGACCGGCCTCGCGCCCGCGCTCGAGTCGTGGAGCTTTGACGCCGCGGCGGCCGTGGGCATCTTCCTCGTGCTCGGCGCGATCGTGCCGGCGCTCGCGGCACTCGCCGAGGAGCGCGCGGGGCGCGTCCTCGCGCTCCTTGCGGTGGGCACCTCGTCCGAGCTGCTCCTCGCGATCCATGCGGGAGGGACCGACGGCGGGGCGGTCGCGACCGGGCTCCTGGGCTACGGCCTCGCGTGGATCGCGACGGCGGCCGCGCTCGCAGGCGTGCGCGCTGCGGCCGATGCGAACGACCCGCGCCCGGCCGATCACCTCGAGCGCCTTGCCGGTTTCGCCGCGCGCCGACCGCGCACGGCCCTGGCGCTGGCACTCGCGGCACTCCTGTGGGCGGGCATGCCGGGCACGTTCTCGCTGGCCGCCCGTGGTGAGTTGTGGCGTGCGGCCGATGCGCCGGCGGGCCTCGTGCTGCTGGTCGTCGCCGGCGGCGGGTTCCTGCGCGTGCTCGTCGTCGGGCGCCTGGTGCGCACTCTGTGGTTCCGTGCTCCAGCTCCGCCGGAGGCGAGCATTGGGCCGGGCACTTCCTCCTCGCTCGCCTTCACATTCGACGTGACCTCGCGCTGGACACTGGCCTTCGTCGTCGCCATGGCCGCCGAATTCGCCCTGGGGCTGTTCGCCCCCGAGTTGCCGGCGTTCGTGCGTGCCGTCGCGGGCGCGCTGGCCGCGGGCTAGGCTCCGTCTGATCGCCCGCCCGCCCGCCCGCTCGCCCGCGCCGTTGCCAAACCCCGCCGTTTCCGGCATCTTCGCCCCATGATCGAAGGTCTGCTCGTGGTGCTGCGCTGGGCGGGCGTCGCCCTGGCGACCGTGGCGAGCGTGGCCTATGTCCGGGGTCTCACCACCGCCACTGCGGGTCCCGCCACCCCCTCCACTTCGCGATACGTGCTCGGCGCCGTCCTCTGCCTGACGGGCGCGCTGCTGGTGCGCGCGTTCGAGCTGGGGACGGTGCCGCTGGTCACCTCGTTCGAGGCGCTCCTCTTCTATGCGTGGCTGCTGCTCGTCGTGTTCCTCTCGCTCGTGCGGCCCGAGGCGCACCGGACGATGGGCGCGTTCCTCGTCCCGCTGGCCACGATCCTCGCCGCCGCCGCCGCCGCGTTCATGGCGCCGCCGGCGCCGGTCAGTACGCTGTTCCACAATCGGCTGTTCGTGCTCCATGCGGTGACCGTGTTCCTCGGCTACTCGGCGCTGTCGGTCGCGTTCTGCGCCGGTGTGATGTACCTGCTGCTGTTCGACGAGATCGCGCACAAGCGGGTGGGCCGCATGTTCGCCCGGCTGCCGTCGCTCGACGATCTCGACCGGCTGGGCCATCGCACCGTGCAGCTCGGCTTCGTGCTGCTGACCGCGGGTATCGTCGCGGGCATGATGTGGGCGCGCCTCGAGTGGAACGTGCTCTATGTCTGGGAGGCGAAGGGCGTGTGGACGCTGCTGTCGTGGAGCGTCTACCTCGCGTACCTGCTGACGCGTGCGTTCGCGGGCTGGCAGGGCGCGCGCGCGGCGTGGCTCGCCGCACTCGGGTTCATCCTCTCGGTCGGGACGTTCCTCGGCACGAACCTCTTCCTCGGCTCCGGCCGACACGTGTTCTAGGAGGGGCCGTGGCGCATGTCGTGATCGTCGGTCTCTCCCATCACACCGCACCGCTCGACGTGCGCGAGAAGATCGCGCTGTCCCCGGACGAGCTGCCGGCGGCGCTGGCCCGCGTGCGCGCGCACGAGGGCGTGCGCGAGGCGGTGATCGTCTCGACCTGCAACCGCAGCGAGATCGTGGCCCTCACCGACACGTATCATGGCGGGCGCGAAGCGCTCGCCATCCTTTTGCGCGCCCTGGCCGCCGAGCGCGGCCGTGGCGCGCTGCCCGACGAGTTCCTGTACCACTTCGAGGGCCCGGCGGCCGCGCGCCACCTGTTCCGCGTCGCCGGCTCGATCGACTCGATGATCGTCGGCGAGCCGCAGGTGCTGGGCCAGGTGAAGGACGCCTGGCGTGCCGCTGCCGACTCGCATGCCCTGGGTCCGGTGCTCGACCGCCTGTTCCGCCACGCCGTCGAGGTGGGCAAGCGCGTGCGCACCGAGACCGACATCGGCGCCTACGCCGTCTCCGTCTCGTTTGCGGCCGTCGAGCTGGCCAAGAAGATCTTCGGAGCGCTGGGTGGACGCGCGGCCCTGATCATCGGCGCGGGCGAGACCGGCGA
The DNA here is from genome assembly GCA_031431875.1 of Candidatus Eiseniibacteriota bacterium. Lineage (GTDB taxonomy): Bacteria > Eisenbacteria > RBG-16-71-46 > RBG-16-71-46 > DASYSL01 > JANPEF01. The sequence continues at coordinate 20,946 of JANPEF010000075.1, read as the reverse complement.
GTTGACGATGCGCCACCTGAAGACCGCGGGGGTGACCGACCTGTGGGTCGCCAACCGCACGCCGGCCGCGGCCGCAGCGCTCGCCGCCGAGCTGGGCGGCCGCGCGATCGCGCTCACCGACGTGCCGGCCGCGCTGGCGAAGGTCGACGTGGTCGTCTCCTCGACCGGCGCGCCCGAGCCGATCCTCCACCGCGCCGACCTCGAGCGCGCCATGAAGGAGCGCAAGGGCCGTCCGCTGTTCCTCGTCGACATCGCGGTGCCGCGCGACATCGAGGCGGCGTGCGGGCAGGTGTACAACGTATTTCTGTATGACATCGACGAGCTGGGGCGGGTCGTCGCCGGCAACCGCGAGCGCCGCGAGGCCGAGGCCGAGCGGGCCGGTGCGATCGTCGGCGAGGAGACCGCGCGCTTCGAGGAGTGGTTCGCGGGACTCGACGCGGTGCCGACGATCGTCGCGCTCAAGGCGCACGTCGAGGCGCTGCGGGAGGGCGAGACCGCGCGTATCCTGAAGAAGCTCGACCATCTATCGGAGAAGGATCGGGCAACCGTCGAGCAGCTGGGCGAGGCGCTGGCGAACAAGATCCTGCACGGGCCGGTGACGCAGCTGCGGCACGTCGGCGCCGGGGAGCGGGGGATCGCGCTCGCGGGTGCGCTGCGCTACCTGTTCAAGCTGGACGAGGGCGGAGGCGCCGGGCCGTCGGCGGCGGACGTGGCCGGGCCGGCGAACTCAGCCGTGCCGCCGGACGACGAAGGGAAGAGTGCGCCGCCTAGGAATCGAACCTAGAACCTAGTGATTAAGAGTCACTTGCTCTGCCAATTGAGCTAGCGGCGCGCGGGCTTCATCGAGGATCGTGCGAGGAGCCAGCGCAAGGCGCCAGCGGCACGAGGCAGCGCGAATCTATCGTCGGGCCCACCGGCCCGTCAAGGCGAAAGACGCCGGAACACGGCGAGGGGAGGGCGCAGGCCCTGGCACGAAGCGGGACGTTTCTCGGGGTGTTTCTGCGATACTGGCTGCCCGTCCTCGTCTACGTCGCGATCATCTTCGCGGTGTCTTCGATCGCGAACCTGACGCCGCCCGTCCGCTGGCAGAACGCGGACAAGCTGTCGCATCTCATGGAGTACTCGGCGCTGGGGTTCCTGCTCGTGCGCGCGTTCTTCGGCTCGCGGATCTTCAGTGCGCTCCTGCCCTGCGCGCTGTTCGCCGTCGCGGCCGGGCTCGCCACGGGGCTGGCCGACGAGATCTTCCAGGCCGGAATCGTGGGGCGCGTTTCTAGCGTCGAGGACTTCCGCGCCGACGCCCTCGGCGTCGTGATCGGGACGATGGTCTACGCGCTGGCCAAGCGGGCGCACGGGTCGGACCGCAATTGACGAAGGAGTGTCCATGAAGTTCCAGGTCCCGCGCGGGACGTTCGACGTGATGCCCGACGAGGCCGCCCCCTGGCAGGCCCTCGAGGCGCGCGCGCGCGCCGTCTCGACCGCGTCGGGCTACCGCGAGGTCCGCACGCCCATCTTCGAGGCGACCGAGCTGTTCCTGCGTGGCGTCGGCGAGACCACGGACATCGTCTCCAAGGAGATGTACACCTTCGCCGATCGCAAGGGCCGCTCGCTGACGCTCCGGCCCGAGGGCACGGCAGGGGTGATGCGCGCGCTGGTCGAGCACGGCGTGGCCCAGGCCGGCCGCATCCACCGCCTGTGGTACGTCGGGCCCATGTTCCGCTACGACCGCCCGCAGGCCGGCCGCTTCCGCCAGTTCCACCAGTGGGGTGCCGAGTGCGTGGGCAGCGCCCACCCGTCGGCCGACGTCGAGATCATCCTGCTGCTGGTTGACTTCCTGGCGTCGCTCGGGCTTACCGACACGACCGTGCAGCTGAACTCGGTCGGGCACCCCGGCTGCCGCCCCGCGTACCAGGAGAAGCTGCGCGCCTACCTCGCACCCCACGTCGAGTCGATGTGCGCCGATTGCCGCGTGCGTTTCGAGAAGAACCCGCTGCGCGTGCTCGATTGCAAGGTGCCGCACGACAAGGCGATCGCCGAGGGCATCCCGTCGATCGTCGACTCGCTGTGCGCCGAGTGCCGCACCCACTTCGACCAGGTGCAGGCCGGCCTCACGCTGCAGGGCGTGCAGTTCAACCTCGATCCCCGCCTCGTGCGCGGGCTCGACTACTACACGCGCACCGCGTTCGAGGTGCACGACCCGTCGCGCGGAGCGCAGTCGGCGATGGGCGGCGGCGGTCGCTACGACGGGCTGATCTCCGACGTGGGCGGGCCGTCCGTGCCCGGCGTGGGCTTCTCGGCCGGGCTCGAGCGTATTCTGCTCGCGCTGGCCGACCGTGGCCTCACGCCCGGTTCGGACGCGCCGCTCGTGTACGTCGCGCGCGCCGGTAGTGACGCCGTCGAGGCTTCGGCCCAGCGCCTGCTCCGTTCGTTGCGCACGGCCGGCGCCAGTGCGGGCTACGCCGCGATCGCCGACCTCGAGCCGGGCCGCGCCCTGGGCGCCCAGTTCAAGAATGCCGACAAGGTCGGGGCCGCGCTCGCCGTCGTCGTGGGCGAGGACGAGCTCGCGACCGACACCGTGACCGTGAAGGATCTCAAGACCGGAACGCAGGAGAAGATCGCGCGCGCCTCGCTCGAGGCGCACCTGGCCGCGCGCCTGTCCGGCGCGCCCGCCCCGAACCCGACGGAGAATGCCCGATGACCGGATCCACGCCGCCCGCCGCCCCGCTGTCGACCGCATTGGACAGCCTCGGCGACTGGACACGCTCCCACACCTGCGGCGAGCTCGTTGCCGGTGACGCCGACAAGGCGGTCACCCTCATGGGCTGGGTGCATCGGGTGCGCGATCACGGCGGCGTGCTGTTCATCGACCTGCGCGATCGCTACGGCGTGACGCAGATCGTCGTGCCGCCCGGCCATGCCTCGGAGGAGGCGGTGGCCAAGGCGCGCGAACTGGGTTCGGAGTGGGTGATCGCCGTGCGCGGTCGCGTGGCCAGGCGACCGGCCGACGCGGCCAACGCGTCGCTCGCGACCGGCGCGATCGAGGTGCAGGCCGAGGAGCTGCGCGTTCTCAACCGCTCCGAGACGCCGCCCTTCCCGATCTCGGACGACATCGACGTCAACGAGGACCTGCGCCTCAAGTACCGCTACCTCGACCTGCGTCGGCCGCGGCTCAAGGACACGCTCTTGCTGCGCCACGAGGTGGCGCTCGCGGCGCGCAATCACCTGGCCGGGCGCGGCTTCGTCGAGATCGAGACGCCGCTGCTGGTCAAGGCGACGCCCGAGGGCGCGCGCGACTACGTCGTACCCAGCCGCGTGCACCCCGGCAAGTGGTACGCGCTGCCGCAGTCGCCGCAGCTCTACAAGCAGATCCTCATGGTCTCGGGGTTCGATCGTTACTTCCAGCTGGCACGCTGCCTGCGTGACGAGGACTTGCGCGCCGATCGCCAGCCCGAGCACACGCAGATCGACGTCGAGATGTCGTTCGTGCGCGAGGAAGACGTGTTCGAGGTCGTCGAGAGCCTGTATGCGCACCTGTGGAAGAGCTGCCTCGGCGTGACCCTGAAGACACCGTTCCCCAGGCTCACGTTCCACGAGGCGATGAGCCGCTTCGGCTCCGACAAGCCCGACCTGCGCTTCGGCCTCGAGCTCACCGACGTGAGCGACGCGGCCGCCGCGTCGACCGCGTCCTTCCTGCGCGACACCGTCGCTGGCGGGGGGCGTGTGATCGGCCTCGCCGCACCGGGCCGAGGTGGCCTGTCGCGCAAGGAGATCGACGGCCTCGAGGACACCGCCAAGCGAGCCGGTGCCAAGGGCCTGGCGTGGCTCAAGCGCACCGCCGACGGCTTCGAGGGTGGCGCGTCGAAGTTCTTCATCGGCGAGGGTCGCGGGGCGGGGGATGAACTCGTGCGGATGACCGGCGCCAACGTGGGCGACCTGATTCTCATGGTCGCCGGCGCGTGGGAGCCCGCGTGCAAGGCGCTGGGCGCGGTGCGTCTCGAGCTGGGCCGCGCCACGATGGCGGCGTCTCCCGAGAGCGTGCGGTCGTGGTGCTTCCTCTGGGTGAAGGACTTCCCGCTGCTCGAGGAGGACGGCGAGGGCGGCTGGGCTCCGCGGCACCACATCTTCACGCACCCGCACGAGGAGGACCTCCAGTTCCTCGACAGCGATCCGGGCCGCGTGCGCGCGCGGCTGTACGACGTCGTGCTCAACGGCAACGAGCTGGGCTCGGGCTCGATTCGCATCCACCGGCCCGACGTGCAGGAGCGCGTGCTCGGCCGTATTGGGCTCTCGGCGGCGGAAGCGCAGGAGAAGTTCGGCTTCTTGATCGACGCCTTCCGCTTCGGCGCGCCGCCGCACGGCGGCATCGGCATGGGCCTCGATCGCATCGTCATGCTGATGGCCGATCGCCCGTCGCTGCGCGACACGATCGCTTTCCCCAAGACCACCTCGGCGACGTGCCCGATGGATGGGTCCCCGTCGGAGATCGATCCACGGACCTTGGCGGAGTTGAAGGTCAGGAACGTCTAACCCCGCAACGCGCGATCCTCAGCCCGGATCCGTTCCCGCAGCGCGAGCGCATTCAACAGCGTGATCACGATCGCGGTGCGCCAGGCGCCGAACATCATCGGTGCGGCAATCAGTTCGAGCACGACCGCGACATAATTCGGGTGCCGAAGCCAGCGATACACGCCGCGCGTCACCAGCGGCTCCCCGGGCAGGACCCAGATCTTGACCGTCCAGCGCTCGCCCAGCGCCCACACTGCGGCGTAGCGCAGCGCCTGGGCGGTGAGCCAGAGCGCGGACCACACGGGCCAGCCCGGCCCCGGGCGCGCGCCGAGCGCGAAGAACTCGATCCCCAGCAAGATCGGAAAGAGCGCATGCACTCCCACGATCCAGGGGAAATGGGAGGCGCCAAACTCGCGCGCTCCCAGTGCGCGCAGTTGTCGTTCATGCCGGGCCGAGAGCACGAGTTCGCCCACCCGCTGGATCGCCAGCACACCCAGGTACACCCCGAACCAGCCGGTCGCAGCCATCCCGCTCACGTCGCCACACCGCGCAGCAAGACGTACTCCGCGCAGAACCCCGGCCCCAGCGCCGACAGCAGGGCCAGATCGCCGGGGCCGATCTCGTCGCTTTTGCGGAAGCGCTCGAGCACGAACAGGCATGACGGCGAGGACATGTTGCCGTGCTCGCGCAGGACCTCGCGCGCGTGGTCGAACGCATCGGCCGGCAGGTCGAGCGACGCCGCCCAGGCGTCGAGCACCTTGACCCCGCCGGGGTGGGCGACCATGTGGGCGATGTCGCCGAGCGCGAGCCCGCGGCGGGCGAGGAACGGCTCGAGGCTGGGGCGCACCTCGCGACGGATGAACGTCGGCAGATCGCGCGACAGCATCACCGAAAACCCGGTCGCGTCGACGCTCCAGCCCATGAGCTCGCGCGTGTCCTTCCACAGCGTGCTCGCCGAGGCGAGCACCTCGAGCGGCCGCGCTGCGGTGCGCGCGGGGCGGGGGGCGCTCCTGCCCGCGACGATCACGGCCGCGGCGCCGTCGCCGAACAGCGCGGTGGCGATCAGGTTCTTCTTGGAGTGATCGTTGCGCTGGAACGTGAGCGTGCACAACTCGAGGGCGACCAGCAGCACGCGGGCGGACGGATCGGCGCGCGCGAAGTCCGCCGCCTGTGCCAGGCCGGCCGCACCGCCGGCGCAGCCCAGACCCCACACGGGCGTGCGGCGCACGTCGCTGCGGAATCCGAGTTCATTGGCCAGCAGGGAGTCGACGCTCGGCGTGGCGATGCCGGTCGAGGAGACGAACAGGATGTGGTCGATGTCGCGCGGGGCGAGCCCGGCGGAGTCGAGCGCGCGCTGCGTCGCCTCGCCGGCGAGTCGCACGGCGTGCTCGACATAGAGCGCGTTCTTCTCGGCGAACGAGTGGTCGGTCATGTACCAGTCGAGCGGCATGCAGGTCTGGCGCGCGTCGATCTGGGCGTTGGCGAAGACCTCGAGGAGCCGGTTGTCCCGGCCGAGGCTGGCCTCGAAGTGGGGGCCGACCCGTTCGCGGGCCTCGGCCTGGGGCAAGTGGTGCGGCGGGACGGCGGTGGCCACCGCGAGGATGCAAGGCTCGTCATTCATTCCATGAACCTAGGCCCGGAACCCGGGCAAGTCGATGGGGCATTGCGATCTGCAATGCCGGATTTCTTGCGCGGGCGGCGAGGAACCCGTTGTAGAGCGGCCCGTTCGCTTGCTATCATTCTGTCATTGGAAGCATTCGCAACCCTCCATACGGAAATGGACGCGCACCCTTGCTCGACACCCTGGAGCGTCCGGAATGTCCTTGCGTACGACGATCATCGGCATCGCCGTATCCCGTGGCTTCACCCGCGCCTTCCGCGCCGTTCTCGTCGCCGTCGCGTTGATCGTGGCGCTGGCGAGCCTGGCCCGCGCACAGACGTACACTTCGTGCGCTCTCGTCGACGCACGGGTGACGGTCGCGCCGGCGTATGAACCCGCGCTGCTCGGCACGCACCGTCACACGCGCACGTTGACGTGGGACGTCGGGCGTCACGACCCCAGCCACCCCGACTTCCTGCTCGGCCTCAACGAGTGCCTGTGCATCTGCGACAGCCGCATCGTCCGCTTCATCGGCCAGGCCGGCACCTCGAGCGGCCTGAACGACGTCGGCGGCGCCTGCGCGGCTCCCTGTTCCGGCGCGTTCGTCTTCCATTCCCCGTTCCCGTCGGGACCGATCGAGCGGCAGGAGAACGCGATCGTGATCAAGCATGGCAACAGCACCTGCTACGGCGCGCTGGTCGGGCAACTTCCCGCCTGTGATTGCTCGGTTCCGGCAGCGGCACAGTCGTGGGGTCAGCTCAAGTTCTTCGATTGCTGATTCAGCGGAAGGCCGGGCGGCCGCCCTCGCCCGGATCGTGAACACGGTGATCGGACATCCCCACCATTCGACGCGGTCCCCCGGCCGTGTCGGATGGGTTCGTCACCGGACCTTGAACGAGGAGACGATCCGAGATGCGCAAACTGCTTCGCCTGTGCCTCATCGCCGCGACGCTCGTCGTCGCGCGACCTGCTCATGCCGTCGACGATTGCGCGAGCGTCACGATGACCGTCAGCGCGGTCGTATCGAACGACCCCGGGTTCGTGGGTCTGTACAAGTACACGGTCACCGGCTCGTGGGACATCCAGCAGTACGGGCTGTCGCACATCGACTTCTTCCTGACGCTCAAGGATCTCGAGTGCATCTGCGATCCGCGCGTCGCGCAGTTCGCGTCGCCGGCCGGCACGTCCGACGGCGAGGGCGTGACCGATCCGTGCACGGTGTCTTACGAGGGCAAGTACAACTGCAAGGGCGATCCGACGGTTCCGGCCGAGCTGCGCGTGCCGACGATCAAGTTCAACGCGCTGAGCGTCGACTGCGCGCCGGGCGTGACCGGCACCGGCACGTGGACGTTCTACTCGCCGTTCCCGCCGGCGCCGTACTCGGTCGATCCCGAGGGCGTGGCGATCAAGCACGGTCAGCAGGTCTGCCTGGGCGCGCTCGCCGGCACCATGCCGATGGGCGACTGCTCGACGCCGGCCGAGTCGAAGAGCTGGGGCGGGGTTAAATCGATCTATCGGTAGATCGGCCTCGTTCGGCTCTCTCGCGGCGGCTCCGTGTCCTCGACACGGGGCCGTTCGCGTTTTCGTGGCCCCGGGAGGGGGTGGGGAGGGCCCCGCGCCCCGGCCCCGCCCCCGGCTTGCCGCCGGCCGGCCATCGCCGTATAATCAGTGGGTACCGGCGATCATTCGCGCGGCCAAGTCGATCTCGCACAAGGGGTTTCCTCGCTATTCGCGGCTACCGCCCGCCCACTCCAAGGAGACGTTCGCGCATGTCCCCCGATCAGTCTGCTCTCCGTTCGGCGCCCGACGTCGGCGCCCTCGCGCTCAAGGTGCACGCCAACCCGACGCAGGACGAGTTCCGCAAGCTCGCGCTGGCTCACACCCCGAACATGCGCAAGACGAGCAAGGGTTCGATGAACAAGGTCGCCTCGATCGCCAAGGCGCGCTCGGCCGGCAACACGTTCGTCATCGCCCAGGACGCGACGAAGCACACCTGCAAGACGATGCCGCCCGCTGACGCGCAGAAGTACATCGCGGTCCAGGAGGCGTACATCGCCGGCAAGGAGCTGATCCGGCTCGACGGCTACATCGGCAATCACCCCGAGACGCGCGTGCGCGCCACGTTGTGGATGACGATCGAGGGCGCCAACGTCGCCGCGATGCAGCAGATCCTGTATTTCCCGCCCGAGGGGGCCGAGCTGGCGAACTGGCAGCCGCAGTTCGAGGTGATCTACACGCCGGGCTGCAAGGCCACGGGGCAGGACAAGGATCGGGTCATCCTCGTCGACATCGACCGCTACGTGACGCGCATCATGGGCTCCGACTACTTCGGCGAGTCGAAGAAGGGCGGCCTCCGCATGCTCAACGCGAAGGTCTACCGCGACGGCGGCATGGTGCTTCACGCGGGCGCCAAGCTCACGCCGGTCAAGGGCAAGGACGGCACGGTCACGAAGAAGCTGCTCGTGATCATGGGCGAGTCCGGCACCGGGAAGACCACGTCGACGTTCAGCCCACAGGGTGACGAACACGTCGGCTACAGCGAGAGCATCCAGGACGACATGGTCATGCTCTTCCCGGGCGGGATGACCTCGGCCACCGAGAACGGCTGCTTCGCCATCGCCTACGGCCTCAAGCAGGAGAGCGAGCCCATCATCTACAAGGGCACGATGGCCCCGAATGCCTGGCTCGAGAACGTGTACCAGGACGCCGACGGCGCGATGGATCTCGAGAAGGGCCCGCTCGACGCAGACGAAGTGAAGGCGTTGCACGACGTGCTGCTGGCGACCGGCGTCGCAGCGGCCGACGTGGCGAAGTACGAGGCGGGCGAGGCGACGTACACGTGGTCGAAGAACAGCCGCGTGATCATCCCGATGTCCGACATCGAGACCGCCGGCGACGCGCTCGACCTGCCGCCCGCGTCCGGCATCGGGGTGCTCAATCGCAACACGAACATCATCCCGGGCGTCGTGCGATTCCGCAGCCCGGCGCAGGCCGCCGCGTACTTCATGCTCGGCGAGACGATGGGCACCGCCGCCTCGGGCGCCGACGCGGGCAAGGCCAAGCGCTCGCCGTTCACCAACCCGTTCTTCCCGCTGCGCAACGAGATGATGGCGAACCGCTACATGGAGCTCGCCGCCACGATGCCCGGCGTCTTCAACTTCATGATGAACACGGGCTGGGTCGGCGGCGACGACCAGGACGAGAAGGCCGGCCGCGCGCTCAAGGTCAAGATCCGCCACTCGAGCGCGATCCTCCAGGCGCTGTCCGACGGCACGATCGAGTGGATCGCCGACGACGATTTCGGTTACGAGATCGCGAAGGAGATCCCGGGCGTTCCCGTCGAGATCCTGAACCCGAAGATGCTCTACGAGGCGCAGGGCCGCATGAACGAGTACACCGACTGGGTGACGCGCCTCCGCGCCGAGCGTCGCACCTACCTCGAGGGCTTCGCGGGCATCGATCCGGAGATCGTGAAGGCGGTCTGACCGCCCTCCCCTCCATGACCCCACACCTGAACACTGCGCTGGCCGTCCTCGGGCGCTTCTTCCTGTCGGCGATCTTCTTCGTCTCGGGATTCAAGAAGTTCGAGGATCCGGCCGCGGTGGCCACCAAGCTGAGCGAAGCCGTCGCCAACGCGGCGTGGGCCCCCGAGGCCCTCGCCGTGGGCGTGCGGCAGGCCGCGCCGCTGCTCGCCTGGTCGGCGATCGGCTTCGAGTTCCTCGGTGCCTTCTGCCTCGTGACCGGCTTCAAGAAGGAGTTCGGCGCGGCGCTGCTGGTGATCTTCCTCGTGCCGACCACGCTCCTGTTCCATCCCCCGCAGGACCCCGCGCAAGTCACGCAGTTCCTCAAGAACGTCGGACTGATCGGCGGTCTGTTGCTGGTCGTGGCGTCGGGGAGCCGGGTGGAGTCCCGCCCGGGACTCTAGCTCGGCGACCCCTCCACCGCGAGCCGCACGCCGGGGTGAATCTGCAGATTCACATGCCCCGGGGCATGTCGGGATGCACCGGAGCGGCGACCATCCACCCACGCCTGCTTCACGAACTCCCGCAGTTCGCGCTCGCCACGAAAACCCGACCCGGGACGAGCATGGGGAGCCTGTTCACGTCGTGAACCCCCGTCACGACCGTGGATCTGGGCGGACGCAGGAACTTCAACGCAGAACGCAGTTGGTCCTCGAGCGTGCCGCCGTCGCAAGCGATCGCCGCGTGCTCCGCGGCCCGGCGCGCCTCATCCACCCGACATCCGAGCTGCCTCAGGCCGGCGATGACATCCCGCGACCGTTCAGAAGCGGCGGCAGCACTGGCGCGGGCCTCCACCGCACGGCGACGGGCGTCCTCGCGCCGGATGTCCATGAACTCGGCCCCGAAGCTGCGCTCCGCCTCCAACTGATTGTGTCCACCGCAGCGCAGCCGCATGAGCTCGATCGTCGGCAGGCCGCCACGGGCGACCGGAGTGGAGTGATCGAACTCGAGGAAGCGGCGCGTCCCGCAGCGATGCCCCGTGTCGCCGACAAAGGTGCAGCGGCCCTCGTCCCGCGCCCAGACGGCGCGCTTCACGTGCGCCGGGACCTGACGCGGCCCCGCAGTCAGCGGGCGAGTCCGTGGCGCGCGCGGCCGTGCGGTGGCGGCGAACTTCCGCCCCTCGCAGCGGGCGATGAGGGCGTCGAGCGCGCGATCGAGGACTTCCGCCGTGTCCCCGGACGGCACGGAATGGCTGAGCAGCGCCTGGGCATAGCGGAGCTTGTCCTGCGTGCTCCTCGTCACGCGGAGCTGGAGCAGGATTCGGTCCTGGGAGTCCGGCCCGGGAGCGGGTGCAGGAGACTCCGACGGCTCGGTCGGGATCCCTTGCACGGCGGCGTCAACTTGCTGCGCAGCAAGTTGGGTTGACCCGCCACGCGGCACCGGCGACGGAATCAGCGCAGCGAACGGGCCACTTTCCCCCGGGAACCGTCGCGCAAGCATCTCCCGGATCCCCGTGTTGCGCTGGTGCTCTGCGGCCGCCAGCAGACCGTCCGCGTTGTCCGCCGAGAGGTGCGGCGCGAGCAGGCAGGCCGCGGTGAGGTTGAGACGTCCCTCGGCCAGCGCGGCGAACACGGCCGGAAACTGCCGGGCGGCGCGGGCGGCCTGGATGCGCTTGTAGGCCGCATCCTCCGACAGGTGCAGCGCGTCGACACAATACGCGTGCATCGATTCGTATCCGGCCGGCAGGTAGAGCCGGCGGGCGTCGACCTCGGCGATGTGAGCCAGCAGGGCCGCAGTCGTTGCGCGATCCCGGGCGACGAGTACGGCCAGATCGCGCATCAGGGCGGCATCGGTCAGGTGAGTCAACGAGTAGGCGCGCATGGTTGGCCTGCGACCGGGGGCGCGTCTCGAGGTCCGATCTCAGTGCACCCGGGTGGGCGCGGATCAGGCGTCGACGACTGCATTGTCTCGCGACGCCGGGACGGATTTCCAGCACGGAATTTCTGTTCGCGAGAATTGTCGAGCCCTCGCTCGACCGCGGGGCCGGAAGCCCTAGGCCTTCTTCACGAACTCCGACTTCAGCTTCATCGCGCCGAAGCCGTCGATGCGGCAGTCGATGTTGTGGTCGCCCTCGATCAGCCGGATGTCGCGCACGCGCGTGCCGATCTTGAGCACGCCCGAGGCGCCCTTCACCTTCAGGTCCTTGATCATCGTCACCGTGTCGCCGTCGGCGAGCGGGTTGCCGTGTGCGTCGCGGACCACCGGGGCCGCCGGAACAGCGGCCGCGTCCTGCGTGCCATCCTTCGACCATTCGTGTGCGCACGACGGGCACACGATCATGTGGCCGTCCTCGTAGGTGTACTCCGAGCTGCACTTGGGGCAGGTGGGAAGCTGGCTCATAGTGCGGGGTAGATCCCGATCCCTTCCTTGATTGTCTCGACCACCTTCATGTCCTTGACCACGTTCGACAGAGCCGTGAGCGGATCCCCTTCGAGGATCACGCGGTTCGCCAGCATGCCGGGTTGGAGCAGTCCCTTCGGGGCCTCTTCGAAGTGCTGCTCCGCCGCCCACAGCATGATACTGATCTCCGACTCGCCATTGGCGTAGGCGTTCAGCGCAAGCCGAGATCGTAGACCTGTCAGACGGACGCGTTCACGTACACCTCTGGGAAGCCGGACTCGCCCTTCCAGGCCCTCTCACCCGACGGCCTGGCTCCACACGACCTCCTGCTCGACGGGCTCCCTGGGCGCGGGCGCGCTGCAACCCGCGACGAACGTCCGCCCGGCGAGGGCGGTCATGATCTGGATCGGGCGGGGGGTCCTTGGTTGGGGACTTCAGGTGGGTGGCGCATACGCGACCTCGAGCGCCGTCGCGGCCTCCTCGTTGATGGCCGGATCGTCATTGAAGATGTAGCCGGACTCAAGGAGCTTGCGAGTGAAGTGCTTGTTGTACATGAACGCCCAGATGAGCCCGATCAGCAGCGCTCCGAATCCGAAGGTGACGAGCGCAATGATCATGGAAATTACGAATCCCCCGATGAACGTGATGAAGTCACCCCGAAACAGTGCGGGAAAGAAGCCGAAGAGAAGGGTCGTCCACGAGAATCCGAAGTACCCAGTCTTCAAGATACCCGTGTCCTTGTGCTTCAATGCGACCGCGGTGGCCATGACATGCTCCGGGTGAGGGACGGGGTGGTCGATCAAAGGTTGTCGGGACTTGTCCTCGGCATTCGGATACTTCGCGCCAACCTGCCCCAACAGCGCGTGTTCCCGTCGTGCCAGGGTTCTGCTCACTTGCGCGCCGCGCCAAACCTGTCAGCCCGCCCCTCGTTCGTCAATCCAGATGTCCAGTCCTGCCCCCCTCGCCTCCCGTCTCGGGCGCGCAGCTCACATCACCCACCGAGCAATCCCCGCACAAGTTGTTTACGGCCCGTCCGCTCGTCCGTTCTGCTGACGGGCCGCCGGCGTGCGAGCCCGAGGCGGGACCGATCGGGCGGGCGTCCACCCCCTCGAAGCCGCGCGCCAGTCCCCCAAGCCAGTCCCGCAAGTTGACCCCCGACCCCCCCGGTGCTAGCGTTCGGCCGCAGGAATGGTCCCTTCAGCTCACATCACGCAACGGGTGAATCGACCCGCCGGGATCGGCTCCCGGGCCTCGCTTTGTGCGGGCCCGTCGGAGCCGTCTCGTCTTTCCGGCCACCGCACGACGCGGGCCTGAGGCCGAAGGGAGATCATGGGCAGGATTTTCGTACGCAAGATCGGGATCGAGCACGTCGACCCGTTGCACGTCCTGGGGCAGAACGACCAGAACCTGCGGTTCATCGAGCGGCACATGCCGGTCCGCATCACCATGCGCGACTCGACGCTGTCGGTCGCGGGGGACGAGGCGCCGGTCGAGGACGCGACGCGTGTCTTGAAGGAGATCGTGGGCCTGGCCGAGCGCGGGCGCCTGGTCGAGGAGCATGACGTGTCGCGTGCGCTGGGTGACAACGGCGGGTTCGGCAACGGCGGACCGCACGGCGACGGCGCGGGGGTCGAGCGCCTGACCGAGGCCGGTGATCGCGAGCTGCCGGAGGGCGAGGGCCCGACCTATGTCTTCGAACGGAAGACGTTGCGTGCGCGCTCGCCGAACCAGGCGCGGTATCTCAAGGCGCTCGAGACCTACGACGTCGTGTTCGCCATCGGACCTGCGGGTACCGGGAAGACCTACCTGGCCGTGGCCGCCGCCGTGCATGCGCTGCGCCAGAAGAAGGTCGAGCGCATCGTGCTCGTGCGTCCCGCGGTGGAGGCGGGCGAGAGCCTCGGCTTCCTGCCGGGCGACATGCAGGAGAAGGTCGATCCGTACCTGCGGCCTCTGTACGACGCGCTGCAGGATCTCATGCCGTTCGAGAAGATCCGCCGCTTCCTCGAGCTCGGCGTGATCGAGATCGCGCCGCTGGCGTTCATGCGCGGGCGCACGCTCACGAATGCGTTCGTCATCCTCGACGAGGCGCAGAACACGACCGTGCGGCAGATGAAGATGTACCTCACGCGCCTGGGCATCGGCGCGCGCGCGGCGATCACCGGCGACGTGACGCAGATCGACCTGGCGAACCCGGCCACATCGGGCCTCGTCCAGATCCAGGAAATCCTCGCGGGCATCGACGACATCAAGTTCGTCTACTTCGAGAAGAGCGACGTCGTGCGCCACCGACTGGTGCGCGACATCCTTCACGCGTTCGACGTCTTCCACAAGACACACGCGGGCACGGACGACGGCAGCGCAGTGTGAGTCCACGCCGACCCGCCCTCCCGGATCGCGAACGACCGGGCCGCCCGTGGGGGCGGCTCGTGCGTCGCGTCGCGTTGGCGTGCATCGTCGTGGCGGCTGGTGTGCTGGCGTTTCCACAACCCCGAACGCAGGGCGCCGGCTACCAGGTCGGCGAGGTGGCGCGCGAGCGTATCACCGCCCCGTTCGACTTCCGCATCCTGAAGGACGCGGCGCAGCTCGCGCGTGAGCGCGACCAGGTCGCGCGCGCCGTGCCGCCGGTGTTGCGCCGCGAGGCGCGCGTGTGGACCGACGTGCAGGGCCGCTACGCTGCCTTCGTCGAGGCGGCGACCTCCGCGCTGGACCGCGGCGATGCGGGCGCCGAGCGGCTGGCGCTGCTGCGCCAACTCGGCCTGCCGCTGACCACCGACGCCTACGCCGCCCTCGCCGCGCCCGGCCACGCGTCGCGCATCCTCGAGGAGGCGGGGCGCTTCCTCGACGAGGCGTTTGCGCTCGGCGTCGTCGCCGACAAGCGCGCCCCCGCGCTGGCCGGGCGCACCGTCGCCGACGTGCGCACGCTGGCCGGCGAGCGCACGGTCCCGCTCGACTCGCTGTACGACCTCCGGGAGGTCGACGCCGCCGCACGCGGGCGCGCTGCGGCGCTGTTTGTCGGCGATCCGTCGGCGCAGGCGGCAATCGTCTCGCTGGTCTCGGCATTCGCCCGGCCGAACGTGCTCTACGACGTCGACGAGACCGAATGGCGGCGTGCCCAGGTCAAGGCCGCGATCGCCACCGACGTCGGCGAGGTGAAGAAGAACGAGAAGATCATCGACGCGGGCGAGCGCATTACGCCGGCGACGCTGGCGCGCATCCGCTCGCTCGAGGCGCTGCAGGGCGAGATCCGCGGGCCACAGGACCTGTTCGGCCCGTCGCTGGCGCGCATGACTCTGCTGCTCCTGTTCGTCGCCGCGTTCGCCATCTACCTGCGCTTCGAGCAGCCGCAGGCGTACCACGACAACGGGCTCCTGCTGCTGTGCACGCTGCTGGTCGCGGCCACGTTCGGCGCGGCGGCGCTGGTGACGCGCGTGTTCCACCTGCCCGAGTACGCGGTGCCGATCATGTTCGCGCCGCTGATTCTGTCGATCCTGTTCGACAAGCGGCTGGCACTCGTGTTCTCGCTGTTGCTGGTCGTGGCCCTGGCTGCGGTCGCCGAGTATCGCCCGGCGTTCGTGCCCGTGGCCGTGGTCGGCTCGATCGTCGCCGTCTACGCGGTGCGCCGCATGCGCCAGCGCCGGCACTTCTACGCTGCCCTGTTCTCGGTGGCGATGGCGGTGGCGTTGGCCGTCGCCGCAACCGGGTTCGGGCAGCAGGCGCCCGTGCGCGCCATCGCCCGCGACGTGCTCGCCGGCGTGATGGGCGCGGCACTGTCGTCGTTCCTCGCCATGGTGCTGCTGCCCATCGTCGAGGCCGCGTTCCGCGTCCCTTCGGACATCACGCTGCTCGAGCTGTCGGACCTCAACCGTCCGCTGCTGCGGCGCCTGATGATCGAGGCGCCGGGCACGTACCACCACTCGCTGCTGGTCGGTTCGCTGGCCGAGGCGGCGGCGATGTCGATCGGCGCGAACTCGCTGCGCGCCCGCGTGTGCGCCTATCACCACGACATCGGCAAGCTGATGAAGCCCGAGTACTACACCGAGAACGAGGCCGGCGCCGTGTCGCGCCACGCCAGGCTCACGCCGTCGATGTCGGCGCTGGTGATCAAGTCGCACGTGGTCGACGGCCTCGTGCTGGCGAAGAAGGAGAAGCTGCCGCCGGCCGTGTATGCCGCGATCCCCGAGCACCACGGGACGACGGTGATGGCGTTCTTCTACGCCAAGGCGCTGGAGCAGGACCCGACGACGCCCGACCACGAGTACCGCTACCCCGGGCCGCGGCCGCAATCGAAGGAAACCGCCATCGTCATGATGGCCGACTCGATCGAGGGCGCCTCGCGTTCGCTGTCGAACCCCACGCCGGCGCGCCTCAAGGGCCTGGTCGACAAGATCGTCGACCAGCGCCTGCACGAGGGGCAGCTCGACGAGTGCGGGCTGTCGCTCGCCGACCTGGCGAAGATCCGCGAGGCGTATCTCCAGGTATTGACGGGCATCTTCCATGTGCGCGTCGCCTACCCCGAACTTCCCGTCAAGGGCCGCGATGCCGATCACGCTCGCGAAAGCCGGCGTCACTAGGCCGGGCTTCCCGGCCGCCGCTCGCGCCCGCCTCGCCGCCTACGCGCGCGCGGTGCTGGGGCGCGAGGGTGTGCGCCGGGTCGACCTGGGAATCGTCTTCGCCAGTGACGCGGAGCTGCGGCGGCTCAACGCCGAGTACCGCAGCATCGACCGCGCCACCGACGTGCTTTCGTTCACCTATGTCGACGACGGCCCCGGCACCAAGGGGCGCGGGCTCGAAGGCGAGCTCTACCTGTCGACGGCGCGGATCGCCGCCCAGGCGAAGCGCTACCGCCACTCGCCGGGCGCGGAGCTCCTGCGCCTGGTCACCCACGGCCTGCTCCACCTGTGCGGACACGATCACATGAAGGCCGGCGAGCGGCGCATCATGCGCGCGGCCGAGCGCGTCGCGCTGCGCACGGACCTGCCGCGCGGCGGCCTCCCCGCGTTCGAGGCGATCGCGGCGGCGGCCCTGCGCGAGGCGCGCCCGTGAGCTCGGCAAACCTGCTGGCGCTGTTCGGCGTGCTGGTGTTCCTCTCCGGGCTCTTTGCCACGATCGAGATCGCGCTGTTTGCCGTGCCGCGGGCGCGCGCGCGGCGCTGGGCGCAGGAGAAGGGGACCGTCGGGGACGTATTCCGCCGCCTGCTCGAGAAGCCGCACGCATTGCTCGTCCAGGTGCTGCTGGGCAACACGCTGGTCGGGGTCGGCGCGGCGGCGGTGGCCGCGGTGCTGCTCGATCGCGGCGTCGTGCGGCTCTCCCTGGACGTGCCCGAGTGGATCCTGATCGGCGTGCAGACGCTGGGCCTGTCGGCCTTCTTCCTCGTCGTCTGCGAGCTGGCGCCCAAGACCGTGGCCTTCGAGCGCAACGAGGCGGTGGCACCATGGGCCGCGCGTGCCTATGCCGCGATGCGCCCCGCACTGGCGCCGCTGGCCACCCTGCTCGAGCGCATTGCCGGGTGGTCGACACGCTTCGTGCGCGGCGGCGAGCCCGAGCCGCTGTCGGCCGACGAGCTCGAGACCCTGGTCGAGGTGGGCGCCCGCGAAGGCACGCTCAACGCCGAGGAGAGCCGCCTGTTCCGCGGTGCATTTCGCTTCGGCGAGCGCACCGCCGGCGAGATCCTGGTGCCGCGCGCCGACGTCGTCCTGATGAGCGCCGACACGCCGATCGCCGCCGCGCTCGACGTGTTCACCGACGCGCGCCACGCCCGCATCCCGCTCTACGACGGCACGATCGATCGCATCGTCGGCGTGCTCTACGCCAAGGACATCGTCGCCTGGACCCTGGACGATCCGGGCGATCGCGCGGTGCGCGGCATCATGCGCCCGCCGTTCTTTGCCCGCCCCGCGACCGGGCTCGAGGAGCTGCTGCGCGCGTTCCAGAAGGAGCGCGTGCACATGGCGGTGATCGTCGACGACGCGCAGCACGCCCTCGGCATCGTCACGCTCGAGGATGTCCTCGAGGAAATCGTCGGCGACCTGGCCGACGAGTTCGAGGAGGAGGAGCCGGCGTTCCGGCCGCTCGGCGAAGGCAAGGGCACGTTCCGCGGCCGCGTCGCTGTCGCCGAGGTGAACCGGCTGCTCGGCGTCCGGCTGCCGGGCGCGTCGGGCGAGACGATGGCGCAGCTCGTCGCCCGCCTGCGCAGTGAGGCGCCGGCCGAGGGCGACACGTTCGTCGTCGGCGATGCTCGCCTCACGGTCGAGGCCGTGACCGGCCGGCAGGTGTGGAGCGTGCGTGTCGAACCGGGGGTGCTGGCGTGATCCCGCTCCTGCTCGTTGCGCTCGGCCTCCTGGTGTCGGCATTCTTCTCGGCCGTCGAGACCGCGCTCGTGTCGGCCAACCGCACGCGGCTGTCGCACCGGGCGGACGCGGGTGACGCCGCCGCCGCGCGCGCGCTCGTGCTCCTGTCCGACGGGCCGCGACTGTTCGGCGTGACGCTGGTCGGCGGCACGCTGGCGAACACGTTCGTCACCACGCTGGCGACGCTCTGGTTCATCCACCGCTTCGATGCGTGGGTCGTCCCATGGCTGGTGATCGCACTCACCGCACTGTTGCTGGTCACCGGCGAGATCGTGCCCAAGGCCATCGCCCGGGCGCAGGCCGACAACCTGGCGGTGCGCCTGGCGCCGCCGCTCGACGCGCTGTCGCGCTTCTTCGCGCCCTTGATCGGCACGGTGAACCTGGTCGCCACGGGGCTGGTGCGGCTCCTTGGAGTCAAGGCGTCGCCCGCGCGCGCCGCGCTCAATCGCCAGGATTTCCAGCTCCTGCTCGACGAGAGCGAGGAGACGGGACAGGTCGCCCCCGGCCAGGGCCGCATCCTGTCGCGCGTGATGGACTTCGGTGAAACCGCCGTCGGCCAGGCCATGCGGCCGCGCACCGAGATCGTGGCCGTCGAGCTGGGGACGACCGTGCGCGAGGTGATCGGCGTCGTGCGCCAGAAGGGCTTCACGCGCATCCCGGTGTATCGCGACGACCTCGACCAAATTGTCGGCATCGTCCACCTGTTCGACCTGTTTCGCGCGCCCAGCTCCGATCTGCCGGTCGATGGCCTGCTGCGTCCGGTCGACTTCGTGCCCGAGGCGAAGCCGTGCGACGAGCTGCTGCGCGAGATGCGCGCCCGCCGGCGCGCCATCGCGATCGTGGTCGACGAGTACGGCGGCACCGCCGGGCTGGTCACGGTCGAGGACCTGGTCGAGGAGCTGGTCGGCGACATCCGCGGCGAGGAAGAGGCGGCCGCGACCGCGTTCCGCCCGCTCGACGGCGGTCGCCACGCGGTCGACGGCACGGCCCGCATCGTCGACGTCAACGAGGGGCTGGGCCTCGACCTGCCCGAGGGGGACTACGAGACCGTCGCCGGGCTCTTCCTCGAACGCTTCGGGCGCATCCCGGGCGTGGGGGACACGGTGCAGGCACAGGGCGTGAGGCTCGAGGTGCTCGTCGCCGATGCGCGCCGCATCAAGACGCTCGCGGTGGGCCGCGCCGGGAAATAGGCTGCGCCGGGCGGCCGCGGTCGCCTATCCTGCACTGGAATATGGCCCTCACCCGCTGCGAAGCCGTCGTCGTGCGCACCTACGCCCTCGGAGACACGAGTCGTATCGCGGTGCTGTTCAGCCGCGAGTTCGGCCTGATCCGCGGTGTGGCGAAGGGCGCCCGCGGGCCGCGGCGGCCGTTCGGCGCCGGGCTCGAGCCACTGTCGCAGATCGACGTCGTGCTCTACCGGAAAGACGGGCGCGACCTCGATCTCCTGTCCAAGGTCGACGTGATCGCGGCGTGGCCGGATCTCGGCTTCGCCCGCGTCGTGCACGCGCAGGCCGTGCTCGAGTTCGTCGATCGCCTGGTGTGGGAGACCGAGCACGAGCCCCGGCTCTACGACCTGGTGCTCGCCGCGATCGCCGCCTTGCGCGTCGCACCGGACGAGAAGACGCTGGCGTCGATCACGCTCGCGTTCCAGTTGCAGGGCGCGGGCGTGCTCGGCTACCGGCCGGTCGCCGATCGCTGCGCCGGCTGTGGCGCACCGCCGGCCGATCGCTGGGCGCCGGCGCGCGGCGGGGCGGTGTGCGCGCGCTGCGCCGAGGGCGAGGGCACGGTCGCCGTCGTCTCGCGCGAGGCGCTGACGGGCATCGCCCGGGCGCTGGTCCTCGACCTGGCCGACCCGGCGGCGCCATTCGCCTCGGCCCGCGCCGGCGAGATGCTCCGCCTGGTCGAGCTGCACCTGAAGCACCACGTTCCGCGCTTCGCGGGGTTCAAGTCCCTCGCGATGCTCCTGTCCCTCGAGGGCGCTGAAGCCCGGGAAGTCCGATGACCGCACGCCCCGCCGCAACCTTCCAGGACATGCTGATCACGCTCGAGCGCTTCTGGCACGAGCGCGGCTGCGTCATCGAGCAGCCCTATGCCTCGGAGGTGGGGGCGGGCACGTTCAATCCCGCGACCTTCCTGCGCGCGCTCGGCCCGGAGCCGTGGCGTGCCGCGTACGTCGAGCCGTCGCGACGGCCCAAGGACGGGCGCTACGGCGAGAACCCGAACCGCTTCCAGCGCTTCTACCAGTACCAGGTGATCTTGAAGCCCTCCCCGCCGGACATCCTCGACCTCTACTTCGAGAGCCTGGCCGGGCTCGGCATCGACGCGAAGGCGCACGACCTGCGCCTCGTCGAGGACGACTGGGAGAGCCCGACGCTCGGCGCGTGGGGCCTGGGCTGGCAGGTGTGGATGGACGGCATGGAGATCACGCAGTTCACCTACTTCCAGCAGGTGGGCGGCATCGACCTGTCGCCCATCTCGGGCGAGATCACTTACGGGCTCGACCGCATCGCGATGGCGATCCAGGGCACGAAGAGCGTGCAGGAGCTCAAGTACGCCGCCGACGGTCGCGGCGGCTACCTCTCGTGGGCCGACCTCTGGCTGCAGAACGAGGTCGAGTTCTGCCGCTACAACTTCG
>JANPEF010000074.1:0-9350 GCA_031431875.1 Candidatus Eiseniibacteriota bacterium | reverse complement strand
CGAGGCGCTGTCGGGACTGCGCAACCTGGTCGTCACATTGATGCCGCTGTTCGCCATGTGCGATCCGTCGGACATCGGTGCGGTGCTCGATTCCAAGAATCTGGGCACGCAGGCGCTGTACGTGTTCGATCGCTACCCGGGGGGCCTGGGCTTCGCCGAGCAGGGCTTCCATCGCTTCGAGGAGCTGCTCGGCGCGTGCGACGCGCTGGTGCGCGACTGCCCGTGCGACGACGGCTGCCCGTCGTGCACGGGGCTGCCCATCTTGCGCCCGGCGCAGCAGCAGGATCCGGATCTCTCCAATGGCTGGCCGATGCCGTCGAAGCGCGCGACGCGGCTGTTGCTGGATGCGGTGCGAGCAACGCCGGAGGCAGCTACGCCGGAGGCAGCTGCGCCGGAGGCGACGCCGTGACCAAACTCGCGGAGGTGCTCGCACGCCTTGCCGAATCGCGCGTGCGCGGGGAGATGGGGGCGCCCCTGGCTGCGCCAGAACTCGAGCCCGGCCCATACGAACCGCTCGGCGTCGAATCGTTTCTCCCCGGCGGCGTGCTCGAGGGCCCGCGCGGCCGCTGCTACCTGCACGAGCGCCTGCGCTCCGACATCGAACCGCGCGAGCGAGGCTGGGGGCAATACGATGCCCCCGCGTGGCGTGTCTCGGCGTTGCACCCCGAGCTGGCCGAGCGTGTCGAGCGCGGGCTCGAGGGCGCGGTGTTCCTCGATCTCGAGACCTGCGGGCTGTCGAACGCGCCCGTGTTTCTCGCCGGCACCATGCACTGGAACGGCAGTGACTACGTCGTGCGCCAGTACTTCGCGCGCGACTACAGCGAGGAGCCGGCGCTGGTCGACGAGCTGACGCGTTTCCTCGCCGGATTCGAGACGGTGATCACGTACAACGGCAAGTCGTATGACGTGCCGTTCCTCGGTGATCGCGCCGCGCTGCACCACGTGCCGTTCGCGCGGCCGTCCCGTCATCTCGATCTCGTCCATCACGCACGCCGACGCTGGAGCAGCGTGCTGCCGAACTGCCGCCTAGTCACCGTCGAGTGGCACGTGCGGCACCAGCGTCGCGTCGGCGACGTACCCGGCTCCGAAGTGCCCGACCTTTACCACGACTTCGTGAAGTACGGCGCCCCGCATCGCTTGATCCCGGTCTTCCACCACAACCTGCTCGACGTGATCACGATGGACGAGATCCTGCGCGCGCTGGTCGCAAGCCCGGACGAGGATCCAATCGAGGCGCTCACGGCGGGAGATCTCGAGTGATTGCCGGCCCCGTGGACCCGCTCAAGTGGGTGGTGGGCACGGTCGGCGCCGATGTGCTCGTCGCGGCAGCCCTGGAATTCGGTCATAGCCGTTTCGGTGATGGCCGGACGGAATTCGATCGCCGGACTTTCGCCCTCGTGTCCGGGCTCGCGGTCCTCCTGCTGTGCGTGGAGCGTCGGGCCAAGCAATCGTGGCCCGAGCCGCAGTAGACGTTCGCTTGTCTCGTGGTGATCGCGGTCATGTTCAAGTTCTTCCCACGTGCGCCCAGGCCGACGCCCGCGCTCCCCGACCCCGACTTCGGTTCGCTCAAGCACGATGGAGACCAGTGGGTGGGCGAGTACGATACGGGAGGGCCCGAACCGACCGGAGTGCTGGTCGGGGCCGCGAACTCCGGTCCGAGCGCGCAACAGCGGCGGCAGTTTCTCGACTTCCGGGAGGCGTATCCGGCGCTCGAGCCGCGCATCCTCGCCTTCATCGACCCGGATGGGACGGCCCCCCCCGGCGACTGGTGACTGGTCTACGTCGACACGTTTCGCAAGGCCCGGTCGGATGAAGTCGAGCTCACGTACGAATCGCGGTGGAGCAAGGCTCCTCGTGTGGTCGAGCTCCGCGGCGACCTGCGCGATCCGACGGTCCGCGAAATCATGATCCCGGGGCCGAACTCCAACCAGGGGGGTGGGGCGCGAGGGGAGCTGGATTGAGGATGCGTCAGCCCCTTTGCAAGATCGTCCCAGTCCCGCTAGAGTCGGCGGCATGTCTGAGATTCCCTTGACCAGAGACGAGGTCTTTCGCCGACTCGAGAAGATCGATGCTGAGCTGCGTGAGCTCGGTGTGGCTCGGCTTGCCTTGTTCGGCTCGGTGCTTCGGGACGAGGCGAGTGTCGGAAGTGACGTCGATCTGCTGCTCGAGTTCGCCCCGGGGAAGAAGTCATACACCGCATTCATTTCGATTGCCGAGCTGCTCGAAGCGCGATTGGGCCGAAGAGTCGATCTCGTGACGATCGAGGCGCTCTCTCCATTCATCGGACCCCGGATCGTCGCGGAGGCTCAGGATGTCCTTCGAGCCGCGTGACTGAGCTGTCTGGGACGTCATCAGGAATCGCGTCCCCGCACTCCGGGACGAGCTCGTTCGCATGCTCCGCTGACCCCCACTCCTGGATCATCATGAGGGAGACTCCCAACATGCGTCGGAAAGGAGTCGCCGCATGGCATTCCTGATCGGGGTCCTGCTTGCAACCTTCATGGGGCTGCTGGGCAGGGCCGCTGGACTGGATCGGGATCGCGCATTCTATCCGACGCTGATGATCGTCATCGCGGCCCTCTACGCGTTGTTCGCGGTCCTCGGCGGGTCCACCCAGGCACTCGTGCTCGAGTCCCTGGTGGGCGCGGTGTTCCTCGTGGCGGCGGTCGCCGGGTTTCGTTCCTCGCTCTGGGTCGTCGTGGTTGCGCTTGCCGGCCACGGTCTCTTCGATTTCGTTCACGGCCGATTCATCGCCAACCCGGGCGTCCCGCCGTACTGGCCTGCCTTCTGTGGCGCCTACGACGTGGTGGCCGCCGCGATCCTGGCGTGGTTGCTCAAGACCGGTCGCCTCGCATCCCGGGAGGCAGGAGCATGAACACCGCACTCATCGTCGTCGACGTGCAACAGAGCCTGGTCGAGGAAGGCATCGCCGACGCGCCGGCGCTCATCGAGCGGTTGAACGGGCTCATGGTCCGCGCTCGTGGCGAGGGGATCCCGGTCGTCATCGTGCGCGACACGCGGGTCGAGCCGGACTCCGGTTGCCACCGCGACCTCGAGCACGAGCCGATGGATCTCGAGGTCATCAAGAGCGAGGGTAACTCGTTCACGGTTCCGGCACTGGGCGAGTTCCCGGACGCACGCGGCGGGAGGCGCGTGGTGCTCTGTGGGATGCAGACCGATGCGTGCGTCAACGCGACGACACGCGGCGCCGTGGCGCGCGGCTTCGATGTGGTGGTCGTCTCCGACGGGCACGGCACGATTCCATACGACGGCCACACGTCGGAGGAGATCGTTCGCGACTACAATGCCGCGTTCGCGGAACTGGGGAAGGAAACCGGGAAGCTGCGGCTCGCGACCGCGGCGGACGTGACGCTGGGCTGAGAAGGGATCGAGCGTCTCGTGCCCCCCAATCTGCCATTCGCATCCACAACCTGCTCGACGTGAACACGATGGACGAGATCCTGCGCGCGCTGGTCGAGACGACGAACCAGGACGACGGGCTCGAGGAGCTGACGGCGGGGGATCTGGAGTAAGGCGCGTCGTGTGGCGCAGATGATTCGGAGCAAGCTGCCGGGCGTTGACAGGTGATTCGCGGCGGCCCATGCTCCTCGCGCCCCCGTCTCACGCGTTCCCGAACCGGGGAAGTCATGCCGCCAGTTCAAGTTCTTCAGACCGTTCGAGGTAGCGAGTCGGCGCACTGCATCGTCCGAGACCGCGCGACCTTTAGGCCCCGACTGCTCGACCGCGTTCGCGAGGAGATTCGGTTTCGCCACTACAGCCCGCGCACCGCGAAGACGTACGTGGGCTGGATCCGGCGCTACGTGCTGTTTCACGGCAAGAGGCATCCGCAGGAGCTCGGTCAGGCCGAGGTCGGGGCGTTTCTCAGCCACCTGGCGACGAACGATCGGGTCAGCGCATCGACGCAGAATCAAGCGCTCAGCGCTCTCTTGTTCCTGTATGTCCAGGTTCTTCGCATCGACATTGGCTGGGTGGACGAAATCGTGCGGGCGAAGCGCTCGACGCGCCTGCCTGTCGTGCTTGGGCGCGAGGAGGTCGCGGCCGTACTCACTCACCTTCACGGGCCCGCACGAATCATGGGCTCGCTGCTGTACGGGGCGGGACTGCGCCTGCTCGAATGCTGCCGTCTGCGCACCAAGGATCTCGACCTGGTGCGGCGCGAAATCCTTGTACGCGACGGCAAGGGAAGCCGCGACCGCATCACGATGCTGCCCGTCCGGCTCGTGCCCGACCTCGCTGCACAGATCGAACGGGTTCGCATCCTTCAT
This sequence comes from Candidatus Eiseniibacteriota bacterium, assembly GCA_031431875.1. Taxonomy (GTDB): domain Bacteria; phylum Eisenbacteria; class RBG-16-71-46; order RBG-16-71-46; family DASYSL01; genus JANPEF01. The sequence goes on along the minus strand of JANPEF010000074.1, from coordinate 5,064 downwards.
GGGAAGGACCTGGCGGCCGGAGCCGGAAGCGTCGAACTTCCCGCGGCGCTCGATCGAAAGTACCCCCGCGCTCCGTTCGAACTGGCCTGGCAGTGGGTCTTTCCGGCGACGCGCCTCTACCTCGATCCCGTCAGCGGGCAACTCCGCAGGCACCACCTGCACGAGACCGTCCTGCAGCGCGCCATGAAGGATGCGGTTCGGACCGCGGGTGTCCGCAAGGCCGCGAGCTGCCACACCCTGCGTCACTCCTTCGCCACCCACCTGCTCGAAGACGGCTATGACATCCGGACCATCCAGGAGTTGCTCGGCCACCGTGACGTCTCGACGACCATGATCTACACACACGTCCTCAACCGCGGCGGCCGGGGGGTGCGCAGTCCCCTCGACGGTGGGCTCCGATGACGCAGCGGGCGGAGTCGGTTTCGACGGCGGGGATCCTGCAGCCCATCTGGATAGGCGGCAGGGCGACGGGTCATCCCTTGTTGTTCTGGAGGAGGATTGGTGGCAGGGTTGCGGGGACTTGCGACGCTGGGCTGACGAACCGGCGCCGTCGAATCAGTTCGACTGAACAGTCCAATTCACGTTAGGCGTCGCAGAAGGAGGAGATACGTGAAGTACAGCGACTTGAAAGATGAGATCAGCGCCATTGCCGAGATCGCGAACGGCGTCCCGGAAGCTTTCCGGGAGCAGTGCTTCGCGTTTCTTCTTCAACACCTTCTCGACTCTGAGTCGAAGCAGTCGTCCCAGCGCAAGGAGATCCCAGAGGACCGGAAGGAGCAAGACGACGAGATCTCGATCCCCACTCCCTCCCAGATCAAAGTCTTCATGCAAAAGACTGAAATCACACGGGTGGATCTCGCGCGTGTCGTCATGTACGAGGATGGAGAGGTTCACTTCGTACAGGAGCCCAAGACCGGGAAAATCGCTCGCGGCCAGATTGAATGGGCACTCTTGCTGGCGCTCAAGAACGGAATCGCAACCAACGCCATTTCAGTGGATCCCGAGGATGTCCGCTCCATCTGTCAGGAAAAGGGCTTCTACGACAAAGCCAATTTCATCAAGAACTTCAAGACTCCGAAGAACGCCGCGCTCTTCCAGGGCCAAATGGATGCTCAAGGCGGGCCACAGAAGCTCTCGACTGACGGGCAGAAGGAACTCGCCAAGCTTATCAAAGAGCTAGCGACCCCAAGTTCATGAAACAGTCAATCCTCGACATGCTTCAGAGGTTCAAGAAGGAGCTCCAGACGCTCAAGAGCGAGGTCTCGGCGGTAGAAACAAAGACGATCAACCGAAAGGGGATCCAAAACCGCGCCGATGCCGTCGCAACGATGTGGGTCGAAGAACTCCGAAGTCCCCTTGAGCACAAGTTCGAGCTGTCTAAGGACCTGATCGAGAAGACCGCTACAGAGATGAAGCAGCTCCACGTCCTTAGTCGGCCGAGTAATCTCAAGTCTTCCTACCTCAAGACGGTGAACGCCACACTGAAGAAGTTCGATGACAAGTTCGTTCTTCCCATCAAGCAGAGCGCGACCGAGGTGCAGAGCATTCTGGATCTGGAAAAGCTAATCCCGGGAATGGCTGATCCGAACGAGTCCAACTACCTGAAGGAAGCGGTGGAGTGCGCCGAGGCCGGTCACAAACGCGCGGCCATTGTCCTCGGGTGGTGCGCCCTCATCGACAAGGTCCAGAAGCAGATCGTCCGCATTGGGCTTGCGAAGTTCAACGCGGCATCTACTACAATCAAGAACCAGACATCCGGTAAGTTCAAGAACTGGAGCAAGGAATTCGCTGTAGCATCAATCTCTGAGCTCCAAGCAGTATTTGATACTGATCTCTTGGTGGTGCTTGAGGGTATGGGGCTGCTTGACGGCAACCAGGCCGAGCGCCTTCGAACTTGCTTCCAGTATCGAAACCACAGTGCGCACCCCGGAGAGGCTCCGATCGAAGATGCCCATGTTGTTGCCTTTTTCACGGACATCAACTCAATTGTCTTACAGAATCCGGCGTTTAACCCGTAGCGGTGCTACGCCTAACAACAGCATGAACCTGACGGCCCGCTTCGCGGCCCGCAGGTTATGCTGAGCGTTAGGCCGCACTCATTGCCTTCCAGCGTACGGCAGTCACACGAAGCAGCGGATCAGTCGCATCCCTAGGGGCTTCGCTGCTGGTCCGCGAGCCATTCGTAAATTATGGGTGGTTTTCCAACACGGCGGCCTCGGGAGTCTTGCCGCCAGAGGAATCACGGTTGCGAATTCTTCCGGGGGGCAGGATAGTGCCCGGTAGCCATGAAGAACCTTAATTCACTCATCGGGTGGGAGCTTCTGCTCCTGTTTGCATCGATATTGGTTTTCCGCAGCGTCTGGCTGCTCTTGGACGAGATGAAATGGGCCCGGGAGACCACCGGACTTTGGGCCCTCCTTCTTCCCGGGGTTGCACTGTGCCTGCTCGCACTCCGGGCGATCCACACCGACAAGAAATAGCGGATGACGCCATCAACTCAAGCCACGACCATGATTCTTAAAACGCTGTCTCTGTTTTCCGGTCTGCTCCTGCTCACCGGCTGTGCCACTTCGCGGCCGCCTTTGCCGACCGTGAAAAAGGTCGACCTCAACCGCTACATGGGTTCCTGGTATGTCATCGCCTGCATCCCGACCTTCATCGAGACCGAGGCCTACAACGCGATTGAAGATTACCGGCTCGAACCCGATGGCACCATCACCACGACCTTCACTTTTAACCAGGGCGGTTTCGACGGACCGCCCAAGCGCTACAATCCGCGCGGCTTCGTGGTCGACCGGGTCAATAATTCCACCTGGGGGATGCAGTTCATCTGGCCCTTCAAGTCTGAATTCCTGATCACTTATTTGAGTCCCGACTACAGCCAGACCGTCATCGGCCGCAATAAGCGGGATTACGTCTGGATCATGGCGCGCACGCCGCAGATTCCCGAGGCCGACTACCAGAGGCTGCTCCGGGAACTGTCGGACCAAGGCTATGACCTGACCAAGCTGCGACAGGTGCCCCAGCGCTGGTCCGAACGGTCATAAGAAAACGGCGCTTCGTGTGGGTAGCGGATAGCGCTGCGGGGTAGAGGTCGAGGCCGCCGAGATCAAAGTAGATGGCGTTGCGGAAGCGGCTGCGATTGCGAAAGCCCCTGGCCATGCGCTTGATCCATTGGATCTTGCCGTTGACCGCTTCGGAGAGTGCGTTGGTGACGCCGGTCTCGACGGCGTTGACGATGCCCCCCAGGTGAGCCTCGACCATCCGTGCGACCTTCTGCACAGGCTCGGCACTCAGCCGACCGTTACGGGGTGAGGGTAACGTCCCGTCGCACGACCAAGGGCGTGGACCGCCCTCAGCTCAACTCAGGTGGAGGAGTTTGGGGTGGCCACAGGTGGAGGAGTTTGGGTGGCCGCCGGGGTGGGCGTCACAGGGGCAGTTCTGGCCAGGCGCTCTGCTGTACAGTCGATCCGTTTCGCCACACTCATCGGAAGGAGAAAGCACATGTCACCCACAATTCTGCAAGTCAATCTGACGTTCAGCATCTCAAGACCCGATCTAGAGGCGGCATGGCTCGGTGCCGCCCAAGCGATTGCCGACTCGCCCGGCCTGCGCTGGAAAGTCTGGTTGATGAACGAAGAAAGGCACGAGGCGGGCGGCGTATACATGTTCGAGAGCGAAGCCGCTGCGAATACGTATCTCGCTGGCCCGATCGTCGCGGCGCTCAAGTCCAGCCCTGCCATTAGCAACATAAGCGCCAAGCTTTTCGCTGTGCTGGAAAGCCATACCGCAATCACGCGCGGTAGGGTGAACTAGGCGCTATGTCTCAAAACTCGGGAGTGCCGCCCAACAAGCGCTTCCAGCCGACAAAAAACGCCTGCGGCGTTTTTTGCGGCTGAAGCGCGGCGTTAGGCGGCACGAATCCAGTTCGCAGCTAAACCCGCGGGGAAATCAACTCCGATGGCGAGCGTGGTGCGAGTCGAAAATGCTGGGGAGCGGGGGCGCGAAGCTATCGCTAACCTCATGCAGCTGTACCTGTACGACCTCTCGGAGTATGAAGACGGGCCACTGGGCGAGCGAGGTCTATTCGATCTTGGCGCGTACTTCGATTTGTATTGGAGCGAGGTTGAGCGGCATCCGTTCCTGATACTCCTAAGCGATGAGCTCGTGGGCTTTGCATTAATACGTGCGGTCGTGGCCGGAACCTTCTCAATGTCTGAGTTCTTCGTTAGGAGGGGATGCCGTCGCTCTGGAGTCGGCGCGACAGCGGCAACTCAACTCTTTGATAAGTTCCGAGGTACGTGGAAGGTCGCCGAACTGGAGCGGAATGTCCCTGCGCAGAAGTTCTGGCGTCGAGTGATCGGAACGTACACAAACGGTAGATTCTCGGAGGAGTGGTCCGAGAAGGAGCCAAAGGGGCCGATGCAGATATTCAGCAACCTGGTGGCCACATGAAGGGCGCCTATCCCTCAGATGTCGGCCGTGCCGCCTAACCACTGCATGCAGCCGACGCCCCAGCCAGTCATCAAAGTTACATACGCAAATTTGCCGCCTGTCTGGTGCGCGGCTGATGCTGGCTGTTAGGCAAGAGAGGGAGACAGGTAGGTGAAGCGGCGACACCTGGTGGAACTCGAAGATCTGTCGTGGTGGCCTCGAACGTTCCGCGATGCCGCCACGGACTACCTGGTCGCGGCCATCCGACACGGCAAGGTGTACAACGGGCTCGTGCCCCGCCTGGTCACGGCCGTCATGCGGAGCGGTGCGGAGCGGATCACCGACCTGTGCTCGGGCGGCGGCGGGCCGTGGCCGGACCTCCTCCCGGCTCTCCGCGCGGCCGGAGTGGACGTGCCGGTCTGCCTGACGGACAAGTACCCGAACACGGCTGCACTGACCCGGCTGGCGGCGAGCACACCGGGTATCCGGTTCGAGGCGGAGTCGGTCAGTGCGACCGACGTGCCGTCACGCCTCGCAGGCTTCCGCACCGTCTTCACTGCGTTCCATCACTTCCGCCCAGCCGACGCCCAGGCCATCCTGGCGGCGGCGGTGCGGGATCGACAAGGGATC
>JANPEF010000073.1:0-2907 GCA_031431875.1 Candidatus Eiseniibacteriota bacterium | reverse complement strand
AGGTGCGCGTGGAGCGCACGGTCGCTTCGCTCGATGACTGGGGCGAGGTGGGCTTGGCGACGGAGTCGACGCCCGAGCTTTACGAGTTCACGGATGTCGACGTCGAGCGCGGCGTGGCCTATCGGTATCGCGGTCGCTTCGTCGTGGACGGTCAGGAGAAGACGACGGCGGCGTCGGATCCGGTGGTGCTCGGCGTTGTGCCCGCTGCGGGGCTCGCGCTGCGGGCGCGCGACGGCACGATCGGGCGCGAGGGGCCGATCGTGTTCGCCTGTCGCCTGCCGGTCGCGGGCGAGGCCGTGCTCGAGCTCGTCGACGTGCGTGGTCGCGTCGTCGCGCGGGCGGCGGTCCGGGGCGAGGCGGGCGAGCCGTTCGACGTGACGCTGGACCCGGGCCGGGCCGCGGGTGCAGGATTGTACTTCGCGCGGTTGCGCCAGGGCGCGGCGCGGGTGGGCGTTCGGGTGGTGCGGCTCTAGACCGGTTTGTTCCCCGACGTCGGTTCTCCGGAAACCGCGGTGCGTCACATCCTGGACGGCGGCGCGTAGATATTGAGCGCGACGCGTTCCCCGCGCCTAATTGATGCCGTGTCCCCGCCCTCGGAGACCTGCTCCATGCGTCCTGCGTTCCGACTTGCCGCGGTTTCCCTCTTCGTTGCCCTCGTGCTCCCCTCCCCCGCCGGCGCCGTCCTGCGACGTGTTCCGCTGTCCTATCCGACTATCACCGCGGGGATCGCCGCCGCGCTGCCGGGGGACACGGTCCTCGTCGCCCCCGGCACGTACACGACGAGCGGCTCAGGCGAGGTGTTTCCGCTCGACGTGACGACCGCGAACGTGACGCTGATCGGCGCGGGCATGGGCCTGTCGGTGCTCGATGCCGAGGGTCAGGGTGGATCGGTCGTGCGCCTGCGCGCGGCCAATGCCCGGCTCTTGGGCTTCACCGTGACCGGCGGGACCGCCGTGCGCGGCGGCGGCGTGTTCCTCGGCGTGGGCGCGACGGGGACGCCGGTCGTCGCGGATTGCCTCGTGCTCGCGAACGCGGCGAGCGAGCGGGGCTCGGGCATCTTCGCCGACCTCGAGACCGCGCCATGGATCCACCATAACGTCGTGTGGGAGAGCGCCGACTCCGATCCCGCGGGCGGCGGCGATCCGCACGGCATCCAGCTCTTCGGCGCGCACGGGATCGTCGAGCACAACCTGATCGGTCGCGGCGACTCGAACGGGCTGTTGAACGAGGGCGGGGCCTCGACGCCGATCGTGCGCAACAACATCTTCTATCGCAACGGATCGACGGTGACCGGCCGCGGTCGCGGTTACTGTGCGCTCGGCAACGTCGCGACCACGATCCGCAACAACCTCTTCTTCGAGAACCTCGTCGCCGCCGTGATCATGCGCATCAGCGGCGTGCCGACCGACGTCTCGGGCACGGTGGCGAACGGGGTCGACGTGAACGACAACGTCGACGCCAACTTCGACCTCGATCCGATGTTCCGCGACGAGGGCGCGCACGACTGGCACCTGGTCGCGGGCAGCGCCGCGATCGATGCCGGCTGGCCGGGCTCGCCGCTCGATCCCGACGGCACGGTCGCGGACGTCGGGCCGTTCGCGTTCAACCAGGCGCTCGTCGGGGTGGAACCGGGGGCGGGCTCGATCGGGGCGATCGCGCTGACTGTCGCACCCAACCCGCTGTTCGCGCGCTCCGGCGTCGGCGCGGTGGTTCGCGTGCGGCTCTCCCAGGACGCGCGCGACCTTGCGATCAGCGTCCATGACGGCCGCGGCCGACGGGTTGCCGAGCTTGCCGCGGGACCGCGCGCGGCCGGTGCGTTCGACGTGCGCTGGGACGGCCGGGCGACGCCGGGCGTGTACTTCGTGCGCGCGCTCGTCGACGGGGTGGTGACGGGAAGCCGGCTGGTCGTGATCGACTAGTCTGAGGTGCGCTGTCGCAAGTTCCGGGCGATCACTGCGAGTCGATGTGCAGAATCACATGCCCCAGGGCATGTCGAATTGCACATGCCGCGCTACCGGCCCCGGAGAGTCCCCTGACCGCTCTACCGGTACAGCGCCTTCAGCCGCCCCCACGTCGCCGTCGTGGCCGGCGTTCCGAGCATGACCCAGCCGCCGACCTCGCCGTTGCGGACCGACTGCGAGTGCACGCGGACGAACAGCCGACCTTCGAGCAACGTCTGCAGGAGGGCGCCCTTCGTGACCACCATGAACCCGGCCTTGTGGGCGCCCGGCTCGAGATCGTGGATCTCGACGCCGGTCGAGTCGAGGTGAAAGTGCGCCGCGATCTCGGTCGTGGTGATCCACGGGTCGAACGTGATGTCGTAGCTCAACAGGTCCTGCGTCTCGTTCAGCGTGAGGTGGCCGACGCCGCGCACGGGCGAGCCGTTGAAGGGCGGCTGGCCATGCGAGTCATCGATGATCGCGTGGAACTCGATCGGGGCGGCCGCGGGGGCCGCGCCTGGGGCGAGCATCGCGGCGACGGCCAGGGCGGCGATGGCGCGCAGGAAGCGGTGGGATCGGGTGGGCGCAGTCATGGCGAAGAGGATACCGCTTCGGCCCGGCCGTGTCGCCTGCGGCTCTAGTTCGTCAGCCCCTCGATCGCCCGCACCAGCAGCACGTCCTCGGGCGCCCGCCCGGTCTTCCACGCGCGCTCGCAGCGATAGAGCAGGTCGATCCCGCGCGCGATCTCGTCCGTGCGCCAGCCCGCGGCCACGCGCTGCGAGCGCAGGCGATCGCGCACCCAGCCGCTGCCACCGCCGCGCAGGCGGAGCGCCCCGCTCAGCAACGTCGTCAACTGGAACAATACGCCCCCCGCCGACTCGCCGCCCTCGAGCGCACGCAGCAGGCAATCCATGGCGCGATCGCCGCGGCGCTCGACCACGGCGTCGGCGAGCGCGCCGAGCGTGGC
>JANPEF010000072.1:0-25008 GCA_031431875.1 Candidatus Eiseniibacteriota bacterium | reverse complement strand
TCGCCGCGCCCGGCTGCGGCGTCCGCGCCGGTGGCGGACCGCCACCCATCCGCCCCGGGACGGCCTGCGCCCGCTGTGGTATGGGCATCGAGGACCTGAAGTTTGCGAGCACGCGCGAGGCCGGTGGCGCCTGGCACGCCTACGACTCGATCGAGTGCCTGGTCGCCGATCGCACGCGCGTCCCCGGCGGACCGGCCTGGGTCGCCGACTACGAGACGAAGACGCTGTTGCCCGAGGCCGCCGCGTGGATCCTGCATGGCGACTTTCCGTCGCCGATGGGCGGAGGTCTCGCGGCCTTCGCCGATCGCCCGGCGGCCGAGTCGCTCGCCGTCGCGACACACGGGACGGTTGTGCGGCTCTCCGCGCTGCCGCCCGCCGGGAACACACCGTGAACCGTTGGGGCGCGCTCGGCATCGGTGTGGGCGTCGTCGCGCTCGGCCTTGTCCTCGCGGGCCGACTCCAGCGGCCCGCGCCCGAAGTCGTTCCCAAGCCCTTCGTCCAGACCGACACCCTGGTCTTTCATGTGAACGACCGCGGCGTCGAGCCGGCCATGGCCACGGTGGGGAAGGATCATCGCGTGCGGCTCACCGTCGTGAACGCGACGGCCCGCCCGGTGGCCGCGCAGCTTCCGGGTTACGACGACCAGGTCGCGATCCCGCCGCTTGCGGCGGGGGCCGCGTGGAGCGGGGAGTTCACAGCCGACCGCCCCGGTGCCGACTTCGCGCTGTGGATCGACGGCGAACCCGCCGCGCGGCTGAACGTCGCCGGCTCGCACCTCGTGGAGGGACACCGCTGATGCGCCCGACCGCATGGCTTCGCCGGAAACCGCTGCTCGTCCTCGTCCGCGAGGAGCACCGTCGCGCGCTCGAGACGCGCTGGCTGTTCGCCTTCGCAATCGCCTTCGCAGCGCTCGTGCTGGGCCTCTCCTACTTCGGCCTCGCGCAGAGTCGCGAGATCGGCTTCCAGGGGTTCGGCCGCGTGACGCTGTCGCTGCTCAACCTGGTCCTGCTCGTCGTGCCGCTGACCGGGTTGATGCTCGGCGTGGCCAGCGTGGCCGGCGACGCCGACGCGCTCGCGCTCCTGCTCGCCCAGCCGGTGAGCCGGGATGAGGTGCTCGCCGGCAAGTACCTGGGGCTGTGCGCCGCGCTGACGGCGGCGCAGGCCCTCGGCTTCGGCGGCGGCGGCCTGATCATCGCGCTCATGGCCGGCGCCGACCAGCTGCCGGGCTTCGTCGCGCTGACCGCGCTGTCGTTCGTCCTCGGCTGGCTCTCGATCGCCTGTGCGCTGTGGATCGGCACCGCGATCGGCGATCGCGTGCGCGCCCTGTCGCTGGCGCTGCTCGGCTGGTTCGCCGCGGTCGTCGGCTACGACCTGGCCTTGCTGGGCGCGACGTCGCTGCTCAGCGGGTTGCCGCTCGAGGCCGTGCTGTTTCCGGCGCTCCTGATCAATCCCATCGATCTCACCCGCGTGCTGGTCACGCTCGCGGTGGGCTCGGGAGCGCTGTTCGGCCCGACGTCGGCCGTGCTCGCGAAGTGGTTCGGCGCCGGCGGGGGAGCCGCGCTGGGCGCGACCGTGCTTGCGCTCGAGACGCTCGTGCCGCTGGCTCTTGCGGTCCGCGCATTCCGTCGGAGGGACGGGTAGGGTATGGTGCTCCGCGTCGTCATCGTCCGGACCCGAACGGAGGAGACCCCGTGCCCGCGAAACGCCCGTCCCGTCGTGCCGTCACGTCCGCTGCCCCGCCCGAGGGCACCATCGAGTACGTCCGCTTCGAGAGCCGCGTGCTCAAGGGCAATCCGTTGCGCGATCCGCACGTGCGCACCATCCCGATCTACCTGCCGCCGGGTTATGACGACGCGGCGCAGGCACGCCACCGCTACCCGGTCGTTCACCTGCTCGCCGGCTTCACGGGTCGCGGCACGATGCTGCTCAACGACTCGGGCTGGTCCGAACCCATCCATCGGCGCCTGGACAGGCTGATCGCCTCCGGCGTGACTCAGCCGATGATCGCTGTGATGCCCGACTGCTTCACCCGCTACGGCGGGAGCCAGTACCTCGACTCGAGCGCGCATGGCGCCTACGAGTCGCACCTGATCGGCGAGCTCGTCCCCTGGGTCGACGCCACCTACCGCACGAAGGCCGAGGCGGCGCACCGCGCCGTCGCCGGCAAGTCGAGCGGCGGCTACGGCGCGCTCGTGCACGGGCTGCGCCATCCCGACGTGTTCTCGGCCATCGCCTCCCACAGCGGCGACACCGCGTTCGAGTACTGCTACCTGCCCGACTTTCCGGCCGCGTGGTCGGCCATCCAGAAGTACGGTTCGCTCGAGAGGTGGTGGGCCGCGTTCCAGAAGGCGCCGAAGAAGGGGCATGACTGGCTGAAGGTCCTGAATATCGTCGCCATGGCGGCGGCGTACTCGCCGAATCCGAAAAAGCCGCTTCGCGTGGACCTCCCGTTCGACACGGACACCGGTGCGCTGGATGACGAGACGTGGATGCGCTGGCTGTCGTGGGATCCCGTGCGCATGGTCGAGTTCGACCCACGCTCGCGTGCCGCCGCGAAGAAGTTGAAGCTCGTGTTCATCGACGCCGGCCTCAAGGACGAATGGAACCTGCAGATCGGCGCACGCATGCTCGTCGCGCAGCTGAAGTCGGCCGGCGCGAAGGTCAGGCACGAGGAGTTCGACGACGGCCACATGGACATCTCGTACCGCTACGATCGCTCGCTGGCCGAGCTGTCGAAGGTCTTGTAGCCGTCGGCGCGCCGACGGCTATGCACCGCGACAGGTCTTCGATGTCCATCCTCGGGAAGCTGTGGACGCTGCCCAACACGCTGCTCGGGCTCCTCGTGGGCACGGTCGCGGTGATGCTCGGTTCCCGCGTCCGGGTGGGGCGCAACGCGATCGAGTTCCTCGATCAGCCGTTCGTCGGCCTGCTGCGCAAGTCGGCGATCACGCTGGGGAACACCATCCACTACGCGCCGGGCCGCGACGCCGATCACCTGGTGCTGCGCTACGATGGGCGCGCGCTGGTTGCACTGGGTGAGCACGAGCGTGCCCACACGCGGCAGTACGAGCGCTGGGGGGTATTCTTCTTGATTGCCTACGGCTGCAGCTGGCTGCCGTTCGTGCCGCCGGCGGGGAGCCGGTTCGAGCACGCAGCCGATGATGCGGCGGAGTTGCTGGTCGCCGCGGCCGAGACCGGGGCGGATCACCCCGGCTAGGGCTTGGATCGCCGGCGATTCCCGCGGTCTTCGTCGTCCTCGTCCTGATCTTCGCGGATCACGTCGAGGAGCCCGCTCAGGTCGATGACCTCGCCCGCGGGGTGAAGCTCCTCGCGGCGGCGGCGCGTGTCGCCCGGACCCGCATCGGAATCCTCGTCTTCCTCGTCATCGCTGTCGTCGACGTCGACCTCATACTGCTGGTCGAGCTCGCCGTCGGTCTCGTCGTCGACGCCGAAGATCAGCTCACTCGAGGCATACGTCGTGCCCGTGTTCTGCACCAGCTTTGCCACCTGGTCCATGAACGTGCCCAGGTCGTCCGGCACCAGCGTCGACATCGGGTGCATGAACACCGACCACAGCTCGCGCTTGCGCATCGCGTACTTGGCGTCGAGGGCGCGGTCGAAGTTGGCCTGCAGCAGGATGGACAGGAACCCGGGGTCGGCCTTCCGCATCTCGCCGATGGGGGCCATGATCCGCATGCGGTCGTGCTCCTCATCGGCGACGACGTAAATCGTCACCCCATTGCGCTGGCCGTGCCAGAAGCCGTCGGAGCCTTCCTTCTCTTCGAGCAGGCGATCGAGCAATCGAGACACGGTGTCCAAAGTCATCCCGCGGACCTCCTGATTCCGGGTGGATACATCGATCCCGTTATCGGCCAGCCGGCCGGGGGGAATGCTCCGAAGATTGCGTTTCGCGATGAATCCGTGTAACCGATTTTAGGGCAAGTGGTTATGGGGATGCGATGCAGCCCCCCCGGCCCCGTTGGGGCCGGCATCTCCAGAATCCCACTCGAATGTGGCATTGTCGCCCTCGGCCGCCTGGTGGCGAACCCCGGCCTTGGAACCCAACTCCCGTAAGGGAAACGACTTGCGCGATCCGCCGTCGCGCAGCTCGCCAGCTGCAATCTGCGGAGCTGACTTGGGGCACGGATTCGGGCCTTTGGGTCGGATGTCGGACATGGAGCCGGGGGCGGCGAAGTCGCTCAACCGCGGCGTCCTCCTCCGCGTCGCCCGCTACTTCCGCCCCTACCGCGGCGAAGCCCTCCGCATCACCCTGTGCATCCTCGCCACGGCGCTGCTCGGCCTCGTGCCACCGCTCCTCGTCCGCGACGTGATCGATCACGCGATTCCCGGACGGGACACGTCGCTACTGCTGCGCCTCGTCGGGCTGATGATCGCGGTCCCCGCGGTGGGCGGCTTGATCGGCGTTCTGCAGAACTACCTCGCGGTGCGCGTCGGCCAGGCGGTGATGTTCGACATCAGGAACGAGATGTACGGGAAGCTCCTGACCCAGTCGCTGCGCTTCTACACCAACACGAAGTCGGGCGAGATCCTGTCGCGTCTGCAAAGCGACGTCGGCGGGATCCAGGGCGTGGTCACGGGGACGCTCGTCGCGGTGGTGACGAACGTGCTCGTGGTCGTCACAACGCTGGTCGTCATCTTCGGGATTAATTGGAAGCTAGCGCTACTCGCGATAGGAATTCTGCCCATCTTCATCCTGCCGACGCGACGCGTGGGACAGCTGCGCAGGCGGATCTCGAAGGAGACGCAGGAGCGCATGGCCGAGCTCACGGCGTTCGTGCAGGAGACGCTGTCGGTGAGCGGGCACCTGATGGTGCGATTGTTCGGGATGCAGGCGGCGGAAGCCGAGCGCTTCCGCACGAAGAACGACCAGGTCCGCACCCTGAACCTCCGGCAAAACCTGGTGGGCCGCTGGTTCTTCTTCTTCCTCATGCTGTTCGCGTCGGTCGGGCCTGCGTTGATCTACGGCTACGGCGGCTGGCTCGCGATCCAGGGCGCCATCACGGTGGGTACGATCGTCGCGCTCGTCGCGTACCTGGGCCGGCTGTACGGGCCGGCGTCGTCGCTGGTCAACGTGCACGTCGACCTGATGACGGCAGCCAGCCTGTTCGACCGCATCTTCGCCTACCTCGACCTGCCGCGGGAGATCGCCGAAAAACCGGGCGCCACGGCCTTACGCGAGCCTCGCGGCCACCTGCGCTTCGATTCGGTCTCCTTCGCCTACGACGCCGGTCAACCCGTGCTCAGAAGCGTCACGTTCGAGGCGAAGCCCGGCGAGCTCGTGGCGCTGGTCGGCCCTTCGGGATCGGGCAAGACGACGGTGACGTATTTGACGGCAAGACTCTACGACCCGACGAGCGGCGCGGTGTCGATCGACGGGCACGACCTGCGCGACGTCACCCTGGCGTCGTTGTCGGCGACGATCGGCAGCGTGACGCAGGAGTCGTTCCTGTTCCACGACACGGTGGCGACGAACCTGCGCTACGCGAAGCCCGACGCGACCGACGCCGAGCTCGAGGCGGCGTGCCGACAGGCGCAGATCCACGACGTGATCGCGCGCCTGCCCGAAGGCTATGCGACCGTGGTGGGGGAGCGCGGCTACAAGCTGTCGGGTGGGGAGAAACAGCGGATCGCGATCGCCCGCGTCATCCTCGAGAATCCGCGCCTGCTGCTGCTCGACGAAGCGACCTCGAGCCTCGACGCCCAGAACGAGGCGCTGGTGCAGGAGGCGCTAGCCGCGCTGCTGGCGGGGCGCACGAGCCTGGTGATCGCCCACCGCCTGTCGACGATCCTCGCCGCCGATCGCATCCTCGTGCTCGAGCGCGGCGTGATCGTCGAGTCGGGCACGCACGCCGAACTGCTGGCGCGGGAGGGGTTGTACGCGCGGCTGTACGAACAGCAGTTTCGCGCCGCGCGCGAGGAGGCTTGACGCCCGGCAACGCCAGGCCCCCGACGGAAGCCTAGCGCTCCCGCGCCGCCATCGCCGCGAACGACGTCGCACCCACCAGCCCGACCGCGCACGCCGTCCACAATAACGCGCGGGGTCCAAACGCCGTCCATACCAGCGCGCCCACGATTGGCGCGGGAAAGATCGCGAACGCGCGCCAGCCCCAGTACAGGCCGACGCCGCGCGCGCGGTACTCCTCGGGGAACATCGCGGTGATCAGGCTCTTGCGCGCCGGCTCGCCGATCTCGCGCGCCCCGTAGACCATGAACGCGAACACGAGGCCGAGCGGCCCGTGGGCGAACGCGAACATCGCTGGCGTGAGCGCGAAGAGCACGAAGGTGAGCCCGATGAACGGCCGCTGGTGGCCGCGATCGACGATCGACGCGACCGGTAGGTAGGTGGCGAGTGCGGTCGTCATCTGGAGCGCGACGAGCGTGCCGAAAAGGACGGTCGAGATGCCGAGCGTCTTGAGGCAGTACAGCACGATGAAGTCGCGCGCCAGCCAGTCGCCCCAGCGCACCAGCACGTCGCTCCACCACAGCCGCTTGAGGAACGGCGGCATGGCGCGCCACACCTCGCGCTTGGAGATCGCTGTCGGCGCTGCGGGCCGCGCCCCGCGGACGAAGCGCCACTGCACCGCGATCGACACGAGCACGAAGCAAAGCGCGACGACGAGCAGGGAGCGCACACCGGAAGCGACGCCGAAGAGGGCGAGCACGAGGCCGCCGATCCACGGACCGACGATGCGGGGCAGGCGCTTCTGCATGGACTGGATCGCGAACGTGCTGGTGCGGTGCTCGGCGGTGATGGCGCGACCGACGACGGCGAACGTCGCCGGCACGGACAGCGCCTCCCACGAGCCGATCAGGAACGAGGCGGCGATCGCCGCGCCGACCGAGTCGGAGGCGAGGAACACGAGGTAGCCGACGACCGGCATCACGCCGACCAGCGCCAGCGTGCCGCGCTCGCCGAGGCGATGCGACAGCGCGCCGCCGCCCCAGAACAGGAAGCCCTCGAGCAGGTTCTTGCCCGCCGACCACAGCCCGATGACGAGCAGGCTCGCGCCGAGCGTGTCGAGGTACTTCGGGAGATAGGGGCTCCACATCTCCTCGCCCAGCGAGACGAGGAACATCGCGCCGAGGATCGCGCCGGTCTGGGAGTTGAGGCCGAAGCGCTGGCGAAGGGTGGGGGGGGACATGGCGCCCGCAGTCTTACACGCGCGCTGCCGATCGGCTAGGATTCGCAGCATGAGCCAGCCCGAAGTGACCCCGCCGCGCGTTCGCCTGACCCAGACCGCCAAGCGCGCCGGGTGTGCGGCGAAGCATCCTCCCGGTTACCTGCTGCCGTTATTGCGCGGGCTGCCGCCCGTGAATGACCCGCGCGTGCTCGTCGGCTCGGCCACCGCCGATGACGCCGCGGTGATCCGCCTGGATGCCGAGCGGGCGCTCGTCTTCACCACCGATTTCTTCACCCCGATCGTCGACGAGCCGTTCGACTTCGGCGCCGTCGCGGCGGCGAATGCGCTGTCCGATGTGTACGCGATGGGCGGGCGGCCGCTGTCGGCGCTGGCCATCGTCGGCTTCCCGGATGCGACGCTGTCGGTCGACATCCTGGGCGAGATCCTGCGCGGCGGCGCGCTCAAGGCGAAAGAAGCCGGCATCGACGTGGTCGGCGGCCACACCATCAAGACCGACGAGCCGATCTACGGCCTCGCCGTCGTCGGCGAGATCCATCCCGATCGCATCGTGTCGAACGCGGGCGCGCATCCTGGCGACCTGCTCGTGCTGTCGAAGCCGCTGGGCCTCGGCATCGTGACGACGGCAAACAAGAACGACGTCGACCACCTGGGCGCGATCGGCGAGGCGATCCGGCTGATGACGACGCTCAACGCCGGCGCATGCGCGGCGATGCTCGAGGTCGGCGTGCACGCGGCCACCGACGTGACCGGCTTCGGCCTGCTCGGTCACCTGCGCAACGTGTGCGCCGCGAGTCGTGTGAGCGCTCGCGTGTGGCTCGACCGCGTGCCGGTGATGGACGCGGCGCGCACGTACGTGCACGAGGGGGTCGCACCCGGAGGCACGCACGCGAACTGGCGCTTCCTCGCCGACTGGGTCACCTGGGCAGCGGAGCTGACCAGGGAGGATCAACTATTGCTCGCCGACGCGCAGACCTCGGGGGGCTTGCTCATGGCCGTGCCGCCCGGGAAGGCCGACGACCTCGTGGCCGCGCTCCTCGCGCACGGGACCCCCGCGGCGGCGATCGTGGGGGAGGTCCTCGATGGAACGGCGGGGCGGATGGAGGTCGTGCGGGGAAGTTGACCGCGGTGATGTTCGCTTCCATTCGCTCGGACGATTGGGTAGGGTGATTGCCTCCCCCGCATGATGTGAACGCCATCACCACGCTTGGGATCTCCCATGACCGACTCGATTGCCTCGCGCCTCGTCCGCATCACCGCAGTGCTGCTGCTCGGCGCGGTGCCTGCCGCCCCGGCCGCCGCCGGCGGGCTGGTGAATCCCTTCATCGCCCTACCGTGGGCCACAACCGGAAACCAGTTCCAGGGTCAGTTCGGCTTCGACGCGGCCACGGCCGGAGACGTCAATGGCGACGGCTTCAGCGACGTGCTCGTCGGCGCTTTCCTCGAGGACAACACGCACTTCGACGAGGGGCGAACGCACCTGTTCCTCGGCTCGGCCGAGGGACTGCAGGCCACGGTCGCGCGTCGCTACACGACCGCGCAGGACACCGCCTTGGGAGGCTTCAAGGTGGCGCCGGCTGGCGACGTCAACGGCGACGGGTTCGCCGACTTCGCGATCTCGGTCATCCTGTGGAACACCCCGACCCACGCCGACGCAGGGAAGGTGATGATCTTCCATGGCGGAACGAACATTCCGTTCGTCCCGAACTACAGCCTGCTCTCGCCGACGCCGGCGGAGAGCCAGCACTTCGGCCGGTCGCTCGCACCGGCCGGCGACGTCAACGGCGACGGCTATGACGATCTCCTCGTCGGGACACAGAACTTTACCGTCGGGGGATTCACCCAGGCCGGCATCGTGTTCGTCTTCCACGGTGGACCGAACGGCCTCGCGGCCGCCCCGGCGCTCACATGGACGGGCGCCGCCGAGAACGGCTACTTCGGCAGCGTGGTCTCGACCGCCGGGGACGTCAACGGGGACGGCTTCGCCGACGTGATCATCGGCGCTCCGCAGGCGAGCGTCGGCTTCCTGCGCAATGGCGCGGCGCACCTCTACCTCGGCTCCGCGTCCGGCGCGTCCGCGACGGTGGACACGGTCATCGTCGGCACGGCGGCGAACGAGTATTGCGGTTCCGGAGTCGCCAACGCCGGCGACGTCAATGGCGACGGCTACGCCGACGTCCTGATCGGTTGCCCCGGATTCAATACCAACGTGGGGCAGTGTCGCCTCGTCCAGGGCGGGCCGTTCGGCCTGGGGACGGGGAGCATCCTGGTCAATCCCGAAGCCCTGCCGAACGAATACATCGGCGCCCGCGTCGCCACGCTCGGAGATCTCGATGGTGACGGATTTGCCGACTTCGGCGTGACCGCCCGCAACACCCCCAGCGGAGGTCGCGGACGGATCTCGGTCTTCCGCGGCGGGCGCAACGCGGTGACCTACATGGGCGACCTGCTCACTCCGAACGGGCCGAGCGGATACTTCGGCAACTCGCTCGCGACCGCGGGCGACACCAACGGCGACGGCTTCAGCGAGATCCTCGTCGGCACCGAGGATTGGAGCGTGGCGCCGGGCTGGTACGAAGGCAAGGCGTTCCTCTACGCCGCGCCGCGCGGCGTGCCGCAGCTCTCGCCCGGCTGGCCGCGCGCGGGCGCGCAACCCGGCACCGGATATGGAGCCGCGCTGGCATTGCTGCCGAAGACCTCCGGCGATATCCATCCCCTGCTCGCGCTCGGCGACCCTGGATTCGGCGGATTCGGCCGTGTCTCGTTTCACCCCGGTGGAATCTTCAACGGGATCGGCGGCAACGAAAGGAATCCGGCGATTCTCGGGACGATCAACGCGCAGAACCTCGGCGCACGACTGGCCGACGTGGGCGACGTCAATCGCGACGGCTATTCCGATCTCCTCGTCGCCTCGACGACGCTGGACAACGGCCCGATCTCGCAGGCTGGCCGCGTGGACTTCCACCCCGGAGAGGCCAACGGCCTCCTGGCGCCGAGCCTTGTGCTCGTCGGCGATCGCGACTTCGACCGGGTCGGCTCCGCCCTCGGCGGACGCGGCGACGTCAATGGTGATGGCTACCACGACTTTGTCATCGGCGCGCGGGAGTGGGACTCGGCGTCGCTCGACGGCTGTGGCAAGGCGTGGCTCTTCCTCGGCTCGCCGACCGGGCCCGTCGCCTCGACCTGGACGCGCGAAGGAGTGGTCGCGGGCGCCGGGCTCGGTGCCGCCGTGGCGTTGACCGATCTCGATGGCGACGGTTACAGCGACATCGTGGTCGGTTCGTCCGCTCCGGCCAGCGCCGCGCTCCCCCCGCCGGGCGTGGTAGAGGTCTTCTACGGCGCTCCCGACGGACCAGCGACGACGCCCGGCCTCACGTTCAGCGGACCCGATCCCGACGTCTCGTTCGGGGCCACGGTCGCGGCGATCGGCGACGTGACCGGAGACCAGGTCGCGGATCTCGGCGTAGCCGCGCCGCTGCAGGACAACCTGGGACGCGTGTCCATCTACGCGGGTTCGCTCGGGCGCTCGCAGCGTCGCAGTGCGATCAAGACCTACACGGGGAGCCAGCCCGGCGGCCGCTTCGGCGCGGCCATTGCCGGCGGGGGTGACGTCGACGGAGATGGCCGCGGCGACTTCGTGATCGGATCCCCCGGATTCGACAGCGCCCTCCCTGACGACGGGCGAGTCGATCTCTATCGCGGTGCGTCGGAACTACTCCCGGCGACGCCGCACTTCTCGTTCTCGCCAGGAATCACGGGCGGGAAGCTCGGCGAGTGCATCTCGCCGCTCCTCGACGCCAACCTCGATGGCTTCGCCGACATGGTCGTCGGCGCTCCCGGGGCCGCCGGTCGGGTGTATTGCTTCATGGGCGGCTCGGGACCCGGCCACATGGCGGCGGTGACGCTGTACGAGCCGAACATCGGGAACAGGCGGCGCATTCATCCGGCCCTGATCGACGACCCCGACGAGGTTCAGACGGATTTGCTGTTCGCCAGTCCGGGCGGGCGCTCGCGCATCGGTGTCGAGTTCGAGGTGGCAACGCAGAACACGCCGTTCACCGGTATTCCCACGCAGTCGACCGGCCTCATCTATGATTCCGACGCGCCCGATGAAGGCGCCGGACTCCTGAGCTCGGTGATCCGCGTCTTTCCCAGGCCGAACCTGCCGTGGCCGGGTGGCGGTTACCACCTGCGGGCACGGTTCGTGACTCGCTCGCCGTTCTTCCCGCGGTCGCGCTGGATGGCGCCCGAGGCGCACACGAGCGGCGATCTCGACATCCGGACCTCGGGTGCCGTGGTCGACGCCCTGATTCCACCGGGTCCCGGCGAGTTCGGGCTCCGCGGCGTCGTGCCGAATCCGTCGCCCGGTGGGGACGCGTCGCGGTTGAGCTTCGTGCTGGCAAGGACTTCGCGCGTGCAGCTCGACCTGTACGACGTGCGCGGCGCGCTGGTGCGCCGGCTGCTCGACGAGGACCGGGCCGCGGGCCCGTCGACCGTCGCGTGGGACGGCCGCGACGACTCGGGCCGGGCGGTCGCGGCTGGCCTCTACTTCCTCGAGCTGCGCGCCGGCGGCCGGGCCGACCGCGGAAGGGTTGTGCGGCTTACTCCCTGAACTGACACGACCGGGCGGGCGTCGTCCCATGGATTGAGCGCCCGCCCGGTGTTCCTCCCCCCGGCGCGGAAGCGCCGGCTTCCATCCCTCCACTCCCGGGGTTCGCCATGAATCGATCCTTCGCTTCCCTGCTGCCGATCCTCGCCGCGGTCGTCGCGGTGTCGGCTCCCGGTCCCGTCGCGGCATCCGTGCTGCAGCCCACCGGTTGGGTGCGACTCGGGGGCGAGGTCGGCGCGGGTTTCGGCCAGTCGGCCGTTCCCGCCGGGGACATCAACGGCGACGGTCGCGGTGACCTGCTCGTCGGAGCGCCGGGCCATGACGGCGGGCAGCCGAACGGCGGCGCCGCGTTCGTGTATCTCGGCAGCGCCGGGGGGCCAGGGCTCAATCCGTCCTGGTCGTTCTTCGGAACGCAAGGCTCCGCCGCGCTCGGGACCGCGGTCAGCCCCGCCGGCGACGTCAACGGGGACGGCTACGCCGACATCGTCGTCGGTGCGCCGCTGTTCGACGGTAACGCGGGGGTCGACCAGGGACGCGTGTACCTGTTCCTCGGCGCCCCGACGGGACTGCCCGCGACCCCGAGCCAGACGATCTCCTACGACATCGCCGGCGGCCAGTTCGGCGCCGCGCTCGCTCCGGCCGGGGACATCACCGGGGACGGCTACGACGACGTGCTGATCGGAGCGCCGCGCACGACGCAGCCGTTCGCCGGCGAGGGTGCGGTGTACCTCTACGTGGGAGGGCCCAACGACGTTCTCGGCGGGCCGTCGTGGATCAAGTTCGGCGGCCTCCCCGATACCCAGCTCGGCGCCGCCGTCTCGGGCGCCGGCGACGTCGATGCGGACGGATTCGCGGACGTCGTCGTGGGTGCGCCGGGACACAGCTTCATCCTCACCAGCAACGGTGCGGCGCACGTCTATCGCGGCACCGGCACGGGTCTGTCCAACGCCGCTGTCGCAACCCTCTACGGCCAGACGGACAGCGCGGCGTTCGGCGCCGCGGTGAGCCTGGCCGGCGACGTCGACGCCGACGGCTACGCCGACGTGCTCATCGGCGCGCCGAACCACGGCCTGCCCGGCGCCGCGGTCGGCCGCGTCACGCTCTTTCGCGGCGCACCGGGCGGGCTCGGCGCGGAACTGTGGCATGCCGACGGAACGACCGCGCGCGAGTACTACGGCGCGAGCGTCGCGACGCTCGGCGACGTGAACGGCGACGGCTATCCCGACTTCGCCGTCGGCGCGGATCGCTGGCCCGCACCGGCCGAGCGACGAGGTCGTGTCGAGGTGTATCTTGGCGGAGCGAACGGCCCCGGGCTCGACAACTCGTTCGCCGGGGTCGCCGTCGGCGAGGCGCTGGGCGCGGGCCTCGCCACGGCCGGTGATTTCGACGGCGACGGGTTCTCGGAGCTGGCGCTTGGCGAGCCGGGCGCGACCGTCGACTTCGCGGGAGAAGGACGCGTCACGTTGTACCGCGGGAGCGCTTCGCTGCCGATCCTCGCGACCGGCTGGCCGTTCCTCGAGGCCGAAGCCGGCGCGCAGGCCGGGGTCAGCGTCGCCGGTGGCATCGACGCGTTCGGGAACATGACCTCCATCCTGTTCTTCGGCGCCTGGCAAGCGGACGCTGGCTTCTTCAACGCGGGAAGCGTGCGGCGCGCATTCACCGGATATCCGTTCCCGGCGCCCGATCCGGTCCCGATCCTGAGCGGCCACGGACCGAGCGTGGCGCTCGGCCACACGCTCGCGCGCGCCGGGGACGTCAACGGCGATCGCTACGAGGACCTCCTCGCGGGATCGGCGACCTATATGAACGGCCAGAGTTCGGAAGGACTGACGCAGGTCTTTCACGGCTCGGACTTCGGCCCGGTCGCGTCGGCGGCGTGGAGCTACCAGCCGAACATCGAAGGCGCCCGCGCCGGGTTCGACGTTGGCGGCGGGGACTTCAACGGCGACGGCTACGCCGACGTGCTGGTCGGAGCCCGGTACGACGGGATCGGGCCGGAGGAGATCGACGGCTTCGCGAAGGCGTTCTACGGTTCGCCCGCCGGCCTCTCCATCCTTCCCTCGTGGACGACGCCCCCGAAAACGGGGAACACTCAATTCGGCCAGTTCGTCGCTTCCGGCGACTGGGACGGCGACGGGTTCACCGATGCGGCCGTGGGCGCCCAGGACGAGACGAATGGCCAGCAGAACGAGGGCCGCGTGTATGTCTACTTCGGCGGTCCCGGCGGACTCGAGGCGAACGCATCGTGGACAATCGAGCGCAATCTGGCCTTCGCCCGGTTCGGGATCGCCCTCGACAACGGCGGGGACATCAACGGCGACGGCGTGTCCGACCTGCTGGTCGGGGCGAGCGGCGAGGCCTGGGTCATCTTCGGCGATCGCTCGCGCGCGACGCCGTTGCTGCGCCGTTCAAAGATGGTCCTTGCCGACGTGCCGACGAACTCGTTCGGCTGGTCGGTGGCCGGCGTCGGCGACATCGACAAGGACGGCTTCGGCGACTTCCTCGTCGGCGCGTACTTGCACTCGAATGGACAGGCCAACGAGGGCCGCGTCTGGTTGTTCCGTGGCTCGCCCACGGGGGCGGTCGACGCGCCATGGTGGTCCGTCGAGTCGAACGTCGCGGAGTCCTACTTCGGCTTCGCCCTCACGGCCGCCGGGGACGCCAACGACGATGGCTGGCCCGACTTCGCGATCGGCGCCCCCAACCAGGCCGGGAACGGAGCCGCCTACCTCTACCTTGGCGGCGGTGTCGCGACGTTCAAGCGCGTCGCGCAGGCTACGACAAGTTCCGCGCTCCCGCTGGGCGGCATGCTGTCGTCACCGAGCGACCTGTTCGTCTACCACACGGTGCGTACGCCGGCCGGCCGCGTGAAGGCGCGCCCCGAGTTCCACGTGGCGACGCAGAACGAGGCCTGGGGCGGCGGAACGCACGCGACCTACGGACCGTTCGACACCGGCGAGCCGTCGTTCGCGACCCGCGGCAGCTCGGCCCTGTACGCGCTGCCGTTCCCCGCGCTCACGCCCGGCGTCGCGTACCGACTTCGCGCGCGCAACCTGCCGCGCTCGCCGTACTTTCCGCCGACGCCGTGGTCGCAGCCGCGCAGCCTCGAGACCGCGTTCCCGCACTTCCGCGTCGCCGGAAGCGTGGTCGATGCCGGCGACGTGGGTTCGCTCGCGGGCGCCCGCGTCGCGTTCCGCTCCGTCGAGCCCAGCCCGTTCCGCGAGGGCGCGCGCATCCGCTATCGCCTGCCGCATCCGGGGGTCGTCGCGCTCGACGTCTACGACGCGCGCGGCCGGCACGTGCGACGCGTCGCGGGCGGGGAGCAGGCGGCGGGCGATCACGACGTGGCCTTCGACGGGAGATCGATCGCGGCCGGGGTCTACTTCGCCGTGCTCGACCTCGACGGCGTGCGCGACCTGAGGAAACTCGTCCGGCTGCCGTGACGGTGAGGCGGGGCAACCGGCTTGCTCCGCCCGTGCGGGGTCAGTAAGGTTGAGACGATCGAGTCCTTCGACAACCCGCCCATGGAAGGAGTTCCGATGATCCGCCCCTTGCGTCTGTGGTTCGCCGCCCTCGCCCTTGTCGTGCTAGCCGCGCCCGCCGCGCAGGCCGGCACGATGATCGAGATCACCTCCGGCAAGGAGAAGATCCAGGCCTACGTCGCACAACCGGCGGCCGCTGCGAAGAAGGGCGGCCCGGCCGTCGTCGTCATCCAGGAGTGGTGGGGCCTCACCGAGTGGGTCAAGGCGAGCGCCGATCGCATTGCCGGCATGGGCTACGTCGCGATCGCGCCCGACCTCTACCGCGGTCAGGTCGCGACCGATCCCGAGCTCGCCCACGAGCTGATGCGCGGCCTGCCCGACGAGCGCGCGATCCGTGACGTGCGCGCCGCGTCGGCGCACCTGCGCTCGGCCGCCGGCGGCGGGGCGAAGCGGGTGGGGGTGATCGGCTTCTGCATGGGCGGGCGGCTGTCGCTGCTTTCGTCGCTCGACAAGGGCCCCTTCGACGCGACGGTGATCTGCTACGGCTCACCGGAGACGAGTCCGACGCGCCTCAAGACCTTGCGTGGCCCGGTGCTCGGCATCTACGGCGGCGCCGACCGGGGGCTCGGCGCGGAGCAGACCGACGCGTTGACGGCCGGGCTCAAGAAGGCGGGCAAGAAGGGCGAGGTGATCGTCTACCCGGGAGCGCAGCACGGGTTCATGAACGACTCGCGGCCGGCACAGTACGATTCTTTGAACACGCCGCAGGCGTGGGAGAGGATCACGGGGTTTTTCCGGGCGAATCTCAAGAAATAGAACGCCCGAAGAATTTCCCGCAAGAATCCTGTCGGCTCCGCCGACATCAAGACATGGACTCCGCCAGCCCGACCCCGTCGCCCGTCCCTGCGGGCCGTCCCGGTGCCTTCGTGATCGCGGCTCCGCCTTACGCGAGCGCGGTCGCGGGCGCCGGCAATGGGCTCGAGGCGCGCCTCGAACGCTTCCCGTCGTACCCCGACCTGTGGAATCGCCTGGGCCTGTTCCAGGCCGCGAACGGCCGCCTGCTCGACGCCGCGGCGTCGTTCGAGCGCGCGCTCGCCATCAACCCGCGCTTCCTGGGCGCGGTCGAGAATCGCGCCTGGGTCGCGGTCGCCAGCGGCGACGACGACGCGTGGCAGCGCTTCCTCGAGGGGCCCGAGTCGTTGCGGCTTCACCCAGGCGTTCGCCATCATCTACTGCTGTTCGCCACGGCGCGCTTCGAGTCACCCGCCCGCGCGCTGGTCATGTCGAGCATGCCGCCGCAAGGGCGCTACGAGGCGGCGCACCTGCTCGATCGCCTGTGGATCCTGCTTTCGGTCGGTCGCGCCGACGAGGCGCAGCACCTGGTCGAGGACATCACGTGCAGCGATCCTGCGCTGCGCGGCGCGTTCGGCATCGCCGGGCTGCTCGGCTCGCAGGTCAGCGCCGAGGCGTGGACCGCGTGGCAATCGGCGTACGCATTCAATCCGCAGCTGGGCGAGGTCGCGGCGCAGACCGCGCAGTGGTGCCAGCGCGAGGGCCAGTACCGCGAGAGCCGGGCGCTGGTCGACTGGGCGGTCGCGCTGTCGCTCGACCTGCCTTCGTTCTGGGTGAACCTCGCCCTCCATCACGACGCCGCCGGCGAGCCGGTGCGCGCGATGCCGTGCCTCGAGCGCGCCGTCGCCGCGAACCCGCAGAATCGTCGCGCGCGCAAGGAGCTGGCGCTCGCGCTGGTCAAGCGGGGGCGTCCCCGTGAGGCGATCCAGCAGTTCGAGATCCTGCGCGAGGTCGCACCGGGCTACGCCGACGTGCGCTTCCACCTGGGCCTGCTCTATCGCGATCGCGGCGACCTCGATCCGGCGGCCGACGAGATGACCGCGGCGATCGCGTCGAACCCACGCTTCACGCGGGCGGCGCTGATCCTCGCCGACGTGCGCGCCGACCAGGAGCGCTGGATCGAGGCGCGCGCCGCCTACGAACGCGTGCTGGCCGACGGCTACGACGGTTCGGCGCTGCGCACGCGGCTGGCCGACGTGTACGACCACCTGGGCGAGATCGAATCGGCGGAGGCGTGCTTCGCGAAGGCCGTGGCGAGTGATCCGGGCGATCCCGATGTGCTGCGCCTGCGGGCGGAGTGGTACACGCGCCACGGGCGCGAGGTCGAGGCTTCAGCCGACCGGAAACAGCTCGAGGGATTGCTGCGGGCGCGCGCCGAGGGCAGCGCGGGGACCGCGAAGGCCGCCTAGAGCTCCGAATGCGCCAGCAGCTTCGGCCGCGGCCCGACGAACAACACCTCTTCCTCGAGCCAGATTCCCGCGACCGCGTGGGCGCGGCGCTTCATCACCTCGGCGAGCGTCAGCATCTCCTGCGCCGTGGCGTTTCCCGCGTTCACCAGGATGTTGGCGTGCTTGGCGAAGACCATCGCGTCGCCGACGCGCAGCCCGCGGCAGTTCGCCTGGTCGAGCACCCTGCCGGCTGGCACACGATGCTCACCGGGGGCGGGGGCGGGCAGGTTCTTGAAGTAGCTGCCGGCGGTCGGCTCGGTGCGCCACTGCGGGTGCTTCACGCGGCGCTCCTCGAGCTTGTCGTCGATCATCGCCTGCACGTCCTCCTGCCGCGCTGCCGCGAGGCGGACGCGTGTCTGCGTGAGCACGTGCGTCGGCTCGCGCTTGAGTCGCGATTCGCGGTACTCGAACTCGAACCACTCCGCGCCGACGTGGATCGACGGGCCGCCGCCCTTGGGCGCCAGCACGCCATCGATCACGAACTCGCCGATCGAGTGCCCGTAGCAGCCCGCATTGCCGTGCACGGCGCCGCCGATGTCGCCGGGTACGCCGGCGGCGAACTCGAGCGCGCTCAGGGAACGATCGCGGCACAGTCCGATGAACTCGAGGAAGTCGCGGCCGGACTCGACGCGCGCGACGGCGTCGCCGTCCTCGAAGCTGACCTGGTCGCAGGCGACGTGGAGCACGAGGCCGCGGAAGCCCTCGTCCGAGACCAGCAGGTTCGAGCCGCCGCCGAGCACGAACACCGGCAGCGCGGCCTCGGCCGCCGCGGTGAGCGCGAGTTCGACGTCCTCGGCGGTGCGCGCATCGAAGTACCAGTCGGCGGGGCCGCCGATCTGCAGCGTGGTGTGACGCTTCATCGGCTCGGCGGACTTGAGGCGGGCGCCAAGGCGCTCGCTGAGCAGCTTCTGCACCTGGGCGGGTGCGGCAGGCGGCACGATCACACTCCCATGATGTTGTAGCCGCAATCGACGTACAGCGTCTCGCCGGTCACGCCGCTGGAAAGATCGGAGAGCAGGAAGTAGCCCGCGCGCGCGATGTCGTCGAGCCTGACGTTGCGCTTGAGCGGCGCCTTCTCGGCGACGGCCTCGAGCGAGCGCGAGAAGCCGGCGATCCCGCGCGCCGACAGCGTCGAGATCGGCCCCGCGGACACACAGTTGACCCGCACGCCGAGCGGTCCGAGTTCGAATGCGAGCTGGCGGACGATCTGCTCGAGCGCGGCCTTGGCGCTGCCCATCACATTGTAATTGGGAACCGCGCGCTCGGCGGCGAGGTACGACAGGGCGATGATCGAGCCGGCGCGCCCCTCCATCAGGGGGACGGCGCGCCTGGCCAGCGCCAGCAGCGACCACGCGCTGATTTCGAGCGCCGTTCGCCAGCCGTCGCGGCTGGTGTCGCGGAACGCGCCCTCGAGATTCTCGCGCGCCGCATAGGCTATGCAGTGCGCGAGCATGTCGAGGCCGCCGACCTGTTCCTTGACGGCGGCGAAGCAGGCGTCCATCTGGGCGTCGTCGGAGACGTCACAGGGCAGGAGCACAGCGTCCTCGATGCCGGCCTCGGCCACCAGCTCCTCGAGCCCGCTGCGGAAGCGCTCGCCCTGGTAGGTGATCACCAGGCGGGCACCGTGCGCCGACAACTCGCGCGCGATGCCCCAGGCGATCGAGCGGTGGTTGGCGACGCCGAGCACCATGGCGGTGCGGCCGGTGAGGTCGGTTGCATCCATGCCGTGTGCCTCGCGTGAGGGTGTATTCAGGCGGAGCCTAGTGGCTGTAAGCTACCTGTCCGCCCGCGTCGCGGCAAGACCCACGGGCCCACGCCGTGGTCCGGCGTGCCCGGATCCCCCGCGGAGGTCGCCGTGAACGTCACCGAGGTCGTCTCCGAAGTGCCCCTGACCGGCCGGGTCGCGCTGGTCACGGGCGGCTCCACCGCGCTGGGGCGCGCCTGCGGGCTGGCACTCGCCCGCGCCGGCTGCCTCGTGGCGCTGACCAGCGACCACGACGATCCGGACGCCGCCGCCGCGGCCGACGCGGTCGCCGACCTGTGCGAACGCGAGTCGGGTCGCGCCATCGCAGTCGCCGCCTCGATCGGTGTGCCCGAGGAGGTCGAGCGCCTGTGGGTCGAGGTGACCGCAGTACTCGGTGCGCCGACCGTGTTCGTGCATGCGGCCGGCGCAGCGATGAACGGCGGGAACAGGCTTGGCGAGACCACGCCGGCCGACTGGCGCGACGTGCTGCGCACGCACCTCGACGCGGCATTCTTCTGCTCGCGCGCCGTTCTGCCGGCGATGCGAGCGCAGGGTTTCGGCCGCATCGTGTTGCTGACCGGAGCGCCGACCGATCCGCTCGTTGCCACGCCGGGCGCCGGCGCGGTGGCGGCGGCGCGGGCGGCGCTGGTCTCGCTGGTCCGCACGCTCGCCGCCGAGGAACTGGGCCGCGGCGTGACCGTGAACGCCGTGGGTCCGGGTTCGGTGCGGCCCGAGGACGTCGCCCGGGTGGTGGCGTTCCTCGCCGCACCCGCATCGGTGCACATCAGTGGCGCGCACGTTGCCGTGGGCGCGGGAGGAGGAGCATGAGCGTGGTGCGTCTAGAGGTCGGGGTCATCGTCGCCGCCATCGCCGGGCTCATGGTCGCCCCGGCCTGTCGGCCGGTATCTGCCTCCGACATGCAGGGCACGCTGTCGGTCATCGGCACCGAGCGCGGCACCGGCGCAATCGGCGTGGCGGTCGTGTCGCACGCCCCCGGCTGTGGCGCCGAAGTGCCGTGGGTGCAGGCGGGCATGGGCGCGATCGCGACCCAGGGTGACGTCAACCCCAGTTGGGGTCCGCTCGGGCTCGCCCGGCTGCGCGACGGCATGGATCCACAGGCGCTCTGCGACACGCTGTACAAGCGCGATCCCTCGTACCTGCGTCGCCAGATCGGGGTGCTCGACCGCCGCGGCCGGCCGGGCGGTTACACCGGACTCGAACTCACTGGCTATTCCGGCGGTGTGATCGACACCATGGTCGCGGTGCAGGGGAGCGCACTCGCCCGCGGCGACGTGCTGCTCGCGGTGCACGACTCGTTCGTCGTGTGGACCGACCTGCCGCTGCCAGAGCGCCTGCTCGCCTCGCTGCGCATGGGAGCGCCCGCCGCGAGTCGGCCGCTGCGCTCGGCAGCGCTGCTGGTCGGTCGCGTCGATCCCGAGCGACCCGCCGACGCCACACGCTGGATCTACCTGCGCGTCGACGATCACCCCGACCCGCTCGCCGAGCTCGATCGCCTGTTCCGCGTCCACGCGGCGGCGCGCCTCGTCGAGTCGCACCTCCACTTCGCCGAGTTGATCGCGACGGCGGGCCGCGCGAGTGCGGCCACCGCAGAGCGCGCCCAGGCCGAGTCGCGCGTCGGCGCGGCGCTGGCCGACACGGCACTTCCGGCGAGCGCACTCAATGCGATGGCGTGGGGGATGGCGCAACACGGCGCGTGGCTCGATCGCGCCGAGGTCGCCGCACGGCGGGCCGCCGCCGACGAGCCCGCGAATCCGGAGTTCCGGGACACGATCGCCGAGTTGCGCGCCCGCCAGGGCGATCGCACGGGTGCGCTGATCGAGGCCAAGCGCGCGTTCGCTCTCGCACCCCGCGACGACTACTTCCGCGAGCGCGTGCTGGCCTTCGGTGGCACGGTGGAGGATGCGACGCCGCCGGACGCGGTGCACCCCAACCAGAAGATGCGGGCGGGGCTGAAGCAGAAGTGACCGGCTAGCGCGTGCGCAGCGTGCGGCCGCTCTCGCCGAGGATGGCGTCGGCGCGGCCGGATTCGGCGAGGTCCTTTGCCAGGTCGCTGGGCAGGTGGAAGAACATCGTCTCGGCGACGGCGACGAGATCGCTCGCCGGGGCGGCGCCGCGTGCCTCGAGCCACGTCACGAGCTCGCTCACCAGGTGCTCGGGCGTCGACGCGCCGGCGGTGACGCCGATCGATCGCTTGCCCGCGAGCCACGCGGGGTCGACGTCGTGCACGCTCTCGACCAGGTACGACGTGGCGCCGCACAGCTCGGCGACCTCGCGCAACCGGCTCGAGTTGCTGCTCGTCGGCGAGCCGACTACGAGCACCAGGTCACAGCGCGCCGCCAGCTCCTTGACCGCCGCCTGGCGGTTCGTCGTCGCATAGCAGATGTCCTCGCGCGCCGGGCCACGCATCTCGGGGAAGCGCTCCTTGAGCGCATCGATGATCACCGTCGTCTCGTCGACCGAAAGGGTCGTCTGCGTGAGGTAGGCCAGCTTCGCGGGGTCCTTCACCTCGAGCTTCGCCACGTCCTCCTTGCTCTGCACCAGCACCATTGCCTCGGGCGCCTCGCCCATCGTGCCCTCGACCTCGGCGTGGCCGGCGTGGCCGATGAGCACGATCTGGTGCCCGGCCTTCGCGAAGCGCAGCGCCTCGAGGTGGACCTTGGTCACCAGCGGGCACGTCGCGTCGATCGGCTTGAGCCCGCGCTCCGCGGCTTCCCTGCGGATCGCGGGGGAGACGCCGTGCGCGCTGAAGACGACGACCGAGCCGCGCGGCACGTCAGCCAGCTCGTCGACGAAGATCGCGCCGCGCTCGCGCAGCGACTCGACGACGTGCCGGTTGTGCACGATTTCGTGCCGCACGTAGACCGGTGCTCCATAGAGCTCGATGGCGATGGTCACGACGTCGATCGCGCGATCGACGCCCGCACAGTAGCCGCGCGGGCTGGCGAGGAGGATTTCCATGAGTCGTGAGATTAGCAGATGCGCTAGATTCCAGCCATGGTGCAGCCCCTCCAACCCCGCCACTCCGAGGCCGCCTGGGCGTTCCTGACGGCGCACGGGATGCGCGACGTCTACCTCGCAAGCAAGGTGTTCGAGGGTGCGCTGTCCGTGCCCGACGGCGCGGCGCAGGGCCGCTTCCTGGGCGCCTTCCACGGGGATCGTCTCGACGGCGTGATGTTCCTCGGTCACGGTGGGCTCATCGTCTTCGCGGCCGAGGAGCCGCACGTTCGGCGGCTGTTCGCCGAGGAGGCGTGGAAGGACCGCTCACGCGTGCGCCTCGTCGTCGGGGAGTGGGACCAGGTGACCGATGTGTGGGGGCACCTCGCCGCGGGAGGCTTGCGCGCCGATCGCGACTGGCGCGAGGTGTTCATGACCGTCGACGCCGCGACGCTCGCCGCCGAGCGCGAGGTCGACCTGCGCGTTGCCGTGCGCGAGGACCTGGGCGACCTGATCGATGTCAGCGCGCGCGCCTACCGCGAGGAGACCGGCGAGGATCCGCTCTCGACGATGGGCGAGGGCTACGTGCGCCACGTCACGCGCAACATCGAGGAGGGGCGCACGTTCATCGTACGCCGCGACGGGAAGATCGTGTTCAAGGCCGAGATCTCGGCGCTCTGCCCGGTCGGCGCACAGATCGTCGGCGTGTTCACCGAGCCGTTCGCGCGCGGGCAGGGCCTGGCGCGGCGCGGCACGGCGCAGCTGGTGCATCTGCTGATGACTGCGGCGGCGCCTGTCGGCGTGCCCGCCGTGTGCCTGTTCGTGCGCGAGGACAACGCGCCCGCGCGCCGCGCCTACGAGCGCGCGGGCTTCGTTCCGCGCATGTTCTACCGTCGCCTGTTCGTCGATCCGGCGTCGACGCGCGTGCGGCCTGCGTCCGGCGCGGCGGGGCCGACGCCGCGCGTCAGCGCGTGAGTGCCGGCTGGGATGCGAGCAGCGCCAGGGCCTTCCGCGTGATCGTCGTCACCGGCCCCTCGGCATCCGGTGCGCGCCAGCGCCCGGGGCCAGCGCCCCCTGGCGCCCGCGCGCCCGGCAGCAGGAAGACCCGCACGCGAAAGTCCGTGGCGAGGATCGCGTGTCGCACCGTGCCCAGCTCGCGCGCACCCACGCGCGGTCCGGTGTCCGCGTCGGCAGGCGCCACCAGCGGCGCTTCCCACTGTCCCGCGTTGTGCTCGTCGGCGCCACGGCGGCGCATCCACACGGCACCATCGCGCGGGCGCACCGCGAGCAGCACCCAGCGCTCGATCCGCTCGACCTTTGCGCGCTGCTTCGCCGGCGGGTAAGCCTCTTCGCGACCGGTCGCATGCGCCTTGCAGAAGCGCGCGAGTGGACACGAGTCGCAGCCGGGCGAGCGCGGCGTGCACACCGTCGCACCGAGTTCCATGAGCCCCTGGTTGAACGCAGATGGATTGGCGGCGGGGACGAGTGCCGCGGCAAGAGTCCACAGGCGCTTCTCCCATGCCGCCTCGCCCGGGCCGCCGGGGAGGGCGAATAGTCGGGAGAGCACGCGCGCCACGTTGCCGTCGACGATCGGTGCGGCCTGGCCGAACGCGATCGAGCGGATTGCGCCCGCGGTGTAGCGACCGATGCCCGGCAGCGCGCGCAACGCGGTCTCGTCGGCCGGCAGCACGCCGCCGTGATCGCGCACGACGAGTGCGGCGGCCGCCTGCAGTTGCCGCGCGCGGCGGTAGTAGCCGAGGCCGGCCCACGCGGCGAGCACGTCGTCGAGGGGTGCGGCGGCCAGCGCGTGCGCCGTCGGGAAGCGCACGACGAAGCGCTCGTAGTAGGGGACGACGACCTCGACACGGGTCTGCTGCAGCATGATCTCGGAGATCCACACGCGGTAGGGCTCGCGCGTCTTGCGCCACGGCAGGTCGCGGTGGCCGGCGCGGAACCAGCGCACGAGCGCGCCGGCGAGGGCGCGGCCGCGCTCGGGTGCGGCAGGCGGATTCGAGGGCGTCGGCTTCATCGCGCGGGGGCTCACGGGGAGGATCGTAGCACGCGGGCCGAGGCGGCTCGAGACGCCTCGACGCCCCGTCGCGCGCGTGTTAGAAGGGGTCCATGTCCTCCGTGCCGCCGTCCTCCGCCCGTCCCGTCGCGCTCGCCTCTGCCGCCGTCCTGTGGCGGCGCGCGCCGGGCCTCGAGGCCTTCTGGGTGCAGCGTCGAGACGAGCTCGCCTTCCTGGGCGGATTCCACGCATTTCCCGGCGGACGCGTCGCCCGCGCGGACCGCTCGGTGGCGATCCCGGGCGTCGATGACCCGGCGCGGGCGGCGCTCCTGGCGTGCCTCGTGCGCGAGACGTTCGAGGAGACCGGCGTGCTGCTCGCGCGCGGTGCGCGGCGCGTTCCGCACGGGCGCCGGGTCGAGGCGCGGGCCGCGCTCCTCGCCGAGGACCTGTCGCTCGAGAAGTTCCTCGCCGCCGAGGATCTCGTGATCGACCCCGCCGACTTCGTGGCGGCTGGCCGCTGGGTGTCGCCGCCGTTCACGCCCGGTGGCTTCGACACCTACTTCTGGCTGTGCGAGCTGCCCGACGGTGAGGTCGCCACGCACGATCCGGGCGAACTGCAGGCCGGCGAATGGATCACGCCCGCCGAGGGCCTCGCGCGCTGGCGCGCAAACCGCGCGCTGCTCGCCGCGCCCGCGCTCCACACGCTGCGCGAACTTGCGGCGCGGCCCGACGCCGCCGCGGCCGGCGACG
>JANPEF010000071.1:0-3682 GCA_031431875.1 Candidatus Eiseniibacteriota bacterium | reverse complement strand
TTGATGCCTTCGCTTGATTCGGCAGCGCGGCCCCCGGGAGGCCGCTTGAAAGTCGTGCGACCTACTTTGGATCTCTCTTCGGAATGCGGACGTTCGCATCCGCTGCCGGATCCGCCTGAAGCTCAACCGGGGAGAGAGCCGTGCGGCGGCGGCTCGCGCCCTGGGGTCCCCGAACTGGGACTCGGCATACCCTGGTGGGAGCGTCGGCGGGCTCTGCGCCCGACTCGAAGCGATCGAAGACATGCGCATCACGGAGCCCGCCCACGCGAGTCGTGTCGGCAGGGTGGAGAGTCGCGGCATTCCTGCCTCGCTTCGGCGTGTCCAGGTTGGCAACAACTTGCCGGAGCGGCACCGAATCAACAATCTGACCGAGGAATCCTGTACCAGCTCAGCTGGTCACCGATCGGGGGTCGAGGCCAGTGCGAACAAGGATACGCCTGCACGAGGGGCGTCACAACTCCTGACCTCCTCGGGAGCCGCCTGGCTGTCCGCCGTCCACCAGCACGGCGATGCCCTTGCTGATGCCCCAGTGGAGCGGCTGCCGCCCGATTCGCGGGCCACGGAAGATGCCAGGCTCCGCATCCGTGATACGCGCCCCGACCATGGTGAACCGCCCCGGGTTCTTCCGAGACTCCGTTATGGGGACTCGGGCGTCGCGATCGCCCGATCGCTGGTGGCGGCGAGTTCCAGTTCCCTGGTCTCGACGTATTTCTGGAGGCTGTCACCCTCAAGCTCGCCGTCCCGGAGCGGGATCTTCCGGCCGTCCTAGGTGCGCAGCCTGAGTTCGGCTGGCATGATGGTGCGGGGGACAGGCGAATGCGCGCTCATGGACACGGCCTGCCATGTGCTGTACTCCAGCGCGGTGAGCGCGATGAGGAGCGGGCGACCACAACGCTGTGGTGTGGCCGCCCGTCTGATTTAATACGATTGCAAGAGGAAGCGAGAGCTTTGTCTCGTTACGGGGTCACGACCAACTTGCGGGTGGCCGAGAAGCCCGCTCCAGTCTGGAGAGAATTCGCGCTCATGCGAAGGAAGTAGAGCCCCGCCGTGAGCGGATTTCCGGAACGATCCTGGTTCGACAGCCGCAGTTCATGGGCGCCGGCCGGAAGCTCTCCGTGGACGAGGCTTCGCACTCTCCTCCCCGAGACGTCATAGAGATCGATCTCCACGCGGCTAAGCTCGGGCAGTCCGTAGTGGATCACCGTGTCGAGTTTGAAGGGATTCGGCTCACCCCGGGAAAGCGCGTATTCAATTGTCGCCGAGCCGAAGTCCGCGTCTCGCAGTTCTGAGCCATCCGAAAGGCCCACACCGTTCGGCTTGTGGATCACGATCGATCCTCCTCCCAGGAGCGTCGTTGGATCGGATCCATCGGGCGCGTTCAGTTGGTTGTCGTAAACCAGTGTGTTGTCCGATGGGTCGGTGATCTTCATGCGGAATCTGTCGGGCTGGCTGCCCTGCAGATTGCCGTCGATGGCCGTGAGCATGAATCGGTAGTCGCCGGCGCCGTTGATCGTGCCCACGCCCTTGTACTGGGCTTTGGCGCCCGCAACGACGAGCCAGTCGTAGCTCGTGCTGCTGAAGTTCAGGTTCGCGGCCCTGAACTGGAACTCGGTGTTCCCCGTCGGAACGGTCGCGCCCCTGTGGTACTTGGCCACGAACCCGAAATTCGCCTTGCCGACGAGCGACGGATCGGGAACGTAGGCCCCGGCCGGTGAGTTGATCCAGCCGCCGCCGGTGACGAACCCGGCGTTCGGATCGTAGATGACGACCATCGCATCGAACCCGTCGACCAGGGTGCTCGTGCTCGTGCCGCCGCACTGGTCGGTCACCGTCACCTTGACCAGGTAGACGCCTGGTGTGGTGAACGTGTAGTTGACGCTCACCGTGTGGGCCACCTCGTTCACGATCGCCGCCACCGGCGGCAGCGCGTCGAACTCCCACTCCGCGGTGTGGAGATCGGGATCGGTGTCGGTGAAGCTGCCGGTGAAGGTCACCGCGGTGTTGATCGGAAAGACCGATCCACTCGCAGGCCCGGTGATTGACGCCACCGGGTCCTCGGGCAGCGAACCTGAGGCGAGCAGGCTTTGCGTGTAGACGTCGATCCCACTCGTCGTGGAGTTGCGCGTGTCACTCCAGGCCGCCACGGCCCCGCCGGCCCCGTCCGCAACCACTCGCCCTGAGCCGTCGAATTCGAGACTTCCCTGATCTCCGGGAGCGGTCGAGACCGGGGTGCCATCGATCGGCCAAGCGGGATCGATCGCGAGCGCCGGTGTGGTCTTCACGTGGTGGGCGAACTGGTCGTCGCCGCTCGTGGCGTAATTGCGGGGATCGCTCCACACGAAGATTGCCCCGCCCGATCCGTCGCTCACGCCGAGGGGTGCGAACAGGGCGGGACCCGCGCCGCTCAGCGCGAGTCCGTTCGCGGGTCCGGTCAGGATCCCCGCGCCCGACACGTGCTGGGCGAACGGGGCGGGCCGGGAGTCGTACCACGTCGCGATCGCGCCGCCCGATCCGTCCGGGACCAGGCCTGGTGCGTTCTGGTTACCGAGATCGGTGCACAGGGGCACGCCGTTCGCGGGCCAGCCTGCGGCCACGCCGCCCGAAGCCGTCAGGCGCTGAGCGTAGATGTCGTGGTTGAGCGGCGCCAGGCTCAGGTTGCGAGCATCGAGCCACGTGATCACACAACCCCCCGCGTCGTCCGGAACGATCGCGTTCGTCTGCTCATCCGACGACGTCAGAGGCCAGAAGGAAGAGGCACCCGCCCCGTTCAGGAGCTGCACTCCCGGTGCCGTACACACCGGTTCTCCGGCGGGCGCCCACAGCAGGGCTCCCGACGATGACATGCGCTGGGCGAAGATGTCGCGATTCGGGATGCCGTTCCGGGCATCGACCCACGCGACGATTGCCCCGCCGGCGCCATCCGAGCAGATCACAGGAAGTCCCTGGAGGTCCGTCGCAGGCCGGATCGGGCACACCGGGATGCCATCCACCGCCCAAGCCGGGTCGACACCGCTCGCCAGCAGATGCTGGGCGAAAACCCGACGGGTCCCGGGGAGGCCGTCCCGCGTATCGTCCCAGGTGACGAACGCACCTCCTGCCCCATCAGTCGTGAGCTTGGGCAGTCTCTGGGTACGGGGTGCGGTGCACACGCCGAGCCCGTTCGCCGGCCACGCGGCATCAATCGTCCCGTTGGCCAGCAGGTGCTGGGCGAAGATGTCCCCGCCTGCGAAGAAACTGGAAAACCAGACGACGAACGCGCCGCCCGCGCCATCAGAGCAGATCACCGGAAAGACGTCGTTGTTCGGGGCCCGCGTTATCGGCACGCCGCCCGCCGGCCAGCCTGGATCGAGCGCCCCGCACGCTAGGACTCGTTGCGCATATATATCCCAGCCCGTCACGGTCGAGCCGCGCTCGTCCTCCCAGACGAGGATCATGCCGCCTGCGCCGTCCGAGATCCCGGCCGGGTAACTCTGGTCCGCCGCGGCCGTGCTTGCCGCCACGTTGTTCGCCGGCCCGGCGGTTGTGACCACCGACCCCGAGCGACCGGGTCCACTGCCCGCGAGGGCAGGCCCACCCATCCGATTCGCCTCGATACCGGGGCGAACTACGCTCGATGTCGAGTTCGTGATCGACTGACTCAGCTCGACTTCATCGATCGGCATCTGGACCGCGGCCTGCGTCG
>JANPEF010000070.1:0-3697 GCA_031431875.1 Candidatus Eiseniibacteriota bacterium | reverse complement strand
GAGACCGAGCGCGATCCACGGCCCGAGCGGGCAGAACGTGTCGAAGCCCTTGGCGCGGGTGAACTGTCCGTCCTTCCTTTGCAGCACGCGGGCCGAGACGTCGTTGACCGCGGTCACACCCGCGATCGCCGCGCGCGCCGTCGCGTGGTCCGCACGAAACGTGCGCCGGCCGATCACCAGGGCCAGTTCGGCCTCGTGATCGACCCGCCCGACGCCGGGCGGCAGTTCGATCGCGACGCCGGGCCCGATCACAGCCGAAGGCGGCTTGAGGAAGATCACCGGCTCGTCGGGAACGCTGGTGAAGCTCGCGCTCTCCTTCGCATGGTCGGCGTAGTTGACGCCGATGCAGACGATCTTCGTCGGCGTGCACGGGGCGAGGAACCGTGCGTCGGCGGCGGACAGCTCGACGCCGATCGGACGGCCGCCGGCCCACGGCGCGGCGTCGAGCAGGACGAGACGATCGGCGGCGAACAGGGCGTACATCGGGCCATCGGCGGTCGCGATGCGCGCCGCATGGCGGACGCCGGAAACGACGGGAGGAAGCACGGGGACCTCGGGGGCGGGAGCAGGGCGGCACGGGGCATGAAGCGGTGGTCGGCCGGAAATGGAAGGAGGCTCCCCGCACCCGGTCGTGTTCGGGCCAACCACGCCACCCCTGTGCGACGGCACGTCCGCTGCGCATGAAGGATTTGGTGACGGGAGCCGCGCTCACGGCAAGGACAGGCAACCTCGCTTCGCTTCGCTCGGAACTGCAGCAAAAGGCTAGGCCCGCGAAGGCGACCTGTCAACCGTCCACGCGCCCGCGGGCACGAAGTCCGGCCGAGCACGACTCGTGCCGCCCCCCCTCCTGTGCTAGATTCGCGGGGTCGGCGTCCGGCGTCCCGCGGACGTCTTTTTGATGGTCTGTCGGGCGCCCTGCGGCGTCCCGACCCGCGTCGTTCGCCTCCTCTCGGGAGCTCCCACGTGCTCGAACAGCGTCTCGCCCGCCGCACGGCCCGCCCGGCCGTCATCGGTCTCGGTTACGTCGGCCTGCCGCTGGCGATCGAGTTCGCCAAGGCCGGGTTCACCGTCTACGGGATCGACGTCGACGAGAAGAAGGTCGCCGCCCTCAAGCGCGGTCGCTCCTACGTCGGAGACGTGTCGTCGAAGGACGTCGCCGCCATGGTCAAGGCCGAGCGCTTCCTCCCCACCACCGACTTCCGCGTCCTCGCCAAGGCGCACACGGTCAACATCTGCGTGCCCACCCCGCTCAACAAGACGAAGGATCCCGACGTCTCCTACATCGTGGCGGCGGCCGAGCAGGTCGCGCGCCACCTCCAGAAGGGCCAGCTCGTCATCCTCGAGTCGACGACCTACCCGGGCACGACCGACGAGCTGATCCTGCCGCTGCTCACCGCGAAGGGCGGCAAGGTGGGCAAGGACTTCTACCTCGCGTTCTCGCCCGAGCGCGTCGATCCCGGCAACCCGAACTTCCAGACGCGCAACATCCCCAAGGTCGTCGGCGGCGTGACCCCGCGCTGCACCGCCGTCGCCTCCGCGCTGTATCGCCAGACGCTCGACACCGTCATCCCGGTCTCCGGAACGCGCGTCGCCGAGATGGTCAAGCTGCTCGAGAACACGTTCCGCAGCGTCAACATCGGCCTCGCCAACGAGACCGCGCTGCTGTGCGAGCGCCTGGGGATCGACGTCTGGGAGGTGATCGATGCGGCCGCGACCAAGCCGTTCGGCTTCATGCCGTTCTACCCGGGGCCGGGCCTCGGCGGGCACTGCATCCCGATCGACCCGTTCTACCTGTCGTGGAAGGCGAAGCTGTCGGGCTTCGAGGCGCGCTTCATCGAGCTCGCCGGCCAGGTCAACGGCCACATGCCCGAGCACGTCGTGCGCAAGGTCGTCGAGGCGTTGAACCAGAACGGCCGCTCGGTCAAGGGCTCCCGGATCCTCGTTCTCGGCGTCGCCTACAAGGCGAACATCGACGACACGCGCGAGAGCCCGTCGCTCGACATCCTCGAGTTGCTCGAGGAGATGGGCGCCAAGGTCGACTACGCCGACCCCTTCGTGGCGCGTCTCGACTTCGCCGGACGGACGCGCCGCACCGTGCGCCTGACCAAGGCGACGATCGCGCGCTACGACTGCGCCGTGATCGCCACGGCCCACACCGGGTTCGACTACGACCTGCTGCTGGCGCACGTGAAAGCGGTGGTCGACACGCGCAACGCGCTCAAGGGCAGGAAGAGCAAGAAGATCGTCCGGTTGTAGCACGGGTTTCAAGACCGCCGCCTTCGACCGCTCGCCCCCCCCTCCGTCCTTTGTCCTGCAGCAGCTTGGCGGAGGATGCGTCGCTGTCTGGCGGCGGCTGGACTCCCGGCCGATCAGTTGCTCGATCCGATAGGGCGGAAGCGGCAGCACAGCCCCCCATGCCGTCTCCTGAATGCGATTCGGGCGGAGCAGCGACGCCCGCACCCACCGTGAGTGCTCCGGCGGGCCGACTGCCTCGAGTCGAGGCTTGTCCCAGATCCCGAAGGCATGAAGGGAAGGACTGGCAAACGCGCTCAGTCCGGCAGCGTGGGGGAACCGGCGCGGAGACAGAGCACCCTGTCGCACGCCCAGTGCAAGCGCCCCGAGGCCGGACGTCAGCTCGGCGAGACTCAGGCGATTCATGCGGCACCTGGAGACGGAACTGGATCGGCGTTGACACGCGGCGTTGCCACCATCGCGACACGAACCTGGTGTCGGCGCCACAAGGCATACGCGGCGGGGAGCACGAGCAGCGTCAGAACCATGCACGACCACAGGCCACCGACCACCGGAGCTGCGGTGCGCGCCGACACGTCGGCTCCGACCCCGGACTCCCAGAGCAGCGGCAGGAGCCCCAAGACCGTCGTGGCGACCGTCATGACCAGCGGTCGGACGCGGGCAGCGGCGCCTTCGACCACGGCGGCATCGACGTCGTCCGGGGTGCGGATTCGCCCTTCACCCATGTACCGTTTGAACGCCTCGTCCAGGTAGACCACCATCACGATGCCGGTCTCCGCGGCCACGCCCGCAACCGCGATGATTCCCACCCAGACCGCGGTGGACAGGTTGTAGTCCATGAGGGCGAGCAGCCACACGCTGCCGGCCACCGCGAAGGGAAGACTGGACAACACGAGAAACGTCTGGGGCCATCCGCGCATGGCGAGATAGAGCAGGGCCACGACGAGGATCAGGGTGAGCGGGATGACGACGCGGAGCCGGGCCTCCATCTCCGCGAGGAACTCGTATTGACCGGTCCACTGCAGGCGATAGCCCGCAGGCAGTGCGAGACGAGATGCCACCAGGGCCTTCGCGTCGTTCACCCAGCCCCCGAGATCGCGTTGGGTCTGGTCGATGTCCGCGAAGACGTAGCCGACCAGCACGCCGTTCTCGTCCTTGATCATCGGCGGGCCGGTGGTCACGCGCACGTCGGCGAGTTCGCCGAGCGGCACGGCGGCACCTGGCTGGCGCCCTCGCTCCATGAAGTCCGGAGAATCAGCGCTGCCACCCATCGGTGCCGGCGCGGGCTCGGCGGACATGCCGCCAGAGGCCGGCGCGCCGCGCTGCCCGCCACCGCCTCCCGACATCGAGCCCATTCCACCACTGCCACCCACGGCGCCAGACGCGCCCATTCCGCTCCCCTGGGCACTCGCGCCGGTTCCCGAATTCCCGCCACCGTAGTCCG
>JANPEF010000069.1:0-15158 GCA_031431875.1 Candidatus Eiseniibacteriota bacterium | reverse complement strand
GCGGGCACCCTTCACGACATCGAACAGACCGGAGTCCATCATCCAGCTCGGCACGCGCTCTGGGCCCGGCGCATTGACAAGCTCTGACAACCACCCGTAGACGAAGAGTTTGAGGGAGCTTCCGCTGATGGACTCGGACGTCGGTCTGTCAGTTTTCAGAACCATGGGACCCCATCCCCGATAGTTTTGCAGAACCATTCCCCCCTCTGAACTGAGGTTTTTCAGAACCATCCCGAGCAAATCTGGCACGTTGATCGCTCGGGAATCATCAACGGGCGGGCTGCCGGTGCGCAGACCGTGGCGGGTCAGCTGCGAACCCGTCGCCCGGGGCGGTAGTCCACCCGAGTCACACCGACTCGCCGACCCGCGGGAGCCGGGCTGCGTATTTCGGCCATCGTGAACACCCCGATCGGTCATCGTGAACGGAGCGGAGCGACGCTGGGGATTCAGTCGTTGAGTTGAGCGCTCTCCTCCTTTCTCCAGGACGGCCCTTCGAGAGCGATCCGGTGGGCGTTGTGCAGCAGCCGGTCGCAGATCGCGTCGGCCACGGTAGCCTCTCCGAGATGATCATGCCAGTGTTCGATCGGCAACTGGCTGGTGAGGATCGTGGAGCGCATGCCGTAGCGGTCCTCGAAGATCTCGAGCAGGTCTCGCCGATCCTGATCGCGCAGTGGCGCCAGCCCCCAGTCATCGAGCACAAGAACGTCGATCCGCGCCATCCGAGCCAGCAGTCGCGTGTAGCTGCCGTCGGCGTGGGCGAGCGTGAGTTCTTCGAACAGCCGCGGCATCCGGCGATAGAGCACGCGGGACCCGGTGCGGCACGCCTGATGGGCCAGTGCGCAAGCGAGGAACGTCTTGCCGGTGCCAGTCGGCCCGGTCACGACGACGTTGTGATGCTCGGCGATCCAGCGGCCGGTGGCGAGCTGACGCAGGTGCGGCTTGTTCAGCGGACGATGAGGCCGATGTTCGATGGCCTCGAGGCTGGCCTGGGTGAGCCGGAGCCGGGCCTCCTTGAGCGAGCGTTCGAGCCGGCGGTTCTCCCGGCCGAGCTACAGGGCATCGACCAGGAGTCCGAAGCGTTCGTCGAAGGTGAGCGTGTCGTGGTCGGTGCGGCGTTGCTGTTCCTGCCAGGCCGCGGCCATCTCGGGCAGGCGCAGGGCCGAGAGCTTCTCGAGCGTCGAGTTGTTGAGCATGCCGTGATCCTCCATCAGCGGTAGTAGTCGCGCCCGCGCAGGTTGACGTGCGCGATGGCCGCGACGTCGTCGGGACTCGCGTCCGGGGCGGGCACCCGGTCGAGTCCGTGCTTCAAGATCGATTCAACATGCCGATAGGAGCGCGCGCGCGCGGCAAGGGCCCGCCCGGAGGCGACTTCCAGCCGGGTGTCGCCGTAACGCTTGGCCAGACGCAGGATGCCCAGACAGGAGCGGTAGCCCTGCTCCGGGTGTGGACGGTCGGCGAAGATCGCCTCGACCAGGGCGCGGGTGGAAGGGCCGATCGTCGCGGCCCAACGCGCGATGCGCTCGGGCGACCACTCGAGATGCGCCTGGTGGCTCTTCGGCATGTGCTCCGTGACGGTGGTGTGGCGCCCGCGCAGGGAACTCCGCAGATGCGACGCGACGCGCTCACCCTTCCTGAAGATCTCGACCGTGCTCGAAGTCGAACGCAGGTCGAGCTTCTCGTGGCGCAGAGTGAACGGAACGCTGTAGTAGTGGTGATCGAACTCGACGTGGTAGTCGAGCCCGGGCCGCACGAACTTCCAGAGCGAGTGCTCGTAGCGAGTCTCGGGCAGATGCTTCAGCGCCGGCCGATCGAGTTGCTCGAAGAGCGCGCGGCGGCTGGTGCGGTAGTGCCGCATGGCGCGCGCGTTGAGTTCGTCCAGGAGCTCGAGGATGCGCAGGTTCAACGCGGCGAGGGAGAAGAACACCTCGTGGCGCAGGCGCGCCAGGATCCACCGCTCGGCGATCTGGACGCCGACCTCCGCCTTGGCCTTGTCCTTGGGCGAAGCCGGGCGCGCAGGCAAGATCACCGTGCCGTAGTGGCGGGCGAGCTCCTCGTAACTACGTTGCAGTTCGGGCTCGTACCGGCACGCGCGGGTGACGCCGGTCTTCAGTTGGTCGGGAACGATCGCCTGGGGCACGCCGCCGAGGAACTCGAGGGCGCGAACGTGACTGCCGATCCAGTCGGCGATCTGCTGGCTCGCGGTGGCCTCGACGAAGGTGAAGTTCGAGGCACCAAGGACGGCGACGAACAGTTCGACTTCGCGGATCTCGCCGGTGACCGGGTCCGTGACGGACGGCTTCTTCCCAGCGTAGTCGACGAAGAGCTTCTCGCCGGCGTAATGAACCTGGCGCATCGAGAGCCGCCGGTCCTTGCACCACCGCCGGTAGTGCTCGCAGAACTGCGTGTAGCGATAGCCGTCCGGATGACGCTCCAGGTACTCCTGATGCAGCAGCTCGAGCGTGACGCCGGGTTTCTTGCGCTCGGTGTGGATGAACACGGGATCGGGGAGCACGCGACGGCGCTCGGCGGCCGTGGTGCCGTAGAGACGAGCCTCGAGCGCGTCGTCGCCCAGAGCCTCGACGGTCGCCGCATCGAGACCGGCCTCCCGGGCCCGTCGCTCGACGGCAGAGACCGCACCCACACTGATGCGCAGGGCGGCCGCGACATCGCGGTGGCTCCGGCCTCCAACCCACTTGTGGCGGAGAATCTCTCGGATCTTGCGCATGGGCAGTCGCTCGGTCGCCATCCAGGCCCTCCTTCGAGGGGTGGGTGGACAACTGGACTCCCCAGCGTCGCTCCAGGCCCGGCACCCGCCCCGTTCGGCGGCAGG
The DNA here is from genome assembly GCA_031431875.1 of Candidatus Eiseniibacteriota bacterium. Lineage (GTDB taxonomy): Bacteria > Eisenbacteria > RBG-16-71-46 > RBG-16-71-46 > DASYSL01 > JANPEF01. The sequence continues at coordinate 12,328 of JANPEF010000069.1, read as the reverse complement.
GTGGCCTGTTCACGATCACCGATCTACCCGTTCACGATCCCGATCCGGGTGTTCACGATGCCGATCTAGCCGTTCACGATCCCGATCCAGGCGTTCACGATGGTCCGATCTGGGTGTTCACGATGCTCCGAAACACGCACCCCCCTCTCGGTAGCAGAAGGGGTGAGTCAATGCGGGCGGGAGTTCTAATTGTCGCTGATCAAAGCACAAACCCACCGATCCGGACGGCAGCTTCGAGCTGGGCTGCATCCTGCTCGCCGAGCCGTGCTTCTTCCCGCCCGAGGCGTGGATCCCGGCCCCCTCAGAGCCGGAAGCCCCGTCCCCCCAGTGAAACGTCCTCAAGCCGCGGGCACATTTGCCGAAACACCATGGCATGACCGCACCGGAGGAGGAGGCAGCCGACGTCATGGACGACTTGCACAAGTCGATCGCCAGACTCGTACTGGACCATGCGAGACGCGAATACGACGAGAGCAACGAGACTTGGCGCGACATTGAGCAGAAGGCCCAGGGCACGATAGCTATCGCCGGAATCTTCCTGGGTGGGGGCTTTGCCCTTGTTCGCTCCTTCGGGTCCCTCCCCCCTTGCAGCATCGCGTGGTTCGCGCTGGCGGGAGCAGGCATGCTGGTCTCCATTGTGACCGCAATTGCCGCGCTGCTCGTCCGCACTGTGGTGACCCTGGAAACGTCCGATCACTTCCGTGAGCGCGCCGAAGCCCTTATCGCGGCGTCCCATACGCCCGCTGAGTTCAAGACGCGGATCCGCGAGCTGGTATTCGACCACGCGCGCAATTTTGATGCGGCGAGCGCAGAAGTGGACGCGATTAATTCAAAGAAGGCTGGTTGGGTGGGCTGGGCACAGATGTCATTGCTCGTTGCTGTTCTCCTCACCGCTGTCGGACTGCTCATCACGTGTCTCAGCGTCGCCGCTTCCTGCTGAGGAACTGTAACCCGGGTGTAACCGATCCCGGACTCGAGAGGGCCGCTCAGCAACCGCCGCCCGGCTTCAAGAGTCGAGAATTCGGCGGAGCCGCTGTGATCCCGACAGGCCTCAGCCACTAACCATTGCCGAGTAGTTTCGCGATCAGGGGAGCTACCTGCGCCGCCGCCTAGGCTAGCTGTGGACTCCAAGCAGGTTGTTCGGGGTCTTGGTGGCGCGGCGGGTGTTGGTGATCGCGGAATAGCTAGCGGATCGCGCCCTACATGGCCCGGGAGATCCTGTGGAAGCTGCGCGGCACGCACGCTCAGTCCTCGCACCAGGCGGGACCGTCATGGTCGTCGGGCCCTGCGCCGCAGACCGCGCGGAAGACAACTTCGCCCTGGTCGCCCGCGTGTCCTACGCGGCGTCAGCGCCCAGCACGCTCCTCCCGCTGGGCGGCGATACGCCCCATGCTATCGATTGCCTTTGGCGCGATTGTGGGTAGTGCAGAGCATTTGGCAATTCTCGGGCGAGCTGTCGCCGCCCTTGCTCCACGCGGAAACGTGATCGGCGTCCATATCGTCAAGATTGTAGATCCTGCCCTTGTTGGCGTTCTCGCCGACCGCGCACAGCGGGCAGTTGGACTTGCCCTTCGCCTGCGCCTCCTGCGTCTGCTTGTTGTACGCGACCCGCTTCGTCTTGCCGTCGAACACCCGCACGGCCAGCAGCTTCTTGTCGGTCGAACCGCCCAGGAGGAATTCGAAGATTCCCCTGCGATCCGTGATGCAGTCGTCAGCCGCGAGCTTCTGGACTGCGGCCGACATCTTCCCCGGATCGTAGGATTTGCTGTGGTACGTTTCGTACAGTCTGCCCCACTCCAGGCCGCGCATCTCGTGTAGAACATCCGGGAACACGGTGGAAAGCCAATCGATCACAGCGTTGAAATAGGCCTTCAGTTCGTTGATGCTCTTATCGTTGCGCTGGGCACTCATGTAGCCGCCGATATCCCCCCTGCTCACCCAGTCCAGTGCCCGCTCCAAGTAGTCCTGCCGGTTTGCACTGCCCTTGATGTAGGCGCTCCATTTTTGGATCTTGGCGTTATGGCTGTTGCTGAACTCCTCCTTGGCCTTGGTGACGAACGGGCCGGAATAGATGGCGTTCAAAAGCTCCTGCGCGTTTAGCGGTACGCCGGCGATATTGATCGTCTCGAACCACAGCTTGATCTCGGTCTCCGTCCCCTCGCACTCGTAGATCAGCAGCTTCGCGTCCTTGATCCGGGTCTGCTGGTCGGCGGGGAGGCTGTCGAAGTACTGCGGGTTGTTGCCGTCCATGACCGCGAACTTGTTCGTGACGAACCGCCCGACACTGGTGATGCGCTGCTGGCCGTCCAGCACTTCGAACTTGTCCGCCGCGACCTTGTTGAAATAGATCAGCCCGAGCGGATACCCCTTCAGCAGCGAGTGAATGACCGCCTGCTCGCGCTTTCCACCCCCCTCGGCGTAGATGTAGTTCCGCTGATACTCCGGCTGGATGGTGAGCGTCCCGCCCAGGCCGAAGAGGCCTTTGCCTTCGAGTTGGTTGTAGACAAAACCGTTGCAGATATCGGCGACAGTGAGGTCGGTACGCAGGGTGGTTTTCACTTCTTCCTCCCCGCTTTGCGGCGGCGACGGATGAATATTCTGTCGTAGGTCCTTCGTCCAGCTAGAATCGCGCAGCCGCCTCGGTCGTCAGGATGCGGAGTATAACCCATTTGTTTCAGAACGTTTTCCGGAGTTGACGCACGAGTGTTGCCGCTCGCCTGCCAAATGACTTCAAACTGCTCCGGCGAGTATTTGTCAAGAAAACTGATTGGGACGCCCATGGTGGCCTCGTAGTCACTGGGTATGGCGTCGGTAAAGGGAACTTCGATCGCCTCGTAGTTATCGAAACGGTCGTAGGCGCCCTTCCCTGCAAGCTTCTTGTTGAACTTTCGATTCTCCGCCATAGTCATTAGGCTCAGGGGCTGGTGGCGACGGCCATGATCCAAGTTGGTGAACCACCTCACACCCTTCACTCTTATGAATTTGGTTCCGTCTTCATCAACTCGCCATCCCGCGGCATTGAGGGGGTAACTAGCTGGGACCTGAAATTCTCGATCTCCACTGGTGATGGTTGGACCGAGCCAAAGCTTGTCGGCCTGAAAACTCGGAAAGACCACCTTGTATTTGATCGCGTTTAGATTCCCGATGACCAGCAACTTCTTTTTATGCTCGATCAGTTGTGCGATGTACTCCCGAAACAGCGAGAACGGCGGGTTGGTGACGACAATGTCGGCCTCTTTGAGGAACGCAACGCACTCGGGGCTGCGGAAGTCGCCGCCGGGGTATTGGTCGTTGCCCTTGAGGGCGATGCGGGCTGCCTTGTTGCGCTTGAGGAAGAGGGCGACGTCGATCACGTTGGCCGCGCCGTCGCCGTCCTCGTCCTTCACGTGGTCGAGGATGACGGCCAGGGCCTTGGGCTTTTGCCGCCTGCCGTTGCCCTCGCTGTATTCCGGGAACAACGTGCCCTGGCCGGCGATGGGCGAGCCGTCGTAGCTGGTGGTGATGAGTTTCTTCAGGCTGAGTCTGTTGAAGTTAGCGGCGAAGTACTTGAAGAAATTGCTCTCAAAGGGGTCGTCGCAGTTGCAGTAGATGATTCTGTTGCGGAAGGTGTCAGGGTCGAACTCGAGGTAGGCTTCGACTTCCTTTTGGATGTCCACGTACTGGGTGTAGAACTCATCCTTCTTGGCCGTCTTCGCGGCGCCCAGCCCTCGATTCATTGGATTGCTCTCCGCTTTGGTTGGAACGTCCGTCGAATGACTGGACCCTCCAACCCGCTTGTGAGTGGTTTCTCGTGGTGCTGTTTTCGCCATGGCCCTAGCCGTGCTCAATCATGGTCCGCCGATCGTTTGACTTAAGCAGCATGCCCGTCAGGGCCTGTCCGCTTCAACGAGGTTTTGGGGCGCACAGTCCCGGGGAACTGAACACGATGCGCTCAATTTAGATTGTGACTAGCTCCGCGAGCTTGGCCGCGACGTCTGCCATCGGCTCTTCTGCAGTGCTCAGGCCACTTCGCGAGCCGAGCAGGGGGCTGACTTCGCGGAGAGCTTCATACGTCGTGTCGTGCACGATGGGAACTATTGACGCCTGCATAAGCAATGTCCCATACTCCTGGACGGGAGGGAACCCATGCGCCCGTCCGGAAGTCCCGTCGAACTGGAGCGCCGCCGCCTGCGCGCGCTCGATCTGCTGAAGGAAGGCCTGCTGCCCGTCGAAGTTGCTCGTCGGGTGGGTGTCGATCGTCGCTCCGTGCGACGTTGGCGTGCGAGCTTCGATGCCGAGGGGCGCGCCGGAGTTCGTGCGCTCCCAACCCCCGGTCGACCGTCGAAGCTGAGCGCGGCGGAACGCGCTCGACTCGAGAAGGCGCTCTTGCGTGGCGCTCTTGCCCACGGCTTTCCGACCGACCTGTGGACGTGTCCGCGCGTCGCTGAACTCATCGATCGGCGCTTCCGTGTCGAGTACCACGTGGATCATGTCGGTCGACTCCTTCATGCCCTTGGCTGGAGTCCGCAGAAGCCTGAGCGGCGTGCGCGCGAGCGCGACGAGGAGGCCATTCGGACGTGGGTCAAAGCCGTGTGGCCGCGCGTTAAAAAAAAGCCCGCCGGCTGAACGCGAGTCTGGTCTTCATCGACGAGACCGGGCTCTTGATGGCGCCCCTGGTGCGCCGCACCTGGGCGCCGCGCGGCCAGACGCCGATCCTCTACCAGCGCACGCGGTCCCACGACAAAGTCTCGGTCATCGGTGCGCTCACGCTCTCGCCGAGCAAACGGCGCGTAGGACTTTACTTTGCCCTGCTGCCGGGTGAGAACGCGAAGGCTGGTCACTTCCGACGCTTCCTTGCCGATCTGCGCCGCCACCTGCAACGGCCCCTCGTGGTCGTGTGGGACCGCCTTGCTGCTCATCGCGCCAACGAACTGCGCGAGGCTCTCGACCGCTCCGGGCGTGTTCACCTCGAGTTCCTCCCGCCCTACGCACCCGAGCTCAACCCGGTCGAAATGCTCTGGGCATACTTGAAGATGAACCCGCTCGCCAACCATCCGGCAACCGACGCGTTCCTCCTGGCCGATCGCGCGAAGCGGCACTTCATCCAGATCCGGTGCCGGCCCGACCTGCTGAGGTCCTTCCTGCTCGCCACGCCGCTCTTCTCACGCCTTGGATAGGACGTTACTAATGCAGGTGTCAGTAGCAGATCACGCGCCAAGAGTGCCGAAAGCTCTTTGTCGGCGATGCCCTCTGCTGCGAGGCGGCGCAACAGCGCCGGGGTCACCAGCACGATCCCGACTCGCGACTTCGCCAATCCCTTATCGATTTCGCGGAGCAACGACGCGCCGAGGAGGACGTCTTTGTCGCTGAACCAAACCGAGACCCCGCGCGACTCGAGCAGATCGTGGAGCTCCTTGGCGGCCCCTTTCCGGTCGTCCCACGCGTGGCAAAGAAATACATCTCGAAGGTCAGGCTCGGACGCTCGCTTCTCGACGTTTCCACGGACCGGCGTGAGCGTCCGCACCTCGGCAGGCGTGTAGACACTGGACGAACCTACTCGTGACCAGCGCGGCCTCACGCCGCTGCCGGACCCGCCGATGCTGCTCCGGCCACCCCAGCTCCTCCCACTGCTCCCCGACGAGGAGGAGGGAGATGGCCCGTAGCCGCGAGAGCGGCTACCACATGCGGGGCAGGCCGCTGCCCCACTTGATGTGCGATGTCCATATACTGGTGCTGTGCATCTAGCCATGTCGTAGTCCTCATTTGTAATCGCCCTTTCAAGTAGATGGCTAAGTATCCCGTGGTACCGAGACCATCTACCCGGCGACGGTGCGAGCCTCGCGCTCGAAGCGGGCGAGTCTCTCCGGCGAGGCGGCGACGTCGGCGCGCAGTACCTTGATCGCGATCTCACGCCCCAGTCGCGTGTCGCGGGCGCGATAGACCTCGCCCATGCCGCCGGCGCCGAGGGAGGAGAGAATGTCGTAGGTGCCGAGGCGCGTGCCGGGGGTCAGGGACATGGAGGCGGGAGTGTACCCGGAAGGGGGGCGGGCGTGCGCGGGATGTAAGGCCCGGTGTCGCGTCAGGCGCTCGGCTGGCCCCGCCTTGCAGGCAGCGGCGGCTTACAGGATGATGACGCTACCGCGGCCGAAGACGAGTCGCTCGATGACGAAGCCACACGAGACGTCCGAAGACCGACCATGCCGACGAAGCACCGGATCTACACGATGACGTTCTCGGGGGTGTATCCGCATTACGTGGCGAAGGCGGAGTAGAAGGGTCGGACGAAGGAGGAGGCCGATCAGATCATCCGCTGGCTGACCGGCTACACCGCGGCGGGCCTGAAGAAGCAGCTCGAGCTTCAGTCGGACATCGAGACCTTCTTCGCGAAGGCGCCGAAGTTCCATCCCGACAGCGCACTCATCAAGGGTGTCGTGTGCGGCGTCCGTGTCGAGGAGGTCGAAGACCCCCTGATGCGGAAGATCCGATCCCTGGACCTGCTGATCGACGAGCTCGCCCGGGGCAAGGCGATGGAGAAGATCCTGCGGCAGTGAGCCAAGGACTTCGATCAGCTCACGGCGCGAGGACGAACCTTCGTGTGCCCCACAGTCGCGCTCCCTCGTCCCGGATCCGCAGGAAGTTGTGCGTACGGTCCGTACGTTGTGTACAGAACGTACACACCTCCAGGGAAGAGGACGGTCCCTCCGGGCTTTACAACTCGGGCTCCGCCCGGGATCAGTCCTCGAGTCCCATTTTCTTCAGGAATGCGCTCCACCGCGGATCGCCGTGGAGAGACCGCAAGTGCGGGCTGCCCTTCATCTCGGTGAGCCCGGAGTCTCGCTTCGCGTGCGCTCGTTCCAGCCACTCGAGCGCGGCGTCCACCTCCCCGCGGGCTCCGTGCACCTCGGCGACCTGGTACGCGAAGTCCTCCGCGTACTTCTCGGTCAGTTCCCGCAGCGCCGCGTCCGACTCCGCCTCGTGGCCCATGCCGTGGTGAACGATCGCCAGGACCCAGAGGCGAAACGCAGCCTCCGGCTCCCGTGTCGCTTCCGCCAGCGCCTCCTCGGGTCGGCCCTGGGCGAGCAGGACGAGGGAGAGCGTGGAATGCGTGACAAGTCTCTGCGGGCTGAGTTCCAGCGCCCGCCGATACATCTCCTCCGCCTCCCGGAAACGACCGGCCAGATCGAGCGCCATCCCCAGGTTGTGGGAGGTCGCTGAACTCAACGGGTCCTGCTCCAGGGACCGGCGAAACAAGTCGATCGCCTCGTCGAGACGGCCATGCTTGCGAGCCAGCGAGCCAGCGCTGCGAAGCACCTGGGAACTTGCCGGCGCCAGTTCCATCGCCCGGCGAATCGATGCCTCCGCGCCGGCCCAGTCCCAGTCGTGCATCATCCGTGTCCACGCCACGGTCGCATGCGCCTCCGCCAGGTCTGGCTCCAGCCCCAGCGCCCGCTCCACATCCTCCCGGGCCCGCGCATGCCCCGCGACCGCCGGGACCCAGCCGTAGTCCGCCTCGCTCGTGTGCGCCCCGCCCAGCTCCACCCAGGCCCCCGCAAACTCGGGGTCGAGTGTGACCGCCTGCTTCAGGTACTCGATCCCCTTCGCGAAGTCCTCGCGCGTCAACCGATCAAAGAGGTGCCGCGCCAGCAGGAGGAGCCGATGCGCTTCGGGGTTGGTGGCTCGGCCCTTCGCCGCCTGCGCCACCTCGGCCTTCGCCTGGCCGCTCGCATCCGAGTCCGGCGCCTCGCCGAGGAGCGAGGTGCGCAGCTCCTTCACCACCGACTGCGCGATGTCGTCCTGCACGGCGAAGATGTCGTCGAGGGTGCGGTCGTAGGTCTCGGACCACAGGTGCGAGCTATCGACGACGTTCACCAGCTGCACGGAGACCCGGATGCGATTGCCAGCCTTGCGCACGCTGCCTTCGAGGACGGTGGCGACGTTCAGCTTCTGGCCGATCGTGGCGATGTCGTCCTTCGTTCCCTTGAACTGGAACGCGGAGGTGCGCGCCACGACGCGGATGCCGCGGATGCGGGCGAGCACGTTGAGCAGCTCGTCGGCCAGGCCATCGGAGAAGTACTCGTCGTCGGCGCTGGCGCTGCGATTGACGAACGGGAGCACGGCGATCGAGGCGACCTTGTCCGGAGCGGCCGGCGTCCCGGGCGTGCCGCGTTCGGCGGCCTTGCGCAGCCGCCGCAGCTCGTTGCTGACGTCGAGCGTCGACTGGATGCGCTCGCGCGGGTTCTTCTCCAGGCAGCGGCTCACGACGCGCTCGAGATCCTGCGGGAGGTCGGTCCGGACGCGGGTCAGCAGCTCGGGCGTGTCGCGAAGAATGGCGGAGCCGACTTCGGCGGAGCTGGCTCCGGTGAATGGCCGGCGGCCGGTGGCGAGTTCGTAGAGCAGCACGCCGAAAGCGAAGAGGTCGGAGCGAGCATCCGCAGTCTCGCCGCGCAGCTGCTCCGGGGCCATGTAGGGGATGGTGCCGAGCACTTCGCCGGCGCCCGTGAGGGGGGCGGCGATCGTTTGCGCGTTCGACGCCGCCGCTTCCTCCGCGTTGGCCGCGTTGTCCGCGTTGTCCGCCATCTTCGCGAGCCCAAAGTCGAGCACCTTCACCCGGCCCTCGCGCGTGACCATCACGTTGCCGGGCTTGAGGTCGCGATGGATGACGCCGCGCTCGTGCGCGGCGACGAGGGCATCGGCGAGCGGGATCGCGAGTTCGAGCACGCGGGCGAGAGGCAGCCCTCCGGGCGTCATCAGGTCGACGAGCGTCTGACCCTCGACCAGCTCCATGGTGAGGAAGCGCACGCCACCTTCGTCCTCGACCGAGAACAGCGTGACGATGTTCGGATGGTTGAGGCCGGCGACGGTGCGGGCCTCGCGCTCGAAGCGGGCGAGGCTATCCGGGGATGCGGCCACTTCGGAGGGCAGCACCTTGACCGCGATCTCGCGGCCCAGGCGCGTGTCGCGCGCGCGGTAGACCTCGCCCATGCCGCCGGCGCCGAGCGGGGAGAGGATTTCGTAGGTGCCGAGGCGGGTGCCGGGGGTGAGGGGCATGGCGGGCAGACTACTCTGCGGAGAGGCGGCCGGGCTTGGCCAAAGCGCGACGCCCCGGTGACTTACGAGGAAATCCGCGCCGGACAGAGAGAGTCTTGTTCTTGCATTCGATCCCCTGATCCGGCATGTTTAAGCCGGTTCCGGGGGATGAATGCAATGAACCCAGCTGAATTCCTGCACGGGCACAGAGTCTTCACCCGCGAGGAAATGGCGGCCGCGCTCGGCGTCCCCGGGCAACGGTCCCCGGCAACGCTCGACAGTCACCTTGTGCGCTGGGGTGGATCTGGACGCGTCCGCCGCCTGCGCAAAGGCCTCTACGTCCGCGTCGACTCGACAGACGAGGCGAACTCGCCTCCGGTCGATCCGTACTCGCTGGCCGGACGCGTGGCCCCGGACGCCGTTCTCGCATTCCACACAGCCCTCGAGCTGCACGGCTACGCCCAGAGTTCCTATCAGCGCCTCTACTTCTGCACATGGACCAGGGTCCGCGAGCTTCGCCACGCAGGAACGAGCTATGTCCCCGTGCGCCCGCGCGCCGGCTATGCCGCGGCTCCGCTCGACGGGGTCGAGACCAGGGGTCGGCCCGACGGGGACGTGCGGGTCACCACGCGGGAACGAACCCTGCTCGACGTGCTCGATCGCCCGGAGTTGGGCGGTGGAGTGGAGGAGATCCTGCGATCCGTCGCCGCCCTCGAGGTCCTCGACCTGCGCGAGCTCGAGCGCTTGCTCCAGCACATCCTTCGTCCGGTGCTGATCGCACGTCTGGGCTATCTCCTCGAGGCCGCGCGCGAGCGCTGGCTGGTCCCGGAATCACTCCTCGAGCGCCTGGAGAAGCGCCGCCCGCGAGGTCCCGTCTCGTTCGATCGAAGTCGGCCGGGTAGTCTGGTTCCGCGCTGGAACCTGGTGGTGCCCGCCGAATGGGCGGGGGGGCAACCGGGGGGCGGAGCCGATGACGCGATCTGACTTGGAGACGCGCGCCCGCGAGCTCGGATTCCGGGCCGATGCCCTCGAGAAAGTCCTGCGCCTCGTCGACCTTCTCGAACGCATCGAGGTCGAGGAGGGCGTCGCGGACCGCTACGCACTCAAGGGCGGAACGGCGCTCAACCTGTTCTGGCTCGAGCTCCCTCGCCTCTCGGTCGACATCGACCTCAACTTCATTGGCCGTTGCACGGCGGCAGAGCTGCAGGGGCTTCGGCCGGAGTTCGAGCGGCGGCTGATCCATGCGGTCCAGCTTGCCGGCTGCCGGGTGCTGCGCGAACCGTCCGAGCATGCCGGAGGGAAGTTCCGGCTGCGCTTCCCGAGCCTGCTCGGTGGCGAACAGAATCTCGAGCTCGACGTGAACTACGTCATGCGAGTGCCGATCCTCGGGACCATTCGTCGTCGGGTGGTCGTGGAGGGCCTGACCGGATCCGAGGTCACGACATACTCCCTCGAGGAACTCGCCGCCGGCAAGTTTGCGGCTCTCGTGAGCCGTTCCGTCGCCCGCGACCGCTACGACGCCGCGCGGCTGCTCGACGAACGACCCGGGCTGCTTGCCGACGCCGGGTTCCGTGCTGCCTTCGTCGTCCTGGTCGCGGGCGCGCGCGAGGATGTGCGCGATCGATCCCCGGATTTGACGCCCCTGAGCCGACACGACGTGGGGCACCAGCTCGTGCCTCTCCTGCGCACTTCCGCGGGGAAGCCGGCGATCGAGGCTCGAGCTCTGAGCGCTTTGCTCGATGAGGCTCTCGCGCCGGCGGTGAGACAGCTGCTTGCCTTCGGAACCGGGGAGCGCGCGTTCCTTGAGACATTTCTCCAGCGCGGGGAACTCCGGCCCGAGTTGCTCACCACCGACGGCGCGCTGCAGGCGCGGATCCGGGCGCAGCCGATGCTGCGCTGGAAACAGAGGCATGTGCGGGCCCACCTCGGCCTCGAGCCGCTCATGGATGATGGCTGACGTTCATCCCCACCAGCCGCCCCGGCAGCTGGCCCATGACAAGCTCACGGCGCGAAGACGAACCCCCGCGTGCCCCACAGTCGCGCAGCCTCGTCCCGGATCCGCAGGAAGTACACCCCGCGGGGCAGCAAACGGCCTTCGTCATCGGCCAGGTTCGGCCAGCCCAGCGTGTTCGGACCGGGCGCGAGCTGGGTCGCGGCGAGCCGTCGGACGATTCGGCCGTCGACCGTGACGAGCTCGACGCCGACGCTCATTGCGTGCGGCGCATCGACCCGGGCGTACAGCGCTGTTCGCGCCGGGTTCGGCCACAGCGTCTGGATCCGCAGACCGCGCGGACCGGCTGCGCCGGCCGGATCTGGATCGACGGCGACGTTCTGCAGCGAGAACCACGGCGCCGCCGTTGCGTCCGTCGTGAAGAAGGCGAGGAGCTTCTGCGCGACCTTGTCGCGACCGCTCGTCGCCGGGTGCGTGCCGTCGGTCGTGCTGAAGTCCGCGCACTCCCAGGTCAGCCCGTCCGCGCGCGGCATGAGTCCGTCGGCCCACAGGTACGGACCCCACGCAAGCCACGGGGCCATGACGGGGCCCGCGGTCGAATCGGGATTGAGCGTCGGGCTGCCGGACAGTTGCTCCTCGATCAACCAGCGCACGGCAAATCCCGACTCGTAGGCGTAGGGCTCGGGGTTGAGCCCGGTCGAGGCGTAGCCGGCGTAGATGCGGCTGCTCAGGTAGCAGAGCTTCAGGTTCGGAAACTTCGCGTGCAGGTTCTGCATGACGGCCCGCAAGTCGTCGCGCAGGATCTGCGCCGCCGTCGGGAATCCCTGCGTCGGCCCCGCGTTCGCCTCCTTGAGCCAGACCGCCTGCACCTGCGCCGCGCGAACGCCCATCGCACCCAGCCGGGACTCGATCACCGCCCAAGCATTCGCATTCGGATTGGCGAAGACTGCCGCCGTCTGTCCGCCCTGCGCCCCGTCGACGAGCAGCACGCGCGGATTCTTGAGGCCCGACCCGTTGGCCAGGGGAATGAACGTCGAGTACTCCTGGGTCGTGTTCGACATGCCGACGCTGAGCACGACGATGCGTCCCGCCGCGGACGGCACGCCGAGCGTGTCGAGCGGCGCGATCGTCGCCGCACGCGCGAGCCCGGCGGCGAGATGCGCGGCGGGCATCGCGTTGACTCCACCGGGATACAGTCCGCCGGCCTGCCCGGCGTACGTTGCAGCGCCAAGTTCGGTGAGCGGAATCAGGCGCTTGGTCGTGCTGTCGCAGAGCGCCGCCGCCTTCGCCGGCAGGACGGGGGCCGTGAGGAGACTCAGGGCGCTGAGCGGGACGAGGAGGAGGCGAAGCAGGCGCAGGATCATGGCGCAA
>JANPEF010000068.1:0-2968 GCA_031431875.1 Candidatus Eiseniibacteriota bacterium | reverse complement strand
CGAGGCTGCCGCCCTGGAGGACGAAGTTCTCGATCTGGGCAGCGCGTGCGGCCAGGGTCTGGTAGGTGAACCAGGGCTGGTCGCTGGCGACGATGACGAGCTGGTAGCCGGACAGGTTGGTCGAGGCGAGCTGGCTCGAGGTGATGGCGTCGTAGGCGATCCCGTTCGCAGTCAGGATCTGGCTGTTCGCGTTCGAGCCCCAGGGCAGGTAGTCCTGGATCAGGAGCACGCCCGCACCCGCCGTCGTCGTATACGACGGCGTCCGGGGACTGTAGCCCGCCGGCGCTTGATCGCTGCGCGGGGACGTGTCGCCGCTCGCGCTGGCAGCGGCCGATGGCGGTGTGCTCGCGAGGTGGATGCGGGCCGCCGGGTCCTCCCCGGTGATCGAGACCGCGAACGTCAGTTCGCTCCCGCCGGTGTTCGCGATGGTCAACGTCCGCGTGACCTGCCCGTCGATCGCCACGTCAGCGTCCAGCGAGTCCGGCGAGACGACGATGTCCGGCGGCACCAGGCCCTCGCCGAGGAGCGATACGGTGAACAGGGCCTCGTCGGGATCGTCGCTCGCGAGCGTGAGCGTGCCGGCGACCGGGCCCACCGCCGTCGGCGCAAAGTTCACAACGAGCGGGCGCTGCGTGTGCGGCAACAGGATGAAGCCCGCCGGATCGGCCGCGAACATGCCGGGCCAGGCCGAAATCCCCGAGACGGTGAGCGGAGAGGTGCCGGCGTTGCGCACGATCAGCGTCTCGGCGCGCGCAGCGCCCAGGAACAGCGCACCGAAGTCGATCGAGTCCGGCGTGACTGCGATGTCGGGGATGCCGAGGACTCGCATGTGGGTCGGGATCACCACCGGGTCTTCGTCCGGATCGTTGCTCGAGACGACGACCTGGCCGTGGTAGTCGCCGCCGTCGAGCTCACGGCTGTTGAACTTCACAGCGAGCGAGACGCTGCCCCCTCCCGGGACTCCGCCGGTCGATGGGCTTACGCTCATCATGCCGCCCGAGAGGCGGCCCGCGCCGATGAACGTCGTCAGGAGGTTGGTGGTCGCGAGGTTGTCGATGTAGCCGCCGTTCGCGCCGGCGTAGAGCAGGTAGTAGATCCTCGTCCCGGTCAGGCCGTTGATCGAGTGGTGGTCGTCGTTGCTGTTGAGCGCGAACGCGTGCGTGGCCAGGGCGCCGCCGGGCACGATCACCAGGTGATTCACGGAGGGATCGTAGGCGTTGAAGACGCGTTTCACGAACCCGCGATAGTTGCCCTGGAACGCGACGTCGAGGACGGCTCCATCCACGCTGCCCAAGCCGTCGGCCCCGAGGTCGCCGTCGATGTTGAACGTGCTCACCCCGTCGAGGTCGGCGACGAGCACGAACAGGCCCGGATACTTGCGCGTGAAGTAGCGCCCGTTCGCACCGAGGATCGGATTGCTGCGGATGACCCCATCCGAGTAGTCGAGATAGCCGCCAAGATTCGTGCTCAGTCGATTGCCACCGTCGTACATGTCATTGCCGCCATCGCTGATCCAGTAGCCGGTCACGCCCTCGAAGAAGTCGAAGCGATTCGGGATGGCCGCGGTGATCGCGGCGAAATGCGCGTCGAGGTTCGCCAGGACGTCTTCGAGCCGGCCGCTTCCCGGCGCCGGACCGGGCCCCGGCAAGGGGTCGACCTGCACCCCGGTCGGAGGCGAAGCGGAGGTGTGCAGGCGGGACGCCTCGCGCGGCCCGGGCGCCCACGAGGCGTCCTTGCGCACAAGATCCCCCGGGAGGGACGCGTACACCGGGCTCTGCTCGACCACGATCGAGGACTCCGCCTCGACCGCGGCTGCGCTCCACAGCAGCGGCCCACCCATGTTCGAGATCGTGATCGTCCGGGTGAGCGAGTCGTTCGGGGCCAGCTCGACGTCAAGGGCCGTGGGCGTCACGGCGATGTCGGGCGGCACCGCCCCGCCACCGGTCATCGCGACGGAGACGATTGCCGCGTCGGGATCGTTGCTCGAGAGGGTCAGCACTCCGGCGGCCGCGCCGGGGACGGCCGGGCAGAAGCTCACGCCGACGAGCGCGCTCGCACCCGGCCCGAGCCGAAGGTTCGGCGTGTCGACGACGAAAGCCTGCGAGTTCGATGCGATCGCGTCCACGACCAGCGTGTCCGTTCCCGGGTTCCCGACTTCGAGCGTCTCGCTCCGGCAGTTCCCGAGCAGGCGCAATCCGAATGCGAGCCGGTCCCCGGGATCGCGGTAGCGGAAGCGGACGGTGTGGCGGTTGCTGAAGCAGTAGGCCTCGACGGTCGACGAGTTCGCGACCGTGACCTGGACCTGCTGATCCCCGCCGAACTGCTGCAGTTGGCCGTCTGTCAGGGCGAAGTCCGCACTGTCCGGAGCGCACTCGAATCCGCGCTCGCCCGCGTGCCCGACGGTCGTGCCCTCGACGATCAGGGTCGCGATCTCGCCTGGGTTGTCGTAGTCGCCCTCGGTCTTGAGCCGGATGGAGCCTTCGATCCCGGGGACCGAAGGCAGCGCCAGCGTGTGGTGCGTGACTGCGCCGGAGACGGCATAGGTTCCCGACGACGCGATGTCGTGCATGCGCCCGCGGACTGCAATGCGGGGTACGCCGGTGACCCGGAGCAGTGCGGGCAGGTCGACCGGGGATTCGTCAGGATCATTGCTCTCGATGCGGATCGCGCCGCGATAGTCGCCGCCGAGCAGATCGCTGGCGTCGAACGTGACGGTGAGCTGGACGCTGCCTCCGGCCGGGACCGTGCCCTCGACCGGTTGCGGGCTCAACCAGGCCACGCCACCGCCCCCGCTCGCGACCCAGGGGATGAGGTTGGCCAGCACCACTCCGGCGGCCTCGCCGGCCGTGTAGCCGTACTCGAGTGTCTGCCCCGCGGCGATGACGCGACCGGCGCCGTGGCGGTAGACGACGAGGTTGGGTCGGCCCCCGTCGTCGCGGACGACGCGCTCGGCTCCCGCCGGGATGTC
>JANPEF010000067.1:0-55018 GCA_031431875.1 Candidatus Eiseniibacteriota bacterium | reverse complement strand
AGACAAGGAGGCAGGACATGGCAGAACAAGGCGGCGGCGGAAGCTCGGTCAACATGGTGGCGATCATCGCCATTCTCATCCTGGTCGCCGGCGCGGCCTGGTTCTTCATGGGCCAGAAGCCCCGCTCGGCCGCGACGCCCGCACCCGCGCCCACCGAGAACAAGTCGGACATCGAAGTGAAGGTCGATCTGCCCGACTCGATCACGATCAAGCCCTGATCGCGCGAGTGAAACGGCGCACCACGCGTCGAGCGCCGCGTCTCGAGCGCGTCGCCCGGGGGCTCGCCGTACTCGCGCTTGCACTTCTGCTCGCCGGCTGCCAGGCGCGCGAGCGCGCACCCACTCCGGGGCCGACCGCCGACTCGACCGCGGTGCGCGAGGTGATCCGCCGGTACTACGCGGCGATCGACTCCCGGGACTTCGCATCCGCCTACGCAGTCTGGTCACGGGACGGCGAGGCGAGCGGGCAGTCGTACGAGTCGTTCGCGGAAGGCTTCGCAGCGACGACCCGCACGCGAGTCGAGTTCGCCGGCCCGGTCACGTTCGAAGGAGCTGCGGGCTCGATCTTCGCGACCGTCCCCGTCCGCGTGCGCGCAACGACCACGGCCGGTGAAGACACACGGTTCGAGGGCGTCTACGAGCTCCGTCGCGTCAGCGACGTCCCCGGCGCCACGCCCGAGCAACTGCAGTGGCACATCCACGGGGCGAGCCTGGAAGCTGTGAAGTGAGTCCGGGCCGGCTCACCCCGAACGGCCCCGCTAGCGAAGGTCGTTGGGCGACTCGAACTGGCCCACCCCCTTTGGATGATTCGTCGTCGACAAGACGTAACCGGAGTAGAGTCGCGCGCTCGAAGCGCCGGCGGGATCGAGCCTCGTGTACGTGATGACCTGCCAACGGTAGTCCCTGCCGAGGGGGGCGATGGCGCCATGCGGAACTCGGAAACTGAAGTCGCTTCCGTGAACGGTCAGCGGGATCGTGGAACGCACCTGGTGGTCCGCGTACGAACGGATCTGCACCCGATCTTCTTCGCGATCGACGTGATCGCCGCCCACTGCGAGTCGTACTGGTTCAGGTGTTCGAGCACCATCCGGACGGAACGGTCCCGAACTTCCGGGGAGAACCTGCTCGGTCTGGCCATGACCCCATCCTCTCAAGGAATGGAGCCTCCGGGAATCCCGGAGCGGTTCACATGGCGGGCTCCCGGGGTGGTGGTCTGCCCGTGAGACGATGCCCGCGGCCTGCGCTCGTCAGCCGGAAACGGAGATCCCTTTCATCGGGCCGCCCGGACCCCCATGATCCCTGCATGAAACCGAGCCTGACGGACACGCTATGCACGCGATGCGGCCTGTGCTGCGACGGGTCGTTGTTCGCCGACGTCGAGCTGGCCGGCCGCCGGGAAGCCACGCGGTTGGAGTCCATGGGGCTGGAGATCGAGGAAGATGACAGGGGCGGAGCGCAACTGTTGCAGCCGTGTGCGGCGTTGCAGGGAAGACGATGCACCATCTACGAGCATCGTCCGGAGTGCTGCCAGACGTTCGAGTGCCGCTTGCTTCAGGACGTGCGGCGCGGCGCGGTGCCCGTGGAACGGGCCAAGGAGCAGATCGCGGAGGCGCTGAAGCGAATTGGGCGCGTGAAAGACCTGCTGGCGCAGTTGGGTCAGCACGACGGACGACTGCCCCTCGGGGAAAGCTGCGCCGAGGCACTCGCCAAGGATTCGGATGCAGATCCGGAAGTGAACCGGAAACGCGCCGAGTTGGAAACGGCAATGTCCGCGGTGGAGGGATTGATCCGGAAGACATTCCTCGCCGACGCGAGACCGTTGTCGGGGGGCCGCTAGAACCGGGCGAAGACGGTCAGGACGCGGTTCGAGCTAGGTGCATTCTCTCGACGACGGGCCTCACTTCTTTTTTGAGACCTTCACGCGAACAGCCTTCCTCGCTGCTGCCCGAATGGGGGGTAGCACGCGCCCTGCACTGGCAGTCTTGCGGGCACCATAGGTTGAAGGTGGTGTGGCCGTCATTGATGCAACCCCGTGAACCACGTGGGTGGACCCAACGATACGCCCTCGTGCAGGAGGCTGAACGACGATGCTGATTGATCGTCCAAGTCGATTGAGAAGGCGCATGAGATAGTCAGTCGAGAAGCCATCGATACGCCCTCGCAGGAGGAGCGACACTTTTGGCTGCGGAATACCAAGGTGCTGCGCAATTTCGGACTGACGAAGGTCTCGTCCAGCGAGATGGCCACAGATCTCCTTGACGAGATCCGCCTTCACCAGCGCCTGGTCGGGTTCAGGGACGCCAAGGTCCTCAAAGACATTTCCGGAGCTAGCCTCGAAGTGAATCGTCTTCTTCTTCCCAGTCATAGCTTCGCCGTCCTCTCCGCAAGCCTCTGCTCGATCGTCCGCGCTTCCTTGAGCCTCTGCCGGACGAGGTCCAACTCGCCCTTCGGATTCGCGATGCCGCTCTTCGATTTCTTCTGGAATGCATGCAGGACGTAGATTCTCTCCTCGACCTTCGCGGTGTACATGGCTCGAAACGTCTCGCCATCATGATCGTCTCGGACTTCGACAACGTCAGAGAGGTCGTCCTTCATCTTCCTCGCCTCTGGGTGCAGCCCGAGGTTGCGCCTACCATCCGGCCCCACTCCGCCCGTCTGGGCCCATCGGATCGCGGTTCCCATGAGTTCCTTGACGGACTCCGGCATCGCTTGCAAGTCGCGGCGAGCCGAACCCACGAACACGACAGGCCGCTCGCGCCGCCCCTCGATGATCCTGGAAGAGCCGGGAGTCCATGCGCGGCGCATGCCCCATTATACCCACACTGGTATCGTCACGTGCGCCAAAACCTTCAGCGCCACCCCGGCACTACAGGAGGGTGCGATGCGGAGTCGGGTCGTCGGAGAGGCCCGGGCTCGGCTTGTCGCGCGCCTGGAGGAAGTACAAACCTGCGGGTCCAATGCCGGCCCGGTGTGGTTCTCGGTCGCCGGCGTGAAGGATTTCGCTAGGCTGTGTCTGAAAACAGGACACGGAGGTACCGTTGAATGATCGCCGCCTGAATCATGGCGAGGAAGTTCACGGCGTACTTCTCGAAGCGAGTGGCCACGCGACGGCACTCCTTGAGCCAGCCGATGCACTGTTCGACGGTGCAGCGCATGCGATAGGCCTGCTTGTCGAAGCGGACACGACCATCGTCGGGCTCCTGATTTGAGCGCCGCGGAATCACCGCTCGAATCGTATGGCGGCGCAACCAGAGGCGGATGCGCGGATAGCTGTACCCTTTGTCGCCGGCCACCGCAGCGGGCCGGGTGCGCGGCCGTCCGCGTGGCTGCCGGATGCGAACCCGGTTCAAGACCGCTTCGAACTGCGTCGACTCGTGGACTTGCCCGGCCGTGACGTGGACCGCGAGGGGAAGGCCGTGACCGTCAGCGACCAGGTGGAGCTTGCTCCCGAATCCGCCGCGCGAGCGGCCCAGTGCGTGGTCTTGGGGCTCGAGCGGGCCCCCTCTTTCCGTCCCCTGCGGCCGACTTCGAAGCCCGTACCGAGGTGCCGTCCACGCACCAGAGATCCCAGTCGATGTGCCCCTCCGCATCGGGCCGGATCTGCAGGGCCTCGAGGATGCGATCGAACACGCCGGCGCGGCGCCAGGAGTTGAAGTGGTGATAGCACGTCTGCCAGGGACCGAAGCGCTCCGGCAGGTCCCTCCACGGGGACCCGCTGCGCAACACCCAGAACAGCGCGTTGGCCATCTCGCGCGGCGACCGTCGAGGACGACCCGTCCACGCCACATCGGGAAACAGCGGCTCGATCACGGCCCACTCTTCGTCCGACAGCTCGTAGCGGCGCATCGACACGACTCCTGCACAAAGTCGCCCTGCGGGGGCACTTCGCGGGGAGCCTACTACGTTCCAGCGTTTTCAGACACAGCCTAGTGACCGGGTCCCGCGGGCCCGGCTGCGGCACGAGGTAGGCACCTCGACCGACAGACGGCCGTGAACACGCACCTCCTTCACCACGTGGTGGAGGAGGTGTTTTCGTTGGGGGTTGGTGCCCGAGGCGAAGACCTCTTCGAACTTGTCGTGAAGGGGGACGGATGTGCGCCCGATCGAGCGGCGAGCTCGGGCGACTCCAGCGGCGTTTGCGAACCGCCTACGAGATCGGGTCAAGCCCGCTTTGGGGAACTACACCCTTGGCTGAACGCCGTCCATTTACCGAAGAGCCTCGCGAAGAGCCTCACGAAGAGCCTCGCGGCTTGCCCGCCTGCGCGCAGCAGCGTATCCTCAAGGTTGCCATTCCGCCGGGGATCATGCACATGAAACCTGCTTTCCTCGCCGTCGCGCTCCTGATTCTTGTGGCTGCGCCGTGCCGCGCCGAGGTTCTGGGAACGGGCACGATCACGCCCGGGATCGACTTTCCGGAGATCTACGAGCACCGCTTCCAGCCGGTTCGGAGAGCATACCGAGGCAAAGTTCGAGGGCGTCTACCTCGACTCGACGAGCGTCGGCGTGATCCTGACGGCGGACGCGGCCTCGGACAGCGACTTCATCACCGTCAGCCAGCTGCTGAGCAACGGCATCGACGACAAGTTCTGCATCGCCCTCCTGTTCCCGCCCGGCGGCGGGGGACCCTGCACGCGGGAACACTCGTTCTTCGACCTGGCCGGCCCGGATATGCAGCCACTAAGGAAGTGCAATGAAAACGAGCGTTATTGAAGTGCACGACATGCTGTCGGTATTGACCGTGGACGACGTGGAAAAGAGGATTGGCGGGATAGCGGGTGTCGAAAGCGCAACAGTGAACTTCGCGGCGGGAAACGCCACAGTGCGCTACGACGAAACCCGACTCGAAGTCGCCGATATCAAGGTGATCGTGCACCAACGCGGGGATCAACCCGCGGGCGAATCCCTACCCATCCGTGTGAGCGAACACGAGCCCGCACGCAAGTCTGCTGAAGTGCCAACGCCGAAAGTTGCGCCGGCCTCTGCTTCAACGCCCGAAGCCGCTCTGCCAAAAGCTTCTACTGTTGCGGCCGCCACCGTGCCCGCGATGACTGTTCCCGGAGGAGACGGACAACAGGACAAGACGGCACCGAGCGCGCAGCCTTCAACGCCGGAACCTGCGGCCCCGAAAGCTGCCCCGGCCGCCATGGCCGCCCCGATTGTTCGTGCAGGGGACGGACAACAGGGTAAAGCGACGCCGAGCGCGCCCCCATCAGCAACGCTAGCTGCTCCGCCGAAGCCGTCTCCGGTCGCGCCGGCCGCGAAGCCCTCGACGCCCGTAGCTGCTGCGCCAAAAGCCGCTCCCGACGCGAAATCTCCGACGCCCACAGCCGCAGAGCCAAAACCTGACTCCTGGAAGGTACATGCGCTCTCGATGGCGGTGACTATGAGTGTGGCATATGCCTTATGCGCCATTGTCGACGCTCTGTTTCCGCCCTTCCTGCTGGCTGCCCTGGCGGCGGCCAGTCCGTTGCCAATCTCCGCTAGTCCCCTCGCTTACCTGACTGGATTCGCGCTGTTCACCGTCGGTGGTTTTGTGTTTGGCGCACTCCATGGAATCGCCTGGGAATTCTGGAGCAAGAGACTGCGGTGATGATGACGTCATGGATCCGAATGCTCTTTAATGCAATGACGCTGAATGACTCCCTCTAAGAAAGTGCGATGAAAACGAGCGTCATTGAAGTGCGCGACATGCTGTCGGTATTGACCGTGGACGAAGTAGAAAAGCGGATTGCCGATGTGCCGGGGGTGGCGAGCGCCACGGTGAATTACGCTGCGAGAAACGCCACGGTGCGCTACGACGAAACCCGACTCGAAGTTGGCGATATCAAGGTGATCGTGCACCAACGCGGGCGTCAGTCCGCAGACGAACCCCTCCCCAAGCACGTGAGCGCACACGAGCCCGCACAAGAGCAGGCTGCAGCACCAACGCCGGGATCGGCTCCGGCCTCCGATTCGGCGCCCGCCGTACTCGCCGTGCCTGCGCCAGTCGCTCCCGGAGTCGACGGCCAAGAGGGCCAGGCAGCGCCAGGTGCGCAGGCTTCAACGCCCGTGCCATCTGTGCCGAAAGCTTCCACGGCCGCTTCCGCACTCGACGACCACACGGGTCACTCAGCGTCGGATGCGCCGCCTCTACCCCATCCACCTGCCATGGCGAAGGCAGGCAGCCTTGATGATCCTTCCGTCAAGGATGCTGACGAAGTGGCAAGGACTCTCGGCGCAGATACCGTCAACGGGCTCACTTCAGAGGATGCGTCGCGCCGACTTTTGGCAGACGGCCCCAACGAACTTCGCTCTGCGCCGCGGTGGCCCGCATGGCGCCGCGTTCTGGCGCACTTTCATGATCCGCTGATCTATCTCCTGGTTGCGGCGATCGCCATCGCGCTCGTCGCCTGGGTGATCGAAGGCCGGGTCGGCTGGCCGGTCGATGCGGTCGTCATCGCGACCGTCGTCCTGCTCAACGGCGTTCTGGGTTTCGTGCAGCAAGCCAAGGCGGAAGACGCCGTCGCCGCCCTGGCCCGGATGACCACGGCGACCTCGGCGGTTCTGCGTGACGGACAGGTGCGGCGGCTGCCCAGCGCCGAGCTGGTGCGTGGCGACTTGCTCGTGCTCGGGGAGGGTGACGCCGTCGGCGCAGACGCGCGCCTGGTGCAGAGCGCGTCGCTGCGCGTCCAGGAAGCCTCGCTGACGGGCGAGAGCGAGGCCGTGCTGAAGGATGCCGCCACGCTGGCGGCCACGGCGGCCCTCGGCGACCGGCTCGACATGGTGTTCAAGGGAACGGCTGTCGCGCAGGGCACCGGTCGCGCCGTGGTCACGGCCACCGGCATGGCTACCGAGATGGGACGCGTCGCAGAGATGCTCGACGCCACGATCGAGGAGCCGACACCCCTGGAGAAGGAAGTCGGGCGCATCGGACGCATGCTGGGCATCGCCGTCGTCATCATTGCCATCGTGGTGGTGACGACCGTTCTGCTGATGTCGAACATCCGCAGCGCCGCCGATGTCACCCACGTCCTGCTGCTCGGCGTGTCCCTCGCGGTCGCGGCCGTGCCCGAGGGGTTGCCCGCGATCCTGTCGGTGGTGCTGGCCCTCGGCGTGCGACGCATGGCGAAGCACCACGCGATCGTCAAGAAGCTGTCTTCGGTGGAAACGCTGGGCTCCGCCTCGGTCATCGCTTCCGACAAGACGGGCACCCTGACGCGTGCGGAGATGACGATCGAGCGGGTGATGACGGCCTCGGGCGAGACCCGTCTCACCGGGGTGGGGTACGTGCCCGAGGGGCGGGTCGAAAGCAAGGGCGCGGAGTTGCCGGCCGGGCCGCTGCGCGACGAGAACGTGGTGGTACTCAGTGGCGGCAGCCTGGCCGGCAACGCCGACCTGCGTCAGGGGGCGGGCGGCGAATGGGAGATCCATGGCGATCCGACCGAAGCGGCCTTTCTGGTGGCCGAGCGCAAGCTCGGTGCCACCGAGCGGCGCGAGCGGCGCTTCGAGCGCATCGGCGAAATCCCGTTCACGTCCGAACGCAAGATGATGTCGACGGTCGAGCTCGACCACGAACACGACGACGAGGTCGTTGTGATCACCAAGGGCGCTCCGGGCGTGGTGCTCGACCGCTGCACCCGGGCGCGCGTGGGGATGGAGACCGTCGCGCTCGACAACGCGCTGCGGGCACGGATGCTGGCCGACGTCGACACGCTTGCCGACGCGGCGCTGCGCACGCTCGCGGTGGCCTACCGCGCCCTCGCGCCGGGCGAGGACCGGGAAGCGAAGGAGTCGCTCGAGCACGACTTGGTCTTCGTCGGCACCGTGGGCATCATCGACCCGCCGCGCGAGGAGGCCGCGGTCGCCATCCGCGAGGCGCACCGGGCCGGGATCCGGGTGATCATGATCACCGGCGACCACCCGCGAACGGCGGCACGGATCGCCGCGGATCTCGGCATCGTCGAGGCCGGCGCCCCGGCGCTCACCGGCTCCGAGCTCGAAGCACTTGACGATGCAGCGTTCGCCGACGCCGTTCGCAAGACGTCGGTCTATGCGCGCGTCTCGCCGGCGCACAAGTTGCGCATCGTCGACGCGCTGCAGGCCGACGGCAATGTCGTCGCGATGACCGGCGACGGCGTCAACGATGCGCCGGCGCTGAAGGCGGCCGACATCGGCCTCGCGATGGGGGTGACCGGTACCGAGGTGACCAAGGAAGCGGCCAAGATGATCCTCGCCGACGACAACTTCGCGACCATCGTCGAGGCCGTGCGCGAGGGGCGCGGCATCCTCGACAACATCCGCAAGTTCCTGCGCTACCTGCTGTCGTCGAACATGGGCGAGGTGCTGACCGTCTTCTTCGGCGTCGTCGGCGCCGGCGTGATCGGTCTAAAGGGCGCTGGCGACGTCGTGGTGCTGCCGATGCTCGCCACGCAACTCCTGTGGATCAACCTCATCACCGATTCGGGGCCGGCGCTGGCGATGGGGGTCGACCCGGCGGTCGACGACCTGATGGCCCGCAAGCCCCGGCACATGGGCGAGCGAGTGATCGACGCCCGCATGTGGGCCGGGGTGGTGCAGATCGGCCTGGTGATCGCCGTGCTGACGCTGCTGACGATCGACATCTACCTGCCGGGCGGGCTGGTCGAGGGCAGCTACGACCTCGCCACTGCGCGCACCGCGGGCTTCACCGTGCTCGCCTTCACCAGCCTCTTCACATGCTTCAGCGCGCGCTCGGACACGACGAGCGCGTTCACGCACTTGTTCGTCAACCCGTGGTTGTGGGGTGCGGTCGCGCTGGCGGCACTGCTGCAGGTGGCCGTCGTCAACCTCAGCTTCCTCAACCTCGCCTTCGGCACCGCGCCGCTGACTCTCGAGCAGTGGCTGCTGTGCCTCGGGATGGCCAGCGGGGTGCTGTGGTACAGCGAGCTGCGCAAGCTGGTGAGTCGCGCATGGAGCCGCCGAGATGCCCCTGCAGGTTCGGTCTGAACGGCGGCTGAGGGGATCCATGAAACACCTGCTGGCTGCCAAGCCATGACCCAGTCACTCGCGCGCGCGCTTTCCCTCACGCAGCTGATCTTCTATGGCGTAGGCACGATTGTGGGAGCCGGGATCTACACGATCATCGGCTCGGCCGCTGGCTTGGCCGGCACCGCGCTGGGGGTGAGCATGCTTTGTGCCGGCGCGGCAGCGTTCCTCACCGCTTTGTCCTACGCGGAACTCGTCTCCATGCTGCCCAAGGCGGGAGCCGAGTACCAGTTCCTGAAGGCAGCGTTCCCCAAGGCTCCCCTGGTTTCTTTCCTGGCGGGCTTTCTCATCGCGCTCAACGCCGCCGCCACCTCGGCCACGGTGTCGTTGGCCTTCGCCGGTTACCTCAAGGTGTTCCTGGAACTCCCTGCGCCCCTGACAGCCCTTGCACTGCTCAGCCTGTGCACGGCGCTCAACATCGTGGGTTTGCGGCAGTCGACCTGGGTGAGCATTGGCATGATCGTCATCGAAGTCGGCGGCCTGCTGTTGCTGATCGTGATGGGGTTGTTCAGGGGCGACGCAGGCGCGGCGATCACGCTGCCCACATTCGGCGACGCACCCGGCATCTTTGCTGCTACGGCCCTGGTGTTTTTCGTCTACATCGGTTTCGAGGGCGTGGCCAACCTGTCGGAAGAAGCGAAGAATCCCCGCCGCGACGTACCCCGGGCGCTGCTGTGGAGTGTGGCGGTCACCTCGCTCGTGTATCTGCTGGTGGTCTGGGCCGTTTTCGCCGTGATGGACCCCGGCCAGCTGGCGCAAAGCGATTCGCCTTTGACTACGGCGGGCCGCGCCGTCGCGCCCTGGCTGGGGCAGACCCTGGCGGTCACGGCGATGTTCGCTACCGCCAGCACCGCACTGATTTCGCTGGTGAGTATCAGTCGCCTTCTGTTCGGCATGGCGCGCGATGGCGACATGCCGCGAGCCCTGGCCAAGACGATGAGCCGGCGCAAGACGCCCTGGGTCGCCGCGCTAGCCCTCTATGCCGGAGCCTGCGTCCTGCTGCCGCTGGGCGAGGTGAGGATCCTCGCCAGCGTCTCGGCCTTGGCCATCCTGGGGGTGTTCGTCGGCGTGCATACGGCAGTGATTGCGCTGCGCTTCAAAGCGCCCGGTCGCGAGCGTCTATTCCGCACGCCCCTGCATGTCGGCCGCCTGCCGTTGCTGCCGCCGCTGGGAATCGCCATCAGCCTGGCGCTCATGACCCAGTTCGAGCCGGTCGTTTATGCCGTGACTGGCGGGGCCGTGGTGTTCGGCATGGCGGTGTTCTGGATCAGTCGCCGAACCCGGTGATTGAGAAGTGGCCGACAATTGCTTTACGACGGCTGGCTGGGCGCCTTCCGTGAGACCAGGGCCCACGTGTGGCGGACGATCTGCTCGTCTTCCTGCGAGGCAAGCACGTGAACCGCGCAGCGCGAGCTGGCATGGTTGATGGGATTGTTGGCCGACCGGTTCCGGGATTCGTCGATGATGACGCCGATCCACGACAAGCCCTCGCAAATCGCGCCACGTGCCACCGCGTCGTTTTCTCCGATGCCGCCGGTGAAGACGATCATCTGATCGACGCCATCGAGCGCGGCAATCATGCCGGCCACCTCCTTGCGGAAGGCGTAGCAGAACATCTCGATGGCAAGCCGCGCATCGGCGTTCGTCGCGGCCGCTACATGCAGTCGCCGCATGTCGCTGCTGACGCCCGGGATCCCGAGAAGGCCGGATCGATGGGAGGGAAGACGTTGACGTGGGAGATCGGGCGGCTCAACCCGTCGGCAGCGCGTACGCGCCGCCTCCTTCGCCGCTGACCCGGGGGTCGCGTTCAGCGGCTCAGGTTGACATGGGGGACGAACGCGCCACCACCCGACACCCGTTGCCGTAGTTCCGATTGCCCGGGAGAAACGTGTAGCGGTAGGACGCGCGCGCATGGACTTCATCGAGGTTCCACGCGCCGCCCCGCAACACACGGCGGATCTCCGGTCCTGCCTCCTGGTCTTCCCGTCCATCGGCCGGGTCGTACGGATAGGCGAACGGCGCCGTTTCGAAATCGAGCCCCGCTCCGAACAGGCTCCCTGTCCATTCGTCCACGTTCCCCGTCAGATCGCTCACCCCCTCGGGCGTCTCCCCCTCCACGAACACCCCCACCGGGGTCGTCCCGTCCACCTTCGTCGCGGCCGTGTTCCCCCACAGCGCCCCGAACGGGTTGCCCCACGCGTACTGCCGCCCTTCCTTCCCCCGCGCCGCCGCCTCCCACTGCGCCTCCGTCGGCAGCCGGTAGCCCTCCCCCGTCTGCGCCGACAACCAGTTGCAGTACGCCCGCGCCTCATACCAGCTCACCCCCACCGCCGGCTGCGACGGGTTGTTGAACCGCCCATCGTGCCAGAAGGCCGGCGACCGCAGTTTCCCCCCCGGATAGAGTTCCCGCAGATGGGCGTCGAGCTCATCCCCACTCATCTCAAGCCGACTCTTCCAGCGCTCGTAGCCGTCCTGCCGCAGCTCGCCCTTCCTCCAGGCCTCCTCCAGCTTCTCGCGGTCCTGCCGGAACTGCCCGTGCCAGTACCGCACGTTCGCATGCGTCCCTTCCGCCGTCCCGTCCCCGTTCCACCACCGCTTGGCGCCCGCCGTGTCCCACCACCGCTCCTCCTCGTATCCGCCGGCGTCCATGAAGCATCGCCACTCGGCATTCGTCACCGGATACCGACCGATCCCGAACCCCTGGAGATCCACCTCGTGCCGGGGCATGTGGTTCTCGACCCGATGGCCCAGGTACTCGTACACCTCGTCTTCGCCCATGGGGTAGCTCCCGGCGGAGAGCACCACGATCGGCGGGAGCAGGTATCTGCCGTGCGGCCCCTCACGCGCCTCGAACCTCGGGTCCCCCAGCACTCCAAGCGCCAGCCCCGCCTCGATCCGTGATCTCAAGTCGGCCTCGCGGTTGATGCTCCGGCGCACCAGCGCGTGACGGAGATCGTCGAGCGTGGCTGCGGTCAGTCGCTCGCGAACCTCGACCTGACCCGCCGCCCGGCCCGCCACCACCGGGTTGGTCCCCATGAGATCCCTGACGTAAGCGTCCGGGGACTCCGTCATCGCGGCCCCCAGGATCGCGGTCTCCTCCCAGCCGGTCGTCGCCAGCGGTGGCAGGCGTTCACCAGGCGGCAGCGTCTTGATGATCGTGCTCAGCGGCGGCGTGATCTGTCGGTTTTGCCAGGGCACCTCGACCCGCGCCGGATCCGGCGCTTTCGCCAGCTGCCGGCCCGCGAAGTACTCCTGCACCAGCTGGTGCACGTAGAGCACCTCGTCCTTGCCGGGATCCTCGTCCAGCACCGACAGCGCCAGACCTGCCTTCAGGATCGCCTTGTCCTGCTCATGACTCAGAAGTTCCAGTGCCTCGTCATACTCCACCCGCACCTGGCCCCCACCGCCCCCCTCCGACTGCATCGCGAACGCCAGCGCCGCAAGCTTCGGCACCAGCACCCCGCGCTCGGGCAGGTCCCATCCCGTCTTCCACGACCATTGCGTGATCCGGCGGATGTCCCGTTCGGTCAGCAGACCGTTCGGGAAAAACAGTGGGTTGCCGCGTTCCACCTCCCGGCGCAGCGCCTGGCGCACGAACCCGGTGAACAGACCTGCGCGGCCCTGCGGAATCTCCCCCGTCGCCTCCACCTGGTCGGTGAGGAGCGACAGGAAGTATGGCGAGCGCAACAGCTCGAGCTGCGGGGTTCCCTTGATCTGGCCCCAGATCCTTGCGCCCTGGTCCGGGCTCTGCTTCCCGAGGAACTGCGCCACCTGCTCGTCGGTCAAGGGCTCCACCACGACCTGCGGGACCCGGAGGGCCGGGGAGGAGAGCGAGGCGCTGTAATCGAGGGCCCGGCAGGTGAAGACCACGCGTGTCCCCGGATGATCGCTCACCACCAGTTCGAGGAAGCCCTTCCAGCCGAGCACGGCGTCATGAAGCGCCGCCGTGTTTGGCGTCGGCATCTCGTTCAAGGCGTCCAGAAGCAGGATCATCCGACCTGTCTTCAAGAGATCGGAGAAAGGCGGCAGGTCCGGGTGGCGCGCGGACCAGCGCTCGGCGAGCCAGGTCTCGGGATCGGGAGGTGGCTCCTGTCCCCGTCCCTTGTAGTGGTTGAGCTGGATGAAGAACGTCACCGGCTGCTCGGGATCGGTGAGCCCCTTCTGCGCCAGCTCCAGCTCCAGACGCCGGAGCAGCGTGCTCTTCCCGCAGCCCGGCGACCCCAACACCACGACCGCCGGGTCCTCCACCTGGTTCAGCAGCTCCCCGAGGTCCTGATACGTCTTGGGCTGGGCGCTCCACCGGCCCGACGCCGTCTCCTCGCCCTGGTCCACCAGCAGCGTCAGCGCCACGAACTCCCGGTCCAGCTTGTAGCGCGGCTGGCTCCACTCGTGGATGCGGCTCTCGCGATAGGCGGTCAGCGCGGCGCCCGAACCGGCACCGGCTCCCCGCGCTGCCGCGCCGGAAGTCCCGGGAACGATGATGGTCTGCGCCTCGGACGTCGCAGGTTTCGCCGAAGCGTGCCCCGCGCTGCCCGACCGCCGCCCCCATTCCAACATCTGCTGCAGGTCTTCGAGATCGTTCCGCACGTCGCGCGCTGTCCGATAGCGGCGATCCGGCTCCTTGGCCAAGCACCGCCGCACGATCCGCCCGAACTCCTGGGGAAGATCGGACCGCCGCTCAGTCACCGGGAGTGGCTCCTCCTTCAGGATCGAGGCCATGATCTCAGGAAAGCTCACGCCGGTGAACGGGCGCGTCCCCGTGGACAGCTCGTAGAGCAGGACGCCCAGCGCGAACAGGTCCGTGCGCGCGTCCACCGGCCCGCCCCGCAACTGCTCCGGCGCCATGTAGGGCACCGTCCCCAACACCGTGCCTGCTCCGGTGAGCGGAGCGGCGGCCATGCCCAGCGTCGCATCGGTGTCGGCAGGCGGCGCCAACGCGCTCTTGGCCAGACCGAAGTCCAACACCTTCACCCGCCCCTGCTTCGTGACCATCACGTTGGCGGGCTTCAAGTCCCGGTGCACGATCCCCGCCTCGTGCGCGGCCTGGAGCGCATCGGCGAGCGGGATCCCGATCCGGAAGAGATCTTCCAGCGACAATCCCTCGGGTGGCAGCGAGCGATCCAGGCTCTGGCCGTCCACCAGCTCCATGGTGAGCAGATGCATGCCCTCCGCCTCTTCCACGGAGAAGATCGTCACGATGTTGGCGTGGTTCAAGGCGGCGACAGACTCGGCTTCGCGCTGGAAGCGGACCAGGAGATCGCGGTCCGCGGCCACGGCGGAGGGAAGCACCTTGAGGGCGACGTCGCGCTTGAGGCGCGTGTCCGTCGCCCGGTACACCTCCCCCATCCCGCCCTCGCCGATCTTGGCGGTGATCGAATAGTGGGCCAGGGTGCGGCCGATCATGGGCAGTCTCCGTCTTCGGGGCGCCAGCGAGGTGCGCTCTCCGCGTGGATGACCTTATGCGCGATCAGGCGGCGGTGTCTCAGATCCTCCGCCAGGTAGACGGTGACCATCCCGCAGCGCCCCAGCTCGCGCTCGATGCGGTACCGGTCGCCGGGGACATCGCGCAGGCGTTCGAGGACCATGGACAGGGCTGAACCTTTGGGGAGAGCGACCCCGACGGTACCACACGGAGCGTCGAACCACCGTTCCCCGGCAGCCGGGCCAACTGCGACCGTCAAAACGATGACCCCCGCGGCTTGGAGAGTCGCGGGGGGTCACGAATCTTGGCTCCCCGGGCTGCCCAGAGTACGAACCGGAGTTTTCCCGGGGAACGTGCCGAATTCCGCATCTTTGCGGGCGGACCCGTGACCTCCCGAGTTCTCCGCGCGCCGAGTTGACAGACAGCAAGCCCGACGCGGTTCGTTGGCGGAGCTCTCGAAGCGCGTGGGCCGGCTGGAACTCTGCTCGGGTGCAGTGGCGATACGTTACGAGTCGAGAAGGGAACCATCGCGTTGGTGAGCGCGCGTCGCCCGGCCTGGGGCAATCCGCGGATCCGCGGTGCCGAATCGAGTGGAGGCCTCCGGTCCGCGCGCCGAAAACCATGGAATGATCTCCTTCGTCATCCCGGCTCACAACGAGGAGCGCCTTCTCGCTCGCACGCTCGCGTCGCTCCACGCCGCCGCCGGAGCGTGCGGCGAGCCGTTCGAGATCATCGTTGTCGATGACTGCTCGACGGATCGGACGGCGGCGATCGCCGCGGAGCATGGGGCACGACTCGTCCGCGTCGTGAACCGCCAGATCTCGGCCACGCGCAATTCCGGCGCGCGCGAGGCACGCGGACGGTTCATCGTCTTCGTCGATGCCGACACGTTGGTCGATGCTGCAGTCGTTGGCGCCGCCCTGAATGCCCTGCGCGCCGGGGCCGTCGGAGGTGGGTGCCACGTTCGCTTCGACGGTCGACTGCCCGCCTGGGCTCGCGTCGCCGAACTCGTTCTGCATGCCCTCCAGCGGTCGGCACGGCTGGCGGCCGGTTGTTTCCTCTTCTGCACACGCGACGCATTCGAAGACGCGGGCGGGTTCGATGAATCGATCTATGCCGGTGAGGAAGTCGTCCTCAGCCGCGCGCTGCAGCGACAGGGGCGCTTTGTCATCCTGCGCGAGGGTGTTCTCACGTCCGGGCGCAAGTTGCGCTCGCATTCATCGGGCGACATCCTCGGTTTCGCTGCCCTCGTCGCCACACGGGGAATGGGCGCAGTGAGAAGCCGCGAAGGTCTGGATGTCTGGTACGGACCGCGGCGCGATGATGCGGATCCCGAGCAACGAACCCGCGCGGCCTGAAGCCATTCTGGCGCGGCCCCCGCCGAGAGGGAACGGGGACACTCACCCCTGATGCTGATCTCAATCAGCCGGCGATGACCACACGCTCACTCTGCTGCGCCCCCGGCACGGTCAGGCGCAGGAAATAGACGCCGGCCGGCGCGCGCGCCCATCTTGCGCTCGCGCGGTCCCAGCGCGCGGCATAGGTCCCCACGCCATAGTCCCCCTCCACCGGACGCGCCACGACCCGCCCGCGCACGTCAAGGACCTCGAGCCGCGCCCGCCCTGCCTCGCGCAACGCGAAGCGGAACGTAACGCCGTTCGTCGACGGATTCGGCGAGGGCCACGAGACGAAGCCGATCGCACCCTCTTCTCCCGACACCGGGATCACGCCCACCAGGCTCTTGACGTTGACGACGCCCCGCATCGGGGAGTGTGGGATGCAGAAGAACGGGAAGCGACCCGTGTTCGTATAGGTGAACGATCGCTGGACCCCGACGCCGAGCGACATGTCGAAGAGCGATCCCGCGTCCGCGTCGCCCGGGATGCCGCTCGTGACCGTATGGGACGAGTTCGTGTTGATCCACAGGATCGCCTCATCCACGAAGCTGAAAGCGGTCCGAAACGGCTCATCCGGAACGAACCGATCCTTGACTCCTGTAATCCCAACGAAGCTCGCCCACACCAGTACCGCCATGAGGACGGCGCTGAAGGCTGCGTGTTTCGGGCATCTCCCACCGGGTGGCTTCGGGGCCGTGAGCCACGAGGACCCGCCAGCAGCCGCGACGTTGCCTCGGAAACATGCCCCACGGGACCATCGAAACGACGAACCCCCGCGGCTCAGAGAGTCGCGGGGGTCATGGATGTTGGCTCCCCGGGTTGCCCAGTCTACGAACCGGCGCGGGAGGCCGGAGATCGCGACATTCCGCATCCTCCACCCCCTCCGACATGACTCCCAACGGGAGGAGGCCCGTTCGAGACGTCGCCCGCGCAACTGAGCACCCTGCGCGAGCGGCGTCCCAGCACACAGATCCTGATCCAGGCCGAGGGCAGCAACGACGTCCCCGGCGCCACTCCCGCACAACTTCAATGGCACATCCACGGGGCGAGACTCGACGCGGTGAAGTGAAGCCGTGTGCGGGCACGGCATTGAAGTAGCTCCCCGGGTTGCCCAGACTGCAAGTCCTGCCCGGGTTTGAAAAAGCTTCCACTCCATCAGGGCCGAACCGTCCCATCTGGCCCCCCAAACCCTGCCTCAGGACAGCAGATCGAGCCCGAGTCGGCGTCCAGGAGCGGTGTGTCCCTTGGCATGATAATGGCTCTTGGCTCCGGGTGACGGACCCGACCGCCCCCACGCGCGGCGAGGATCCAGTCTGCTCCGGAGGTGAATTGTGAAGCGACATTATGGCATCACTCTCGTTGTGGCCATGACACTGCTGGCCGGCACCGCGAGCGGGCAAACCGTCGTCAAACCCGGATTCAACATCTTCTCGGTCGCCCAGGACGTGGAGATCGGGAAACAGTCATCCCTGCAGGCCGAGAAACAACTCCCCATTCTCTCCGACGCGGCCGCATCGCGCTACGTGAGCAGCTTGGGCGCGAGGCTGGCGGCCCACGCCCCAGGGGCGGACTACGACTACCGCTTCAAGATCGTGAACGTCTCCGACATCAATGCCTTCGCGCTCCCCGGCGGTTTCATCTACGTCAACCGGGGATTGCTGGACAAGGTGCGGAGCGAAGGCGAGCTCGCCGGCGTGATGGCCCACGAGATCGCCCACGTGGCGTTGCGGCACCCGACCAACCAGGCCTCGAAGGCGTACCTGGCCCAGGCCGGCCTTGGCATCCTCGGCGGACTGCTGGGCAGCAAGTCCCAGACCTCGACGGGAGAGATCATCGGAGCGGTTGGCGGTTTCGGGTTGAACGCCGTGTTCCTCAAGTTCTCGCGGTCGGCCGAGACCCAGGCGGATGTCGTGGGCTCGCAGATCATGGCGAAAGCCGGCTATGACCCCGTCGAGATGGCGACCTTCTTCACGTACCTGGGCCAACAGGCGGGCGGCGATCCGGGGAAGCTCGCGCAGTTCCTGAGCGATCATCCCGCGCCGACGGACCGCGAGGCGCGCGTTCGCCGGGAAGCGGCCTTGCTGGCCCCGGTGCACCTGCTGGCAGTCACGGGAAACCTGCGGACGACCCAGACCCGACTCCGCAGGCTCCCCGCGGCACGGACCACGGCACAGCTGGCGCAGGGACAGGCCGCGACGTCCAGCCAGTCGGTCAGCGCCGGCGCGGGTGGGCCCTCGATCGAACGCCCCTCATCGCAGTTCCGTGTCTTCCGGCAGGCGGACGCCCTCTACCAGATCGAACAACCGGACAACTGGGATGCCTATGCGGCCAACGGCAGCTACGGCGTGACGTTTGTTCCGCGTGGTGAATCTCGGGCGACCTCGAGCAACCGCTCGAGCATCACGCATGGTGTCATCGTGAATCACTACGTGCCATTCGATGGCGCGATCGGTGCCGCGTACGTGGATCCGGACGGATCCATGTTCGGCGACACTCCGCTCGATGAAGCGACGAGTGACCTCGTGCGTCACATCCTGGAGGCCAATCCCAGCCTGCGGCGCGTGAGCGGCTCCGAGCGATCGCAGGTGCTGTCGGGTCATCCGACCTTCACCGTCCAGCTCACCGGCCGCGCAACCGCGACCAACTCGGCTGAACGGGTGACGGTGCTTGCCCGCCAGTTGCCCGACGAGCACATCGTCTACATGCTCTTCGTCGCGCCGGAAACGGATTACCGGTCGCTCGAGCCGACCTTCGACCGCATGGCCCGCTCGTTCCGAACCGACGAGAGCCTGAGCCACGACTGAGGGCTCACGCCAGGACAACCCTGAAGAAAGGAAGCCGTCATGCCTATTGTCGAGATCGCGCTGGTCATCATCGTCGCAGGCGTTGCGCTGTGGGTCGTGAACCGATACGTCCCGATGCAGGCCGGGGCGAAGAACCTCCTCAACATCTTCGTCGTCGGCGCGTTGGCCGTGTGGATCCTGCTCATGGTATTCCGCAGGTTCGGCTCCGGACCCAACCTCTAGAAGTAGACGTCCCGGGGGACTTGAGCCGGCCTCCCGATCCCCGAGGGGATCGACGCGAGACCGATTTCTGCACGCAATGGGACATCGCAACTGAGCATGCCCCGATTTCGTGGACGGGATGCTTGCGCTGCCTGGTGTCCAAGGAACCGGGTGTGATACAGGAGCCTCTCATCTGAGGTTCGACGAGCCGAACCTCTGTGCTTGACAGCGTCTGCACCCGGCTCATACTTCATTGCGTCCCAACCACCCCCCCCGGACCCGTCACTCTCCTGGGGCAGTTGGCCCTGTCGTCGACCGTGGGGCCGGCCCCGCTTGTCCTCTGGAGATTCCTCCCATGAGATGTTCTCGATTTATTGTTCCGATCCTGGTGGCCGTCGCGAGCCTCGCGGTCGCAGGAACGAGTGTCGCAGCGCCAGGGTTCAGTCAGGGTTTCGAAACTGATAACTC
This sequence comes from Candidatus Eiseniibacteriota bacterium, assembly GCA_031431875.1. Lineage (GTDB taxonomy): Bacteria > Eisenbacteria > RBG-16-71-46 > RBG-16-71-46 > DASYSL01 > JANPEF01. Next base: position 35,724 of record JANPEF010000067.1, on the reverse strand, counting down.
CGGATGGACCCTCACCAACCGCCAAGCAGTACGCGTGGCATCGGGGACCAATGGTGTTCCCTCGGCTTCGGGATCATTCCACGCCGAGTCCAACCTCACGAATGCTACGTCGGCGGCGGGTAACCTTGGCGGCTACGTCTGCTGCTTCCCGCCAACGGGCTTCACGATTTCCGTTGACGTCTACCTGGACTTCTCCCTGGCCGACGGTGCCGATCGGCGCTTCAATTACACCGTGGCCATCAACAACAGCACCGATTGCACGCACCTGAGCGATTTCGTGGTTGCGCTTGGGACCCGTCCAGGCATTCCCGGGCAATGGATTGCCAGCGCAAGTCAGAACTGTCCGGGCTGGCCCTCCGACCCGGGTCGCACTCCGCAGGCGATCACGACGGGCACGGGCTGGTACACGATGAAGTACATCTTCACGAACGAAGCTGGATTCCTGGACGTGGATGTTGAAATCAAGAATTCCAGCGCGGTGGTGGTCGCCTACTTCGATGTCCCCACACTTTACAATCCGGGCAGCGGAACGACCCCCATCCCGAGCTCCGCAGTGGGCGGACATCGCTACGCCTGGTTCTGCAGCCCGGCTTCAGGCTCGGGCTACTCGGCTCTCCCGTACATCGCGTTCGACAATTCGAGCGTTTCAACGGACGAGTGCGCAGTTCCGGCACAGAGCACGAGCTGGGGATCCGTCAAGGCGACATATCGCTGATATGGCATGACTGACGTCAAGAGTGTTGTTCCCGGCGATCGCCCCCTCATGGGAGCGATCGCCGTCTCATTCCGTAGACGGTTGGCTTACGCTGCCTGAGTTGCCCGCGCCTTCTCGAATGCTGCCCGGATGACCTGCCCCAACGTCGAGTGTTGTCATCGCTGAACCGGTCCCGCACCGGTCGGTCTCACTGAATCAATATGCCTTTCCTGGTGAGGAGCACGCCGGGCGCATGCAAGCGGACGAAATAGATCCCATTCGGAACCGCACGATCGTTTTCGTTCCTGCGATTCCACACGAGCGTGTGACGTCCCGGGGCGAACAGAGCATCAGCGACTCGGTGAACGATCCGCCCGGCGCTGTCGTACACCGTGAGCGACACGCGAGATGCGTGCGGAACGAACAGATCAAAGCTCACGCTGTGGTGGGCTGGATTGGGACGCGGTGGCGCGAACTCGAACCTGGACGGGACTGGCGGGACTTCCGGATCGACGGCGACGAGCGATGAGAAAGTCAGCCGCCAGACGTCGTTGAAGATGGTGCCGCCGTATCCCCCGAATCCGACCATGCGGTCGCTCACCAGGTCATAGATCGCACTGTGGGCGACGCGCGCGCTCGGCAGGGTGCCCGTGGGGCCGAGCGCGCTCCACGCCGGCGTACCCGAGAGACTGAGCGCCCAGACGTCGTTGCGGTAGTCGGAGCCGTCATACCCTCCAAAGGCGACCATGCGGTCACGCACCGGGTCGTAGATCGCGGTGTGGCCCGAGCGCGCGCTTGGCGGGGGACCCGTGGGGCTGAGCGCGATCCACTCCGGCGCGCCGGAGAGGCTGAGCGCCCAGACGTCGTCGAGGCCGGAAAAGTTGCCCCCTGCGAAGACGACCATGCGGTCGCGCACCGGGTCGTAGATCGCGGTGTGGGAGTAGCGCCCGCTCGGCAGGGTGCCCGTGGGGCTGAGCGCGCTCCACGCCGGCGTGCCAGAGAGGCTGAGCGCCCAGACGTCATTGCGGCGGGCAGAATATTCGGACCCTCCGAAGACGATCATGCAGTCGCGCACCGGGTCGTAGATCGCGGTGTGGCCATCGCGCCTGGTCGGCATGGTGGCCGTGGGGCTGAGCGCGCCCCACCCCGGAGTGCCCGAGAGGCTGAGCGCCCAGACGTCGTTGAGGCCGAAGATGACGGGCTCGGGCCCTCCGTCGAACCCTCCGAAGACGACCACGCGGTCGCGCACCGGGTCGTAGATCGCGGTGTGGCCGTCGCGCCCGGCTGGCAGGGTGCCCGTGGGGCTGAGCGCGCTCCACGCCGGCGTGCCCGAGAGGCCGAGCGCCCAGACGTCGTTGCGGAAGCCGGAACCGTCGTACCCTCCGAAGACGACCATGCGGTCGCGCGTCGGGTCATAGAGGGCAGTGTGGCCGTAATGCGCGCTCGGCAGGGTGCCCGTGGGGCTGAGCGCGCTCCACGCCGGCGTGCCCGAGAGGCTGAGCGCCCAGCAGACGTTGTTGATCGAGCCGGAATCGTCGGCCCCTCCGAAGACGACCATGCGGTCGCGCATCGGGTCGTAGATCGCGGTGTGGGAGTAGCGCCCGTTCGGCAGGGTGCCCGATGGGCTGAGCGCGCTCCAACCCGGCGTGCCCGAGAGGCTGAGCGCCCAGACTTCGTTGAGGCTGAAAGTGCCGAGCCTTCCGTCGGACCCCCCGAAGACGACCATGCGGTCGCGCACCGGGTCGTAGATCGCGGTGTGGCCCTGGCGCGCGGTCGGCAGGGTGCCCGTTGGGCTGAGCGCGCTCCACGCCGGAGTGCCCGAGAGGTTGAGCGCCCAGACATCGTTGCGGTAGCCGGAATCGTCCGACCCTCCGAAGACGATCATGCGGTCGCGCACCGGGTCGTAAATCGCACTGTGGGCGACGCGCGCGCTCGGCGGGGGAAGCTGATCCCACTCGCCACTCGGATCCACCGCCCCGTTTCCGCTGGGTGCCGCGTCCATCGTCCCGCGCGCCGCGCCTGCCCCCACCAACCCCCGCATGAACTCCCGCTGCCACGGTTCGAGCGTCGAGTTCGTGGCCGCAGCATCGAGCCGTGCCCGGAACTCGGGAGACTCGGAGCAGGCGGGTGGGATTGCCGGAAAGCCCTGCGCCCAACTGGAGACGGCAGAGAGCACGAGCATCGCGGAAATGCACCACGGGACGCGCGACAGGTGAGCGGAGAGTCCCGGCATTCTTACCTCGCTTCGGCGCACCCAGGCAGGGGTCCACTTGTCGGCCGGCACGGAGCCATCGATTGGATCAGGGAGTCATGGCTTGGTCATCTCTGGAGCGAGTTCGGGGGGCTGAGCCTAGCGCGCACAAGAGTACTCCGATGCGACTGGGGTGACCACAGGCCTCAGTTCGGGCATGGTTGCTCCCACCCGCCAAACTCGGGTCAACCTTCTCCCGGCGCGGTTGAGTGGAGACCGTCCCCACCGCTGCCCATTTCCCGCTCGATGCGGTAGCGGTCGGCGAGGACAACGCGCAGGCGTTCGAGCGGCGTCGTCAGGGCTGAACCTCCGGGAATGAGCGGCGCCCGACGGTAGCATACGGGGCGGCGAGCAGTTGTCGGGGAGCCGGCGACCGCCGAAACGACGAACCCCCGCGGCTCAGAGGGTCGCGGGGGTCATGGATATTGGCTCCTGAGGTAGGACTCGAACCTACAACCTGCCGGTTAACAGCCGGCTGCTCTGCCATTGAGCTACTCAGGAACTGCGGGGTGCCGGGGGCCTGTTGCGAAACGGCCCGAATCCGGCCAAATCCATAGGCGACGGAGACTTCCAAGACTTCGCCGCGGCAGACCGGTATTCTAGCGGGCATGTCCGGGCACGGTCAAGATCCACGCAAGGCGGGCATCGGCAGCCTCCGCGGTGCTCTCCAGTCGTACTTCACGGGGCCGGGTGGCCGCCGCCACGCCGCGCTTGCCGCAGCGGGCCTGCTCGCCGTGGTGGCGGGTATCGGGCTGTTCCGCTTCGGGGTGCGGCTCGATGCCCTGCGCCAGCGCCACATGACCGGCCCGGCCTGGGCGTTTCCGTCGCGCGTCTACGCCGACGGGCTCGCCTTCACGCGCGGGCGCGCGATGCCGCGCACCTACCTGGCGAAGCACCTGGCCGCGCGCGGCTATCGCCACGTCGTCGGCACCACCCCGCACCCGGGCACCTACGCGTGGCGTGACGACGGGGTCGAGATCTTCCTCCGCGGATTCCTCGAGGTCCAGGATCCCGAGGGACGCGGCGGTCCCGAGCGCGTTCGTCTCGTGCTCGAGGAGGACCGCGTCGCCGGTGTCGCGCGCCTGACCTCGCCGCGCGGTTCGCTTCCTCCCGGCACGCCCGAGCCCGACCTCCTGCATCCGCCGCGACTCGAGCCGTGGTCGATCGCCATGCTCGCCGAGCCCAACGGCGCGCGCCGTACGTGGGTGCCGCTGTCGAGCATTCCGCCGGTCGTGCGCAACGCGGTGATCGCGGCCGAGGATCGGCGCTTCCGCTCGCACTTCGGCCTCGATCTGCAGGGCAACGCCCGCGCGATGCTGGTCAACGCGCGTGCCGGCGAGGTGAAGCAGGGCGCCTCGACGATCACCCAGCAGCTCGCGCGCGGGCTGTTCCTCGGCCGCGAGCGCACGTTCGCGCGCAAGTTCAAGGAGGCGGGCTACGCGTTGCTGCTCGAGGCGTTCCTGTCGAAGGACCAGATCCTCGAGATGTACCTCAACTCGATCTACTGGGGACAGGGCGACACGCGCGCCGTCGCCGGAATCGAGGAGGCGGCACGCTGGTACTTCTCGGCCCCCGCCGAGTCGCTGCAACTGAGCGAAGCCGCGCTGCTGGCCGGCTTGATCCCCGCGCCGGTCGCGTACTCGCCGTTCCGGAAGCCCGCGTTCGCGCTGGCGCGGCGCAACCAGGTGCTCGCCGACATGGCCCAGGTGGGGCTGATCGATTCGCGCACCGCCGCGCGCGCGCGGGCGCGGCCTCTGTGGCTGCGCCGGGGGACGACACGCGTCGATCGCTTCCCCGACGTGATGAGTGCGGCGGATCTCGATCTCGATCGCGCCCTGCCGGGGGGCGCGCCGCGGCGGTGGGGCCTCGAGATCCTGACCACGATCGACCTGGTCTGGCAGGCCGAAGCCGAGCGTGCCGTGCGTGACGGCCTCGAGGAGCTCGATCCCGGCGGGCTCCGCGGCAAGCGCGCCCCGCTCCAGGGCTCGTTCGTCGCGCTGGATCCCGCGACCGGTGCCATGCGCGCCATCGTCGGCGGGCGCGCGCCACGGCCGGGCGACTTCAACCGCGCCATGCAGGCGAAACGGCAGACCGGCTCGGCGATCAAGCCGCTGGTCTACGCGGCCGCACTCGATCCCACGCGCGGGCCGCCCTTCTTCACCATGCGCTCGCGCGTGGCCAACCTGCCGAAGACGTTTCGCGAACGCGGCGTCGTCTGGACGCCGGCGAACGCGGATCACTCGTACCAGGCCTCGCTCTCGCTGCCCGAGGCCCTGGCGCGATCGGCGAACGTCGCGACGGCGAACCTGGTCGAGGCCATGGGGCCGGCGCAGGTGGCGCGCGCCTGCGAGAAGTTCGGGCTGGGGAAGCTCAAGCCCGTTCTGTCGATCGGGCTTGGCTCCAACGAAGCGACGCTGGTCGACCTGACCAACGCCTACGCGACGATCGATTTCGGCGGGCTGCGCTACCGGCCGCACGCCGTGCGTGCCGCCGTCGACGCCGAGGGGCGCGATCTCGTCGCGGTGGCTCCTCCGCCCGTGCAGGTGATCCCTCCGGGCGTGGCCACGCTCGCGCGCATGATGCTCGAGAACGTCGTCGCCCACGGAATCGCACGACCGTTGCGGTGGGCCTACGGCTTCGAGCGTCCGGTGGGCGGCAAGACCGGCACGACGAACGAGAACAAGGACACGTGGTTCTGCGGCATCACGCCCGAGCTGGCCGCCGGCGTCTGGTGCGGCTACGACCGGCCGCGGGGACTCGGCCGCGCGGCCGCCGGCGTGGCGATGCCGGTGTGGGCGCGCACGATGAAGAGCCTGCTCGCGGACTTTCCCGTCGTGGAGTTCGCCGACGCCCCGGGCCTGGTGCGCGTGTACATCGACGCGCGCACCGACAGCCTCGCGCGGCCCGCGTGCCCGTGGAAGATCCCGGCCGTGTTCGTCGAGGGCACGGTGCCCGACACCTGCACGTCGAACCATCGCGCCGACTGGGATGCGATCCTGTTCGCGCGCGTCAGCACCGACAGCCTGGCGGGCATCGAGGACTCGATCGGCACGACCAGCCTGCGCATGCCCGGTGCGCCGCCGTTCGCGCGCCCGCGCACGCCCGCGCCCGCGGCCACCCCCGCCGACAGCTCCGCGCCGCGCTAGCTTCGCCCGCTCCGCGCCCTCGTCGCCCGGAAGCAGCCGACGACGTGATCGTCGACCAGCCCCGTCGCCTGCATGAAGGCGTACATGATGGTCGAGCCGACGAAGGTCATGCCGCGCTGCTTCAGGTCATTGCTCAGCGCGTCGGATTCGGCGGTGGTGGGCCGGATGTCGGCCAGCGCACGCGGGCGGCCCACGATCGGCGCGCCGTCGACGAAGCGCCAGGCGTACGCATCGAAGCTCCCGAACTCGTCCTGCACCGCCAGGAACGCCCGAGCGTTCCTCACTGCCGCCGCGATCTTCAGGCGGTTGCGCACGATTCCCGCGTCGGCGAGCAACGCGCGAACCTTCGCCGCGTCGTAGCGCGCGACCTTCCGCACGTCGAAGCGATCGAACGCCTTGCGGTACGCGGCGCGCTTCTTGAGAATCGTCGCCCACGACAGCCCGGCCTGCGCGCCCTCGAGGATCAGCATCTCGAAGAAGCGCCGGTCGTCGTGCACCGGCACGCCCCACTCCGTGTCGTGGTACTCGAGGTAGAGGTCGAACCCGGTCGCCCAGCCGCAGCGCACGCGCTCGCGGTCGCCGGACGGGCTCACGATGCCTGCCGCACGGCGAGCGCCTTCTTCAAGACCCCGATCTGACCGCCGTGATACGCATCGTGCTGGGCGAGCCCGCGCAGCATTGCCGCCCACGTCACGCCGGATCCCAGCGTCGGATCGCGCGTGTCCCCCGCCTGCGCACCGAGGCGCTCGACCGGAAACGTGGCCAGCGCCCCGATCACCGCGTCGGTCGACGCCGCCAGGCCGGCGACGGCGGCGGCCCAGTTCGCCTCATTCACGGCCGGGACGGCCGGCCAGTCGCCCGCCGCGGGCTCGGCGAGCGTGCCCGTGGCGAGCCGCCGTGCAACCTCGTTCCGCCAGCCGGTGACATGGAGCACGACCTCCCAGATCGAGTGGGCGCCGGGCACCGGGTGGGCCGCCGCCTCGACGGCCGTGACCCCGTAGACCAGCTCGCCGACGGCGGGTCCATGCCAGGCGTCGCCCGACTGTGCCCGTACGAGGTCCTCCGCGAGGTCGGCGCTGGCCGGTGCAAAAGTCGACAAGTCCTTCACTTTCAGTCCTTTCTGACGGGAATCGGGGGGTTGACATTGGGCTCGCCCCGGGCCCACCCAGCGACTAGAATGGAAAAAAATGTGCTCGTCGATCCCTTCCCACCCTCGAGACCCAGTCCATGACTGTAGCCGAACTCGCCTACCCACTGCCGCACCAGCTCGAAGTTCTCGCCGATGTGGAGCCCGTCGTTGTCGAGCTCATCGAAGCGCACGAGGCGAAGCAGCGGCTGTGGTGGCCCAGCGACCTGGTCGGCCCGCCGGAGGGCGAAGATCCCGATCGTCACTTCGCGCAGCTCAGGGATCGGGCGCGTGGCATTCCCGATCCGGTACGCATCTCCCTGGTCATGGGCTTGCTCACCGAGGAGGGCCTGCCGCATTTCCACCGCGTCATCTCCGCGCACACCCCGGATACCTCGGCGTGGTCGCGCTGGACGAACATGTGGACGGCGGAAGAGGACCGGCACGGCACGGTGCTCCATGACTACCTCTGGGAGGCCCGGCTGGTCCACCCCCGTGTCCTCGACGAGATGCAGTATCAGTACGTCCTGCTCGGCTACAACCCCGACTGGCAGAACGACCCGTACCAGCTCTTCGCCTACACCTCCATGCAGGAGCGGGCGACGCAGGTCTGCCACCAGAACAACGGCAAGCGCGCCGGCGAGTATGACCCGGTGATCGCCCGCAGCCTCGAACGCGTCGGCACCGAGGAGGCGCGGCACTTCCACTTCTATCGTCAAGTGTTCGCCGAGGTGCTCAAGCGCGACACCGACCGGGCGCTCGCCTCGCTGGCCCGCGCGCTTCGTCTCTTCGTCATGCCGGGCTCGAACATCCCGGCCTTCGCCGAGATGACCGACGTGATCCGCCGCTCCGACCTGTACGGTCCGCGACACTTCCTGCGCATCGTCGAGGAACTGATCGAGTACTGGGAGCTGAGGAAGCTCACCGGCCTCGGACCGCTGGGCGACAAGGCGCTGGAAATGATCCTCACGTACCCCGAGCGCCTCGCGCGCATCGCCGAAAAGCTCGAGTCGCGCACGCGGCCGCGGAGCTTCCGTTTCGAGCTGCTGGACGGTCGCTCCTTCACGGCCGGATGACCCAGCGTCGCATCGTCGTGACCGGACTCGGCGTCTGCGCGCCGAACGGCACGGGGGTCGAGGCCTACTGGAGCGCCCTCCTCGCGGGCCGCTCCGGCGTGCGCCCGATCGCCGCGTTCGACGCGTCCCCCCTGCGCAGTCGCATCGCCGGTGAAGTCGCCGATTTCGACGCCGAAGCCCGCCTCGGCGCGAAGACCGCCAAGCGCACCGCCCGTTTCTCCCAACTCGCACTCGTGGCCGCGCTCGAGGCCGTCGATGCGGCCGGGCTCGCGGGCGACGACGCGGCTGACGTGCGCGATCGCATCGCGATCATCGTCGGCTCGGGGATCGGCGCCTTCGACTTCTTCGAGCGCGAGCACATTCCCTTCCTCGAGAAGGGCCCCGGCAGGTTCCATCCGCTCACCGTGCCGCTGGTCATCCCCAACGCCGCCGCCGGAATCATCGCGATGGAGCTCGGCAGCCACGGCCCCAACTTCTGCGTCACCAGCGCCTGTGCCAGCGGCGCCAACTCGATCGGCACCGCGCTCGACCTGGTGCGCTCCGGCCGCGCCGACGTCGCCCTTGCCGGAGCCGCCGAGTCGACCATCTCGCCGTTCGCCATCGACGGTTATTGCCAGCTGCGCGCGCTGTCGACGCGCAACGACGATCCCGCCGGCGCCTCGCGCCCGTTCAGCCGCGACCGCGACGGGTTCGTCATCGCCGAGGGCGCGGGCATCCTCGTCCTCGAGGAACTGGAGCACGCGCGCCGTCGGGGTGCGACGATCCTGGTCGAGCTGGCCGGTTACGGCGCCTCGGCCGACGCGTACCACCTGACCGCCCCCGAGCCCGAAGCGAAGGGCGCCGTGCGCGCCATGCGCGCCGCGCTGGCCGACGCGCACCTCGTACCCGATGCGATCGACCTGGTCAACGCGCACGGGACCTCGACGCCGCTCAACGATGTCGTCGAGACCGGCGCGATCAAGACCGTCTTCGGCGACCATGCGCGCCGGCTCGCCGTGCACTCGACCAAGTCGATGACCGGGCATGCGCTCGGCGCGGCCCCCGCGCTCGAAGCCGCCGCGGCGGTGCTGACGATCGCGCGCGGGGCGATCCACCCCACGATCAACCTGCACGACGCCGATCCCGCCTGCGACCTCGACTACGTTCCGCTGGTCGCCCGTGAGGCGCGCGTCGGGGCGGTGATGTCGAACTCGTTCGGGTTCGGCGGGCACAACGCCGTGCTCGTCTTCCGCCGGTTCGAGGGATGACCGGGCTCTCTCCGCTCGCGCTGTTTCTCATCGGTTGGGCCCTGATGGCGCTGATGCAGGCATCGCTGTGGTTGATCCAGCGAGCCCGGCGCGACGCCGGCGTCGTCGACGTCGGCTGGGCAGCCGGCCTTGGCCTTCTCGCGTTGCTCTACGCCTGGGCGGACGATGGCTGGCTCCCTCGCCGGATCCTGCTCGCCGCGGTCGTGGGCATCTGGGCCTTCCGCCTCGCGTTCTACCTGCTGCGCGATCGGGTGCTGCAGGCGACGGAGGAGGACGGCCGCTACCAGGAACTGCGCCGGGCCTGGGGCCGGCGGGCACAGCCACTGTTCTTCCTCTTCTTCCAGGCCCAGGGGCTGATCGACGCAGTCCTGTCGATTCCGTTCCTGATCATCCTCACCAAGACGACCGGGCCATTCACGGGGTGGGACGGGCTCGCCCTCGCCATGTGGCTCGTCGCCGTCGTCGGGGAGTCGATCGCCGATCGCCAGCTCGCCGCCTGGCGGGCGAAACCCGCCAACCGCGGACGCACCTGCCGCACGGGCCTGTGGGCGTGGTCGCGGCACCCCAACTACTTCTTCGAGTGGCTGCACTGGTGGACGTACCCGCTGCTGGCCATCGGCGCGCCGTGGGCCGGACTGACGCTGTTCGCGCCGGCGCTGATGCTCTTCTTCCTCTTCAAGGTCAGCGGGATTCCCGCCACCGAGGCACGCGCGCTGGTCACCCGCGGCGACGACTACCGCCGCTACCAGCGCGAGGTGTCGATGTTCATCCCCCGGCCGCCACGCCGCGTCCCCGCACCCGATCCCCGGTGAGCGCGCGACTCGAGTCGATCGCCATCGAGTTGGCGGAGCGCGGGCTCGTTCCCGACGCTGCGATCCGGGTCGGCATCCGCCGCTTCCTCGCGGCCCAGCTCGCGCGGGCTCGGCGCAGCGGCGCAACGACCCCCGCCAGCCGGCTGGCCTTCCGCGCCTCGCTCGCGGCAGCGCCCCTTGCCGTTCACACCGACGCGGCGAATCGCCAGCACTACGAGCTGCCCCCCGCGTTCTACGCGGCCTGGCTCGGCCCGCGGATGAAGTACAGCTCCGGCCTGTGGTCGTCGGGCGCTGCGGACCTCGCCGCGGCAGAGGACGCCATGCTCGAACTCACCTGCGCCCGGGCAGGCATCGTCGACGGACAATCGATACTCGAGCTGGGCTGTGGTTGGGGATCGCTCACGCTGTGGCTCGCCGAACGCTATCCCCAGGCGCAAGTCACCGCGGTGACGAACTCGTCCGCGCAAGCTGCGTTCGTACGCGAGCGGGCCCAGGCGCGCGGACTCCGGCCGCCGCGCGTTCTCCACGCCGACATGCGCGACTTCACGATCGACACGCGTTTCGATCGTGTGGTCTCCGTGGAAATGTTCGAGCACCTGCGGAATTGGCGGGAGCTGCTCCGCCGCGTACGCAGCTGGCTCCACGAGGACGGACTCCTGTTCGCCCACGTCTTCGCCTGTCGTGACTACGCCTACACCTACGAGACGGACGACGGTGAGTCATGGATGGCGCGGCACTTCTTCACCGGAGGGATGATGCCGTCCGACGACCTGCTGGCCGGGTTCGCCGAGCACATGGTCGAGGAGTCCCGCTGGATCGTGGACGGCCGGGAATACGCGCGCACTCTCGAGGCCTGGCTCAGGCGACTCGATGGCGCGCGGGACAGCGCATCGTCGGCGCTCCCGGACGACCCCCGCGCTCTTCAGCGCTGGAGAATCTTCCTGCTCGCCTGCGCCGAACTGTTCGCCTACGACGAAGGACGCACGTGGCACGTCATCCACGCGGCGCTCAGGCCCCGCCCGGTTTCGTGAACACCAGCTGCCCGACCGTCAGCTCCCGCTCCCGAAATCCCGTCTCGCAGTAGGCGAGGTAGTACTCCCAGAGACGCAGGAACTTCTCGTCATATCCGAGGGCCCGGGCTTCGTCCCGCCGCTCCATGAACCGCTCGCGCCACAGGGCCAGCGTTCGCGCATAGTCTTCGCCAAAGGTGTCGATTCGCTCGAGGGCAAGCGAGGACGAGCGTTCCATCGCCCGGGTCAGCGCCGATAGTGCCGGCACCATCCCGCCGGGGAAGACATGCTTCTGGATCCAGTCGGCGCGCTCCAGGTACGTGGCGTAGCGCGCATCCGCCAGCAGGATCGTCTGCACGACGGCACGGCCCCCCGGCTTGAGCCGGCGTTCGAGCGTGGCGAAAAATGCCTCGTAGAACCGGTGCCCGACAGCCTCGAGCATCTCCACGGAGACGATCGCGTCGTACGTGCCCCGCGCCTCGCGATAGTCGGCATACTCGAACGAGACGCGATCGGCCAGGCCCGCCTCGGCAGCTCGCGCACGGGCGAAGGCAAGCTGCTCACGCGAGAGGGTGAGGCTCGTCACCCGGCAATCGAACGACCGGGCGGCCGCGATCGCGAGCCCGCCCCAACCGGAACCAAGCTCGAGCAGGTGCGACCCCGGCCGCTGCGATAGGCCGGTCTGCGCGAGCGTCAGTTCCATCTTGTGCTCCTGCGCCCGCTCGAGCCCGGTTTCGGTCGTGGGAAAGCGCGCGCTGGAGTACGTCATCGTCGGATCGAGAAACAGCCGGAAGAACTCGTTCCCCAGGTCGTAGTGCCGCCGGATGTTTTCGCGGCTCCCGACGGGCGTATTGGTCGCCTGGTCCCGCGGGGCCCGACGTCGGGAGGCCGCCATGCCCGCGAGCGCCGCAACGACGCCGCGCACCCCGCGCGGTCGCTCGAATGCGTCGCGTCCGCGCAACAGCGTCGTGAGAACGCGCACGAGGTCCGGCGTCGACCAGTCCCCGTCGACGTACGCCTCGCCGAGCCCGACGTCCCCGTCGGCCGCGAGGCGGCGAAACAGGCGGGGGCGGAGGACGTTGATCCGTGCAGAGGCGCCCTGCCCGCAGCGCACGTCCGTCGACGGAGCGAAGCTCCGCTCGTCGCCGGCAGGGAAGGCGATCGTGAGCGAGCCCGCGGGCAGGGCCTCGAGCGCTCCGAGCACGAAGCCCTGGGCGAGGCGATCGAGAAGTCCGGGCCGCGACGTGACCCAGGTTCCGGGGCCGCCGGCTTCGGGCTTCGGCACGACCGGCAACCGGCGTTGCCAGGCCAGGCGTGCCCCCTGGACGGCGATCCGCGGCACCGTCAGAACACCCTCGAGCGGCATCCGCATCAACGTGCGGAGGTACGAGACGCCGTTCAGGGGGCGTGCCTGCCCCGAGATCCGCGCGATCAACGCCGGCCTCCCGTCCCGCTCGAGCGTCACCCGCACATCGAGCCGATCGCCGAGCGTGCCGAAGCGGAACGAGTACGCGCCGGTGACGTCGTAGAACGGCGAGACGTACAGGGTCTTCTTCACGGGCATTGGCGTCGACCACCCGTGCGAATCGGACACGAGGTCGTCGAGCACGTAGATGCAACGCTCGCCCATCGTGTTGTTCACCTCGGCGATGACCGCCCTGAGGGAACCGTCGGCCCGCAACGCGTGGTGAAAACTGACGGGATTGAAGGCAAGGCCCAGCAGGCGCGGCATGGTCACCGACATCAGGCTCGCAAAGTCCATCACGCCCCGTTCGGCCAGGATCGAGCGAAGCCGCGCCGCCAGCGGAATCGCGGCCCCGTCGAGGTAATCGCGATCCCACAGGGAGACCGGGCGGGCGCGGTTCACGCCGAACCAGGGGTGCCGCGCGTCGAGGGCCGGAAGTTCGTCCAGGTCCAGGGCGAAGACGTACACGGGATACTCGAAGCGGTGCTCGATGGGCCCGCGACGCGCGTGGTCGACCTTGCCGACATAGATCCGGGACTTCACAGCGCACCCCCGAAAGCGGCCCCGACGGCTGCGGCCGACACCACGGCATCCTCGTGGAAGCCATAGCGGAAGTAGCTCCCGCAGTAATACGTGTTCAGCACGCCGTTCAGCTGGGGCAACTCCGCTTGTGTCGCCAGGGAGCGCGCGTCGAAGCAAGGATGCATCCATCTGGCCCGGTCCACCACGGTGCGCTCATCGACGGGTGTGCGCCGATTGAGGGTCACACACCAGTCGTTCCGGGTCCGCAGACGCTGCAGGCGGTTCATCCAATAGGTCACGCAGACGGGGGCAGGGGCAGGCCCCGACCGGGTCTCCTCCTCCTCGTAGTTCCACGAGGCCCACGCACGACGATGCGGCGGCAGAACCGTGGTGTCCGCGTGAAGCACGGAATGGTTCGTCGTGTACCGCCACGCACCGAGCAGCCGCCGCTCGTCCGATGTGGGACTCTCGAGCATCCCCAGTGCCTCGTCGGCATGGGCGGCGATCACGACACGATCGAAGCGCTCGGATTCACCGGCGGTGACGAGGACGCCCTGGGCGTCGCGGCGCACGGAATGGACCGCTTCGCCCAGTCGCAGGACTCCCCCATCCGCGCCGAAGCGGGCAAGCAGCGCCTCGACGTAGACGGCCGAGCCGCCCGTGATCGTGCGCCACGCGGGCGCCCCCACCAGTTGCAGCAGGCCATGGTTCTCGAAGAAGCGCAGGAATGCCGCCGCCGGGAACGCCAGGACTTCGGCCGGACGCGTCGACCAGATCGCTGCGGCCATCGGCGCGAGGTAGCAATCGCGAAATCCAGCGGACAGCCTGAGCTCGCGAACGTAGTCGTCGATCGAGACGCCAGCGAGTCGTCCGGCCCGCAGATCGCTCCGCGCCCGCTGGTTGAAACGCAACAGGTCGCCGATCATGCGAAGATGAGCGAGTGACACCAACGAGCGCCTGCGGGCGAACAACCCGTCGAGGCCGTTTCCCGCCCAGTGAAACCCGTCACGCACCCGGTGGTAGCTGAAGGACATGTCACTCGCCTGGCTCGACACTTCGAGGCGTTCGAGCAGCCGACCGAACATCGGGTAGTTCTGCGGATTGAAGACGATGAATCCCGTGTCGATCGGCGTCCCGGCATCCGGCCCGGCGGGCACGATCACGGTGCGCGTGTGGCCGCCGGGCCGGGTGTCCTTCTCGTACAGGACGACATCGTGTCGCGGCGCGAGGAGCCAGGCGGCGGTCAGGCCCGCCACGCCGCCGCCGATCACGGCAATGCGGAGGCGCGGTCCGGAGGCGTCGGCCGGCGATCCTCCACCCGCGACGGTCTTGTGCGAAGTCTTCACCTCGCTAACATGTCTCGCGCGTGGTCCGCGCGCAAGCCCGCCCCGCCCTGGAGCCACCCCCGGTGGGGGAGTTTGCTCCGACCGAACGCCGGACCGAGTCTTCGCCGTTGCGACCGTTGCTCCGGAAGAGCGAACCGCGTAGGCTTGATGCACCCATGCGCTTGGTCCCGGTTCCCCGTTCCGCTCGATTCCTCGTCCCGCTCGCCGTCGCGGCCCTCTTTGCCGCGCTGGGTCCGCGCGCGTCCGGCGCGGCCTCTCCGCCCCCGGCGAAGACCGGCACGATCGAAGCCCGCGTGATCCTGCTCGGCGCTCCGGTGCCCGGCGTCCCGATCCAGGCGCGCAACACCGGCGAGCCCGGTCTCGACGTCTGGATGGACGACTCCACCGCCGCGATCGACACGACCGACACGAAGGGCATCGCGCACTTCCGCGCACTCCCGCCCGGCCGCTATCACGTGCTTGCCCACTGTGGAAGACTTCCAGTCGACCGCATCGCCGGAACGATCTCGACCAAGGCCGAGGTGATCGCGGGGATGGTCACGCACTCGACGCTCACGCTGCGCCCCGGCGGACGCATCCGCGGCAGGGTGCTCGAGGGCGACCGCGCGCCCACGAGCCGCGTCACCGTCGAGACCCAGACGACCGACGCGCTGCCCTCGGGGTGCCCCATGCTCGACACGCGCAACCCAGGCCCCGACGGCCGCTTCGAGGTGGGCCGCGTCCCCGTCGACACGTACCTGTGGGTCAAGGTCTATCGTCCGCTCGGCGGCGGCGACGTGCAGCTGTGGAAGGATTTCAGGCTGGCGACCGCCGACACGGTCGAAGCGACGTGGGTCCTGCCCGCCATCGACACGACGCAACTCGCCACCGTGCGTCTGGGAGTGCGCCTCGACAAGGGCGGCGCCGCCGAGGGCGGGCGCTTCGAGCTGTCGACGATCCACCCCGACGGCTGGCGCTACTTCGCCGGCTTCGATTTCGGCGCAGACGATTCGCTGCACACGTTGACGTCGGTCCCGCCCGGGCGCTACGGCGTGCGCGCCACGCCCAAGCCCGGCATCAAGACGTGGTGGAACGCGCCCGCCGAATCGCTCATCGTCGCCCCAGGTGCGAAGCTCACGCGCCTCCTGACGGGCCGTGCCGCGAACTAGGTTTCGCTACTTCGCCTCTTCCGCCTCGCCCACCTGCAGCGCCAGGTAGTTCTCGACGCCCATCTGCGCGATCAACGTGAGCTGCGACTCCTGGTAGTTGGCGTGCCGCTCCTCGTCGTGCAGCATCTCGAGGATGGTGGCCCTGCACGTGCCGCAGTCCGTCATCACGACGGTCTCGCGCGCCAGCTCCCCGAGCGTGCGCGCGCCGGATTCGATGCGCTGGCGAACCGTGCACGCGCTCATGGCCGTGCAGACGCAGACGATCATCGGGGTGAGGAAACACCAAAGCCGGGCCGGGGGCAAGGACGCAGGTCGGTCGTGTCGCACACGCGACGCGTCATGGGGCCGCCCCCGAAGCGGCGGCCGGCGAGCGTCCCACGACGGCATGCGGAACGACCGAGCGCGCGAGCCCCTTCCGCGCGGCCAGAAACTGGAGCGCGGAGCGCAGGCGGTCCTCGATCGCCGCCGGGCCCGCAGCAACCGCCGCGTGCTCCGCTCCGCGGCGCGCTTCCTCTGCGCGGCACCCAAGGCCGCGCAGCGCGGACTCGACGTCGGGATCCCCCGGCCCTCGTCCCTGCCGCGCCGTCTCGCGCTTCCCGCGCATGAACTCAGCCCCGAACGCACGCTCGGCCTCGAACTGGTTGTGCGCACGACAGCGCAGGCGGATGCCTTCGACCGTGGCCTCGCCGCCACGCGCGAACGGCACGACGTGATCGAACTCGAGCAGCCGGCGCGAGCCGCAGCGCCTTCCCACCGCGCTCGTGAACGTGCACTGACCGCCATCGCGCGCCCAGACGTCGCGGCGCACCGCGGCCGGGAGGGTGCGCGCGCGAGCCACGGCACGCGGGCGGGGCTTCTGCGTCGCCGCGAACTTGCGCTTCTCGAGCATTGCGATGAGCGCGTCGAGCGCGCGGTCGACGACCTCGGATAGATCCCCGCTCGGGACGGCATGGGCGAGCAGTTCCTGCGCCCGGCGCAACTTGGCGTGGGTCGCATCCCCGATCGGGAGCTGGACGAGGTAACGCGCTTCGAGTGTCGCAGCGACTTGCCCCGGGGCAAGTTGGTGTGCCACGTCCGGCGCGAACATGGGCGCAGTGACCTGCCCCGGGGCAAATACCTGCGTCCCCGCGGGAGGGCCCACGGGAATCACGCGAGCCGGCGGGGACATGGCGGGTCCCGCGGCCGGCGGAAAGCGCTCAGCGAGCCAGGCCTCCACCTCGGCCTTGCGGCGATGAATCGCCGCGGCGACCAACTCGTCCACGTTCCCCGAAGTGAGGTGCGGCGCAAGCAGGCAGACCGCGGCAAGGTGCAGCCGACCGGCCGCGAGGTCCTCGAACAGGCGAGGGAACTCGCGCCCAGCACGGGCGGCCTGGATGCGCTTGTAGGCCGCGTCCTCGGACAGCCGGAGCTCGCCGACGGCGTAAGCGAACATGGACGAGTACGCGGCCGGCAGGTAGAGACGGCGGGCGTCGACCTCGGCGATGTGGGCCAGCAGCACGGCCGTGGTGGCGCGGTCCTGGCGGACGATGGAAGCGAGTTCGCGGAGCAGCGTCGCATCATCGAGATGCGTCAGGCGATAGGTGGACATGGTCGGTCTCGCTTCGGGGGCGAGGTTCCGGCGTTGCAGCGGAGCTGCACTCGACGCGGTCATTCTATCGCGAGGCGGAGACGCGGCCGCACACTCCCGTGCCGTGCGCAAAGGGCGCAGGGACGAGCGCGACGCGGGACCCACGTCGCGGGCGGGCCCTGCAGCGATCCTCGACGCGAAGAGAGGCGCTCCTACGGCGCACTCCCGTCGCAAGCGCGTACACAGGCCGAATTCCGTCAAGCAGAATCGAATGCGAGAACATGAAATCGTCGGCCTCGTTCTCGATGCTCGATCGATCGTCGCGCCAGGCGAGCGCAGGGTCTCTCGCGCGCCGCAGATCGCCGATGTACTGCCCCATGTTCCCGTCACGACCCTTCGTGATCGCGTCCAACTCGCCGATCAGGCGCTCGCGCGACCGGCCTTCGATGGATACTTCAGCGCGCCGGCACCGTCCCCCGCGGCGCGATCACCACGAGGGCTCCGGAGAGCCGGAACCCATCCCCCGTCCCGCGGGCGACCCGGATTCTGGCCGCGCGACACCGATCGTCCGCAGGGTTCCATTGCACCCCGTCCCGCCACGGCCAGAGCAACCTGCGGACGCCCAGGACAGCCCGCCCGCGGTCGGCAAGGCGCGCCCGGACGACCGCTCCGCGCTCCTCGAGTTGCCCTGCCAGCCGTTCCACGACGAGCGCCTCGTCGCTCCCGTCGTGCGTGTGGAGGGCCGAGATCAGCCCGTCGACGAGCGGCTTGACGATCGAGATCACGGCCGGGCCCCAGGCTGCGGGCACGCGCAACTCGAGGTCGAGCGCAAAGTCGCCATGCAGCTCGTTCCCGATTCGCCGCTCGACGCATTGCGCGTCGTGTACGGCCCGCCAGACGGCTCCCGGCTTCGTGCCCGTGGCGAGCCGCGGGAGCGCGACGTCCTCGAACGCGACCGCGACGTCCCCCACCGACCAGTGAGCGAACTCGCGGGAGTCGGGATGGACCGCGTACTCGACCACGACGGGCCACGTCGCCTCGCCGGCAGTGGCGATGAACGCGGGCGCCGACTCCCAGGCGAGCCCGGCGTGGGACACCTTCGCGAAAGAGCCAGGGCCAACGTTGTAGAAGAGGATGTTCTCGACGTCCGCGCCGGCCGGGAGCGCGGACTGCTCGGCGTGAATCGTCCCCCATAGGACCTCGCCTGCTCCGGCCGCAAGCGGGGCAACCCCTCGGCGGATCCTGGTGCGGAGATCGTGCATCTCACCCCTGGGTTCGAACGGAAGCGCGCTGCTGCTCCCGAATCGCACCGGGCCCCTGATGCCAGCCCCGGTGCCGATCCCCTCGTCTCCGTCCAGCACCAGCGTCGTCGACTCCGGACCGTCGGTGGATGAACGTCGGCCTGCCGGGACTCGAGCGCTATCGATCCGCGATCCGCACCGCGTGCAATCCTTCACCGCATCGCCGAACCGCCCGCCGGCATCGGCGCGCGACTCCACGCCGAAGTACGAGCCGTTCTTCCCGTGGTTGTCGACCACCTTCACTTTGAAGAAGTCCCGGGTCACCCAGCTGCAAGGGAGGGCGTGCAACCTGATGCCAGTCGACTTGTCCACGATCACGACGAGTCCACTCCGGTCCAGGACGACGTCGAACGCTTCCAGGGTCAGCAGTTGCACGAGCATCAGTGCTTTCCTCCCGAGTTCTCATCCCGATTGCGCTCCCACTCCACCCGCGGCTCATCGCGATCGAGCCCCAGCACCGTCTCCAGTCGATCCCACAGGTCCCACGAACGCGGCTCGTCGCTGTAG
Organism: Candidatus Eiseniibacteriota bacterium; assembly: GCA_031431875.1. Taxonomy (GTDB): domain Bacteria; phylum Eisenbacteria; class RBG-16-71-46; order RBG-16-71-46; family DASYSL01; genus JANPEF01. The sequence goes on along the minus strand of JANPEF010000067.1, from coordinate 16,506 downwards.
CGCGCGCCGACGAATCCCCGCGCACGCAACGCATCCTCGAGCTGACGCGCGACGGACGACGGCAGCACGCGCGGAAGCGCCACAACGCTCGCCGGATCCTCCGCACCCCGCGCGAGCGCCGCCTCCACGGCAGCCAGCGCCTCGAGCAACATCCCCTCGTCCTCTCTCTTTCCCACACTCACCTCCCCCAATTGGCAACGCCCCGGGAGCGTGAGCCCCCGGGGCGACCAATTTCAACGCAGGCATTATCGCCTGCGCCAGTTCAAGTTACAGCCGCGAGACCGAGCCTGCCGGTCGACGGGCCCTCGCAGGCCCACACGGAAGGGTTATTCCCCGCCCTTCTTCGTCCGCGTCAGCTTCTGGCCGCCCTTGCCGGCGCCGCCCGGACCCGCCTTGTTGCCGCCACGGCCCGGCTTCGCCGGACCAGCGCCCGCGGCAGCCTTCTTCGGAGCGGCCTTGCCCTTGCCCTTCGCCTTCGGCTTGTCGTCACCCTCGGCGCCCTCGGCGGCTTCCTCGGCGTCGGCAGCGGCCTTCGCTTTCTTGCCGCCTTCCGCCTTCGCCACGTCCTTCGCCTCGGCGGCGTCGATGCGCCGCTTGCGGTCGTCGGCCTTCTGCGCCTCGGACTTCACCAGCTCGAACACGGCGATCTCGCCGGCGTCGCCGAGGCGACGGCCCTTGCGGATGATGCGCGTGTAACCGCCAGCGCGCTCCTTGTACCAGGGAGCGATGGTGTCGAAGAGCTTCTTCGTCGCATCCTCGTCGAACAGGTACGAATCGACGTGACGACGCGCGGACAGGTCACCGCGCTTGGCGAACGTGATCATGCGCTCGGCCACGCGCCGCGCTTCCTTCGCCTTCGCGACCGTGGTCTCGATCCGCTCGTGCAGAAAGAGCGAAGTGACCAGGTTGCGCAGGAGGGCGCGACGATGCTCGTGGGTGCGCGACAGTTTTCGGAAGGATACGCGATGACGCATGGCTGTTCCTTAGAACGTGTCCTCGCCGGAATCCGGCGAGTACGACGTGGTCTGAGGCTCGGCCGGCGCCTCTGCGGCGGGCCGAGCGCTGCGCCCCGAGTAGTAGGTGCCGACGTCCATGCCGAGGCCCAGGCCCATGTCCGTGAGGACGTCCTGGATCTCCTTCAGGGACTTGCGACCGAAGTTGCGGTACTTGAGCATCTCGGGCTCGGACTTCTGCACGAGATCGCCGATCGACTTGATGTCGGCCTGACGCAGGCAGTTCGATGAGCGCACGGACAGTTCGAGCTCCTCGACGGAGCGATCGAGCTTCTCGCGCATCTTCATCTTCACCTCGTCGACGACATCCTCCTGCTCCTCCTCGATCTCCTCCTGGAAGTCGACGAAGAGGGCGAAGTGGGTCGCGAGGATCTTTGCCGACACCGACAGCGCGTCATTGGGATGGATCGAGCCATCGGTCCACACCTCGAGCGTCAGCTTGTCGTAGTCGATGCGCTGACCGATGCGGGTGTTCTCGACGTTGTAGTTGACCTTGAGTACCGGTGAGAACAGCGCGTCGATCGGGATGGTGCCGATCGGGCGGTCCTGCGTCGTGTGCTGGTCGGCCGCCACGTAGCCGCGACCGCCGTCGATCTCGACTTCCATGCGCAGGTCGCCGTCCTTGTTCACGTTGGCGATCACCAGGTCGGGGTTCAGGATCTCGACGTCGGCGTCGATCTTGAGGTCCCCCGCCTTCACCGCACCCTTGCCCGTGAGCGTGAACTCGCCCTTCTTGGGTCCGTCGCCCATCAGCCGGAAGCGCATCTGCTTCAGGTTGAGGATGACCTCGGTCGTGTCCTCGATGACGCCGGACAGGCTCGAGAATTCGTGCAACGCTCCCTCGATCCGCACCGCGGTCACCGCGGCGCCCTGGAGCGACGACAGTAGTACGCGACGCAGGGCGTTCCCCAGGGTGAGGCCGAAGCCGCGTTCCAGGGGCTCGATCGTGAAGCGACCATAGCGGTCGTTCGAAACCGCTTCGTCGATGACGGCCTTCTTCGGCATCTGCAGGCTCTTCCACTTCATGACGATTCCGCCTCCTTGAGAAGCGTCCGCCCTCGGACGACTACTTCGAGTAGAGCTCGACGATGAGCTGTTCGGTGACGGGCACCGGGATCGACTGGCGCGACGGCGCCATGAGCACGCGACCCTGACGGGCCTGGCTGTCGAGCTCCAGCCATTCGGGGACGCTCTGTCCCTTGCGCTTCTCCAGAGTTCCGGCGATGACGGTCAGGTCGCGCGACTTCGCGCGGATCGCGACCACGTCGCCGGGGCGGGTCACGTACGACGGGATCGAAACCTTCTTGCCGTTCACGGTGACGTGACCGTGGCGCACGATCTGGCGCGACGCCGACCGCGACGGGGCGAGCCCCAGGCGGTACAGGATGTTGTCGACGCGCATCTCGAGCATCTGCAGGAGGGTCTCGCCCGTCACGCCCTTGCTCTTCTCGGCCTTGTGGAAGTAGTTGCGGAACTGCCGCTCGAGCACGCCGTAGATGCGACGCGCCTTCTGCTTCTCGCGCAACTGCAGTCCGTAGTTCGTCTCCTTCGTGCGACGGCCCTTGCCGTGCTCGCCCGGAGCGTATCCGCGGCGCTCGACGGCGCACTTGTCGGTCAGGCAACGCTCGCCCTTGAGCATGAGCTTCACGCCTTCCCGACGGCACAACCGGCACCGCGCGTCGTGATAAACAGCCATGAAATCCTCCTAGACGCGCCGGCGCTTCGGCGGCCGGCAACCGTTGTGCGGAATGGGAGTCACGTCCTTGATGGCCGCGATCTCGAGGCCCGCGGCCTGGAGCGAGCGAATCGCCGCTTCCCGGCCGGCACCCGGACCCTTCACCCACACCTCGACGCGCTTGAGCCCGAGATCCTTCGCCTCGCGCGCCGCCGCCTCGGCAGCGACCTGCGCCGCGAACGGGGTGCTCTTGCGGGATCCCTTGAACCCGGCCTTGCCGGACGAAGCCCACGAGATGACGTTCCCGTCGGTGTCGGTGATGGTCACGATGGTGTTGTTGAAGGAGGCGCGCACATGGGCCACGCCCGTGCTCGGCACCCGCCGGTCCTTCTTTCGAGCCTTCTTGACTTCAGCCACGGATGCCTCCTGTCATTACTTCTTCCCGCCGCGAGCGACCTTCTTGGCGGCGGCAGTCGTCTTCTTCGGGCCCTTGCGGGTCCGCGCGTTCGTCTTGGTGCGCTGTCCCCGGACGGGCAATCCGCGGCGATGCCGCAGGCCCCGGTACGCGCCGATGTCCATGAGTCGCTTGATGTTCATCGCGACTTCGGTCCGGAGCGCGCCTTCAACCTTGAACTCGCGCTCGATGACGTTACGGAGCTTGGCGCTGTCCTCCTCGGACAGGTTCTTGACCCGCACGTCCGCGTTCACGCCCGTCATGGCGAGGATCTTCCGCGCCGAAGTCGGTCCGATTCCGAAGATGTAGGTCAACGCCACTACCACCCGCTTCTCGGCGGGCAGGTCGACACCGGCGATACGAGCCAACTTCCCTCTCCTTTACTTCTGCCGCTGCTTGTGGCGCGGGTTGCGGCTGCAGATGACCCGGATGACGCCCTTGCGTCGGACCACCTTGCAGTTCTCACAGATCTTCTTCACCGACGAACGAACCTTCATGGCGTTTCCACTCCTCGCACTCTTCGCACACTCGGGCGCAGCCCCGCCCCGGGGTACCGCTCGCGACGATCCGCTACTTGTAGCGGTAGATGATGCGGCCGCGGGTCAGGTCGTACGGAGACAGCTCGATGGTCACCTTGTCCCCGGGGAGGATGCGGATGAAGTGCATGCGCATCTTTCCGGAGATATGGGCGAGCACCTGATGACCGTTCTCCAGCTTCACGCGGAACATCGCGTTGGGCAGGGGTTCGACCACCGTTCCCTCGACCTGGACACCTTCTTCTTTCGCCACGCGCGATGAATCTCCCGGACTACACGGAGCGCGGACTCGTCGAGAGGATCTCGGGAGTCTCCCGCCCCACCGCGATGGTGTGCTCGAAGTGCGCGCTGCGGCGCCCGTCGCGTGTCACCACCGTCCATCCATCGCCCTTCGTGAAGACCTCGGGGCGACCTGCGTTGACCATGGGCTCGATGGCGAGTACCTGGCCGACGGACAACTTGAGACCCTTTCCCGCCCGCCCGTAGTTGGGCACCTGCGGGTCCTCGTGCAGCTGGCGACCGATGCCGTGTCCCACCAGGTCGCGAACGACCGTGAACCCGGCGGCCTCGACGTGACTCTGCACGGCGTTGCCGATGTCGCCGATCCGGTTGCCCTCGACGGCCTGCGCGATCCCGGCCAGCAGGGACTCGCGCGTCACGTCGAGGAGGCGCTGCGCCTCGGCGTCGATCTTTCCCACCGGGAAGGTCCGCGCCGAGTCGCCATACCAACCGTCGAGGATCACGCCCATGTCGCAGCCGATGATGTCGCCGTCGGCCAGGAGCGTCCCCTTGTCGGGAATGCCATGGACGACCACGTCGTTCACCGACACGCACAGGGTCGCGGTGTAACCGCGGTACCCCTTGAACGCCGGCAGCGCGCCACGGGCGCGCACGAACTCCTCGGCCGCGCGGTCGAGATCGAGCGTCGAAACGCCCGCCGCGACCAGCGTCTCGAGATGATCCAGACAGTCGGCCACCATGCGCGCGGCCTCCCGGATCTTCCCGACTTCCTCGGGGCTGCGCAGGTGGATCACGCGCCCGCCCCTTCCTTCGTCGCGCCCGCAAGCGCGTCCATCACCCGCGCCGTCACGTCGTCCAGGTCACCCAGCCCCTCGACCTCGCGCAGCCGGCCGTCGCGGCGGTAGTAATCCGCCAGCGGGGCCGTCTCGGCGTGGAACACTTCGATCCGCTTGCGGATCTTCTCCACGTCGTCGTCGACGCGATGGATCAGCGTCGCCTCCGGGTGCTCGTCGCAATGCACCCCGTCGCGCGGCACCGCGCCCGCCGGGTTGTACGTCCGGTGGCACACCGGGCACTCGAGTCGCGTCGACAACCGCGCCACCACCTGCCCGGTCGGCGCCACCAGGTTCACCACGCGATCGAGCGGCGTGCCCGCGCGGGCGAGCATGGCGTCGAGCGCCTCGGCCTGCGCGGTCGTCCGCGGAAACCCGTCGAGGATGAACCCGCGCGCGCAATCGGCCGCGCCCAGCCGTTCCTCGACGATCCCGATCACGACCGCGTCGGGCACGAGCAGCCCGGCGTCCATCCGCTCCTTCGCGGCCTTGCCCAGCGGCGTGCCGTTCTTCACGGCCTCGCGCAGGATCTCGCCGGTGGCGATCTGCGGGATGGCGAAGCGCGCGACGAGCCGACGGCCCTGCGTGCCCTTCCCCGCTCCCGGAACCCCGAGCAGCACCAGACGCAATGCGTGTTCCTCCGTTGCCCCGGGCCTAGGCCCGGCGACCCCGGATCCGGCCCTTCTTGACGAAGCCCTCGTAGTGCCGCATCAGCAGGTGCGACTCGATCTGCTGCAGCGTGTCGAGAGCGACGCCGACCACGATCAGGATGCTCGTCCCGCCGAATGCGAACGGCAGGTTGAACGTCCGCAACAGCACGTCCGGCACCACTGCGACCAGCGCCAGGGCGACCGCGCCCGGCAGCGTGATCCGCGTCAGCACGCGGTCGATGTACTCGGCCGTCTTCTTGCCCGGGCGGATGCCCGGCACGAAGCCGCCGTACTTGCGCATGTTCTCGGCCACGTCCTGAGGATTGAGGACGACGGCCGTGTAGAAATAGGCGAAGAACACGATGATCGCGAAGTAGAGCACCTCGTAGACCACGCGTCCGGGCGCCAGCCACTGGGCGATGAAGTCCTGCCCGAAGCTGCCGGCCGGAAAGAAGCTCGCCACGGTCAGCGGCAGGATCATGAGCGACGAGGCGAAGATGATCGGGATCACGCCCGCCGTGTTGACCTTGAGCGGGATGTGCGTCGAGGCGCCGCCGTACATGCGCCGGCCCACCATCTTCTTCGCGTACTGCACCGGAATCTTGCGCGTCGCCTGCGTCAGCGCGACCACGAAGGCGATCACGCCGACCATCATGGCGGCCGTCACGACCACCTTGAACAGGTCGAGCGTGCCGGCCCGGAACGCCTGGAACAGGAGCTGCACCTGCGTCGGCAGCGACCCGATGATGTTGATGAAGATGATGAGCGAGATGCCGTTGCCGATGCCGCGCTCGGTGATCTGTTCGCCCAGCCACATGACCAGGATGCAGCCCGCGGTCTGGGTGACCATCATCGTCAGGATGAAGCCCATGCCCGGTTCGGTGACGATCGGCATGCCGCCCACCGCCCCGGAGCCCTGCAGGAACAGGGCGTAGGCGTACGACTGGATGAGGGCGATCAGCACCGTGCCGTAGCGCGTGAACTGGGTGATCTTCTTCTGCCCTTCCTCGCCTTCCTTGCGCAGCTTCTCGAAGTACGGGACCACGACTCCGAGGAGCTGCAGGATGATCGAGGCGCTGATGTACGGCATGATGCCCAGGGCGAAGATCGTCGCCCGCGAGAACGAGCCGCCCACGAAGACGTCGTACAGCCCGAACAGGGTCCCCGCCTGGCCGGCGAAGACCGCCGCAAGCGCCTGCGCATTCACCCCCGGCGCCGGGACGTGCTCCCCGAGCCGGTAGATGGCGAACATCCCGAGCGTGAAGAGCAGACGCTTCTTCAGCTCCGGGATGCGGAACATGTTCTGGATCGAATCGACGAGTGCCATCCGTCCTCTCCGCGCCCGCCGCGAGGCTAGGCGCCCACTCCGGGCAGTTCGAACTTGCCGCCGGCCTCGGTCACCTTGGCGACCGCCGACTCGCTCGCCGCGTCCAGGCGCACCGTGAGAGCGACCTTCAGGTCGCCGTCAGCGAGCAGCTTGATCGGACGCTTCGCGTTCTTGATCAGGTTCATCTCGATCAGCAATTCCTTGGTCACCACCGTCCCCGCCGCGAGCCCGGCCAGTCGCTCGATGGCGACCACCTGGAACGACACGCGGTGATGGTTGGTGAACCCGCGCTTCGGCAAGCGGCGCTGCAGCGGCATCTGGCCGCCTTCGAACCAGCGATGGATGCGGCCGCCCGAGCGGGCCTTCTGGCCCTTGTGACCACGTCCGGCCGTGCCACCCAGGCCCGTCGCGGCGCCCTTTCCGCGGCGCTTGTTCCGGTGCACCGCACCTTCGGCGTGATGCAGGTCTCCGAGCTTCTTGGCGACTTCACCCTCGATCTTGCGCGGCGTCATGCCTTCACCTCTTCCACCTTCAGCAGGTGGACGATCTTGGCGATCATGCCGCGGATCTGCGGCGTGTCCACCTTGACCACGGAGTGATTCAGCTTGCGGATGCCGAGCGCGGCCACGGTTCCCCGGACATCGGCCGTGGTCTTGGCAACGCTGCGCACCAGCGTGATCTTCAGGCTAAGCGGCATCGGTCGTCCTCCGTCCCAGCAGCTCGGCGACGGTGAAGCCGCGGGCCTGCGCCACGTCCGATGCCTTGCGCAGCTGGCGCAGTCCGTCGACGGTGGCCTTCGTGATGTTGTGCGAGTTCGACGAGCCCAGTGACTTGGTGAGCACGTCGTGCACGCCCGCCGCCTCGAGGATGGCGCGCACGGCGCCCCCGGCGATGACGCCGGTGCCGCTCGAAGCGGGCTTGAGCAGCACGCGACCCGCACCGAAATGACCCAGCACGACGTGCGGGATCGTTCCCTTGATCAGCGGAATCAGGAACATGTTCTTCTTCGCCGTCTCGCCCGCCTTGCGGATGGCGTCGGCCACTTCATTCGCCTTGCCCAAGCCCACGCCCACGCGACCGTTCTGGTCGCCCATGGCGACGATCGCGTTGAACGAGAACCGCCGGCCGCCCTTGACCACCTTGGCGACGCGGTTCACGTGGATCACGCGCTCGACGAACTCGGACTTCGGTGCGGATTCAACAGGACGCACGGTTCGCTCCTCGCTCTAGAATTCGAGGCCGCCCTCGCGGGCGCCCTCGGCGAGCGCCTTGACGCGCCCGTGATACAGGTAGCCGCCGCGATCGAAGCAGGCTTGCTTGATGCCGATCGCCTTCGCGCGCTCGGCGAGCACCATGCCGACCGCCTTGGCGCGACCGACCTTGCCCTTGCCGTCGCCGAGCTTCGCTGCGACTTCGGGCAGCTTGTCGTCGGCGCAGGCCAGGGTCACCCCGGCCACGTCGTCGATGAGCTGCGCGTAGATCCGATTCAGGCTGCGAAACACCGAGATCCGCGGACGCTCGGCCCGACCCGCGATCTTCTTGCGGATCCGGTAGCGGCGCACCTGGCGCTTCTCTGCATTCGTCTTGTAGCGGGCCATATTCGTCCTTCCTCCGTCCGCGCCGGGCTTACGAGCCGGCCGACTTTCCGGCCTTGCGGCGGATGCGCTCGCCCTCGTACTTGATGCCCTTGCCCTTGTACGGCTCGGGCGGGCGCTTCTTGCGGATGTTCGCGGCCACCTGGCCGACCAGCACCTTGTCGACCCCGGTGATGATGACCTTGGTCGGGCCCTCGGTCGCCAGCGTGATGCCTTCGGGCGACGGGAACTCGACCGGATGCGAGTAGCCCAGCTGCAGGACCAGCTTCTTGCCGTCCATGTTGGCGCGGTAACCCGTGCCGGTGATCTCGAGCGCCTTGCGGTAACCCGCGTGAACGCCCTGGATCAGGTTCGCCAGGTTCGCCCGCATGGTGCCGTGGATCGCGCCGTGCGTGCGCTCGTTCGTGGCGTCCGCGATGACGAGCGTGATCTGCTCGCCCTCGCGGGTCAGGCCGATCCCCGGGTACAGGTCCATGGCCAGCTCGCCCTTCGGGCCCTTGACCGTGAGCTTGCTTCCCGACTGCTCGACGGTCACACCCGCCGGAATCTCGATCATTTTCTTGCCGACGCGCGACATGTCGCCCCCTACCAGATCTGCGCGAGGAGCTCGCCGCCAAGGCCGGCCGCACGGGCCTCCTTGTCGGACATGATCCCCTGCGGAGTGGACAGGACCGTCGTTCCGAGCCCGCCGAGCACCCGCGGGATGTCCGTCTTGCGGACGTAGACCCGACGGCCGGGCGAACTGACGCGCTTCAGCCCCGAGATCACGCACTGATCCTGGGCCGTGTACTTGAGGTAGATGCGGAGGATCCCCTGCTTCGAGTCCTCGATCACCTTGTAGTTGCCGATGTACTTCTCCCGCAGGAGAAGCTTCGCCAATTCCGTCTTCATGCGCGAAGCCGGCACGTCCACCTTGCGGTGGCGGGCACGGACTGCGTTGCGCACGCAGGTCAGGAAATCGGCGATGGGATCAGAAACCGACACGCTGCCTCCTCGTTCATGTTCGTCACGCACGCGCCCGAGCCGCGGGTCGCGCACACCGTCGTCCGTTTCCGGCTGGTCGCTACCAGCTGGACTTGACGACGCCCGGGATCTGCCCCGCCAGCGAGAGCTCGCGGAAGCAGATACGGCACAGTCCGAAGTGGCGCAGGAACGCGCGCGGACGGCCGCAGCGACCGCAGCGGTTGTACGCGCGGACCGCGAACTTCGGCTTCCGCTTCCACTTCTCGATCAGCGACTTCTTGGCCACGATGGTCCTCCAGGTCCCGACGGGTCGCCGGACGGCGCCCCGCTACGCTCCGACCGCTGCACCGACCTCGGCCGCGGCGCCTTCGCGCGCGCCCGACGCCTGGCGGAACGGCATCTGGAGCAGTCGGAGCAGCTCGCGCCCCTCCTCGTCCGTCTTCGCCGAGGTCACGAAGGTCACGTCCATGCCGCGGACCTTCTCGACCTTGTCGTAGTTGATCTCGGGGAAGATGATCTGTTCGGTCAGCCCGAGCGTGTAGTTCCCACGCCCGTCGAACGAGCGCGCCGGCACGCCGCGGAAGTCACGGATGCGCGGGATCGCGATGTTGACGAGGCGATCGTAGAACTCCCACATGCGCGCGTGACGCAGCGTGACCATGCAACCGATGGCCTGCCCCTGGCGCAGCTTGAAGTTCGCGATCGATTTCTTGGCCTTCCGCACCGCCGGCTTCTGGCCGGTGATGATGCCGAGGTCCGCCGCCGCCGCGTCGAGCAGCTTCGCGTTGCTGATGGCCTCGCCGACGCCCATGTTGACCACGATCTTGACCAGGCGCGGGGCCTGCATCGGATTCGTGTAACCGAACTTCTTGATCAGCTCGGCGACGATCTTCTCCTCGTACAACTTCTTGAGGCGCGGCGGAGTCACGGGCGCCGTCGACCTGGCCGCGCGCGGCGCGGCTTCGGTCGTGGCATCCCCGTCGGCTGCCTTCGCGGCCTTCGGCTCCTTGGCGGCCTTCGGGGCCTTTGCTTCGCCCTTCGGAGCCTTCGGAGCCTTCGCGCCCTTCGAGTCCTTGTCCTTCTCGGCCATCACGATCTCCCGGCGCTCAGGCGCCGACGACGTCCCCGGTTGCGCGCGAAACGCGCTCGCGGCTCTTTCCGTCCTTGCTCCGACGCACGCCGACGCGCACGCCCTTCTTCGCCTTCGCATCCCACAGGGCGACCTTCGAGATATGAAGCGGTGCTTCCTTCTCGATGATGCCGCTCTCCTTGCCCGCCCCGGTCGCGCGCTTGTGGCGCTTGATCATGTTCACCTTCTCGACCGTGACCGTCCACTTGTTGCGATCGACGGCGAGGACCCTGCCCAGCCGCGGATTGCCCGGTTCGCCCTTGGCGTCGCCCGAGAGGACCACGACCGTGTCGCCCTTGCGGATGCTGAAGGCCCGGGTCGCGGGCGCCGGCTGTTTCTTCTTCTTACCCACGCGCGACCTCCTAGATCACTTCGGGAGCGAGGGAGATGATCTTCATGAACTCCTTTTCGCGCAGTTCTCGCGCGACGGGTCCGAAGATGCGGGTTCCCCGCGGCTCCCTCTTGTCGTCGATCAACACCACGGCATTGTCGTCGAAGCGGATGTACGAGCCGTCCTTGCGACGACGCTCCTTGACCGCCCGCACGACCACCGCCTTGGCGACGTCGCCCTTCTTCACCGCGGCTCCCGGGATCGCGTCCTTCACGGCCACGACCACGATGTCGCCCACCCGGCCGTAACGCCGACGGGTTCCGCCGAGGACCTTGATGCACTGGGCACGCCGAGCGCCGGAGTTGTCGGCCACGGTGAGCATCGTGCGAAGCTGGATCATCGTTCACTCCACGGGCCGCGACGGGCGGCCGACACGCGACGGGCTTACTTGGCCCGCTCGACGAACTCCACGAACCGCCAGCGCTTCTCCTTGGACATGGGCCGCGTCTCCATGAAGCGGATGACGTCCCCTTCCTTGCACTCGTTCTTCTCGTCGTGAACCTTGAACCGGCTCCGCTGGCGCACGTAGCGCTTGTACTGCGGATGCTTCACCAGTCGCTCGATCATCACGACGACGGTCTTCGTCATCTTGTCGGAGACCACCTTGCCGACGCGCAGCTTGCGGCGTCCGCGTACCTCGGTGGTTTCCGTCGTCTGCTCGGCCATCATGCCTGGCCTCCCTTCATGGCGCCGCCCTTGCCCTGCAGCATCAGCACCCGGGCGATGTCCCGGCGCGTGCCGCGGATCTTGAGCGCGTTGTCCAGCTGGCGCATCGAGTTCCGGAAGCGCAGGGTGAACAGCTCCTCACGCAAATCCTTGAGACGCAGCTCGAGTTCGGGGGGCGACAGATCACTCAGCGCACGGAAGCTCTTGGCGGCCATCTCACTCCCCTCCCAGTGTGACGCGTTCGACGAAACGCGTGCGGATCGGCAGCTTCGAGGCGCCCAGGCGCATGGCCTGCTTCGCCGCGTCCTTCGGGATCCCCTCCAGCTCGAACATGATCCGGCCCGGGCGGATGGAGGCGACCCAGAACTCCGGAGGACCCTTGCCCTTGCCCATTCGCGTCTCGGCCGGCTTCTTGGTGACCGGCTTGTCCGGGAAGATTCGAATCCACATCTTGCCGCCACGCTTGATCGAGCGCGTGATCGCGACACGGGCCGCCTCGATCTGGCGGCTCGTGATCCACGCCGGCGCGAGCGCCTGCAGTCCGTACTCGCCGAAGGCGACCGTGCCTCCGCGGTACGCCTTGCCGCGCATGTTTCCTCGGTGGTGCTTGCGGTATTTGACCCGCTTCGGCATCAACATGTTGGTCGGGCCCCGCTCAGTTCGTGGCCGCGCCCGCAGCCACCAGCTTCGGGGCTTCGAGCACTTCGCCGTTGAAGATCCACACCTTCACGCCGCACGTCCCGTAGGCCGTGTGCGCGGTGGCGCGCGCGAAGTCGATGTCCGCCCGCAGCGTGTGCAGGGGGACGCGACCATCGCGATAGGTCTCGTAACGCGACATCTCCGAGCCGCCGAGGCGGCCCGAGCAGGCCACGCGAACGCCCTGGGCACCCGAGCGCATCGCCGAGGCGAGCGCCTTCTTCATGGCGCGACGGAACGACACCCGCTGCTCGAGCTGCTTCGCGATGTGCTCCGCGACCAGCTGGGCGTCGAGGTCGGCGCGCTTCACTTCCTCGATGTTGAGCTGCACGTCCTTCTTGGTCAGCGCGCGAAGTTCGGCCGAAAGCTTGTCGACCTGCTCGCCCTTGCGCCCGATCACGAGGCCCGGACGCGCCGTGCGGATCGTGATCGTCACCTTCGAGGCCTTGCGCTCGACGATGATCTTGCTGATCCCGGCTTGGAACAGGCGGTGCTTCAGGTAGCGCTTGAGGAAGATGTCTTCCTTGAGCAGTTCCGCGAAGACGCGCGACCGGCTCGCGAACCAGCGCGAGTCCCAAGTCTTGACGATGCCGAGCCGGAGCCCGATCGGATGTGTTTTCTGTCCCATCTTTCTCCTCGACTCAGCCGCGGCCGCGCGTGCCGACCGCGATCGTGATGTGGCTCGTGCGCTTGAGCAACGGGGTGGCCCGTCCCTGCGCGCGCGGCAGGAAGCGCTTCATCGTGGGACCCGCGCCGACGACCGCCTTGATGACGACCAGGTCGGTGACCTTGACCTTTTCGCTCGCGTCCGTGTTGTTGACCGCATTGGCGACCGCGGACTTGAGCAGCTTCTCGGCGATCTTCGCGCCATTCTTGGGCATGAAGTGAAGCAGCGTCTGCGCCGCTTCGACATCCTTGCCCCGGATGAGCGCGAGGATCTGGTTGGCCTTGCGCGGCGTGATCCGGACGTACCGGAGCGTGGCTCTCGCTTCCATCGTTCCTGTCTCCGTCCGGCTCACTTGCCGGGCACTGCGGCCTTCTCGACGTGCGACCCGTGACCGCGGAACACGCGGGTGGGAACGAACTCGCCGAGCTTGTGGCCGACCATGTTTTCCGACACGTAGATCGGGATGAACTTGTTGCCGTTGTGCACCGCAAGCGTGTGGCCGACGAACTCCGGGAGGATGGTGCAGCGCCGTGCCCAGGTCTTCAGCACGCGCTTCTCACCCGACCGGTTCATGCCCTCGATCTTCTTGACGAGGGAGTCGACGACGTACGGGCCCTTCTTGATGGAGCGAGCCATTTACTTCTTCCTCCGCCGGACGATCCACTTGCTGGTCGCCTTGTTGCGACGCGTCTTGTAGCCCTTCGCCGGCTGGCCCCAGGGCGAGCACGGATGACGGCCGCCCGACGACTTGCCTTCGCCGCCACCCATCGGATGGTCGACCGGATTCTTGGCCACGCCGCGCACGTGCGGGCGGATGCCCAGCCAGCGGCTGCGGCCGGCCTTGCCGATCACGATGTTCTCGTGATCGAGATTCCCGACCTGCCCGATGACGCAGCGGCAGTCGAGATGGAAGCGACGCACCTCGCCCGAAGGCATGCGCATCTGGGCGTAGTCGCCTTCCTTCGCCAGCACCTGGCACATCGTGCCGGCCGAACGCGCGACACGCGCGCCGCGGCCCGGCTGCAGCTCGAGCGAATGCACCGACGTGCCGAGCGGAATGTTGCGGATCGGCAGTGCGTTGCCCGTCACGATGTCGGCATCGGCGCCGGACACGACCGTGTCGCCCGGCTTGAGGCCGAGCGGCGCGACGATGTAGCGCTTCTCCCCGTCCACGTAGTTCAGCAGCGCGATGCGCGCCGAACGGTTGGGATCGTATTCGAGGCTCGCGACCTTGGCCGGGATACCGGTCTTGTCGCGGCGGAAGTCGATGATCCGGTAGCGACGACGATGTCCGCCGCCCTTGTAGCGCGACGTGGCGTGGCCCTTGTGATTGCGCCCGCCCGGACGGTGCAGCTTCGTCGTCAGCTTGCGGACCGGATCGTTGCCCTGCGACACGTCCGCGAAATCGGAGACGGTCTTGTAACGCAGGGTCGGCGTGATCGGCCGGAAACTCTTCAGCGGCATGGAACCTTCCCCCTTCGCCCTAGACCTGGTCGAACAGTTCGATGGTCTGGTCCGCGGCCAGCGTGACGATGGCACGCTTCCAGTCCGGACGACGACCCACCGAGCGGCCGAGGCGCTTGACCTTGCCGTGCATCATCTGGGTGCGGACCACGGTGACCTTGACCTTGAAGATGGTCTCCACCGCCCGCTTGATCTCGATCTTGTTGGCGTAGGCATCGACCTCGAAGGTGTACTGCCGGGCCTGCTCGCGCAGGATCGACCCCTTCTCGGTGATCAGCGCACGCTTGACGATCACACGCGCGTCCTTCATCGGGCGAACACCTCCGTCAGGCGCTCGAGGCCCGACTTCGTGAACACGACCGTCTCGCAGTCGAGCAGCGCATAGGTGTGCACCTGGTGCGCCGGCGTCGCGGCGAGGCGCGCCAGGTTCCGACACGACTTCCAGACGTTCTCGTCGTACCCGCCCGTGACCAGCAGGGCCTTGGCTCCGTCGAGACCCATCTTCTTCAGCACCGCGGCGACGTCCTTCGTCCGCGGGGTCGTCATCGCCAGGTCGTCGAGGACGGCCACACGCGACTCGCGCGCCTTGAGCGACAGCGCCGAGGCCAGCGCCTGACGACGCTGCTTCTTGGGCAGCTCGATGCGCGGGGCATGCGGCTCGGGGCCGTGCGCGCGACCACCGCCGACCCAGATCGGCGACGTGTTCGAGCCCGAGCGCGCACGCCCGGTGCCCTTCTGCTTCCACGGCTTGCGTCCGCCGCCCGAAACCTCGACGCGGCTCTTCACCTTGCGCGTGCCCTGACGCTGGTTGGTCAGGAACGTGCGCACGGCGAGGTAGAGTAGGTGCTCGTTGACCTGCTGGTCGAACAGCGCGGCCGGAAGCTCGACGCTGCCCTGCTCTTCACCCAGGGCCGAATAGGCCTTCGCATTCGCCACGGTCCTAGCCTCCCTGCTTCGCCGGCATGACGAGGACGAAGCCTCGCACCGGGCCGGGGATGGAGCCGCGAATGACGAGCAGCGACTGCTCGGCGTCGATGGCGACGACCTTCAGGTTCTTCATGGTCACCTGCTTGCCGCCCATGCGACCCGGCAGGCGCTTGCCCTTGATGACGCGCGACGGATACGCCGAGCAGCCGATCGAACCGGGCTGGCGGTGCGTCGTGACGCCGTGTGAGGCCTTGCCGCCGGTGAAGCCGTGGCGCTTGGTCGTGCCCTGGAAGCCGCGGCCGATCGACGTCGCGATCACGTCGACGCGCTTGCCGATCACGAACTGCTCGACCGTGATCTGCTGGCCGGTGGCGTACTCGGAGGGATCCTCGACCCGGAACTCCTTGAGCATGGAGCGCACGGGGAGATTCGCCTTCTTGTAGTGCCCGATGACGGGCTTCGTCAGGTTCTTCTCGCGACGGTCGCCGAAGCCGAGCTGCACGGCGGCGTAACCGTCCTTGCCCTTGGTCTTCACCTGGACGATGGGGCAGGGCCCGGCTTCGATCAGCGTCGCCGGGATGATCTCGCCCTTCTCGTCGAAGACCTGGGTCATGCCGACCTTGCGGCCGATGATTCCCAACATGGTTGCGTCCTCTCTCGGTCCCGTACGCCGCGTCGAACGCGGGCCGTCGGACCGGGGGTGGCCGTTTCGGGCCTACCCGCGGGGGCTTCGGACATCGTCCTCGGCCCCGGTTCTGGAGCCGCGCTCGTCGCGGCTCCTTGAGTCGTTCCGCGGCGCTTCGCGCCGCGGTACTTAGGTCTTGATCTCGATGTCGACGCCGGCCGGAATGTCGAGCTTCTCGAGAGCCTCGATCGTCTGGCCGGTCGCGCGCGTGATGTCGATCAACCGCTTGTGGACGCGGATCTCGAACTGCTCGCGCGACTTCTTGTCGACGTGCGGCCCGCGAAGGACCGTGAAGATCGACTTCTTGGTCGGCAGCGGCACCGGGCCCGAAGTTTCAGCACCGGTACGGCGGACGGTCGCCACGATCTGCCCCGCGGACTGGTCCAGCGTGGCGTGATCGTACGACTTGAGACGAATGCGGATGCGCTGCTGCATGGTTTCCCCGGCTCCTTAAGCGACGATCTCGGCGACGACGCCGGCGCCGACGGTGCGACCGCCTTCGCGGATGGCGAAGCGCAGTTCCTTCTCCATCGCGATCGGCGTGATCAGCTCGATCTCCATCTGCACGTTGTCGCCCGGCATCACCATCTCGCGA
>JANPEF010000066.1:0-2285 GCA_031431875.1 Candidatus Eiseniibacteriota bacterium | reverse complement strand
CACGGTCACGGGAACCCCCGGTGTCGCGGTCGGTGGCACCAGGACCTCCGAGACGACCAGATCGGATGGAGGCGGCACGATGACGTCCAGGAGTCTGCTTCCGAAATTGTTCCCTTCCCCGTCCCGTTCGTCCACCTCGCTTCGGGAATCGGCGATCACCAGCAGATAATGCGACCCGGCAAGGTAGGTCGGGACCATGACCTCGAGCGTCGTGGTGTACTCCGTGCCGGAGGTCAAAGGCTCCGTCCGCTCGACCGAGCCCAGCTGCAGATCACTGCCTGGCAGCGGATCCGACGAGAGGTAGACGGCATCGAACCAGCGCCGGTTCGCGCCCCCGGCTCCATCATTTCGGCCGACCCACGTCACCGTCAGCGGTTGGCCCGCCGTCACCTCGGTCGCCGCGTTCACGGCCGTGATGCGCAGGTCCGGGGCAGGCGCCGGCGGTGACGGCGGGAGGATCCGGACCGCGCCCATCGCACCGGCGAGGTTGTCGGCGCGCTGGTCATCGAAGACTGCGCCCGAGCGATCGGTCGCAACGAACACGTGAACGTTTGGCGCGGTCCCGGGAGGCACCAGGAACGATGTCGACGCCGCATAGCTCCCCCCCGCTGGCAGGATCCCGCTGCGCGTCCGCATCGCGACTCGCGCGTCAGCATTCCCGTCGAAGACGTCGTCTGCGGAGAGGAACACCTCGTCCACCCAGCTTGCCGGATAGGTCGCGCGGGGCCCCGCGTTGGCGACCGCCCAGGACACGGTCATAGCCTCGCCTTCGACGGCCTCCGCCGGCGCCGTCACCGACATAACCGCGAGGTGCGACGGGGGCATCGGAGCGATTTCGACCTGCTCCCCGCCCATCATGTTGTTCGCTTCACCCTGGTGCTCGAACACCCGGCCCCCGACATCGGTCTGCACGAACACGCGTGCCGTCCCCGTCATGTTCGGCGGCAGTGACAGACGGGCCGATGCCGTGTACATGCCGCCCGTATTGAGCGATCCGGAGCGGTGCACGTCCTGTGATGCGATCACTCGATCGGGATCCCAGAAGTCCCCCGAGACGATCCACACGCGATCGGTCCAGTAATCGGCCAGCGTCAGCCCCGGTCCGGCGTTCCGGATGTCCCAGTTGACAGTCATGTCCTCCCCCGCCGTGGGGGACGCGATCGAACCGATCCGGTTCACGATCAGATCGGCGCGAGGTGCCAGCTGGATGTCGACCGAGGAGCTGGATTGCAGGCGGTTGTTCGCGTCCTCGCCGGCCTCGAACACCTGGTCGTCGAAGTCGCTATGCACGAAGACATGGAACGTCCCCGACATGTCCACCGGGAGTGTGAATCCACGATGTTGCGTATACGAGCCCCCCGCCGGCACTGCGCCCGTGTGTTGGACGGTCCAGACGAGGCTGGACGCCGGGTCGAGGTCGGGGGTAGGCGAAAGGTAGATCCGATCGTTCCAGGCGGCTTCGAACGGCTCCCCCGCTCCCTGATTGCGAACGGTCCATTCGATCTCGAAGATACTCCCGGCGAGCGCGCTTGAAGGTGGTCGGATGTCGGACACAATCAAGTCCGGCGCGGGCGTGAGTACGATCGACACGGCCGGAGGCTGCGCTCCAACCGGGAGATCACAGTTGTTCTGTTCGCGAAGATGCTCGTACACGGCGTTGTATGCATCGGCACAGACGAAGACGTACCACGTTCCGGAGATCTTCTGGGGCAGTCGCGCCTGAACCACCCGCGGGTAGGAGCCGTCGACATCGAGCACACCTGAGTGGGAGTACGCGCCAAGCAGGATGTCGCGGCTTCGATCGAGCGCCGCATCCTGGGACAGGTACACCGCGTCGTGCCATGTCGATACACGGGTGTCCCCCGTGCCGGCATTGCGGACGGACCAACTCACGGTGATGTCCTGACCGGACTGGCCGTCGGCGGTGCTGGCGATGCTCTCGAGGACGAGATCCGGCGGCGGGGTGAGCTGAACGGTCATGTCCATCGTGTTTTGACCGCGATTGTTCTCCTCCCGGCTCTCGCGCACCTGCCCGGACTGGTCGGCTTGCACGAAGACCCAGTACTTCCCCACGATGCCCTGTGGAAGTGGGAACGTCAGCACTTCGGAGTACCCCTCGCCAGGTGCGAGGTAAGTCGGATTAAGAGCCGATCCAAGCAGAAACGCGCTCGCCGGATCGAAGTTCTGGGTCGGTGAAAGATAGAATGCGTCACTCCATTCCGGCGCGTTGGTACCGTTGTCTCCCGCATTCGTCACGACACGCCGCATGGTAACAGGCTGACCCG
>JANPEF010000065.1:0-8234 GCA_031431875.1 Candidatus Eiseniibacteriota bacterium | reverse complement strand
CGATCTTTCGCCGCGTGTTCGCACGCGAGCGCCGCTGGGCGGATCTCGTCCCGCGGCTGGCGCAGGTGGAGCTGTTCCCGAACGACCCGAAGAAGATCGCCGAGGTCGTGGCGCTGGCGCCGAAGGGGGCGCCGTGGTGATTCCGCGCGGAGCGCGACTCGAGAGGAGACACCCGATCATGGGCAAGCTGGGCATGCGACGAGTTGGCACCGCCGTGCTCCTGGCAACCCTTGTCGGGGGGGCTTCCCCGGCACCGGCCGCCACGATCGATCTCTCCTGGGACGCGTGCAGTCCCCTCGTCGCCGCGCGTAACTCGAGCGGCCCGGGGCAGTACTCGCTGTTCGTCTCGGCGACGGGCCAGTCGCAGGGGCACAGGGGCTACCAGTTCAACGTGCTCTATCGCGTGGATCCGCCCGGAGGCGCGGTGCCGGATGCCTGGCGCTTCGATCTCGCCGGCTGCCAGACGCTGGGCCTGATCACGATCCGTCACACGGCGACGACCAACGTCGCCAAGACCTGCCCCTCGTTCCAGGGCAACCTGCCGTCGATCCAGATCCGGGACGTGTCCTACGATCTGTTCACCAGTCGTGCACGGGTCGTGCTGGCCAACCAGTATTCCGCGGGGATCGCGACGGCGAACCCCGCCACCCGCTACCTCCTTGGGGAGATCCGGTTCGAGCACGTCTTCTCGGTGAGCGGGCTCGGCACCCCGGGAGAGACGTGTGGCGGATTCGAGAAGAACATGGAGTTCCGGTTGCGCAGCGACTTCATCGGGACGCCCGCACCGGGCTATCCGTCGTGGCTCGATCTCGACGGGGTGACGCACGACTTCGAGCTCGGGCAGTCGGTCGTGACGTTCTGCGGCGATGGCTGCCCGGTCCCCGCTGCGAGCGCGACGTGGGGCGGGATCAAGGGGCAGTACCGACGCTGAAGCTCGACACGATTCACTACTTGAGGGAGGACTCCGCCATGACGCACCGCACGATCCGTTTCCTGCCCGGGATGGCCCTCACGACGCTCGCCGTCCTTGCGACCATGCCCGCCGGCGCGACCACCCTCGACCTCTCGTGGAACCGATGTGCGCCGATCGAGTCGAACTTCATCCCCGGAAGCGAACCCGGGGCGATCAGCCTCTATGCGAGCGCGACGGGCCAGGTCGAGCCCCACATGGGGTACGAGGTGTGGCTCCTCCTCGGCGATGCCAACGACGTTCTGCCCGATGCCTGGCGGTTCGATGCCGACGGCTGCCAGGGCCCGAACCGGCTCCAGATAGACCATCTCCCGCCGGCCGCCGCGGTGAAAACCTGCCCGTCGTTCCAGGGCGCGAATCAATCCCTGCAGATCAAGGCGTTCCAGTTCGCGCCGCCGGCCCTGGGCGTGCCGACGACACTCGGGAACCTCGTCATCGCCAACTCGTACCCGGACGGGGTCGCGACTCCCGATCCGAACCTGCGCTACTTCCTCGCACGGTATTTCTTCGACCACTTCGAGAGCTCGGTCGAGGGCGAGGGGACCCCGGGGGTGAGCTGCGGAGGATTCGAGCGCCCCGTCTGCTTCTCGGTCTTCGCGCCCCGCTGCAACTGGCAGGTCGCGAACTTCGGAGCGGTCGTCCCGTTCGAGATCGGGCAGGGCTTCGCCACGTTCCGCGGGGAGTGCAAGTCGGTCCCGGCGACGAATACGACGTGGGGACAGATCAAGGGGCAGTACCGCCGCTAGGCGATGGGCAGACCGCGCCGGTTCCGCCGTGCAGCAATGGGCCGGCGAACACGACAAGATCGCCGAGCGACGTGACGCCCGGCTCGCCCGCGCAGGGATCGAAATCGGTCGACGGGTCGTGGCCGCCCTCGAGGAAGTTGCTGGCCACGCGCGTGAAGTCGCACAGCCCGGTCGACCCGTTGGCGTCGAGGTCGGTCGAGTGGGCGGGGATCGGACGCATATTGCCCGACGCCTGGGCCTTCAATGGCGCGGGCTGCCAGGGCTCGGGCCTCGTGTCGGGGGCCTTCGCGCCGTCGGCCGCCGAGGCGGCGGCTTGCCCGGCGTGCAAGGGGGCGAGCAACTCACCTTCGCGGGCGGCACCGGGCCCGGCATCACGGTTCCCGTCGCGAACGCAACCTGGGGCAGATCAAGGCGCAGTACCGCAGCTGATTCCGGCGAGTTGGACCGATCAGGGCTCGTCGATCGCTCTTGACGGCCCGCGACGCAGCCCCCAGGTCAGCCCCGCGACGAGGAAGTCGGCGTCGTCGAGGTTCTCCCCCCACACGGTCGTGATGATGGCGGCTGAACCGGTGAGCGCGCCCGCGATCGGGAAGCCGACCCCGCCGCCCAGGCGAATCGCCCGGGCGGCGCTTCCGGCGGCGTCGAGCGTGACCGCCCCGGAGCCGTGCTCGACCGGGACGGTCGGATCGTCGGACACCCAGTCTTCGCCACCGAAAGTGTCGAGGAAGGTTCCGATCAGCCGGAAGTCGACACCTGGAAACACGAAGTAGCCCGAGGTGAACTCCGCGCGCAGGCGGTTCAGCCGACCTGTGCCGGCATCCTCGGTCACGCCGTACGTCGCAGCCAGGGACGCAAAGAGTCCGTTGCCGAGGTCGGGCCAGACCCGCCCCAGTGCCGCGCCGGCCTGGAGTTCCGCCAATCCGTCGCCGGGGGCGGAGTGACCGCTGGTCGCGTAATCGTGCGTCGGGATGCTCAGGCCGAGGAGCGCTGCGACGGCGAACGGCTCTTCCGCGAGTGCGTAGCGTGTCACGATCCGCGCATCCTCGAGGCTCGTGTGCCATGCCCCGTCGTCGAGATCGAGATTGACCGGGTCGTTTCCCACGTAGCGCGAGTTCACGAAGCCGAGGCTCACCGTGGTCGCCCAGCGATCGGCCCAGGCATACTCCGCGCTGCTGGTCCAAGTGTGTGCCTGCGTGTCCCCGAGGTACCAGTGCGTGCCTTCCGCGGTGTATCCGACGGTCGTCACTCCATCGATGCGGTCGGTCGAGAACAGGTGATCGTTGCCGTCGAAGTATGAGTAGGTGATCGACAGCGACGCCTCTCCGCGCCCGGGGAGCCAAGCCTGCGCCGCCGCGGGAACTGCCGCGAGGGCGCAGGCAAGTGCGGACGCGATGGCTGCGGCACGGACCCCCGTGATCAACGTCGGATGTCGCGCGCGAGGGCTGCTTTCGAGGCGATCCGTCCCTGCGGCAACAGGCCGATGCACTGCGCCATCTCCTTGAACGTCTTGTTCGCCTGACCATCGACATAGCAGTACCAGACCAGGCTGATCGTTCCCGGCCGGACCGGAATGTCGAAGGGCGACACGAACGCGAGGCCACGAGCGGAGCTCGTATCGCGAACGGTGGTCCGCACCGTCGTGCCGGTGAACGCCGGATCGCCCCAGCTGAGCACCCAGCCACTGGTGTCGCACACCGCGCGGTCGACGGGGTACAAGAGATCGGTCCCGACCGCGGGGTCGAGATTGTTCGCCATGAACTTCCACTTCCCATATCCGACGGGAAACGCCGGTGACTCGAAGTCGAACTCGAGTCCAGTCGGATTCGCCTGCGCCCCGCCCTCGCAGCCCCAGGCGAGGATGGAGACCACGCCGCTCGTGGCGGCGGAGGTCGTGGAAACATAGCGGTCCCCGTAGTTCTGGTCATCGGCGAGCGCAAGGTACTGGTCCCAGATGGCGACGCTGCCCGCGCCTGGCGCAGCCGTCTGCGGGCACGTGTGAATGGACCAGTCATCGATGTTCGCACTCGCCACGATCGCGGGCACGTCCACGTTGATCAGAGGAAAGGACTCGTCCGCCATCGAGGGCGAAAAGTCATCCGTGTACAGTTCGAGTTTGGAACCTCGCGGAATCCGGATCACGTAAGCGCCATCCGTCCCCGTCTCGGGGGAACTGTAGCTCGTCCCCAGGAGTGTGACCTTCGTGTTCGGGGCAGGCACACCCGTGTCGATCGCGCGGACAATGCCGCGCACGGTCACCAGGTCGACCGAGGTCGACGAGTCATCGCCGCACCCGGCGGCAGTTCCGAGCACGAGGAGCTGAACAAGACCCCGAACGAACCGCTTGCACACGCGCGTCTCGTCTCGCTGCGACGGGTGACGACCACTCGAACGCATGAATCCCTCCAGGGTTTGAGATCCCCGCCTTGTGGCGAGGTCCGTGTCGGGGGGGGGGTAGACGGGTCGTTGCGCTCAGCGACGCAGGTCGAGGGCCTCATCGATGAAGCGCAGGAGCGCCCGGGGCCGCCGACTTGCGTCGAAGACTGCGGCCGGGTCGAAGCCCGCGTTGGTGGCGTCCGCGCGGCCGGGGTGCATCGCGACCGGGACAACGACCGGCGAAGACGCGAGGCGGTGCTTTGTCGAGAGGTCGCGAGCGGAGCGCAGGTCGGCGAGCACGATGTCGATTCGACCATCGCGTGCAACGGCGGAACACTCATCGACCGCCTCGCAGACCTGGACGCGATGCCCGGCGCGCTCGAGCTCGGCCCGCATGGTCGCACTGCCCACGCGTTCCATTGCGTCGGATCCGGAAGAGGCGAGGATCAGGATGCTCGCCGGTCGTTCCGCGATGTAGGCGGCAGGCGCTGGTGCGCGACCCGGGGTCAGGAACTTGTCGCCGCACGCCGAGGCCGGGTCGGCCGCGAGTGCGAGGGACGACGCGAGAGCGATCAGCGAGGCGAGTCGGGCGCTCATTGCAGGCTCCTCACGCGGTCTGTGGAGGGGGGAGGAATGCGGAAAGGATGCACCTCGGCGAATCTGACGTCAAGGTCGACCGCTGGACCGCGGATCACGTCCGTGCTGAAGACGCCCCGATTCGTCGAGTAGCGCGTGCGCAGCGTCTCGATGAGTGCGGCGGCGCGGGATGCGTATGGGGAGGCCCGAAATGCATCCTGGCCGGGCCACATTCCATAGGCTCCCTGGACCAAGGCGACGTTGAAGAGGTCCGGGCTCTTCGTGCGGATCGCGGCCTCGAAGAGCGGGCCGGCTCTCTCCGGTCGGCCGCGCTCGAGTTCGCACATGGCGATGGCGCAGATTCCTTCGCCGTAGAAGCCCAGTGCCCGCGACTGGGCGAGGATGAGCGCCGACTCGCGATCGAACTCGGCCCATTCGTGCATCAGCCCATGCAACATTGCGAGGATCGAGCGAATTCGCACGTGGTCGGGCGAGCGATCGAGTGCACCGTGGAGGATCTGGCGAGCCTCCTCATAGAGTTCCCGCGCCTCGCTTCGTCGTCCCTCGGCGAGCAGGAAGCAGACCACGTAGGCGTAGATGTACGCGTTGGACTCCGTGCCCCCCGCGACTTCGACTGACCGCAGGAGGTGTTGCGACGCCTCGTTCGCGCGGCCGAGCGAAGCGTGTGCCAGTCCGACCCAAAGCTCAATCTCGCCGTCCTCGCCGTATCTCTCCGTGTACAGTCGGCCGCTCTCGATTCCCCGCTCGTGCTGCCCAGCCCAGACACATGCGATCGGCAGGAACCAGGCGGCCGCCTGGTTCGCCGGGTCGAGGTCGAGCACGCGGCGGAAGCAGACGGCCGCAGTATCGCAGAGGACTCCGGAGAGCATGTAGCCTTCGCCCGCAACGAGGAGTTCCTCGACGCGGTCGTTCGCCCCCTGTGCCGCCGCCTGGGCGATGGCGAGCGGACGGTCGACCGGATCGCCGCGGAGGAAGTAGACGCGGATCAATCCACGACGGGCGACGGCGAGGCCCGGCTTGATCGCCAGCGCGCGCAGGAACTGCTCCTCGGCGATCGAGAGGTTGCTCGCGCCGCCCTCGCGTCCGCGGAAGTAGCGGTCTGTATGGACGCTCCCGATCCCGACCCTTGCCTCAGCCAGGCTCGGATCGAGCTCGACCGCGCGATGGAAGAAGGCCAGGGCGCGGTCCGCGTCGGTGCTGCGCCCGGTGGCCATGAGATCGGAGCCGCGCAGGAAGGCCTCATAGGCCTCGATGCTGCGGGAGGGCGCGGTGCGCATCCGCTGCCGCTCCTCGGCCGAAATGCGTCCGCCGGCGGCAGCGGCGACGTCGAGAGCCGCCCGTTCCTGGAGCTCGAACATCCCGGCGTCGGTTTCCTCGTAGGTGCGACTCCAGCGCTGAGTGCCATCCCGACCATCGACGAGCACGATGCGGAGCCGCAGGCGTCCATGTTCCCGCGAGATCGACGCGATGACGAGGGCCCCGGCTCCGAGCGCATGTGCAATGTCGCGGTGCGGGCGCACGCCGGGGTCGTACGAGGCCGAGGTGATCCAGGGGATGACACCGAGGCCCTTCACTTCGCCGAGCCGGTTCGTCAGGTTTTCGCCGAAGCCAGCCGCGATGTGATGGATGGCCAGGGAGTCGGGTCCCGCCGCGTGGACGGGGAGCACCGCAAGCCGGGTGACGCGCGGCCGCAGCGCGTCGCCGGCGCCGAGCGCGGCGAGGACGATGATCGCGGCTCCCGCCCCGGCACGGGTCAGTGTGTTGAGCCACGTCGCGGCCGACATCGGCCGCTGTTCGAGGGCGAGCAGCCGTCGCGTTCCCCTGAGGACGCGGCGCAGGGGCGTCGCGAGGAATTGCTCGAGCGCCAGTTCGGTGCGATCGAGCCAGCCCGTGCGCGCGCGCCGCGCCAGGGACTCGAGGTCGCCGGCGAGGCGATCGGCGGCGACGGGACGCTCGGCCGGGTCGCGGGCCAACAGGCGCACGACGAGTCGATCCACAGCCGGCGCGAGCCCCCGACGGAACTCGCTCGGGCGCCGCGGGTCGACGTGCGTCTGCTGGTAGAGTAGCGCTTCACTCGACTCGCCACCGAACGGCCGCCGTCCGGTCAGCATCTCGAACAACACCACGCCAAGCCCGTAGAGATCCGAGCGCTCGCTCGCCGTGCCGCCGCGCAGGAGCTCAGGCGCGATGTAGCCGAGCGTTCCGACGATCTGTCCCGTCGTCGTGAAGCGCGGCCCACCTTCCTCGATCGCGATGCCGAAGTCGACGAGCACGACGTGATCGTCCTGCGTGACGATGAGATTCGCGGGCTTGACGTCGCGGTGCAGCACACGCCGCGGGCGAGAGTGGGCGTGGGCCAGAGCGAGCGCGATCTCGCGGGCGAAGCCGAGCGCGCGCGCCGGGTCGAGCGGGCCATCCGCGATCACGTCGGAGAGCGAGCGCCCTTCCACGTAACGAAAGACGATGTAGGCGTGGTCGTCGTGGACCTGTGCCTCGGTGGACTCCGCGGTCCCCGGATGGGAGAGGGACCCCGCGGACCGAGCCTCGGCCTCGAAGCGACCGCGGAACCCGCTCGTAGCGAGGATGGGCCCCTCGAAGAGCTTGAGGGCCACGATCGTGCGACGAATCGTGTCCTCGGCCTTCCACACAGTCGCCTGGCCGCCCTGTCCCCGGCGCTCGAGCAACTGAAATCGACCCACCATGCGGCTCACGTGGCGATCTCCGCGGCGATGAACGGACGAGGGGGGCAGCGCATCCTTGTGCGTGGTGTCGTGGGGCCGCAAGGGGAATCGGCGACGCTTGGTTGCGGCGGGCCCGGTCGAGCGCTCCCGCCCTTGCCCCAAGTTCCTCCGGAGGATTAGATTAGGCGCGTCCACCGGCCCAATCCCCGAGGATCCCCGTGAAGGAATTGCTCACCCTCACCGTCAATCGCGAGACGCACACCCGTGCCGTCGATCCGGCCTCGACGCTGCTCGAGTGCCTGCGCTACGAGCTGGGGCTGACCGGCAGCAAGCAGGGGTGCGACAAGGGGGACTGCGGGGCGTGCACGGTGCTGGTCGACGGCGAGCCGACGCTGGCCTGCATCACGCTGGCCCATGCGATCGCGGGGCAGGAGGTGACCACCGTGGAGGGCCTCGCGCGGGGTGCCGAGCTCCACCCGGTCCAGGATTGCTTCGATTTGTATGGAGCTGCGCAGTGCGGTTTCTGCACGCCGGGGATGCTCGTCTCGGCCTATGCCTGCCTGGAGAAGAATCCTGCCGCGACGGTCCCCGAGATTCAGCAGGCACTCTCCGGTAACCTGTGTCGCTGCACCGGTTACACAAAAATCTTCGAGGCCTGCGTGAAGGCGGGGCAGCGGCTTCAGGAGGAGGGGCGGTGAGTTCGACGCCCGTCGACGCCCCGCCGAGGCCGGCCACCGGCTTCTCGGTCATCGGGAAGCGCAATCGCAAGGTCGAGGGCCGCCGCAAGGTCACCGGCCAGGCGATCTACGCCGACGACCTGGTCTTCCCGCGGATGCTCCACGCGAAGATCCTGCGCTCGCCGCATCC
>JANPEF010000064.1:0-22467 GCA_031431875.1 Candidatus Eiseniibacteriota bacterium | reverse complement strand
GCAACGTCGTGCGCGCGCCGCGCGCGAGCGCGCAGCCCCCGACGACGCGCACACCGGCGGCGGCCCGGCGCGCGGCGAAGAAGCGATCGACGCCGGGATCGGCGTGCGGTCGCGCCAGCGCGGCGACGTCGAAGCCCTCGCGCGCGAGGGCGGCGGCGGCCAGCTCCCAGTTGCCGAAGTGCGCGCTCCACAGGACGACCCCGCGCCCGCCGGCGAGCACGGCGCGCAGGCCATCGGCGCCCTCGACGGTGCATGCCGGGCCGCCATCGCGCAGGTCGAGCCGCCAGGCGTCGATCAGCGACTCGGCGAACGCGCCGAAGGTGGCGGCGACGAGGCGATCGAGCGCGCGGGCGTCGGCACCGGGACGCAGTCGCACGAGGTTGGCGCGGACCGCGGCCCGGCGGCCGGGCGACAGCGCGCGGAACCCGACGGCGATGCCGCGGGCGAGGCCCACGGCAACGGGACGCGGGAGCCTCCGCGCGAGGCGGGCGGCGGTGCGGTGGAGGAGGAGTCCGGGAGAAGTCGACACGAGGCGATCCGCGGGGAGGGCCGAAACGAAAACGGAGGCCCGGCGGGCCCCCGAGGTCGGACGATGGTCGGGGCGAGAGGATTCGAACCTCCGACCCCCTGCACCCCATGCAGGTGCGCTACCGGGCTGCGCCACGCCCCGACCGAGACCGTCCGTCTGCGGACGGCGTACGAAGCGCACGTTAGTCGACGGACGGCCCCGCCGACAAGCGCGAAATCAGGTGCGCAGGACGCGGCGCTTGGGCGGCGCTTCCTTCAACTTCGTGGCGATCTTGACCAGTTCGCTGCGGATCTCGTCGAGGATCACCTTGCGGCCCGCGTCCTTGAAGCCCATCTCGAGCTGGCCCGACGGCTGCTTCTTCTCCGCCTGCAGGCTGCGCTTGGCACCTTCGATCGTGTAGCGCCGGCCGTAGAGCAACTCCTTGATCGTGTAGAGGAGCTTGATCTCCTCGGGGCGATACATGCGGTTGCCCGCCCGGTTCTTGCGCGGACGCAGTGACGCGAATTGCGTCTCCCAGTAGCGCAGCACGTGCGGCTTGATGTCGAGCAGCTCCGAGACCTCGCTGATCGAGCGATACGGTTTCTCGGGGGCTTCGATGACGGTCTTCTTCGGCACGGCGAACTCCTTCCCTCCGGCGCGTCAACCTTCGCGCTTGGGATCGCGTGCGAGCAGGGCGGCGAGCGCGTCGTTCGCCGACTTGCCCTCGAACAGCAGCGCGCAAACCTCGCGCGTGATCGGTACGTCCACCCCGTGCGCGGCGGCGAGCGCCTGCGCGGGCCGTGCGGTGTTCACTCCCTCGGCCACCTGGCCGAGCACGGCGAGCGCGTCGGCCAGCGACTTGCCGTGTGCCAGTTCCTCGCCGACGCGACGATTGCGACTGTGGCGGCTGATCGCCGTCGTCACCAGGTCGCCCATGCCCGACAGCCCGTAGAACGTCTCGCGACGTCCGCCGAGCGCGATGCCGAGGCGGCTCATCTCGGCGAGCCCGCGGGTGAGCAGCGCACCCTTCGTGTTGTCGCCGTAGCCCAGCCCGTCGCTCACGCCGGCGGCGAGCGCGATCACGTTCTTGAGCGCGCTCGCGAACTCGACGCCGACCAGGTCGTCCTGCGCGTACACGCGAAAGCGCGGCGCGAAGAACACCTGCTGCACCTGCTCGGCCCACTCGAGGCGGGCGGCCGCGGCGACAATCGACGTCGGCACGCCGCGCGCCACTTCCTCGGCGTGGCTCGGGCCGACCAGCATCGCTCGCGGGCGCTCGCCCAGTTCCTCGGCGAGGACCTCGCTCATGCGCCGCGGACGCTCGCCCGCGGCGGCGGGCTCGAGTCCTTTCGTCGCGCAAGCCTCGAGCGCGGCAACCGGAAACGCCGGACAGGCGCGGCGCGCCACCTCGCGCAGGGCGATCGAGGGGACAGCCCAGGTGACCAGGGTGGCATCCTCGAGTGCGGCGGCGAGTTCCGAGACTACCTCCACCGATCGATGGAGCGCAATGCCCGGCAAGTACTTCGCGTTGGTTCGTTCGGTCCGGATCCGGTCCAGGTTGACCCCGTCCCCGTCCCACAGGGCGACCGGGTGACCCCCCGCCGCGAGGTGGTTGGCCAGCGTCGTCCCCCAGGAGCCGGCGCCGAGGACAACGGCCTTCGTCGCGACGCTCACGGGTGGGCCTGCTCGACATCGCGTCGGAAGCGGAAGGGCGGCTCTTCGCCGCGCAGGAGGCGGCGAATGTTCGGCACGTGGCGCAGGATGATGAGGACGGCCACGCCGGTCCCCATCCAGGCCGCGGCGGTGCCCTGCCAGGCGAACGGCGCGGCCCACAGGAGGGTCCCCAGCAGGACCGCCGCGGTGAGCGAGCCGACCGAGATGCGGTGGGTCAGCGCAACCGCGACCACGAAGCCCACGAGCGCCACGCTCGAGGCGGCAGGGGTCGCCGCCAGCATCGCCCCCGCCGCGGTCGCCGCGCCCTTGCCACCGCGGAAGCCCGCCAGCGGCGTGAAGCTGTGGCCCAGCACCGCGGCGAGTGCGCCGATGAGCCCGGCCGATTCGGCGTCGCCAGGGAACGCGGGGCCGGCGAGGGCGCGGCCCGCGTAGACCGCCGCGACGCCCTTGGCCAGGTCGAGCCCGAAGACCATGAGGCCCAGCCCCGGACCGAGCGTGCGATAGACGTTGGTCGCGCCGAGGTTGCCGCTGCCGTGCTGCCGGATATCGACGCCGCGCGCCAGACGTCCCACCCACAGGCCGAACGGCAGCGCGCCGAGCGCGAAGCCGACGGTGGCGACAAGGGCGACGGAGGCGGGGGCGTTCACGACGTCATTCGCTCTTGCGCACTTCGAGCTTCACGCTGGCCGCGGCGTAGCCGAACTCGTCGCGCAGGCGGTTGAGCAGGAAGCGGTGGTACGAGGAGTTCACGGCCTCGGGGTGACTGGCGAAGATGATGAACTTGGGCGGCGCCGAGGCGGCCTGCGTCATGAAGTAGATGCGCGCCGGCCGGCCCACGCGCGTCGCCGGCGGCGCTTTCTCGGCCTGCACCTGCTTGAGCCACTCGTTGAGGCGGTGCGTGGGCACGCGACGCGTGTTCTCGTCGTGCAGCTCCTTCCATAGGCCGGGCAGGCGCGACAGGCGGATCTTGTCCTTGGCCGAGATTGCGATGCGCGGCAGGCGCGTCAGCGTCGGGTAGCGATCGTCACGCTGCTCCTCGAGCTCGTCCCAGCGATCGGTCTTGTCCTCGATCAGGTCCCATTTGTTGTAGGCGAGCAGGACCGGCTTCGAGGCCTCCTGCGCCGCGGCAATGATGCGCGCGTCCTGGCGCACGAACCCCGGGCCGGCCTCGAGCATGACCATGACGACGTCCGAACGCTCGACCGCGCGAATGGTCCGCAGCGTGGCGTAGAACTCGGCGTCCTCCTCGAACGTCTGCTCGTGGCGCAGGCCGGCCGTGTCGACGAGGATGAAGCGTCCTTCGTGGGTCTCGTACGGGCTGTCCACCGCGTCGACCGTCGTCCCCGGCTTGTCGTCGACCACCATGCGCTCCTCGCTGAGCAGCGCGTTGACCAGCGAGGACTTGCCGACGTTCGGGCGGCCGACGATGGCGACGCGGATGGAATCGTCCTCGTGCGTGTCGGGCTCGGGCGGCGGCAGCAGTGCGACGACCTGGTCGAGCAGGTCGCCGATCGAGTGACCCTGCTCGGCCGAGACGGCGATCGGCGTCCCCAGGCCCAGGCGGTGGAACTCGGCCTCGACGGGGTTGCGCGGATCGTCGGCCTTGTTGACCACGAGGATCGCCGGGCAGCCGCGCCTGCGCAGCGAGCGGGCGATCGCGCCGTCGAGGTCGGTCAGCCCGGTCTTGGCATCGCCGATGAACAGCGCGACCGCGCAGGCGTCGAGGGCCAGCTCGGCCTGGCGGCGCACGGCCGCCTCGAGGCCCTGGGCGATGTCGGGCAAGAATCCGCCGGTGTCGACGAGCTGGAAGCTGCGGCCGTTCCAGTCGGCCAGCGCGAAGTGGCGATCCTTGGTGATGCCCGGGCGGTCGTCGACCACCGCGATGCGCTGGCCGAGGATCCGGTTGAACAACGTCGACTTGCCGACGTTGGGGCGGCCGAGGATGGCGACGATCGGGTGGCGCACGGGGTCTCCACCGACGCGAGGCCGGGGCGAGGAGGGGAAATTGGAGCGGGCAACGGGATTTGAACCCGCAACATTCAGCTTGGGAAGCTGACACTCTACCGTTGAGTTATGCCCGCCCCGTAAAACCCGACAGGAACACAGGATCGACGAGTCGAGCCGGCGCCGGGGACGAGCTCAATCTGGACGCCTGCCGGGGGATCGTCAATTGGAAACTCGGCCTTCGACCGTCGGGCGCGGGCCGTCGGCGCGGGTGACCGCTTCGTGATAGCGCGCGGCGAGCTCGGCGGCGACCTGGCCGGGCGATTCGTGGGGTCCGATCTCGCGAAAGGAGAGGTCGACGCGCCGCGCCTCGCCGCGCAGCCACGTCGCCTGGCGCTTCGCGTACTGGATCGTGTGCCGGGAGAGGAGATCGACGGCGTCGTCGAGCCGGAGCGTGCCCGCCTCCACCGCGATCGCCTCGCGGTAGCCAAGCGCATCGAATGCCGGCGCGCCGGCCGGGAAACCGGCGGCGAGGAGGCGGCGCACCTCGTCGACCAGGCCCGCGGCGAAAAACCCGTGGGCGCGCGCGGCCAGCTCGCGCTGCGCCTCGTCGCGCGGGCGCACCAGCGCAACCCAGAACCAGGTGGGTGGCTCCTTCCCCGTCGACTGCTGCCACGCGGTGAGCGGTCGACCGGTGCCGAGGACCACCTCGAGCCCGCGCGCGATGCGCTGCCCATCGCGCGGCGCGAGCCGGGCGGCGAGCACGGGGTCGAGCGTGCCCAGTTCGACGTGCAGCGCCTCGGGTCCCTGTGCGGCAAGTCGCGCGCGCACCCGGGCGCGCACGTCGGCGGCGATCGGCGGCACGTCGGCAAGCCCGGTGTGGAGCGCGCGCAGGTACAGTCCGCTGCCGCCGACGAGCAGCGGCACGCGCCCGCTCGCCTCGTGGGCGCCGATCGCCTCCCCCATCGTGCGCGCGTAGAGGCCGGCCGAGGTGGGTTCGCGCGGGTCGAGCAGGTCGAAGCCGACGTGCGGCACGCGGGCGCGCTCGGCCGCCGACGGCTTGCCGGTGGCGATGTCGAGCCCCCGGTAGAGCTGGCGTGCGTCGGCACAGAAGACGGTGCCGTCGAGGCGCTCGGCGAGCTCGATCGCGACCGCGGTCTTCCCCGTGCCGGTCGCGCCCGTGAGGACGAACGGCACGCGGGGGGGCGACATCAGTCGCTCCGTCCGAAGCGCTGGTTCAACTCGTGCAGGTCGACGCGCACGAACGTCGGGCGCCCGTGGGGATCGCCGTGCGGCAGGTCGGTGGCGAACAGGCGATCGACCAGGTGATTCATCTCCTCGCGCGAAAGCCGCTCGCCGGCGCGCACGGCGGCATGGCAGGCGAACGACTTGGCAACGCGATCCCACGGCTCGTCCTTCGCCATGCTGCGGCCGTGGTGTTCGCCGAGGCCGTCGAGGACGTCGCGCAGCAGCGTGGCCGGCTCGCGCACGCCGATGCCGGCCGGTACCGCGCGAAGCATCACGGAGGGCGGCGACAGCGTGCTCAGCTCGAAGCCGAGCTTGGTCAGCGCGGGCATGATCTCGAGCGCGAGGTCGAATTGGTCGCGCGTGAGGTCGACGGACAGCGTGAACAGCAAGCCCTGGCTCGCCGTCGCGCGTCCCTCGATGCGCGCCCGCGCCTCCTCGTAGAGGATGCGCTCGTGCGCGGCATGCTGGTCGACGATGAGGAGCCCGCCGGCGATCGGCGCGAGGATGTACGTCTCGTGGAGCTGCCACAGGTCGGGCAGGCGCGTCGATGGCAGCGCTTCTGCCGAGGCGGCCGCGCCCGCATCGCCCCCGGCCACGAGGCGCAGCGCGCCGCCCTCGGCCGTCGCGCCGGTGCCGCCGATCAGCGTGCCGCCGCCGGTGACGACCGCGAGGCCGCCGGGGACGGCCGGTCCGGCAAGCAGTCCCGGTCGCGCCGGGTCGGTGGCGAACAGGTTCGGCTGGCGGCGGTCCTCATGCGTCAGCTCGGCGAGCGTCGGCGGCCCGGGCTCGGGGCGGCCGGCGGGCACATAGCGCGGCGCCAGCAACGCCATCGGCTTGCTCACCGCCTGGACGACGTAGCTGAACATCGCATCCTCGCGCGCAAAGCGGATCTCGCGCTTGGTCGGATGCACGTTCACGTCGACGCTGGCCGGGTCGAGATCGAAGGCGAGGATCGCCGTCGGATGCCGACCCGGGGCGAGCAGGTTCCCGTAGCCCTGGCGCAGCGCCTGCGACAGCACGATGCTCTGCACCCAGCGCCGGTTGACGAGGATGGTCTGCGCCTCGCGTGTGACGCGTGCCATTTCGGGCACGCCGAGCCACGCCTCGAATACGAAGCCCGGGCGCTCCTCGCGCACCGGCAGCAGGCGCTCGACGAATGGTGCGCCGTGCAACGCGACCAGGCGCTCGCGCCGATCGGCGGCGATCGGCAGCGTCAGGCGCGGGCGCCCGTCGACGACGAAGCGGAACGCGACCTCGGGGTGGGCGACGGCGAGCGCGTGCAGCATGCGGTCGGCCTGGCGCAGCTCCGAGGCGGACGATTTGAGGAAGCGCTTGCGCGCCGGCGTGTTGAAGAACAGGTCGCGCACCGAGACGGTCGTGCCGGCCGCGCGGGCCGCCGGCACGACGCCCGCGATCACGCCGCCCTCGACGGCGATGCGGTGGCCATCGCCGCCGTCGCGGGGGCGCGACAGGATTGCGAAGCGACTGACCTCGGCGATGGACGGGATCGCCTCGCCGCGGAAGCCAAGCGTCGCCAGTGCGTCGAGATCCTCGAGCGCCTTGATCTTGCTCGTGGCGTGGCGCTCGAGCGCGACCGGCAACTCGTCGGCGGACAGGCCGACGCCGTCGTCGGCGACCTCAAAGGCGCGGTCGAGGCCGCCGTCGACGGTGATCTCGATCGTCGTCGCCCCGGCGTCGAGCGCGTTCTCGACCAGTTCCTTGAGCGCCGCGACCGGGCGATCGAGCACCTCGCCCGCGGCGATGCGCGAGGCGGTGCGCGGGTCGAGGCGATGGATCCGGCCGACGGTGGTGGGCGCGCTCACAGGCGGGCTCCCGCCGGCAAGGGAACGCGCAGCACGCGGGCGCCGAGCGCGGCAGCGAGGCGCGCGCAGGCGTCGGCGCGCGGGCTTTCGTCGGCGACCAGGACGATGTCGATCACGGTCTCCGCCAATGCGGCGACCTCGCCCGCGCGCGGCACGCCGGCGAGCGCGGCCCAGCGCCACGGCAGCGTCGTGCGATCGGGGCTGACGACGAGGCGCACCTCGGCCTCGGTGCGGTTCTCCCTCGCGGCGTGCGTCGCGACGACCGTGCGCACGCGGTCGAGCCGCGCCGCGTCGAGATCGACGAGGGCGAGGCGCGCCCGCTCGGGGAAACGTCCGTCCATGGCGCTGGCTCCGGGCTCAGATCTGCGGCGGCGCCGGCGGTCGTTCCGCCAGCTCGGGACGCAGGACCTCGATGCGGGCGGCGGCGCGCAGCTCCTCGACGTGGTCGTAGATGCGGCGATTGAGCACGACGCGCCGCACCTTCTCGCGCTCGCGGGTCTTCGCCTCGGCGGCGGCGGGGACGCGCTCGACGACCTGGAGGAGCAACTCGCCGCGTGGCGTGGTCAGCCGGCGTACCCCACCCGTCGGCGCGGCGTCCGGGCCGAACAAGGCCGAGTCGAGCCCGGGGATCTCGCCCTGGCCGGGCAGCGGCTCACCGTAGCCGAGCAGGTACGGATCGACCGTGCCGCCGATCGTCTCGGTCGCCTCGCTCCACGGGCGCCCCGCGGCCAGCGCCGTAGTTGCCGCCTCGATGCGCTGGTTCGCCACGGCACGTCGCGCCCCGGCCTGCACGTCTTCGCGGGCGCGCGCCGCGCACTCGGCGTACTCGAGCGGGCGCGCCGGCAACAGCGAGTCGAGGAATGCCACGATGTAACCAAACTGCAGGTAGCGGTAGACCCCGGGAAGCGGCTGCCCGGGCTCGGTGTTCGCTGCGTCGGCGCGCACCGCGTCGAGAGTCGCCGCGCCGACCAGCGGCAACCCCTCGTACCAGCGTCCCAGGGCGGTCGGAATCTTTCGCTCCTCGGCCAGGCGCAGGAACTCGGGAATGTCCTTCGCGTCGGCCCGCAGCGCCTCGGCCGCCTTCCTTCCAATCGTGTCGGCGTACTGCTCTGCGAGCTTCATGGCGATCCCGAGGCGGACCTCTTCGTATGGCTTGATCACCGCATCGCGGCGCTCGACCAGCTCGAGCAGGTGCACGCCGAACTCCGAGCGGATCGGCGGCGACAGCGGTGCGGTCCTGGTCAGGGCAAAGGCGGCGCGCTCGAACTCGGGCACGGTGGAGCCACGGCGGATCCAGCCCAGGTCGCCGCCACGCTCGCGGCTTCCCGGATCGTCCGAGACCGTCCGCGCCAGGTCGGACAGCCGCTCGCCCTGCACGATGCGCGCGCGCAGCCTGGTGGCCAGCGCCATCGCGTCGGCTGGGCTGCGATTGGCGGTGCCGACGAGCAGGTGGCGGACGTGAACCTCGGCCGGCGTGCCGAAGTCCAGCGGATGCTCCCGGTAGTGGCGTTCGATCACGTCGGTTGGCACGTCGACGCGCGAGAGCGGAGCCGGCGGCGCGGTTGCGTAGGTGATCGCATAGCCGACACTGGTGCGGTAGCGCTCGGGGTGGGCGGCGTAGTGCGCGCGCGCGGCCTGCTCGGTCGCCGCATCCCGCTCGCGCGCCACGGCGGCGGCCACCTGTGGCTCGACCGCCTCGAACGGAGCGCGGACCGCGCGATCGAGTCGGATCAGTCCGACGACGGCGAAGCCGCGCGGATCGGCGGTCACGATCGCCCGGGGCGCTGCGTTCCAGCTCAAAGCGCTGTCGGCCAGGTCGCGGCGCAGGCCCGGCGGAAGCGCACCGCCGACGACGAGCGGGGCCGGGCCGCCGGACGCGAGCCCGTCGGTGCGCCCGGGGCCGCCCTTGCCGCGCGCCCAGTCGACGGCGACCCGGTCGGCGAGGGCCCGGGCGGTGGCGATCCGCCTCTCGATCTGCACGCGCTCCAGCACTTCGCCGCGCGCCTCCTCGAAGGGCTGCATGCGCACGCCACCCCCGGTCGGATCGAGTCGCGCGAACTCGCTCGAGTGTGCGGCGAACCAGGTGCGCAGTTCGTCGTCGCTCGGCGTGGACACCCGCACCTGCCCCGTATCGACCCGCGCCCAGCGCACGCTGCGAGTCGGGACCACGAAGGAATCCGCATGCGTGTCGTACCAGCGATGGTTCAGCGTGCGGGCTTCGCGCTCGATGGCTTCGGCGCGCCAGCGGGCCCGGACCTCGGGCGTGATGTCGACCAGTCGCGGCACCTCGCGCGAGGCATTGTGCTCGACCCGGACGACCGCGTAGCCATCGTCGACCTCGAAGCTGCGCGGCAGGACGCGGCCCGACGGGGAGGCGAAGGCGCTATCCGCCCACTCGGGCGACCGCGCGAAGACGCCGCTGACCTGACCCTGGCCCCACAGCCCGCGCGTCGGGACGAGATCGGTGCGCCGCGCCGCGGAGTCGAACGACACGCCCCCGCGCAGATCAGCCAGGAGCGCATCGGCGCCCTCGCGCGCCCGCTTCAGTCCCGGCGCCGAGATGCGGCCCCCGTCATCGGCGGGGAACACGAGCGCCGTGTACGAGAGGCGCGCCGGGGCGGCGAACGCATCGCGGTTCTTCGCGTAGTAGGCGCGCAGCTCCTCGTCGGTCGCATCGTGCGCGCCGTCGAACTGCAGGTCGCTGACCAGTGCGGTCTGGATCCGCAGCTTGTCCGTCCGGCGGGCGACCAGTCGGTCGAGCGTCGCCGCATCGGGCGCGAGTTCGCGTTCGAGCTCGGCGGCTCGCCGCTGAAAGAGCAGGAAGTCGGTCGCCTGCTCGCGCACCAGTGCGTAGCTCTTCGGGTTGTCCCGACGGTAGGCCGCGAAGCGCGCCGGGTCGAATGTCCCAGCGGGGCGGAACGCCTCGTCGCGCTGGAGCATCGAGTCGACGCGCGCGTCGCTGACGGTGTAGCCGCGGGCGCGCGCCTCCCCCGCGAGCAGGCGTTCGCGGACGGCCTCGTCGAGGGCGATGCGCTGGAAGAACAGGTCAAACGTCGGCGGCGCCGCGCGACCGGTCTCGCGCTCGTAGTCATCGAGGCCCCGCGCCTTGCGCGCGTCGATCTCGGCGCGATGGATCTCCCTGCCGTTCACCCGGGCGACCACCGGATCGGCAGCGCTGGCCGGCCTGCTTCGCTTCGGGGATCCGCCGCCCGCCTGGCCGAGGACGAGGACCGGCAGTACGAAGGCAGCGACGACGAGGAGCGCGATGAGCGACGGCTTTGCTAGACTGCGAGGCATCATGTCCGCGTGGATCCTTTCGACGACTCCGGGCTACGTCCGGGTCTCCCCTGATGGCGGCGGCGCCTTCACGCCCGTCGCCGCGTTCAGCACGCGGCGGGGCGGGGTGAGCGACGCCCCGTTCGATGCGCTGAATCTCAGCGAGGGCGTCGGCGACGATCCCCGCCACGTGCACGACAATCGCGCCCGGCTGCTCGGCGCGCTCGATCTCGATCCGGCCCGCGTCGCCTGGGCGACGCAGGTGCACGGGGCCCATGTTCTCACGCCGCGGGGACCGGGTCTGGCCGGCACCGGCGACGCCCTCGTCACGCGCATCCCCGACCTGGTCCTCGCCGTCGGCGCGGCGGACTGTCTGGCTGTGCTCCTGTGGGACGCCGAGGGCCACGCCGTCGGCGCCGCACATGCTGGCTGGCGCGGTACCGTCGCGGGCGTGGTCCCCCGTCTCGTCGAGGCGATGGTCCACGCCGGCGTCCCGACGGTGCGGTTGCGCGCCGCGCTCGGTCCGCGCATCGGCCCGTGCTGCTTTGCCGTGGGTCCGGACGTGGCCGCGCGCTTCGATCCCACCTTCGTGCGTTCCGCGCCGCCCCCCGACGCAACGGCGGCCCGCCATTTCGTGGACCTCGCCGCTGCGGTGCGCGCCCAACTCGCAGCCGCCGGGCTTGCCGTCTCCCGAGTTGCCGACGTCGGCCACTGCACGGCATGCGACGCGACGTCGTACTATTCGCATCGTCGGGACCATGGCCGGACGGGGCGGGCCTGGGGCCTGATTGCCCTCCGCCGGGCCGGTCCGCGACAGGACACCGAAGGCGCAGTCTAGCACCCCCCTTCGCGGCGGCCAAGCGATTGCAGGAGCGTGGCTTGACCGCACTCACCGACCCCGCTATCCTGATCAGGTCCTGAAAGTCATCCGCCACGAGGAGGTTGCTCGATGAAGCTCTTCTCCATCCTGTCCGTGCTCGTCCTTGGAGGCCTCGCCATGGGTTCGTTCGACGCCGACGCCGCCGACAAGGCCAAGACCACCGCCGCGGCCAAGGGCGCCGAGGATGTCGCCGTCCTCAAGACCAGCCTCGGCACGATCGTCCTCCGCTTCAACGACAAGGATGCGCCACTTCACGTCGCCAACTTCAAGGCCCTGGCCACCGCGAAGTTCTATGACGGCACGACGTTCCATCGGGTCATCCCGGGCTTCATGATCCAGGGCGGCGACCCCAACTCGAAGGATGCCGACCGCAGCAACGACGGCCTGGGCGGATCGGGAAAGAACATCCCCGCCGAGTTCAACGCCAACAAGCACCTCCGCGGCACCGTGTCGATGGCGCGGGCGAACGACCCGAACAGCGCCTCGAGCCAGTTCTTCCTCTGCGTGCGCCCGCAGCCGGCGCTCGACGGAAAGTACTCGGTGTTCGGGCAGGTGGTCGAGGGGATCGAGGTGGTGGACAAGATCGTGGCGGTGCCGCGCGACGCGCGCGACAACCCGATCGACAAGGTCGTGATGGAGAAGGTGACGATCGAGAAGCGCAAGCTCTGAGCTCGGCGGGAAGCGAAGTTGAAAGGCCCCCGATCGTCGCGATCGGGGGCCTTTTATTCATCCTGCCGCTTCGCGGCTAGCTCTCGAGGGACCAGAGAATCAGTCCCATCTCCGGATCGAGCTTCCGTTCGAGCGGCACCCCGAGCAGCCGGAGGAAGACCTCGCAGGTCGCCCCCGCCCTGCCCGCGAACAAGTGTCCCCCGCGGGTCGTGAAGTCCACCCCGCCAATCGTCGCATGGACGTGCAGCACGGGCTCGCCCTCGTGACGGCCCAGATTGCCGACGATCGCGGTGATCTCCCACTCGCCGGCGAAGACCTGGCGCGTGTAGGCGCAGCGGTCCAGGTGGTAGTAGCCGAGCTCGGGATCGACGATCGCGCCGAGCGCGTTCACCCACGCTCCCTCGATCGCGTGCGTGCGGGCGAAGGCGAGGAGCCCGCCGACCAGGTCCTCGCCGTGCAGGAAGCGGATCACGTAGCCTTCGCGGACGGCCTTCCACTGCATCACCGCACCTCCGAGGCGAGGAGCCTACTGATGGAGCCTACTTCGGATCCGTGTTCCACATGTCGTGAACGGCCTTCCACGATCCGTCCGCCTGCCTCGCCCAGACGCACAGGTACTTGCCCTTCTCGAGGACCATGGCACCGTCGGGCCCGCGGTAGGAATCCTCGTAGGTGCCGGCCGTGAAGCCCAGCTCGCCGCTCTTCGCCACCTCGGCGTGGTTCGTCGTCCAGGAGATGGTAAACGTCGAGTCGGCGAAATACGCGGCCCACACCTCTTGCGCGGCCGCCTGGCCGACCGCCACGGGCTCGTTCGGCGGATACGCGACCGCGTCGGCGGCGTAGAAGGCGCCGACCGCTGCGGCGTCCCGGGTCGCGGCGGCCCGCGACCAGTCGTCATCGAGCTGCGTCAGCGCCTGCGCCAGCGCGACGGTGTCGATGGGATCGACCGGCGCGGAATTCGGGGTGCACGACGTGGTGACGAAGAGCACGAGAACAATGCCGGAGGCGAAAAGGTGTCGCCGGATCATCCGGCCATCGAGTCTGCTGGTTTCGTTCACGGGTCCTCCCCGGCAGTCTGGGTTCGGCGCGCCTCACGCCGGGTTGGACAGCGGTCGAACGCGGCCGCGGTCGCGCGCGCGCAGGGCCGCCGCAGCCTCGACGATTCCCACGACCAGGATCGGCGCGAGTTCGGCGAGGCGGGTCGACAGCGGCAGGAGGCGGAAGCCCGGCGTGTCCCCTGCCGCCGTGGGCACAACGTACGTGGCGAGAACGGCGAGCGCCAGCGCGAAGCCGGTCGCTCGCGGACCGCGGCGCTCGAGCACGGGGACTGCCACGAGCAGGCCCAGCGCGTACCACGGGTGCAGCACGGGCGAAGCGAGCAGGACCCACGCGGTCACCCAGGCGTAACCCTCGATCGGTGGCGTGCGCCGCACGAGCAACAGCGTGGCCAGGGCCACTCCGAGGACGACGTAGAAAGCACGAGCGAAGCCGGGCGCGAGTCCGATCGCCAGCGCGCCGTCGAACAGCAGGTCGTTGTGCTGCCAGGTCGCCAGGTAGGTGAAGAGCCCGCTCGCTTCGCCGGCGCGGCCGCTCGCCCACGCCAGCAGCGCGTACTGCACCGCGACGAGGGCGGCGGCGAACAGCGTCCGCCCGCGCCCCCAGCCCGGTGCGAGAAACGCCAGGGCCACCAGCGCCAGCGGCTTGACGCCCGCGGCGGCGATCCACGCCAGGGTCGAGAGCCCACGCCGTCCGGCCTCGGCGCGCTCCCAGGCGACGGCGAGAAGCGCGCAGGCGAACGCCTCGGCGTGGCCCGAGCCCGCGGATTCGAGGATTGCAAGCGGGTGGAACGCGAACAGCGCGGCGGGCCACGGCGAGCGGCCGCGGCGCACGAGGATGCGTCCGAGCGCGGCCGCGGTGACGAGATCACACAGCGCGAAGAACGCGCGGAAGCCGCGCTCGCCGAGGCCCGCCGCGGCGAGCGCGGTCCAGGTGGCCTCGGCGAACGGCGGATAGATGGTGGCCAGGTCAGGATGGTTGACGCGGGCGAGGGCCGAGTCGGCGATCGCATTGCGCAGGCCCCCCGCCGCACCCACGGCCGCGGGCGGGGTGCTGTACGCGTCGCGGCCCTGGATCCACAGGTGGCCGTCCACGACGTAGCGGTACACGTCGTCGGAGAGCGTGGGCGGAGCGGCGAGGAGCGGCAGGCGGACGAGCCCGGCGATGGCGACGATCAACAGGATCCCGCGGCGACCACCGGGGAGCGTGCGACCGCCGATGCCGACGGCGAGTGCCAGTGCGCCGGCAGCGGCGGCGAATGCGGCGAAGCGCTCCGATTGCCCGGTCCAGGGGGCCGCGATCGCGAGCCCCAGGGCGACGGCAAGGTAGGCGGCGAGCAGCGCCGGCCCGGATTTCACCGCCCGACGCGCGCGGCCCGGGTGACCAGCACCGGATTGCCGAGTCCGTCGACGAAGCGCACGCGCACCAGGTGCTCGCCCGGCGGCACGCCCTCGAGGCGGAGCGTGAACGCCTCCTCGGGTCCATCCCACAGGCCGTCGTCGGGCGCGGCGACGAACCAGCCGCCGTCGTCGAGCGCGGCATCGGCCCGGGTGATGAAACCGCGCGCATCGCGCGCCCGGCCAGTGACCGTAATCACGTCGCCGGTGACACGTGCCTCGGCGGAGACGACCTCGGGCGGCGTGCGATCGAGTTCGACGGAGGCGGCGATGAGTTCGTCGTCCAGGCCACGGCCTCGGGCGTTCTCGTCCTCATCGCTCGCGGTGAGGCGCACCTCGTACGTTCCGTCGGGAAAGCCCGTGGTGTCCCACGTGTACAGCGAGTTCGACAGACCGACTGCGATCGGCGTCCATGCCGTCGTGCCGCGTTCGCGCGCGGCGAGGCGATAGGTGATCGTGTCGCCGTTGGGATCGCTGGCCTTCCACGACATGGGCCGCAGGCCCTGCGCCCACGGCGGCAGCGACTCGGACGCACCGCGCCGCGGCACGTCGGCGTTGAACTGCACCTTGCGCCCGTCGGGCAGCTCCTGCGTCACCGGGTCGCGCCGCAGGTTCAACTCGCCTTCGTAGAACTTGCCGGGTACGGGGTAGACGACGAAGTCGTCGATGCGCGGGCGCTGGTTCTCCTCGCCCCACGCCACGGTGACCGCGCGCATGCGATCCGCGCCGTCGAGGGCGGATTCCCATTGCAGGTAGCGCGCAGCGGGCGAGGCGACGGCCCCGTCGCCGCCGAGTCCCTGCCACGCCGACCATGTCGTGTCCGGCTCGGAGGTGTTGCCGCTCCGCGTGCGCAGCCGCGGCGAACCGGTCCCGTCGAACCACAGGCGTCCCCAGTGCGCGATCTTCTTCGCGTCGTGGATCGGCGAGGCGATGGTGCCGCCGCCGTCACCGGGCGTCACCGTGAGCAGGCGCGGCGGGCTCGAGGTGGCGACGCGATAGGCGCTGCCGGCGCGGGCCAGCGCGGTCGCCTGCCCGCCGGGCTCGTTCCACAGAGTGGTGCCGCGGCCGCGCGCGTCGATGCGATAGAGCGCGGCGCGACTGCCGGTCGCGGCCCACAGCCCCTCGCCGTCCTGCGCCAGCGCGAAGACGAGTCCCTGCGGTGCGACCCAGTGCACGCCCGACGACGAGTCGGGCACGACGCGATAGACGATGGCGCGCTGGCCGGTGCCATCGCCCGGCTCGGGCGTGTCGTTGGCGCCGAAGGTGACCGGCGCGCCGGAGAGGGCGGCGACATAGAGCGCCCGCCCGTCCCAGGCCAGCGCGCGGATCTCCTTCTCCGGAGCCTCGAACAGCGCGCGCGTCTTCCCGCCGCCGTCGACGTGATAGACCATGCCGCGCCCCGAGGCGCCGACGAAGACACCGCCCTTGCCGTCGGCGAGGAGCGCGGTGAGCTGTGCCACCTTGGCGTCGAACACGACCCTGCCCTTGCCCTCGCCATCGATCGCATAGACGCGGCCCAACGGTCCGGTTGCGGCGTAGAGCGTGCGACCCGCCCAGGCCAGGCTCCACACGTACTTCTGCCCCGTCTCGAACCACGTCCTTCGCCCGCCGCGATCGAGGCGCACCACGCGCCCGTTGGGGCCGGTGCCCGCGTAGAGCGCCCCGTCGGGGCCGCGCGCGACGCACAGCGCCGCGCCGTCGCCGGTCGAATCGCCACGCACGTCGCTGCCGCGCACGGTGAGAACACGCCCGCCGGGCGTCGTGGCGAGGATGGTCGCATCCCCTTCCGCGAGCATGCCCCAGACCACGGTCTCGCCGGGCAGCGGCATCGTGGTCACGCGC
Source organism: Candidatus Eiseniibacteriota bacterium (assembly GCA_031431875.1). Lineage (GTDB taxonomy): Bacteria > Eisenbacteria > RBG-16-71-46 > RBG-16-71-46 > DASYSL01 > JANPEF01. The sequence continues at coordinate 6,150 of JANPEF010000064.1, read as the reverse complement.
GGCCCCGGGCTCAACTGCCCATCGGGACCGATGGCGACCCCCTTCAGTTCCGCCTGCGCGAAGTCCGCGGCGCTGCGCAGCGACCAGTACTGCGTGCCGGTTGCGTGCGCGGTGGGCGCCGCCGCCACGAGGGCACCGACGACGACCAGGGCGCGCGTGGCACAACGGATGCGGCGTGCGGGCACGCGACGCAAGTCGGCGATCAATTGTCCTCCTCGTCGCGCTCGGGAGCGCGGAGCACGGGAATCGCGCCGCGTTCGCCGGCGCGCACGGGCGCGTCGGGGTGGCGGCGCACTTCGACGGTAAGCGTGAGCAGCCCGACGACAGGAACGGCGACGTCGCGATTCTTCTCGGCGAGCGGAGAAAGCCTGCCCCATGGATCGGTCGGGCGGTTGGCGCGCTCGGTGGCGAGCATGCGCTGCGCGAAGTCCGGCAGGTCGGGATAGGGCACGCCGTCGACGACCGGCTCGAGGCCCGGGCCGTAGAGCGTGGCGTAGAGGTGATCATCGCGACGCCGATCGGCCAGCCGCGCGATCAGCGCGTCGAGCGTCGCTGCGCGATGGCGGGCCGGCATGCGTGCCGCTTCCTGGCGGTCGAGTTCGCCGCCGCCGCCGACGGCGACGACGAGCCGGCCGTCCGGCTGGTCGTTCGGCACCGGCAGCGTGAACGCGATCTCGCGCTCCCCCCCGCGGCGATCGCGCACGGTGGCGACGACGGTCACGCCCTGGCCGGGTCGGACGATGGTGGACGCGAGGCGCAGCGCCTCGACGTGGCCCTGGGCCATTCCCGGCCACACGGTCAGGTCGAGCCCGACCGAGTCGGCCGTGAGCGGTGCGAACGGATTGTCGAGCAGGAGGCGCAGTGGCGCGGCCAGCGCGGTCGAGGCGGCATTGATCGGTCCGCCCGCGGTGTCCTCGAGCACCAGCGGCGCGCGGCCCGGGAAGCGCACGGTTGCGCGATACCTCCACGTCGCCTCCGGCAGCCCGCCGCTCGCGTCGGCGAGCGCGCCGACGACGCCGATGCTCGCCAGTTGGGCGACGAGCAGGCGGTGACGCAGGAGGTCGAAGCGATAGGCCGCGGGCGCATCGGCGGCGGGCCGGCGGCCGTCGCGCACCAGCACGGTCATCGGCAGCATGCGCGGGATCGGGCCGATCGAACCGGCGACGGCGGCGCGACGATCCTGCGTGATGGCGCCGACCTGGGCGCCCGGCGTGCCGAGCTTGAATGAGCTCTGGTCGTTGGCGACGATCGTCGTCACGTCGGCCAGCGCGAGTGGGTAGGCGACGTCGCCGATCTGGAAGAACGGGTGACCGAACGCGACGATGCGATCGCCGTCGCGGTGGGTCAGCGTGCCGATCGCCGCCAGGTTCATGTCGCCACGCATCAGGTCGACGGCGATCGCGGCCCCCGGTGCGAGCGCGGCGCGCGCGGCCTCGGGCGCGACCCGCGCGGGCGCGCCGGTCGCACCGCTCGTGCCGCCGCCCCCGCCGCGCACGAGCGTGAAGCCGTGTGCATCGGCCCACGGGGCGAGGGCCGCGAACGCGGCGGGCGGGAAACCACCCGCGGTCAACGGCGTGCGCAGGCGCTCGAGCCCGGCGCGCACCGGGATGGCCGACTCGGGGCCGGCCTGCGTGGTGAGGATCGGACCGTCGTCGAAGCTTCCCCCCGGCGCCCGGTCGGGCGTCTGCATCACGGCCAGCATGTCGGCGATCGGCTGGATGCCGCACAGGGCGTCGCGCGAGAACGGCCAGCCGAAGGCCAGCGCGCCGATGAGCTTGCCGTCGACGTAGATCGGGCTGCCGCTCATGCCGGCAGCGATACCGTCGTGCTCCATCCGCGGTCCGAGCGCCCGGGCGAGGATCATCGCGCCCTCGGCGCGGCCCCCGGGGAGGGTGCCGACGATCTCGAGTTCGAACTCCTCGATCGTGTTCCCGGTAAACACCGTGCGGCCCACGGCGCGCTGCCCGGGCCGGATGGCGTCGATCCCCAGCGTCGGGATGGATGCCGCAGCGGCGGGCGACGGGCCAGGCTCGAGCCGGCCCTCCGGGGCCGAAACGCCGACCAGGAGGCCGGCGGCGAGGACGAATGCAATGGGACGCGCGGCGCGCGCGAGCGGGGACATGCGCGCAGTCTAGGCCCCGGCCCACCCCGGCTCAAGGGTCGACCTTGACCGCACGTCCGTTGTAGGTGAAATTCCCGGGGTGCAGCCCACCATTGCTCCCGCCGCCGAGGTCCCGTTGACGTCGCCCTTTCTCGACCGCCTTGCCCGCGGCCCGCTGCTGGCCGACGGCGCCATGGGCACCTATCTCTATTCACGCGGGATCTCGTTCGAGCACAACTTCGACGAGCTGAACCTGTCGCAGCCGAAAGTGATCGGTGGCGTGCATCGCGCCTACCTCGCGGCCGGGGCGGACCTCGTCGAGACCAACACGTTCGGTGCGAACCGCTTGCGCCTGGCGGCATTCGGGCTCGAGGACAAGGTGCGCCTGATCGCCCGCCAGGGCGCGCGCATCGCCCGTGACGCGCGCGAGGTGGTCGGACTGCCGGCGTTCGTGGCCGGCTCGATGGGTCCGCTGGGGCGGCCGCTCGCGCCGTTCGGGTCCGTCAGTCCCGCCGAGGCCGAGGGCCTGTTTCGCGAAGCCGCGGAGGGCCTGCTCGAGGGCGGCGTCGACCTGTTCGCACTCGAGACCTTTGGTGACCTGAACGAGATCCTTGCCGCCGTGCGGGCGATCAAGAGCCTGTGCACGCTGCCGGTGATGGCGCTCATGACCTTCGCCGAGGACGGGCGCTCGATCGTCGGCCACCTGCCCGCCGACTGCTATGCCGCGCTGGCCGACGCCGGGGCGGAGGTCGTGGGCGCCAACTGTTCGGTCGGACCGCAGGCCACGCTCGACGTGATCACCGCGATGGTCGCCGCGCGCGAGGTGCGGTCGCCGGGGACGCCGCGACCGCGTCTGGCGGCGATGCCGAACGCCGGCCTGCCGCAGATGGTCGCCGGCCGCTACGTCTACGTTGCCACACCCGAGTACTTCGGCGCCTATGCGCGACGCTTCGTCGAGGCGGGCGTGAGCGTGGTCGGGGGCTGCTGTGGCACGACCCCCGAGCACGTCGCTCGCATGCGGGTGGATCTCGGCGCCGCCGGCGCCAGCGCACCGGAGACCGCCCTGCGAGTCGAGCCGCTGCCGGCCGTGCCGGTGACGCCTCCGGGCGACGCAGACACCCCCGCCGCCTCCGGCGGCGAAGCTGAGCCCGCGATCCTGGCGAAGCTGCGCACGGGCTTCTATGTCTCGGTCGAGCTCGATCCGCCGCGCGGCATCAACCCGCAGAAGATCCTCACCGGCGCGGGGCTGCTGGCGCAGCACGGCATCGACGCGATCAACGTCGCCGATTCGCCGATGGCCCGCGTGCGCATGAGCGCGCAGGCGCTGACCTATCTGGTCATGCGCCACTACCCGCAGTTCGAGGCGATCCTCCACTTCACCTGCCGCGACCGGAACCTGATGGGCATCCAGGCGGACCTGCTCGGCGCCCACGCGATGGGGATCACGACCATCCTCGCGCTGACGGGGGATCCGCCGAGCACGGGCGATTATCCGAACGTCACGGCGGTGTATGACGTCGACTCGGTGGGCCTGATCCGCATCATCAAGAAGCTGAACGCGGGCACCGACCTGGCGGGGAATCCGATCGGCGAGCGCACGCGCTTCGCCATCGCCTGCGCCGTCAATCCGACGGCCGACGACCTCGAGCTCGAGCTGGCGCGCTTCCGCGAGAAGATCGACGCGGGCGCCGACTTCGCGATGACCCAGCCGTTCTACGACATGGCGGTGTGGGACGCGTTCCTGGCGCGCTTCGGGCCGGTGCCGATCCCCGTGCTGCTCGGCATCCTGCCGTTGCAGTCGTTCCGCCACGCCGAGTTCATGCACCACGAGGTGCCGGGCATCACGGTGCCGCCGGAACTGCGCGATCGCCTGCGCGATGCCGGCGCCGACGCGCAGGCCGCCGGCGTGCAGCACGCGCGCGACCTGCTCTACGCGGCGCGCGGGCGCTTCGCCGGCGTCTACCTGATGCCGAGCTTCGGGCGCTACGAGAACGTGCTGGACGTGCTACGCGACTAGGCTAGGGAACCCAGACCATGCGGCGGGTGCGCTGACCCTCCCCCGTCTCCAACCGCAGCAGGTAGACGCCCGCGCCACGCTTCACCCCGCCGTCATCCTCGCCGTTCCAGACGATCCGATGCCGTCCTGCGTCGTGCCGTCCTTGCGCGAGCACCCGGATCCGCCGGCCCGCGACATCGAAGATCGCAGCCCGCGCGTCGCCGGCGCGCGTCAGCTCGAATTCGATGAGCGCCGAGCCGCGCGCCGGTGTCGGCGTCACGGGTGCGAGCTCGAACTTCGCGACGCCCGCCGCCACGTTCACCGCGCTTGCGCCGAGGACCGCAAGGGAGGTCGGAACCTGGACGACGGATTCGTCCGGATCGTCGCTGTCGATCTGGATGATCGCCTGGTAGTCCCCGCTGGCGAGGCCGGCGGCGTCGAACGTGACGGTGAGCAGGGCACTGCCTCCGGGCGGAACCGTGCCCTCGAGCGGTTGCACGCTCAACCAGCTCACGCTGCCGTGAGCGATGTACGGGATCAGGTTGCGGAGGATGAGTCCCGCGCCTTCGCCGTAGACGAAGCCGCGCTCGAGCGTCTGGCCCGCTGCGAAGACGCGGCCGCTGCCGTGGCGGTAACTGACCAGGTTCGGGTTGCCATGCTCGTCGCGGACGATGAGCTCGGCGCCGGCCGGGATGCTGGTGAACGCGGAATGGCTCGCCATGTTCCCGGTGAACGGGCTCGGCACGCCGGCGACGACCGGGTGTCCGGGCAGGAGGAGGTAATTGCGACTCGAATAGGAAGTCACGATGTGCATGCCGCCAGGCAGGGTCACGATCGTGGGATTCCCGCCGTTGTATCCCCCGCCCGCGGCATGGAACTCGAGGGTGCCGCCCTGGAGGACGAAACTCTCGAGCTGGGCCGAGCGCGCTGCCAGCGTCTGGTAGGTCGTGCTGGGCTGATCGCCGGCGACGATGACACTGCGGTAGTCGGCCAGGTTCGTCGTGGCGAGCTGGCCCGCGGCGATGACATCGAACGCGATGTCGTTCGCAGCCAGGAGATAGCTGTTCGCATCCGACGCCCACGGCAGGAGGTCCTGGATCAGGAGGACCTGCGCCCCCGGCGTCGTCGAGAGCCGCGCCGACGTGGGACGGTAGTCCCTGGGCGCGTGATCGCTGCGCGCGAACGTGTCGCCCCTCGCACCGAGCGCAACGGCCATGGGCGCGATGCCACCGCTGTCGGGCGGGATCGCCCCTGCGGTCCAGAGATGAAACGTCAGATCGCTGCCGCCGCTGTTGAACACGGTCAGGGTGCGCGTGGCCTGGCCGCCGGCAGGCAGTTCGGCGCTCAGCGAGCTCGGCGCGACGTCGATGTCGGGGGGCACGAGCCCCTCCCCGGCGAGCGCGATCGTGAGCAGGGCCTCGTCGGGATCATCGCTCGCAAGCGTGAGCGTGCCGCTGACCGCACCCACCGCCGCGGGTGCGAAGCGCACGATCAGGGTTCTCTCCGCGTCCGGCGCCAGCGCGAAGGCGGACGAGTCCGCGGCGAACACACCGGGCGAACCGGTCGCCCCGGAAACGTTCAGGACGTCGCTGCCCGTGTTGCGCACCACCACGGTCTCCGTGCGCGTGGCGCCCACGAACACCGGCCCGAAGTCGATCGCGGAAGGCACGACCGCGATGTCGGGAACGCCGTACACCCGCATGTGCGCGGGGATCGCGACGGGGTTCTCATCGGGATCATTGCTCTCGATGCGGATCGCGCCGCGATAGTCGCCGCCGAGCAGATCGCTGGCGTCGAACGTGACGGTGAGCTGGACGCTGCCTCCGGCCGGGACCGTGCCCTCGACCGGTTGCGCACTCAGCCACAGGGCGCCGCCCCGCGCGGCCCAGGGGATGAGGTTCCGCAGCACGAGTCCGGCGGCCTCGCCGGCCGTGTAGCCGTACTCGAGTGTCTGCCCCGCGGCGATGACGCGACCGGCGCCGTGGCGGTAGACGACGAGGTTGGGTCGGCCCCCGTCGTCGCGGACGACGCGCTCGGCTCCCGCCGGGATGTC
>JANPEF010000063.1:0-2276 GCA_031431875.1 Candidatus Eiseniibacteriota bacterium | reverse complement strand
CCAACAACGGCTGCGGCAGGAGGAGTCGATGCCCTTCCGCGAGGTCACGATGTTCGAGGTCAAGGAAGTCCTCCGGCTGTGGTTCGCCGGGGTCGCCAAGAAGCAGATCGCCGCCCGGGTGGGGCTGGACCCCAAGACGGTGCGCCGCTACGTGAAGGCGGCGGCGGCGGCGGCGATCGACTCCGCGGCGACGCTCACCGATGAGCGCCTGGTGGTGCTGATGGGGGCGCTGCACGCGAGCCCCGGGCGCACGCACGGGGAGACGTGGGGCCTCTGCCAGAGCCAGCGCGGCTTCATCGAGCCGCTGCTGAAGCAGCGCGTGCGGCTCTCGAAGGTCAGGCGCCTGCTCCAGCGGCGCGGCGTGCGCGTGCCGTACCCAACCCTGCACCGTTACGCGGTCGCCGAACTCGGCTTCGGCCGCACCGCGGCCACGATCGCGGTCGCCGACTGCGGCCCGGGTGAGGAGATCCAGCTCGACACGGGCTGGATGACGCTCCTCGAGCCGGATGAGACCGGCCGGCGTCGCCGGATCCGGGCGTGGATCTTCACGCCCGTCCTGTCGCGCTATCGGTTCGTGCATCCGGTCTTCGCCGAGAGCACGGCCAGCGCGATCGAGGCCTGCGAGGCGGCGTGGGCCTTCTACGACGGCGTGTTCAAGACCGTGGTGCCGGACAACACCCGGGCGATCGTCGATCAGGCCGACCCGCTGGAGCCGCGCATCAACCGCACCTTCCTCGAGTACACCCAGGCCCGCGGCTTCCACGTCGACCCCACCCGGGTGCGCCATCCGAAGGACAAGGCCCGCGTCGAACGCTCGGTGTCGACCGTGCGCGACGACTGCTTCGCCGGCGAGACCCTGCGGGATCTGGCGCACGCCGGCGAACACGCCCGCCACTGGTGCACCGACGAGTACGGCATGCGGCGCCACAGCCGCACCGGCCGGATGCCCCGCGAGCACTTCGAGGCCGAGGAACGTCAAGCCCTCGGGCCCGCGCCGAGCGCGCCCTACGACATCCCGCTGTGGGCCGATCCCAAGGTCGCCCGCGATCAGTACGCCCAGGTCGCCCGCGCCCTCTACTCGCTCCCCACCCGCTGGGTCGGCAAGACGCTCAGGGCCCGCGTCGACTCCATCACCGTGCGCTTCTACCACGGCGCCGAGATGATCAAGACCCATCCCCGCAAGCTCCCCGGGGGGCGCTCCACCGATCCCAACGACTTCCCGGCGGAGAAGAGTGCTTACGCCCTGCGCGATGTCGCGTTCCTCGAGCGCCAGGCCACGCGCCACGGCGAGGCCATCGGTCGCTTCGCTCACGCGCTCCTTGAGGGCCCGCTGCCGTGGACCCGCATGCGCCGTGTTTACGCCCTGATCGGGCTGGCCAAGCGTTATGGCGACTCCCGTGTCGAGGCCGTCTGCGTCACCGCACTCGCCGCCGACATGCTCGAGGTGCGCCGGCTCGAACGGATGCTCCAGCTCGCGATCCCGCCCGCCCTGCCCGCTCCGGCGGCCCGCATCATCCCGCTCGCACGCTATCTGCGCTCGCCCCGCCAGTACGCCCTGCCGTTCGCCCCCACGCCCCAGCCCGAAGGAGACGACGCGTGACCCCGCCCGAAGTGATCTCGACCGACCTGAAGACTGTGCTCAAGCGCCTCAAGCTCTCGCGCATGCTCGACACCCTGCCCGAACGCCTCACCCTGGCCCGGCAGCAGAAGATGCCCCACGTCGACTTCCTCTTGCTCGTGCTCGCCGACGAGGCGTCGCGCCGCGACAGCCAGTCGGCCACCCTGCGCGGCCAACGCGCCCATCTCGATCCCGCCATGCAGCTCGAGGCCTGGGATCCCACGGCGCAAGTCACCCTGGACCAGGCGCTCTTGAACGAACTCGTCTCGCTGCGCTTCCTCGAAGCCCACGCCCACGTCGCCATCGTCGGCCCCGTCGGCGTCGGCAAGACGTTCCTCGGCCAGGCCCTGGGACACATCGCCTGCCGGCGCGGTCACACCGCGCTCGCCCTGCGCGCTGATCGCATGCTCAAGACGCTCCAGCATGCCCGCCTCGATCACAGCTACGAGGCGGAACTGCGAAAGCTGATCGCCGTCGACCTCCTCATCTTGGACGACTTCGGACTCGATGCCATGGATCCCAACGAGAGCCGCGATGCCTACGAGATCTTCACCGAGCGTCACCGTGCGGGCTCCATGATCGTCACCTCCAACCGCGGCCCCGACGAGTGGCTCGCCACCTTCGCCGACCCGGTCCGCGCCCAGAGCGCCATCGATCG
>JANPEF010000062.1:0-4644 GCA_031431875.1 Candidatus Eiseniibacteriota bacterium | reverse complement strand
CGAGACAGCCTTGGATTATTGTTTCTGCTCCTCGCGCTTCTCAGCAAAGAGGCCGCCGCGGTCCTTCCTGCCGTCGCATTCTGTTTCCTGTGGCTCATCGAGGGCCGTTCCCCGATCCAGGCGCTCCGCCGGACTGCATGGAACTGGGCGCTGCTCATTGTCTGGTTCGTCGTGCATCCGACGCTCATGGATCGATTCTTCGGTCCGCTGCAGCACTCCCTGGAGACGGAAGGCCGCCTGGGCCCGGGCTCGACGATGCTCATGACCCTGCTTGCCCAGCTGAATCTGGATGGGCGCTTCGATCCCGACGGAGGGTGGGGACTCGCCCTCGCGAGAGGTGCAATGAGCGCGGCGATCCTCGCCATCCTCGTGATCGTAATATCCCGGACGGCATCGAGAGCGGGATCCGAGGAAGAGCCGCGCCGAGCCGGCGCCGTGATTGCGTTCGGACTTCTCTGGACCGCAGCGGGATGGGCGATCCTGTTCCTGCCGTCGATCGGGTGGCACTCCTACTACGGGGTGCTGGGCTCTCTCGGCTGCTGGCTCGTGATCGGCACCGCTTTGCGTCGTCGCCTCGGCGTGGCCGTCGCGGTGGTGCTCGTCGTGGCGACGCTTCGCGAGGCACGCGCGACCACGCCTTCCTGGGATTGGGGGACGGACTGGTATCAGCAGCGCGCCGGGAACCTGCTGGGTGCGATCCGGGATCGTCTCTTCGAGCTGCACCCGGAGTTTCCGGCGCACTCACGGATCTTCCTCGCCCGGATCCCCAACAACATCGGACTGCTGGCCGGCGACGGCCCCGCCCTCCGTGTCTGGTACGACGATCCGACACTGAAGGCCGGCTACTACTCGTCGTACACGCCGCGCCTCCCGGGGGAGACGAGCGGCGTGGATTACTTTCTCCGCTTCGATACCCTCCAGGTCCTCGTCGAGGTCGAGTCCGGACCGGCGACCCGCGTTGGCGAATTCCGGACCTACCCGGGCTGGCAGCGAGACCAGTCGGTCCTCGCCTCGCTCTTCCTCCGCAGTGGGAGTCCGCGCGCCGCCGCGGCTGCGTTCGCGCGCGTGTTCGCGGGATCTCCCGATCTGCCCAACTATGCGGTCTTCGCGGCCACCGCCTATGAGGTCGCCGGCGATACCCTGGAGGCCGACCGCTACTACCACGAGGCTGTTCTCGTCGATGGAGATTCCCTGGTCGGCGTGTGGAGAAAGGACCTGCTCGAGGAGGCGCGCAGGTACGCTGGATCCTCGAGGCGCTGAGCTGCTCTCAGCCGGACCTGGCCTCACGGGGACTTGCGCCCTCACCACCTATCGATGTAGAATCGGTATGACGCTACACATATCGATCGGAGAACCGGATGACGACGATCACAATTTCGCCCAAGTTCCAGGTCGTGATCCCGAAGGCGATCCGCGAGCTGCTCGGACTGCGCCCGGGGCAGAAGATCCAGGCCATCGCCTACGAGAATCGGATCGAGCTCATCCCCGTTCGCCGCATGAAGGACATGCGTGGATTCCTGCGAGGTATCGACACTTCCGTCGAGCGCGAACCGGATCGCCTGTGAACGTCGTCGATTCCTCCGGCTGGCTCGAGTATTTCGCGGCGGGCAAGAACGCCGGATTCTTCGCCCGGCCGATCGAGGCTCCGGCGCGATTGATCGTGCCGACTCTGAGCCTGTACGAGGTCTTCAAGCGGGTTCTCCAGCAACGCGGGGAGGCGGATGCCCTCCAGGCCGTGGCCCTGATGTACCAGGGCAGCCTCGTCGAGCTGAGTGGTGAACTAGCGCTTGCGGCCGCGCGGGTCAGCGTCGAGGAGCGGCTCTCGCTGGCGGACAGCGTGATTCTGGCGACCGCCCGCGCCCACGAGGCCACGCTCTGGACGCAGGATGCGGACTTTGCGGGGCGCGAAGGCGTGCGCTACGTTTCCGCCTGACCATGCCCCTCACCCCCGGAACCCGCCTCGGCCCCTACGAAATCTCCTCCGCGCTCGGCGCCGGCGGCATGGGCGAGGTGTATCGCGCCCGCGACACGCGCCTCGGTCGCGACGTCGCGATCAAGGTGCTGCCCGCCGCGCTGTCGACCAATCCGGAAACCCGGGCGCGCTTCGAGCGCGAGGCGCGCAGCGTCTCGAGCCTCAACCATCCGCACATCTGCACTCTGCACGACGTCGGGCGCGAGGGCGACGTCGACTACCTGGTGATGGAGTTGATCGAGGGCGAGACGCTGGCCGATCGCCTCGCGCGCGGCCCGCTGCCGCTGGCCGACGTGCTCAAGCTGGGCGCGCAGATCGCCGACGCGCTCGACCGCGCGCACCGCGCCGGCGTGATCCACCGCGACCTCAAGCCCGGCAACGTGATGATCACCAAGGCGGGCGCCAAGCTCATGGACTTCGGCCTGGCCCGCGCGGCGGGTCCGGCCAGCCAGCCCGGCAGCGGCGTCAGCGCGGTCACGCTCACCCACTCGCCGACGATGGCCGGGCCGCTCACGGCCGAGGGCCTGATCGTCGGCACGTTCCAGTACATGGCCCCCGAGCAACTCGAGGGCCACGAGGCCGACGCACGTAGCGACGTGTGGTCGCTGGGCTGCGTGCTCTACGAGATGGTCAGCGGCCGGCGCGCGTTCGAGGGGAAGAGCCAGGCCTCGCTGATCACGGCGATCATGGGCAGCGAGCCACAACCGGTGTCGCAGGTCGCGCCGCTCACGCCGCCGGCGCTCGATCGCCTGATCCGCATGTGCCTCAACAAGGATCCCGACGAGCGCGTGCGCACCGCGCACGACGTCAAGCTGCAGCTCCTCGGCATCGCCGAGGGCGGTTCGCAGGCGGGCGTGCCTGTTCCGGCCGTGGCCGCCGGCGCGGCGGCGCGGCGCGGCAATCGCGAGCGACTGGCCTGGATCGTGGCGCTGGCGGCGGTGATCGTCGCGGCAGCCGCTCTTGCACTCGCCCCGCGCTTCGGCCCCGGGGGCGATCGAAGCGCGAAGGTCGTGCGCTTCTCCGTGGCGGCGCCGGAGGGCAGGTCGCTGTTCGGGGCCGGCGGGACCACGGGTCAGGCGCTGTCGCCTGATGGCCGCTGGATCGCGTTCGTGGCGGTCGACTCGGCCGGCGGCCGCAGCCTCTGGGTGCGCCCGCTCGAGTCGCTGGCCCCTCGCGAGCTGCCGGGGACCGAAGGCGCCTCGTATCCCTTCTGGTCGCCCGATGGCGGATCGCTCGGCTTCTACGCCGAGGGCAAGCTCAAGCGGATCCCGCTCGCCGGTGGACGTCCGCAGGTCCTGTGTCCGGCGATCTCCGGCCGCGGCGGGACGTGGAATCACCAGGGCGAGATCCTCTTCTCGCCCGCGGCGCAGTCGCCGTTGTTCCGCATCCTGGCCGCCGGCGGGGACCCCGTGCAGGTGACGGCGCTCGATTCGACGCGCCACGAGATCGCGCATCGGTGGCCCCAGTTCCTGCCTGACGGCCGGCACTTTCTCTACCTGGCGCTCCCGCCGCGCGACGGGCAGCACGACATCTACATGGGTTCGCTGGATGGAAAGCCCGCGCGGCTGGTCGCCCGCTCCGATCGCGCCGCGGTCTACGCGCCGCCGGGATATCTCCTGCTCGTGCGCAATGAGACGATGCTCGCCCAGCGCTTCGACGCGGGGCGTGGCGAGACGAGCGGCGAACCGGTCTCGCTGGACGAGGTTCCGGCCACCGACGGACATCTGGGCGAGCCCAACGCGTCGGTGTCGAACGACGGGGTCCTCGCGTGGCGCATGGCCGATCCGCCTGTAAGGAGGCTGGTCTGGCTGGACGATGCGGGGAAGCCGAGCGGAGTCATCCCGATGCAGCCGGGACCGTACACCGGCGTGAGGGTTTCGCCGACCGGCCGGCATGCGGCACTCTGGCGCAACGATCCGCAGACCATGGTGGACATCTGGCTGGTCGAGCTGGAGCGCGGAACGACGACGCGCTTCACCTCGGATCCCGGGAACGAGGGGGTCTTCCCGACCTGGTCTCCGGACGGCGGTCGCATGGCATTCGGGGCCAACGGCAAGGGTCCGTACGACATCTACGTGCGACCGGTCACGGGGAGCGGCCAGGAGGAGCTGCTCCACGCCTCGGGCGTGATGAAGAAGTGGCCGCGGTCGTGGGCGCCGGACGGGCGCTCCATCGTCTTCGACACCGCGACGCCGGAAACCGGCGACGACATCCAGATCCTGCCGCTCGAGGGCGACCGCACGCCGGTTCCGTATCTCGGGACGCGCTTCAACGAGAACGGTGGCGCCATCTCGCCCGATGGGCGCTGGCTCGCCTACAACTCGGACGAGTCGGGTCGCGTCGAGGTCTACGTGCAGCCCTTCCCGGTGCCGGGCGCCAAGACGCAGGTCTCGACCGACGGCGGATTCCTGCCCGCCTGGAGCCGGGATGGCCGCACGCTGTACTTCGGCAAGCCGGATGGCACCGTGTTCGCGGCGGACATCGAGGCGGGCATCGAGCTTCGCGCCTCGGTGCCGCGCGCGCGGTTCACGGCTCCTCGCGGCTTCTTCGCCCTGAGCTACACGGGCGAGCGCTGGCTCTGCCTGATCGGAGTCGGGGCCGAGCGGCCGTCGACGATCACGGTGGTCGTGAACTGGGCTGCGGGGCTCAAGGACGAGTGACGCGCCCGCCTG
>JANPEF010000061.1:0-107411 GCA_031431875.1 Candidatus Eiseniibacteriota bacterium | reverse complement strand
GTCTTGCCGAGCGCGTTCGCGACCTCCTCGATCTCGTGGGGCGCATGCGGAAGGAACTCGTGCAGCGGTGGATCGAGCAACCGGATCGTCACCGGCATGCCATCCATCACGCGGAACAGCTCTGCGAAGTCCGATCGCTGCATCGGCAGGATCTTCGCGAGTGCCGCGCGGCGTCCGGCCTCGTCGGCCGCGACGATCATCTCGCGCACGGCGAGGATACGCTCGGGCTGGAAGAACATGTGCTCGGTGCGACACAGGCCGATGCCTTCGGCGCCGAACGCCCGCGCCTTCTTCGCGTCGCGCGGGATGTCGGCGTTGGCGCGCACGCGCAGGCGGCGCACCTCGTCGGCCCATGCGAGGAAGCGCGTGAACTCGGGCGTGAGCGCCGCCTCGATCGTGGGCACCGCGCCCTCGTAGACCAGGCCACGTGCGCCGTCGAGCGAGATCACGTCGCCCTCGTGGATCGTGTGGGCGCCGGTGATGAAGCGCTTCGCCCGTTCCTCGACTGCGATCGCCGAGGCGCCGGCGACGCAGCACTTGCCCATGCCGCGGGCGACGACGGCCGCATGCGACGTCATGCCGCCCGTCGCCGTCAGGATGCCCTCGGCGACGGCCATGCCGTGGATGTCGTCAGGCACCGTCTCCTGACGCACGAGGATCACGCGCTCGCCGCGCGCGGTCCACTCGACGGCATCGTCGGCGGTGAACACCGCGCGCCCCACGGCGGCGCCCGGCGAGGCAGCCAGGCCCTCGGCCAGCGGATCGGGCGCGGCGGCGGCATCGACGCGACGGTGCAGCAGCTGCTCGAGGCTGTCGGCGGGAACGCGCAGCAGCGCCTCGTCACGGGTCAGCAGGCCCTCGTCGACCATCTCGACCGCGATGCGCACCGCGGCCGCGCCGGTGCGCTTGCCGGTGCGCGTCTGCAGCAGGTAGAGCTTCCCCTCCTCGATCGTGAACTCGAAGTCCTGCACGTCGCGGTAGGTGCGTTCGAGCCGCTGCGTGATGACCACGAGCTCGCGGAACACGCCGGGCATCTCGCGCTCGAGCTCGGCGATCGGGCGTGGCGTGCGGATGCCGGCGACGACGTCCTCGCCCTGCGCGTTCACCAGGTACTCGCCGTAGAAGCGGTTCTCGCCGGTCGCGGGATCGCGCGTGAAGCCCACGCCCGTCGCCGACGTCGGCCCGCGGTTGCCGAACACCATCGCCTGCACGGTGACCGCGGTGCCCGGGTCGTCGGGGATGCGGTGCAGCCGTCGATACGTGATGGCGCGATCGCCCATCCACGAGCGGAAGACCGCGTCGCGCGCGAGGCGCAGCTGGGTGAGTGGATCCTGCGGGAACGGGCGACCCGTGTGGCGGCGCACCGCGGCGGCATACGCCTGGGCGAGTCCGGCCAGGTCGGTCGCGGCGAGGTCGGCGTCGCTCATGACGCGGCGCTTCTTCTTGATCGCGGTGAGCGGCTCGGCGAACACCTCGTGCGGCACGTCGAGCACGACCATGCCGAACATGTGGAGGAAGCGCCGGTAGCAGTCCCAGGCGAAGCGTGCGTCACCCGTGCAGGCGGCGAGCCCCTCGACCGCCCGGTCGTTGAGGCCGAGGTTGAGGATGGTGTCCATCATCCCGGGCATGGACACGGCCGCGCCCGAGCGCACGGCGACGAGCAGCGGGTCGGCGGGATCGCCCAGGCGCTTGCCGAGCGCCGTCTCGAGCCGGGACAACGCGGCCTGCATGCCGTCCTCGAAGCCTGCGGGCAACGCGCCCGCGCGGGCGCCGAAGGCGCGCGAGGCCTCGGTCGTGATGGTGAACCCGGGGGGAACGGGAATGCCGGCCCGCGACATGTCTGCGAGGCCGGCGCCCTTGCCCCCGAGCAGGTCGCGGAGGCTGCCATCGCCCTCCGCCGTCCCGCCCCCGAAATGAAAGAACCACCGGGACGACGCCGCCGATCCGGTGGTCGGCGTCGTCTGGCGACGGGTCATCGGTCCTCCCCCGGTCCCCCGCTCAGCGCGGCGGACGCTGGAACTGTGAGTCGGCGACTCCCCTGTTCACCGACATGGACGAGACCACATCCTCGATCAGCTTCTGTCCGCGCACCTGGCGCTCGGTGCGGTACGGCACCATCAGGCCGTCCAGTGTGCGGTAGTCGGAATACAGGCGCGCCATCGGCACCTTGCCGCCGCCGAACATCGACGGCTCCTCCTGCTCGAGGCGCAGCAAGAGGCCGGAACTCCGGGCGAACGACAGCTTCGCCATCGCCTCGGGATCGACCACCTGCACGACGTCGACCGCCTCGGCGCCGACCTTGTCCTCGCCCACCCAGCCGACCTGCACGTCGCCACCGGCGAGCCGCACCAGCAGCGGCAGCACCTGCGTCTTCACGCCGCTGCGCATGGCCTGGGTCTGTTCGGCGTCGAGCTCCTGGATCTGGCTGCCGTTCGACGCCCAGCCCTTCTCACCGTTGAGGACCTGCACGCCGCTCTGCCCGAACATGGTCATCTCGATCCGACTCTGGCTCGGCAGGCGCACGGTCACCGCCATCTGGCCGTCGAGCACACCGTTCGGCGTCGTCACGGTCATCGTCACGCGCGTCGAGACATCCTTCACCGCACGCAGCTTCGCCGCGCCGCCGTGTGCCTTGAGCGCGCGCTCGACCACCGTCCTCGCGCGAGCGACGGCCTCGGGGGTGAGCGCCGCGGTCGCCACCGCCTCGGCCGGTCGGCTCTGCGGGATCGCGCCGGTCGGCGAGCGGTAGTCGAGCACCTCGACCGGGCCGAAGCGCTCGAGCTGCGCCTGCACGGAGTCGGCCGTGCTGACCGCCACGATCGCCACGCTCTCGGTGCGCAGGTATTTCTGCGCGGCGTCCTTCACCGAGGCCGGCGTCACCGTGGCCAGGCGCTCGGCGTAACGGTCGAAGTAATCGGTGCCGAGATCGTAGAAGTCGATCGCAGACCACTGTGCGGCCAGGCCCTCGGCGGTCTGCGTGCCGAACGGCAGCGCGTCCACGAGAAAGCGCTTGGCGTCCTCGACTTCCTTCGCCGTCGCGCCCTCCGCCTTGAAGTCCTTGATCGTGCCCTCGATCACGTCGAGCATCGCTCCGACCGAGGCGTTCTTGGTGAACGTCGAGGTGTAGAACGCGCCCTTGTCCAGGCCGAAGTCGAAGCTGGAGCTCGCCGAGTAGGTGAGCCCACCCTTCGCCCGCGCGTTCTGCTGCAGGCGCGACGAGAATCCTCCCCCGCCCAGGATGGAATTCATCACCTGCAGCGAGTAGAAGTCGGGCGTGCGCCGGGTCGTGCCCGCGAAGCCGACGCGCAGCTCGGCCTGGGTCACGCCGGGTTTGTCGAGCAGGCGAATGCGATTCGCCGTGGGCACCGGCAGCGGCGGACCGGGCCGCGAAGGCGGATCGCCCTTGCCCATGTCGCGGAACTGGGCCTCGATGTCGGCCGTCACCTGCGCGGGATCGACGTCCCCGACGACGACGAGCAGGCACAGGTTCGAGCGGAAGTAGGTGTCGTGGAATCGCGCCATGTCCTCGCGCGTGATCGCCTGCACCGATCCCGCGTCGCCGATGGTCGGCCGCGCGTACGGATGCTCACCGTAGACGAGCGCCGCTGCATGCTCGCTCGCGATCGTGGCGTTCTGGTCGCGCGATTGCTGGATCGCGCCGAGCACCTGGCTGCGCTGGCGCTCGACCTCGTCCGCCGGAAACGTCGGCTGGAGCACGACCTTGGCCAGCAGGTCGAGGCCAGTGCGCCAGTCACGGGAGAGGAACTGCGCCGTCACCGTCGAGTAGTCGCGGGTCGACGACGCGGCCCAGTTCGCACCGAGACCGTCGAGCGCAGCGGAGACCGCCTTCGCATCCATGTCGGCCGCACCCTGGCGCAGCGTCTGCATGGTCAGGCTGGCCAGCCCCGCCTTCTCGGCGGGCTCGTTGGCCGATCCGGCGCGCACCATGAAGCGGTAGTGAACGAGCGGCAGGCGGTGATCTTCCAGGATGTACACCTTGAGCTGGTTCTTGAGCTGCCGCTCGATCGGCTTCGGCACGACGTACGCAGGCGCGGCGCCTGCGGCCGGGGCCGCCGGGGCCGCCTGCGGGGCGGCCAGCACGGTCGCAGCAACGGCGACCGCGGTCAGGATCCGGCGGGCGTTCACGACGGCCTCCGCGTCTGCGGCGTCGGCACGACCCACACCACCGTCCGGTTCTCCTTCGTCAGGTACTTCGCGGCCACGCGACGGATGTCCTCCCGGGTCACCGCACGCAGGCGTGTGGTGCGCCGGGCCGCGGCGGCGGGATCGCCGGTGACCAGCGCGGCATTGCCCACCGCGGTCGCCCGGTCCTGGATCTGCTCGAGCCCGAAGACGAACTGCGCCTCGAGCTGGTTCTTCACCTTCGTCAGCTCCTCGTCGGTCACGTCTTCGGTCGCCAAGCGGTCGAATTCGGCGAAGAACGTCGTCTCGAGCGAGTCGCGGTCGCGGCCGGGCTTCACGGCGGCGAATGCGTAGCACAGCGAGACGTCCTTGCGCGGGAAGGCGACGCCGGCCGCGAACAACGCCGACTGGTCCTCGTACACGAGCTTGCGATAGAGACGCGATGACTGGCCATTCGACAGGAGGTTGGTGATCACCTCGATGACCGTCGCGTCGGCGCTCGAGTCGGGCGGCACCTTGAACCCGCCGAGCAGGAACGGCAGCTGCACCTCGGTCTCGAGCACGGCCCGGCGCTCGCCATGCTGCGCCACTTCGCCGACGTGCACGCGCGGCGCGGGGGCGCCGGCCTTGAGGCCCTTGAAGTACTTCTCCACCAGCTTGACGTTCGCCTCGTGGCTGGTCGGCCCGGCGATCACGACCGTCGCCTTGTCCGGCGCGTAGTGGATCGCGTAGTACTCCTTGCAGTCCGCGAGCGTGATCGCGTCGAGATCGCGCATCCAGCCGACCGTCGGCCAGCCGTAGGGATGGCTGTCGTACGCCATCGAGGACAGCAGCTCGGCGCCCTTGCCGATCGGCGAGTTATCCGTGCGGAAACGCCGCTCCTCCTTGACCACCTCGCGCTCCGACTTGAGGTGCTCCTCGGTCAGGCTCAGGTTCGCCATGCGATCGGCCTCGAGGCGCGCGGCCAGGTCGAGCTGCCCGGGCGGCAGCGCCTGCCAGTAGGCGGTCACGTCCCACGTGGTGAACGCGTTGTTGACGCCGCCGACAGCCTGGATGAGGCGCGCATGCTCCTCGGCGCCGACCTTCTTCGTCCCCTTGAACATCAGGTGCTCGAACAGGTGGGAGATCCCCGTGATCCCCGGCCGCTCGTTGCGCGAACCCGTCTCGTACCACACCTGGAACGTGGCTACGGCCGCCCTCGAGTCGGTGAGCGACAGGATGCGCAGTCCGTTGGACAGGCGCGACTCCTGCGGGGTGACGAGAGCGGCGACGGAATCCTGGGCGGACGCCGCGGGCGCGAGCGGACACGCGGCAAGAAGCAGTGCGACGATGGTTGCGGCGTGCGCCAGTCGCGCACCCGGACGACGGTTCATCCTCGAACCTCCATGAGCGAACGGACGGCGGATTGCCGGCAGCGGTTGCAGCGAACGGTTCATCGGGTCACCACGACGCGCAGCGTGCGCGCCGACGCCGGCGCACCGGCGGATTCGAAAGCGGCGAGGCGCAACCAGTAGACGCCCGGTGCGACCGGCGCCCCGGCACCCTCGCCGCGCCAGGTGACGCTCGCGCCGGCGCTGGCGTCGCCGGCGAACAGGCGCTCGACATGGCGGCCGCGGACGTCGAAGGCGTCGAGCGCGACGCGGCCCGGCGCGGCGAAGCGCACCACGGACCCCGCGCCGAGCGGGAACGGATTCGGGCCGGCGGCGAGCGCAATACCCCTGCCGGACAGGTCGAAGGTGGCCGGCGGCGCGACGTCGGTCGTGCTCGGCGTCCACGCCAGCGCGCCGGTCATCTGGATCAGGCCCCAGCCGATGTCCGGGTCGGGCGTGGCGGCACCGAGCGCGGTCTCGCGCAAGGCCTCGCGCACGGCGAACGGATCCCACGTCGGGTGGGCCTCGAGCAGGAGCGCGGCCATCCCCGCCGTGAGCGGCGTCGAGAACGAGGTGCCGCTGACGCGCGCGTAGTTCACGTCGTCGGTGAACAGCGGAACGTAGACGCGGCGGCCCATCGCGGTGACGTCGGGCTTGATGCGCCCGTCCGCCGTCGGGCCCGGCGAGGAGAACGACGTCACCACGTTGAACGAGTCGACCGCGCCCGACGAGATCACCGTGTCGGCGTCGGCCGGCGCGATCAGGAAGTTCCACGCCGTGCCACGCGCGTTCCCGTTCGCCGTGACGACGACGATGCCGCGACGCATGGCCATCGCGGCGGCAAGGGTGACGGTCGTCGTCTTCCCGTCCATATCGGCATAGGTGTACGACGGGAACGGAAGATCGAAATCGAAGTACCCGAGGCTCGAGGAAATCACGTCGGCGCCCAGGCTGTCGGCCCACTCGGCGCCGAACTGCCAGTAATCCATCTCGACCGGCGTCTCGGTCGCCACGTCCTCGGTCTTCCCCAGGGCGACCGCTGCCCCGAACGCGCCGCCGACGAACGTGCCGGTCTTGAGGCCCGCGATGCAGGCCAGCGTCATCGTGCCGTGCGTGCCGGCGCCGGCGGCATCCTGGCCGAGCTCGTCGTCCACGATGGTGTCGCCATGCACGAAGTCGCGCGTGGCCACGATCGACAGGCCGCTGAACGCAGCGTGGGTGGTGCGGAAGCCGCTGTCGAGCACGCAGACCAGCACGCCGTTGCCGGTCCAGCCGGCCGCATGGGCTTCCGGCGCCTGCATCATCGACAGCTGCCTGAACGTCGCGCCGTAGAACGCGGTGTCGCCCGGCGACTGCACGGTCGCGGGCGCCACGCCCCGGGCCGCCTCGATCGCTGGCGTCGCCTCGATGCCCTCGACCGGGCGCAAGGCGCGGGCGCGGGCGACGGGCTCGATCGCGGCGACGAAGGGCAGTCGGGCGAGTGCCGCGACCGCCGACGCCGGACCCTCGACGCTGACCGCGTTGCGCCACCGGCTCACGCCGCGCACGGCAAGGCCGCGTGCCTCGACCGCATGGATGTACGGCGCGTGCACCGGCAGGTCGTCGGCCGTGAGGTCGCGCTCGGCGCCCGCGCCGCGCAGCGCCCGGCGCTCGAGCGAGCGCGCGGGGCGACGGCCGCGCTCGGCGACCAGCGCCGACGGCGAGTGCTCCGCCCCGGCGCGATCGGCAAAGCGGATCCAGGCGACGACGCGCGCCTCGGGTTGCGTGCGGGCGAGCGTGCTCACCTCGTCGGCGACGAGGGCGGCACCGGCGGGCGCGCTCGCGGCGAACGCGGCGGCCAGCGCGAGCAGGAGGGTGATCCGGTGGATGCGATTCATCGGCGCGGCGCTCCTTCGAGGACGGCGGATGCCGGCGCCGGACCCACGACCCGCCACGCCGGGAACGATCCGGCAGCGAGTCCGCCCACGACGACATCTCGGTGATTGAGCACGGGAGGCGAAGCGTGTTCCGCGAGTGCGGTGACCTCGGCCGCGGTGAGCAGGTCGAGCGAAGCGAGCCAGCCGACCGTCGCCGGGCCGGTGGCCCGCCGTGCGCCGTCGACGGCCTTGAGGACGATGCCGAGCCCGCGATCGGGAACCCCGATGCATTGCAGGCCCTCGGCGCCGGTCTTGGTGACCAGGCGGCCACCGGTCGCGCGCATGAAGTCGGTGCAGAAGCGTCGGGTGCCGGCGACCATGAACGGCTGGTTCACCATCGCCGTGCGGATGTGCGCCAGCGCGCGCTCGCGCGGCGTCGCGCCGTCGGAGCGGGCGGCGGCGAACCCGGCGTACGCCCGGGCCATGGCGAGGAGCGACAACGCCGGGTTCGACGCGCTGCAGCCGTCGACGGCGTAGGGAGTGACCGCCTCGTCGACGCCGCAGGCCTCGGCCATTGTCCTGCGCATGAGCCGCTGCAGCGGATGATCGGGGTGCGTGTAGCCGCTGACCGGCCAGCCCTCGCGCACGCAGAGCACGACCATGGCGGCGTGCTTGCCGGAGCAGTTGTGGTAGAGCGCGGTGCGCTCCGCGGGATCGGCCTGGCGCAGGCGCTCGGCGGCGTCGGGGTCCTCGGGAAAGTGGAAGCCGCACTCGAGGTCGGCGGGCGTAGCCCCCACCGTGGCGAGGATCTCGCGCGCTCCCGCCACGTGCTCCGGCTCGCCGTTGTGGCTCGCACACATCAGCGCCAGGTGGCGCTCCGTGAGCCCCAGCGCGTCGAAGTGGCCCCGCTCGACGAACGGCAATGCCTGGAACGGCTTGGCCGAGGAACGCCAGAACGTGACGCGATCGGGCCGTTCGGTCGCCGCAAGCACGCGCCCGGCGACATCGACGACCACGCCGTCGACCGCATGCGCGGACTCGAGCGTGCCGCCGCGCAGGACCTCGACCCGGATCGGCATCGGGGCGGCGCTCAGCGACCGCGCGGCGAGCGCTCGACCGCGGTGACCGCGTCTTCGAAGATCTCGAGCGCAGTCTGCGCCTGCTTGCGGCTGACGACCAGCGGCGGCGCCATGCGGATCGCCGACGGGCCACAGCCCAGGACGAGCACGCCGCGCTTGTAGCACTCGAGCTCGATGGCATCGCGCATCTCCGGCGCCTTGAGATTGGTGCCCGGCTTGCCCACGATCTCGATGCCGATCATGAGCCCGATCGCGTTCACCCAGCCGACGTGGTCATGCCGCTCGACGATGCCGTTCAGTTCGCGGGCCATGAACGCCCCGACGGTGCGGGCGTTCTCGAGCAGCTCGCTCTCGATCAGGTCCATGGTCGCCAGCGCGGCGACGCACGAGACCGGGTTGCCGCCGAACGTGTTGCCGTGCGATCCCGGCGGCCAGTCCATGATGTCGCGCGAGGCCACCGTCGCACCCAGCGGCAGCCCGGAGGCGATGCCCTTGGCGATGGTGACGATGTCCGGCGACACGCCCGGCCAGTGCTCGATGGCGAACCATTCGCCGGTGCGCCCCATGCCCGACTGCACCTCGTCGAAGATCATGAGGATGCCGTACTTCTTCGCCAGCGCCGCGAGCTTCTGGTGGTAGCCCGGCGGCGGGATGATGTAGCCGCCCTCGCCCTGGATCGTCTCGACCACGATCGCCGCCGTGTCCTCGGGCGGAACGACCTTCTTGAAGACGACGTCCTCGATGTACGAAACGCAGGCGAAGTTGCAGCTCGGGAACTTGAGGTTGAACACGCAGCGCCGGCAGTCGGCGTATGGCACGTGCGTGACGCCCGGCATGGTCGGCGAGAAGCCCTTCTTCTGGATCGCCTTCGACGCTGTGAGCGCCAGCGAGCCCATGGTGCGCCCGTGGAACGCGCCGATGAAGGCGATGAACTGCGAGCGTCCCGTCTTGTAGCGCGCCAGCTTGATGGCGCACTCGACCGCCTCGGTTCCCGAGTTGGAGAGGAACGTGCGCTTGAGCTTCTTCCCGGGCACGACCTTGGCCAGCCGCTCGGCGACCTCGATCTCCTGCGGGTAGTAGAAGTCGGTGCCGGACATGTGCAGGAACTTCGCGGCCTGCTTCTGGATCGCGTCGACCACGACCGGGTGCGCGTGGCCGGTGGCCCCCACCGCGATGCCGGCGTTCATGTCGAGGAACACGTTGCCGTCGACGTCGGTCAACTCGACGCCCTTGCCGTGGCTCACCACCAGCGGGTAGGCGCGCGTGTACGACGTCGAGATCGCGGCGTGGTCGCGCTTGACCCACGCGCGGGCCTTGGGGCCGGGCAGCGGCCTCGACTTGATGTGGGGCGCCTTGGGCATGGGGGCGTTCTCCGGACGTGCGGGACGGGAAAGGGCGGGCGGGGTCGCGGGGCCCCGGCGAGGGCTCCGAAATCCCGAAAGTCGCTGCAAGCATGGCAGATTGGGCGGGGGGGGACAACCCCCGGCGCGACCAGCAAACCGCCGCTCCCGGTCGAGATCGGAAGCGGCGGCGAGTTCAACGAGGTTGCACGGCAAGCTCAGCGAATGACGACGAAGTTCCCCTTGGCCACGTACCCCTCGCCGGATTCGACGTGATAGAGGTAGATGCCCGACGCGACGTCCTGGCCGTCGGCGTTCTTCAGGTTCCAGTCGAGATTTCCGGAAGTCTCGTCGGTCTTCGACAGGTCGCGGACCAGGTCGCCGGCCACCGTGTAGACGCGGATGCGCGCCGTCGCGGGCAGGTTCTGGAACTGCACGCGGCCGCCGCCCGGCTCGTCCCACCGCTCGCCGCCGCGGTACGGATTGGGCACGACGATCACCGACTCGACGTTGGCTTGCGGCGCACCCGTCACGTAGACCGGGCTCGCCATCAGGTTCAGCGCCTTGTTGTTCAGGTTCGGGCACGACGTCGGATCGCCCGGCACGTTGCAGCGCGCGTAGGCGTCGAGGGTGTCGGCGACGAACATGTCGGCCACCTCGCGCCGCGTCTGGTCGACCGTGCCGTAGGTGATGGTGTAGTACACGGGGAACCCATCCGGCGGGCCCGCGGCGGGGAAGTCCGGCCGTCCCGGCGGCTGTCCCGGCGGAACCAGCGCGAACACCGAGTCGCCGGGGCTGATGCAGCGATTGAGGTTGTCGTACTCGCGGCACACCTTCACCAGATTGCCCGCCGAATCCGGGTCGACGAACGTCAGCGTGTCGAGAGCGTCCGGGAAATGCCACAGCAACGTGTCCCGCCGGTCGTAGATCGACGGATTCGGCGAACCGTCGGCCAGCGTGTCGCTCGGACTGCGGCCGAACACCGCGAAACGACGGAGCAACTCCATGTTGGTCGTGTCGCGCACCGTGAACTGGCGGTAGATGCGATAGCCCCCGAAGTTCGGAAGCTGCTCGGCGGCACGGTCGCGGGTCCATCGGATGGTGACCTTTCGCGACACCGAGCTGTCGGCTCCCGTCGACGACAAGAGGCCCGGGAACGCGCGGAACGAGATGGCGGGGAAGGCGGATGCCCCGGCCGTTTCGCCGCGACCGTCGGCCGCACGCGCCGCAAAGACGCCCGACACGGCGCAGGCCACGACCAGCGCAAACAGGGCGACCGCGGCCGCGCCGGAGCGCGACCGGGTCGAAGTCATGGTCGTCAACGCCGAGCCCTCCGGGTATCGATCGTTTCGCCGCCATCGACGACGCGCAGGCCGGATGTGCGATCCCCCGGATGCGCCCCACGCATGGCGATGGGGGCCGGGGCGACGCCCAGGTTCCGCATCACGACGCGAACCACCTGCCGGGCCTGCTCCTTTTCCATGATGTAGAGCGGGAAGCCGAACCACACCAGTTCACTGCCCGGACCGTTCTCGGGTCCGTAGTAGTGCACCGCGTTCGGGAAGCCGTCGACGCGGGGATTCTGCGTCCCGGCCGGATCGTAGAACCGCGCCTGGAACAGGTAGAGCGTGTCCATCACCGGGAAGAAGTTCGGCGCATTGTCGGTGATCTGCAGCGCCTCCGTGATCGCCCACGTGCTGTTGAAGGAACGCAGCGCGACGTTCGCGTTGGCGCCGCGATACAAACCCAGGCTCAGCAACGGCAGGTCGTCCCACTTCTGCTCCGTCCGGTTGGCGCCAATCGCTGGCACCACCAACGTGTCCGGGGTCGTGTCCGGGGGCACGGGGGGGGTGATCCGTGACCCGCCCGGGTACCCGAAGATCCGCGGATCGAGCGAGCGATTGGTGTTCGTCGCCGGACCCTTGAACCGGTTGAGGAACGGAATCGCGCCGCGCAACTGCGAGTTGGTGGTGAGCGAGGTGTTGGCGCCCCCCCCCAGCGTGAGCTGCGACCGCATGTGCACGAAGTCGTACAGGAAGTTGCCCGGGAACAGGACATCCGTCCGCTGGTTGTCCCCCGCGTTGTACGGCGGGGAGGGAGGATTCCCGATCCGGCTGTAGTAGCCGTTGGCGATCGCAGGAACCATCCCTTCACCGAGCATGAAGAGCTTGCCGCCCTGCCGCAGGTAGACGGCCAGGGTGTTCAACTGGTTCACCGAGTTGATCTGCCGGATCGCCGTCGACGGCTGCGTGCTGCCGAACTTGTCGCCGTTGCGCGAGCTCGACGTGTTGTCCGTGTACCAGGTGACGACGCGGTACTCGGACATCTTCTGCAGGTCCATGCCGTTGATGTTGTAGTGGCGGTAATCGACCGTGTCCGGTGCGAACTCGGCGAAGGAGCCGGGCTCGGTCAGGACGCCGGGCGACCCCGAGCGGCGCAGGAAGTCGTCCTCGACGCCGCCGCGCGCATAGTAGAACGTGTCCTGCTCGGCTTCCATGGGGTACGCCCCGACGACGCGGATGGTTCCGCCATCCGGCTGCCCAGCGGCGAGCTCGGTGGCCGTTCCGTACATGTCGTCGATGACCAGCAACGGATTGGCGAAGCTGGGCTTCACAATGGTGAGGCGGATCGTGTACAGCGAGACGAACCCGAGGTTGTCGCGTGCCTCGAGGTAGAAATAGTGCGTCGACGCGGTGTCGGTCGAGGCGGAGAACGGCCCGACGCGGGCCGAGGTCTCGTTCAGCGAGTAGGTGCTCCAGTGGTTCACGTCGTCGTCATCCACGCGTGGCGTCTCGTTGGAGATGTCCTGACCCTCGATGTCCACGCACCAGCGGTAGCCCGTGATGAGGGCGCCCACCGGCGGTTCCGCGCTCCAGTTGAACGTCACCGCCGCGTCGGCGGGGAACTCGAGCTTGATGATGCGCGACTCGGCGAGCGAGATACCGCCCGTGTTCTGCGTGCGCGAGAAGAACTCGTTGAACACGGTGATCCGCGGCCCGAGCTTGTTGAGCGTCGGCCGGAACTGGAGGACGTTCGACGTCAGGTTGAAGCGCGGCTCGTAGGCCCCCGCCTCATCGAAGGCCACGATCGCGAAGTAGTAGACCGTCTGCGGCGTCAGCCCCTCGTAGAACTTGCTCAGCGTGTCCCCGGCCACCGAGTCCCAGGTGGCGAAGAAGTTGACGGCGTCCGCGCCGAAGTACTCCTGGAGCCGTCCGGCCGTGACGCCGTTGGGGTTCGCCGGATCGATGTCGCTCGCCGGGACGATCTTGAACTTGTACTTCACCGGCCGCTGCGAGAGCACGCCGTCGGGATCATTGCCCGTCCAGCGGATCGTGATCGACGGAGTGGTGCTGACCGCCTGCTGGTTGTTCGGGCGCGGCGTGTTGATCGTCGTCGATGGGGCCACCGTGTACGAGGTGAACGACCGGCTGATGGGCGCCGAACGGGCGCCCTCGTTGTCGACCGCGCGCACCACGAACGTGTGGTAGTCGCTCGACGGAATGATCCGGCCCACCGGCGGCAGCGGAGTGTCGTTCGGATCGCGCGAGGGGTAGAGAATCGTCGTCTCGCTCGCCGTGGTGCTCACCCACGCGGTGTCGCCGTCGGCCGGGGGATCGTTCGCGTACTCGAACATGGTGACCACCCCGTCGGCGTCGGATCCGAACCAGTTCAGCCGGACCGCGTACGCGACGGAGTCACTCGCGGCGGGGGCCGCGGACAGGTCGACCTCGGGGCGGATGTTCTCGACGACGAAGTCCTCGCCCGACTTGCCGCAGCCCGCAAGCGCGGCCAGAACGGCGAGGACCAGGGTGAAGGCCGCGGCAGCGGACCAGAAACGACGAGTCATGATGCGATTCTCCCCACGAGCAGAAACCTGGTGTGCCGCGCCCCCGGTCATGGGCCGACCCTCCAGTAGATCGGAACCTGCACCAACACGAGGCGGCCATTGGTCCGCGACGGGTTGTCGACGACTTCGATCTCGATGATGGCCGGGCCCGGAGGAAGGGTCAGCGGCACATCCAGCTCGAGAGTGATGGGCGACGAATACGGGAACGCCCCCGACGGCCCGGTGTCGGGCGAGTAGAAGTTGGACACCGGGTCCTGCCAGCCCTGGTTTGCTGTGGGCGGGTCGTCCGCGCTGTAGATGCGCGCGCGGATCGCCAGGTACATGACGGCGAAGCCGGGGTCGGACCCCGGCGGCCGCGGATTGAGGGGATCGGGATCCGGATCCGTCGCCCGCAGCGAAAGGGTGAAGCGGTTGGTCGGCGGGTCGAGGACCGAATCGGCTGCCGGCGAGATCGCCGCCAGGCCCGGGTTGAAGTTGAGCGGAAAGACCAGGAGCTTGGAGCGGAGCGCCAGCGACAGGTTCGGCTCGTCCCGGATCGGGTCACTGATCCGGCTGTCCACCGTGCGATCGCCGTCGACGGCACGCGGCAGGAGGAAGCCCCGACCGGCACCTTCCATTCGCTCGACCTGGTACAGAACGGCCTCGTTCTTCAGCGGGTCGAGCGGGTCGAAGTTCGGGAACGGCGTGGCGACCAGGCCGGCGACGGCGCCGCCGGTGGCCTTCTCGAGCGATACGAGCGCCCGAAACGCCACGGGCGAGCCGTTCTGCGGCCCGCTGCGCAGGACCGGGAACTCATTCGTCGGCGTGCCGCCGAGCACCGCGTAGGGCGAGTCGCGGTCGAAGCCGCCGAAGCGGGCCACGATGCGCGAGGCATACGCAATGGTGTCGCCTTCGGTCCGGACGTACCAGCGAAGCTGGCGATCGAAGCGATAGCGGCCCTCGACGAACGTCTTGGGGCGGAACTCGCGATCCAGTGGGAAGCCCGGAACGGGCAGGCCATCCATCGCCTTGCGCTCGGCCGGCAGGGTCTGGAGCGTGTCCGCACCGAGAGGGTTCCCCGGAAAGTCCAGCGGCCAGTTGTTGACCGGGTCGTTCGGGAAGTAGGACCCCAGTTCGTCGACCAGGAGCTGACCGGCGAGAGCGTCGGGATCCGGCCCCGCGAACCAGGTGTCGGGGCTGAAGTTGATGAAGAACTGCCGCAGCGCATCGGGCTGCGTGGTGCCCCCGGCTTCGTCGATCGCCCGGATGCGGAATCCGCTGAGGCCGATGGGCAGCACCCCGGGATTGGGCCCGAAACCGGTGCCGTACTCGGCACTGGTGACCAGGGAGTCGACGCGCACGAACTCCGTCTCGGTCAGCTTGTAGAGGTAGCCCGAGATGAACGAGGCGAAGTCCTTGTCGTAGCCGCGCCAGGCAAAGCGAACGCCGGCACCGGAGGGAATCGTGTCCCTCGCTGCGTGGGGGGGCACGTCGAACGTGTCCGTGAGCGCCCGGGTGAACTGGATGGGGCGCACGCCCCCGGCGCCGTCGGACTCGAAGACCTGGCCGGTGGCTTCGGCGAGCGTGAAGAGGACGATCGGCAGGTTCTGGTCGCGCGCGACGAAGTGCGTCACGGCCGGCGTCGGATCCACCCGACCCTGATTGTCGACCGAGTACACGTACAGCGCGTGCTGGCGATCGGAACCACGCCCCTCGACCACCGAGAACGTGAACAGGCTGTCCCGTGCGGTGGTGAATCGGTAGGCCTCCGGACGCGGCGGCGGCAGGCGAAGCGGCACGCCCGTCTGCACGTCCAGGGTGGTTTCCGTCACGGCCACGTAGAATCCAACGACCTCACCATCGAGATCGGCGCCCGACCAGTGTGCCCGATAGCGATGCGCGACGCGGGTCAGACCGCCACCGGCAATGGAATCCACCGGCGCTCCCGAGAGGTAGGTCTCAGGAGCCCGATTGCGATCCGCATTTTCGGTGGCGATTTCACGACAGCCGCTTCCGACGACCAGGACCAGACCGATCAAGACAACAAAAAGCCCCGTGCTCCAACGCATTCAGCGTCCTCCGATACACCCTGATCATCCGTTTCCCGGTGACAGGACCATAGCAATTGGCCCAAATCGGTGTCAAGCCGCCCGCTCGCAAGATGCAGAAACTTCGGGGGTTGGCCCTTGGTCGCCGGGCATCTCGGGACGGGGTCGGGGTGGCCTCCCGGGCAACCAGGGCCCACCCCCGAAGCCTCCCATCGAGCTCGCCTGGAACCGAAGGCCCAGTGCACGCCTCACCCGCGCGCGCAAGAACACCCGAGCACCGGCCCTGGGCACGAAAAAGCCCGAAGGCGAGGAGCTTGCGCTCCCCGCCTCCGGGTGTGCTGCGTGTGGCTGAAACTACTCGGCGCTGCTGAGCAGGATCATCTTGTTCGGGGCCGAAGCGCCACCGAACTCGACGCCATCGACACGGTAGAAGTACACGCCAGGCGTGGCCTTCGCACCGTTCGAGAGCTTGCCGTCCCACACGATGTTGACCGGACCCGCCTCGACCACGTTCTTCGAGAAGTTCGCGACTTCGCGACCCGCAACGTTGTAGATGCGGACCGTGACGTTCTGCGCCTTCGCGAGCGTGAAGCGGAGGGTCACGTTCTTGGCGGCGAAAGCCGGGTTCGGGAAGGCGCCCAGGTTCATGTTCGAGAACCGGCCGGCATCCACACCCTGCTGATCACCCACCGAAACCACCGGGCCAACGCGCGCGCAGATCTGGAAGTGACCCGTCACGACATCGTTGAACCAGGCGATACGGCCGTTGTCCGTGCCCAACTGGGTTGCGATCGCCGCGAGGTTCGCGTAGTCGCCACGCAGGTTGGTCAGGTCGAAGCCGTCCACCAGGGTGCGGAACTCGCGGGTCGTGCCGGTCGGACGATAGACCGACGACGAGAACTCCGTACCCGCTCCGAGCGCCTGATAGTTGGCGGCGGTGGCCGCACCATCAACCGTGGAGACCGGCAGGAGCACGTCCGCGAGGATCGTGCACAGGTGGTTGATGCCATAGACCCGGCCCGGGTTCGCCCACGCCGCCGACGGCAGGAAGCCGACCGTCGTCGCGTTGCTGCCCGAGTAGGCCTTGTAGTTCGCGGCCTGGAGGTCCGAACCCATCACGTCGGTGAGGAACGGATACAGGAACGTACCGTTATCCGAGTTGATGGCCGCGTCTTCCATGATGCCGTCGCCCGACAGCCACAGGCCACGACGGTTCGCACCGGTCGCGCCGGCGAGGAAGCCATCGTACAGCGCGATGTCGTCCGCGCCTTCCTGCGAGTCGAAGCCGTCATGAACCGTGCCGCCGGACAGGTCGCCGGCGAAGTGCAGGACGGTCGAGTACAGGTTGCCCAGCATGAGAGCCGACGGACCCGACTTGTCACCCTTGAGCGCGATGCCGCCCGTGTTCGAGGCGAAGCGCACACCCGGGTGTCCGGCTTCGACCGACTCCGACGCCTTGATCTCGTAGAGATCGAAGTTCAGGCCGGCCTGACCGAGGTTGGCGGCGACGAAGCCGGCCGGATCGTTCGGATCCGAACCCGCGCCGAGACCCTTCCAACCCTTCTTGGCACCGTTGTTCTTGCCGTAGCCCGCAGAGTCCGCAGCACCCATGTAAGCGCGCTCGGCACCGCGGCGATCGTTGCCGTCGATCATGAGCATGCAGGCGAGGCCGGCGCCGCCGTAGCGGCCCGACTTCCACATGTCAGGAAGGACGTCCGCCGACGACCAGCGGTCGGCATCGGAGTCGGTGAAGCCCGCCGGATCCTGCGTGAACACGGTGGTCGTGTCATACAGCATGGCGAACGACGCCGGCGCCTCGATCGTGGAGCGGCGCAGGAAGTACTCGACGTGCGAACCCGGCGTCAGCCAGCCGTCGGGGATGATCTTCGTACCTTCCTTGGTCGTGCCCGAAACCGCGCCGTAGACGATCGGCGGCGTGCCCGAGCAGTCGAGGTTGCTCTCGTCGGTGGTGCCGTTCGGATCGACCAGGAAGCAGACGCTGTGGTCGATGCCGAGGGCGACGAACCGCGGATCGCTCTCGTGCAACGCACCCATCCACACCGGCGTGCCCGGGTTACCGATGCCACGCGAGTTGATCGGGTACGTGTTGTTTTCCGCCGAGTCCATGCGAGCCGAGTTCCAGACGTGACGATTCCACGTGCCGCCGTGGCCGCCCGGGGTGCCGAACGTGCCGTTGTTCGCCAGGTAGCTGGCGAAGAACGGATGCGCCGGATCCCGGTTGACCAGCGCCGAGGCGCGGTTGCCCTTGATCACGTAGTTGCCCGGACCCGGATCGATGCGGAAGATCAGGTCGAGACGAACGCCGGTCGCGATGCCGTCACCGACGAACGGCGAGTTGGCCGCCATCGTGTCACCGGCCACGACGCCAACCGCATTGGCCGGGGCGACGATGTTGAGGCCCGAGCGCATGAGTGCCGCCGTGGTGTCGAACGAGGCGTTGTCCCCGGGAGTGATGGCTTCGTTCCACGGGAACTGATCCTGGAGCTTGTTCCACGCTTCCTGCGCCAGGGGCGGGAGCTCGCCACCGCGGATCAGGCCGAGGCGGAGGTTGTCGAAGTACGTGCCGCGCGTGTTGCCCAGGTTCGTACCGCCGAAGCGCCAGCCGAACGAGTGCGTGCCGACGCCGATCTTCAGCGAGTCCACGCTGCCGACCGGAATCCCCATGACGCCGAGCGTCTGGAAGTCGCGGTAGCAGAACGGATCCGGGTTGAAGATGATGAACGGAAACAGGTTGGCATTCGACCACACGGGCCTGGCCGAGATCGGCTGCTTGTAGGTCGCAGGGGCGTAGGCGCGGGCCGCATATCGATAGAAGATCGACTCATCCAGGTCCATGTTGCCCGAGTAGAAATCGAACTCGAGCATGGCCGAGGTGCGCTGGGCCGTCTCCTTGTCGATGCCCTGCGTGTTCTTGGTGCCGGGCGCCGCCGAGCGGACCGCGAGGTCCACGGTGGGCGAGAAGGCGATCTGGAAGTGCTCGATCTCGAGCAGGTTCGAGTTATCCTGGTTGCCGCCGACCAGAACGTTGCCTGCGAGGTTGCAGGTACGGGTCGGAGCGCCAACCGCGCCGCAGAGATCCTCGTAGAGGAGGTTCGCGACGTTCTCGATGTGGAAGAACACGGCCGGCGGCTTGCCGGTCGTGGCCCACGCACCGCCGCCAACCGCGAGGTCCGCGATCAGGCTGCGCGCGGTGACCTGGCCGACCGACTCGAAGCCTTCAGCCGCGCCGCCGTTGACGGAAACCTCGTCGAGGAGTGCGGCACCGGCCTTCGAGTTGAAGCCGGTCGCCGTGCCGGTCGTGACGTCACCGCGAACGCGGTTGGTCTTGACGCGGAACACGACACGCACGTTGCCGCCCACGGTGGTGATGCCGGCGTAGGGAACCGACAGCGCCGTATCGGCCTGGACGAACGGAAACTTGCCCGACACCTTGAACAGCTGCTGGTGCGGGCTGCCCAGGTCGAGGACTTCGGAGAACCAGCGGCGGTTCGTGTCGTAGGCCGTCTCGTTGGGCGAGCCGACGTAGACCATGAACGAGTCCGCGGGGTTGTTGACGAAGTTCGCGATGTTG
The DNA here is from genome assembly GCA_031431875.1 of Candidatus Eiseniibacteriota bacterium. GTDB lineage: Bacteria > Eisenbacteria > RBG-16-71-46 > RBG-16-71-46 > DASYSL01 > JANPEF01. The sequence goes on along the minus strand of JANPEF010000061.1, from coordinate 88,157 downwards.
GTCGGATCCGGATTGAACCAACCCGAGCCGTTCGACACCGTGTCGACGAAGTTCGACATGTCGGTGGCGAGACGGAAGGCGACCGTGCCGCTGCCCGAGGACGCGAAGTCCTTGTACAGCATCTGGTCCCAGAGATTGGCGAAGCCCGGGAGCTCGGACAGCGTGGTGAGCGGGTCGTTGCCCTGATCGGTGTGCAGATCGCCGTTCAGGTAGTTCCCCGTCAAGGCGTCCTGCGCGACGGTGTTACCCGACTCACGCAGACCGCACCACGCCGAACGCAGACCCGCGATCGGGAGCGCCGACGGCTCAGCACCGTTGGCGATGTTGGTCTTGACGCCGACCATCGTGTCCGAGTGCCACGCACCCGCGACGCCGGTCTTGATGAACTTGCGGCCCGCACCGACACGCGCGGCCCACAGGGCGGTGTTGCCCTCGTTGATCTGGTTGCCATAGTCGAGGGCCCATTCCGGACGCGCCGCGGCCGGACGGGTGCCACCCGAACGATAGTGCATGGACCAGCGCCGCCAGCCCTGCGTCGAATCCGTGCCGGCGATGCCGTCGTCGAAGTTCCAGACGCCGCCGATCGACACGCCGAGGAATGCACCGCCCGGACCGGCGTTGCTGTGACCGACCCACACGGTGTCGCACGAAGCGGCAACGCAATTCGAGTTGGCCGTACCGAACGCGCTCCCACCAGCCGACGAGCCGCCACGCAGAGCCCGGACGATTTCGGGATCCGACGAGGTGCTCTCGACTGCCGCCGACGCCGTGGTGGCGCCGATGGCGAGGAGCAATACTGCGATAAACGCCTTTCTCATCTCACTACCTCCATTCGCAATGCATTCGGGCAATGCGAGGATCTTCCCAGGTTGCTGCGAGCGAGGTTCCGGAGCTCCGACGCGCGATCGCGGATCTTGGGATCCGCAGGCTGCGAGCCGGGGCCTTCGCTGCGTACATCACCAGTTGTGTCGACCCCCCCTTTCTCGATTGGACAATTTCGTCATCAGACGATGTGTAGATCGAAAACAATTCGAATCGCCGGTGCGCACGCCTCCGAAGCTGCGGACTCCGAGAAGTCCATGGAGTACGACGTCGATGCGTGGTGCGACGCGTGGTGCTCGACTGCTGTCGAAACGACGGTTGACCGACGGACGCCCGACCCACTGGGGAAAGTTGGGGGCGGCTCAATGTTCAATTCCGCAAAACGAGTCGAGAAGCCGCTTCGGCACCTCTGTCCTCGTGCGCGGCAAACGATAGGCGGAAGTCCCGGAAGTGTCAAGCGATTTCGTGCGTTACGGTCGCGACCCCTGAGACGCGGAAGCTCCCACAACGACCCGCTCCGGGTGCGGGAGCGAGCACAATTGCCACCCCGGATGCCCCGCCCAGGCCGGATCGTGGCTGGCCACGATGAGCGTTCGGGGCATCTCGGCGGCCCCGCTTCCCCCGGGGAGGCCGCCGCCGAGCGCCCAGGCTTCGAGCGCATGTTCCAGGGCGGAACACCCCGATTCGTCGAGCCCCGCGGTCGGTTCATCGAGCAGGAGAACGTCCGGATCCCCGATCAGGGCCCCGGCGAGGGCGACCCGGCGGCGCTCGCCAAGGCTCAGGGAGTCCGGGGATCGATCGAGGGTCGCCCATGGGTCGAGCCCGACGGCGGCGAGTGCGGCGAGGGTTCGTTCGCGGACGGCGGCGCCTGTACCGCTCACCCCGAAGGCCACGTCGGCCCCCACGGTCGCCCCAAAAAGCTGTGATTCCGGAAATTGGGTCAGGTAGCGAAGTCGAGGACGAGGGCCGCCCTCGGGTGCCGCGGCCTGGAAGTGCCCGGCCAGTCCGCTCCCCGCGCGCGCCGGGACGAGCCCGGCAAGCAGGTCCAGCAGTGCCGTCTTCCCCGTCCCGTTGTCGCCACGAAGCAACCGGCGCTCCCCCGCCAGAATCCGCAGGTCAAGCCCGCCCCACAGTCGGATCGTGCCGCGGGCGTCGCCGCGCGTGAGCGTGAGGCCCGCGGCCTCCCAGAGCAGGGTGCCGAGCCCGCGAGTTCCCGCCCATCCGGCGGAGAGTCCAGCAATCGGAGCCGCGACGGGCGCGCCGGAGCTGCCGCTCCCCAGGTCGAGGACAGCGCCGTCGTCGGGCGACTCATGGCGCGCACACGCGCTCCATACGATCGCCGTGCCGGAGTCCCGCAGCGGCCCGAGTGCCGCCACGAGCGCCGCCCGGCCGGACGGATCGAGGTACGAAGCGGGCTCGTCCAGCAGGAGGAGTCGGGGCCGCGGGGCCAGCGCTGCAGCAAGGGCGACGCGTTGCGCTTCCCCGCCCGACAGGTGCGCGGGCACTGCATGGCGAAGCGCTTCGAGCCCCAGCGCGGCAAGGACCGCATCGACCCGGGCGACGATGTCCGCGCGGGCCCAGCCCAGGTTCTCGAGGGGAAAGGCGATCTCGCGTTCGACCGCGTCGGTGAGGTGCTGGGTTTCGGGCTCCTGGAAGACCACACCCACGTCGAGCCGGGCGGCGCGCCGGGTGGCTGCCGCGAATGGGTCGAGTCCGCCGATCGCGACCGTTCCTGCGACGGGGGCGATCAGCCCGGCAAGCGTCGCCAGGAGCGCCGACTTTCCGCTCCCGTTGCCGCCGATCAGGGTGAGGAAGCCGCCGGGCGCGAGCGCAAGATCGAGCGGTCCACAGGCGGCGGGCTCGTCGGCGGCCCGGCCGGGGTGGGCCGCAACGAGGCCGCGCGCGAGCAGCTGGGGCACGGCCACGGCCGGAGAACTCAGCCGCGCAACGGCGCGTCGAAAGCGCGCAGCGCCTCGGCGGCGAGCGCGTCGAGCGGGCGGCCGCTGTCGCGCGCCAGCGCGGCGAGGCTCTCGTACTCCGGGCGGGCGCGGCGCGAGCCATCGGGCAGCGTGACCACCTTGAGTACAACATCGCCCTCGGGCAGGTGGACGACGGCGCTCTCGCGCGCCAACTCGAGGCGCTCGGCACGGGTGCGGCGCAGCCCGATCGTCGGCGTCTGGGCGAACAGGAAGGCGGCCAGCCGGTCGGCATCGGCCGGGTCGCACAGCACGGTCAGGAGCACGCCCGGGCGCCCCTTCTTCATGCCGACGGGCGTCGTCCAGGTGTCGCGCGCGCCCACCTCGAGCAGCCGCGCGGCGACGTGGGCCAGGACCTGGGGGCTCGCGTCGTCGAGCGCGGTCTCGAGCACGACGATCTCGCGGCGCGTCGCCGGCGCGGCCGTCTCGCCGAGGAGGACGCGCAGCACGTTCGCGCGGTCCGCCGGGTCGCGCCCGCCGGCGCCGACGCCCTGCCCCAGCACGCGAAACGGCGGCGGCGGCGACCAGTCTTCGACCCACGTCGTCAGGAGCGCCGCGCCGGTCGGCGTGAGACGTTCGCCCTCGAGCGCCGCGAGGTCGATCGGCGCGTGCGCGAGCGCGAGCAGGCGTGCGGTGGCCGGTGCGGGCACCGGCAGGACGCCGTGCTCGGCACGCACGGTGCCGCTGCCCACCGCGAGCGCCGTCGCGTGCACCTGCGTCACCCCGAGTTCGGTCAGCGCGAGGCAGGCGCCGGCGATGTCGACCAGCGCATCGGCGGCGCCGACCTCGTGAAAGTGCACCTGTTCGAGGCTCGTCCCGTGCACCTGCGCCTCGGCCTCGCCCAGTCGCGTGAACGCGGCCTGGGCGCGCGCCAGCGCCACGGGCGGCAGCCCGGCGCGATCGAGGATCGCGCGCACGTCCTCGAGGTGCCGGTGCGGCTGCTTGCCCTCGACCCGGACCTCGATGCGGCAGGCGCGAAACGCGCCGCGGCGAACCTCGGAACGCTCGAGCGTGACGCCCGCGAGACCGAGCCGCGCGGGCAGGCCGGCGAGCGCGTCGAACGAGGCCCCCGCGTCGACGAGTGCCGCCAGCAGCATGTCGCCCGAGGCCCCCGAGCCGGCGTCAAACCAGGCGAGCCTCACTTGACCCCCGTGCGATTGATCAGGTGCGCGGCGTAGCCCGCGCCGAAGCCGTTGTCGATGTTCACCACCGTGATCCCCGCCGCACACGAGTTGAGCATGGCGAGCAGCGCGGCGAGACCGCGGAAGTGGGCGCCATAGCCGACGCTGGTCGGCACAGCGACGACGGGCCGGGAGAGCAGGCCCTGCACCACGCCGGGCAACGCGCCCTCCATCCCGGCGACCACCACGATGACCCGCGCACGCCGCAGCAACGGCAGCCGCGGCACCAGGCGATGAAGCCCCGCCACGCCGACGTCACTGACGCGCTCGACGCGCGAGCCGAGCGCGATCAGCGTCTCGGCGGCCTCGTCGGCGACGGGCAGGTCGGCCGTGCCCGCCGCGACGACCGCGACGCGCCCGGTGGCGCGCGGTGGCGCGCCGATGCGCACCGTGCGCGCGCGCTCGTTCACGTGCACGGGAGCGAGCGCCCGGGCACCCGCCGGCGCGAACGCCGCGACGAGCGCTTCCTGGACGGCGGGCAAGGCGCGCGTGACGAGGACGCGTCCGTGGCGCGCGTGCAGGCGCCGGGCGATGGCCACCGTCTGCGCGGGCGACTTCCCCTGCCCGAAGACGACCTCGGGTGCGCCGCAGCGCCGCGCCCGGTCGTGATCGAGCACGGCGTCGGGCAGCCCATCGACGGCGGCGTCGAGCAACGCATCGATGGCCGCGTCGAACGGCACGCCGGCGGGGCCGAGACCACGCAGCAGGCGATCGGCGGCGCGGCCCCGGCCCGCGCGCGCGGCGCGCTTCACGATTCCTGCGCGGCCAGCGACGCGGCCTCGGCGGCGCCGTCGTCGTCGGCCGGAAACGGTTCGTCGTCGACCGGCGCCGGCGCACGCGGCGCGAGCCCGCCCGGCAGGTCGGCGACGCCGCGCGCCTCGAGGTCGGCCAGGTACTCGGCCGCCAGCGCCTCGAGTTCGTCCAGCGAGGCGATGCGCTGCCCGCGCTCCTTGAACGGCACGGCATGCGGCAGGCCCTTCACATACCAGGCGACGTGCTTCTTGATCTCGTTGGTGGCGTGGCGCGGGTTCATGATCGTGCACGCGAGGCGGTACTGGCGCACCAGCGCTTCCAGGCGCTCGCGCGGCGTCGCCACCGGCAGCACGACGCCGTGCTCGAGCAGCGCGCGGGTCTCGCGGAAGATCCACGGATTGCCGAACGATCCGCGGCCCACCATCACCGCGTCGCAACCGGTCTCGTCGAGCATGCGCTTCGCCGCCGCGGGCGACATCACGTCGCCGTTGCCGACCAGCGGGATCGACACCTTCTGCTTGGCCTCGCGGATCACGTTCCAGTCGGCGAGACCCTCGAACTTCTGCGCCCGCGTCCGCGCGTGGATCGCGATCATGGCGACACCGCACTGCTCGAGCCGCTGCGCCACCTCGACGCCGTTCTTGTGGTCGTTGTCCCAGCCGCAGCGCGTCTTCGCCGTGACGGGCAGGCTCGAGGCGTCCACGATGGCGCGCACCATCTCCTCGAGCAGCGGCAGGTTGCACAGGAGGGCCGCCCCCGCCTCGCGCGTCACCACCTTGTGCACGGGACAGCCGATGTTGATGTCGATGAAGTCGGGTCGCAGCTCGGCCGGCCGCGCCGCGACGTAGGCCGCGGCCGCGGCCATGACGGCCGGATCCGAGCCGAACAGCTGCACGCCGACCGGCCGCTCCTCGGGGAAGAAGTAGAGGTAGTCGAGCGTCTTCTGGCTGCCGCGGATCAGCCCATCGGAGGAGACCAGCTCGGAGCACACCCAAGCCGCCCCCTGCTCGCGGCAGAGCAGGCGGAACGGCGCGTCGCTGACGCCCGCCAGGGGCGCGAGGAAGACCGGCGCTTCGACCTCGATGTGGGCGATGCGAAGACTCATCGCAGCTCCGTGAGGACCAGGCCCTCGCTGCGGGCCACGTCCTCGAAGGTCTCGAACGGTCGCGCCGGAATTCCCTGCGCGACGCAATACGTCATCAGGTCGTCCCTGGCATAGACGACATCGGCGCGCGGCGCCGCACAGCGATCGGACAGCCCGTCGCCGACGAACACGATGCGCGCGTGCGCCGGCGCCAGTGCGGCCAGGACGGCGCCCTTGCACGTGCCGCAGCGACCGCAGCCCTCGCCCGGCGGCGTGCCGAAGCTCGGCTCGAGACGCCCGGCGACGAAGCGCGCGTCGTTCGAGCGCGCCTGCACCCCGGCGAGGCCGTGCCGGTCGAGCAGCGGGCGGATGTAGAGCAGCAAGCCGTCCGACGCGATCGTCACCTCGTCGCCCGCGGCCCGCACCGCCGCGACGAACGGCGCGAACGCCGGGTCGAGGGCGTGCGCGTCGACGAATGCGGCGAGGCGCAGCTCGTCGACGTCGACCAACGCGCACTCGCGGGCCAGCACCTCGCGCCCGCCCAGCGTGCCCGCGAACCATTCGTCGATGATCGCCGCCCACGCCACGGCATCGGTCGTGAACGTGCGGAAGAAGCGATTGCCGACGTCGTCCTGCGCAACCGTGCCGTCGAAGTCGCAGACGTAGTGCGTCCTCGTGCCGGGGGTGGGGTCGTGGGGGGTCCGTGGCTCAGACATTCGTCGCGTTCTCCACGGCCTGCGGCCGCGGCGAACGCTCCTCAACTCGCCCCGGACCCCCCACGACCCCACCCTCGACCGGCGGGACGTACCACGCCTGCGCCATCGTCTGCGCGGGCTCGCGCGCGGCCGGCGGGCTCGTGCGCGTCTCAGTCACGACCGCTCGTGCGGGTCGGGGCAGGGGCCGCCGGCGAGTTGAGGTTCCTGCATGTCGGCTGAAGGCCGACGTGCAGGAACCGAATGCCTGAGCCGCCGGCCCCTGCCCCGACCCGCTCGTCATCGGACCGAGAGACGGACGAGCTCGCCGGGAGTCCGGGCACGGCCCAGCAGCTCGATCGCCTTCGCCAGCTGCACGTCGCCCTCGATCGCGACCTTGAACGCGGATTCGTCGCCGCGCGCTCCGCCCAGGCGGCGCGACAGCTCGCGGCGGATGCCGCGCTCGAGGTAGGTGCGCTCGCCCGCGAGTTGCGTCGGCGTGTACGGCGTCTTCGTCTCGGCGAGCAGGCCGACGAATCCGTTCCACATCGCCGGCGACACCGTGCCCGGGGCCGTGGCGCCCGGGTTCGCCGCCGCCCAGCGCACGGCGTGCTTGAAGAACAACCCGCGGCGCTCGACCTCGCGCGACAGTGCCTGCAGCGTGTCGGCGCGCACGACCTCGTCGGGCGTGATCCCGCCGCCGCCGTAGACCAGGCGTCCCGCGCGCGTCTTGAATGTCGGCCGCGCCGCCGAGTCGCCGGCCGCCGAGTCGCCGTGGGCTCCGCCTGGCGCATCGGGATCGGCCAGCCGATCGAGCGAGCCATCCTCGGCCGCGCGCTCGAGATCGCGCGTGCTCTTGTTCCATGTGTCGCGGTGGATCGAGCGGCCGCTCGGCGTGTAGTACTTCGCCGTCGTCAGCTTGAGCGCCGTGCCGCGGTCCTGCAGCTCGATCAGGCTCTGGACCGAACCCTTGCCGAACGACGTCGTGCCCACGACGAGCCCGCGATCGAGGTCCTGCAGAGCCCCGGCCACGATCTCCGACGCCGAGGCGCTGCCACCGTTCGACAGGACCACGAGCGGCTGCTCGGTGTGCGGATCCGTGCCCTCGGCGAAGGCCTTCACCTCGGAACCTGCCGAGCGGCCCTTCGTGTAGACGACGAGGCTGCCCTTGGGCACGAACGACTCGGTCACGTCCACCGCCTGGGACAGGAGGCCGCCGGGATTGTCGCGCAGGTCGAGCACGAGCGAATGGGCGCCGGCCTTCTCCAGCCGGTCGATCGCGGCGCGCACTTCCTCGCCGGTCGTCTCGGCAAACGTCGAAACGCGGATGTACCCCACGCCCGGGGCGACCTCGAACGCGTAGGGCACGCTCTTCACGCGGATCTCCTCGCGCTTGATCGTGTAGTCGCGCTCCTCCTCACCCGCCCGCGCGATCGTGATCGTCACGTCCGTGCCCTCGGGCCCGCGCAGCTTCTGCACCGCCTCCTCGTTCGACCAGCCACGCGTCGAGGAGCCGGCGATCCTGACGATGACGTCGCCGCTCTGGATGCCCTGCGAGTAGGCCGGCGTTCCCTCGAGCGGGGAGATCACGGTCGGATACTCGTCGCGGATCGAGATGACGATGCCGAGGCCGCCGAAGTGGCCCTGGGTCACGCTCTTGAGCTCCGCGTAGTCGGCGAGGTCCATGTACTGCGAGAACGGATCGAGGTCCTTCATCATCCCGTCGATGGCGCCGCGCACCAGCTTCTTCGTGTCCACCGGCTCGACGTAGTCGCGCTGGATCTTCCCCAGCACCTCGACGAAAGCGTCGAGTTCGCGGTACGAACTCTCGGCCCCGGCCGGGCTCTTGCCGACGATGAATCCGGCGCCGAAGAGGGCGACGAGAAAGGCGGCGATTCCCAGGTGGCGCGGGCGCATGGAGTTGTCCTCGGGACGAAACTGGGGTCCGCAGGCGCGCTGTCGAGCCGCGGGTCGACCGGCTCAGAATAGCACAGCGTTTCGCTCAGGAAGTCGTCGCCAGGAGCTCGTCGAACCTGTTCCGGACGTCGGCGAAGACGTCATCGGCCGGTCGCAGCGCATCGATCACGACGATGCGTTCGGGCTCGGCGGACGCGAGATCGAGATAGGCTCGCCGCACCCGCTCGTGAAACGCGACGGTCTCGGCCTCGAATCGATCGGGAGCGGGGCCGGCCTGCCCCGCGCGCGCCGCCATGCGGGCGAGCGCCGCCTCGACGGGCAGGTCGAACAGGAGCGTGAGCACCGGCCGCGTCGCTCCGACCGCGATCGCATTCAGCGACCGCAGCGTCTCGAGCGCGATGCCCGAACCGCCTCCCTGGTAGGCCAGCGTCGAGTCGGCATGGCGATCGCAGAGGACGATGCGCCCTGCGGCGAGCGCCGGAGCGATCACGCGCGCCACGTGCTCGTGTCGATCGGCCACCATGAGCAACGCCTCGGTCAGCGGCGAGCGGGCGCGCGCGTCGGCGCCGGGTGCGAGCAGGGCGTCCCGAAGCGCACGGCCGAGCGGCGTGCCGCCGGGCTCCCGCGTCACCAGCGGTGAGAGTCCGCGTTCGTGCAGGCTCGCAGCGAGCCGGGCGAGCTGGGTGCTCTTGCCCGACCCTTCCACTCCTTCCAACGTGATGAACCGGGCCGCCATGGAAATGGGCCACCTCCGAGTCCGTTAGGGCCAGCCGGGAGACTACTCCGTTCCGTTCACCGCTGCGGCGGCCGCCTGGACGAGCGCCGCCTGCTCCTGCGGGATCGACAGCGGCGATCCCGCGACGTCGAACTCGCTGGGCAGTCCGATCGGCGACTTGTCGAGCAACTCGGAGTAGATCACGAGCGCGGCGAGGTACGTGCCGAGCGGCGAGGGGTGAAAGCGATCCGCTCCGTAGAGCGGCAGCGCAGGATCGTGCGCCCACGCCGACTTCCATGCCCCACCGGCCGGGAGCGAGAGTCCATCCACGGCGATGGCTGCTCGCCGGTACGACTCGATGCAGGCATCCAGGTCGAAGCTTCGATCCTCCGAAGGCCACACGCCGTAGAGCGCCGGGCGGGCGCCAGCGGCGCGGATGAGCGTGGCGAAGCGGCCGGAGAACTCGATGAGATTCACTCGACTCTCGGGCAGGGCCGACGGGCCCTGCTGCAGCACGACGACGTCCCACCCGCCCTCGGCGATGGCGCGCGCGGCACTGCCCTCGGCCAGGTGATCCTCGAGCGCATAGCCCCCGAACGTCACGCTCCCGGTTTCGAGCGGCGGGTCGTCCCCCGCCGCGCGGGAGAGCGCCGCGACCATCTGCGGAAGATCGTTCACGTACGTGAGGCTGTTCCCGACGAAGAACACTCGAAGCGCCTCGGGCTCGGGCGGGGACACGACGCGCGGGGGCTCGGCGGGAGAGTCACCGCATCCCACCGCCACGAAGGCGAGGGGCACGGCCAGGACCATGGTGATGAACGCAACGCGATGTCGAAGCATGATGTCCTCTCGAGGACCCTTGCGAGGTCCCGCTGCGCCCGGCCTGCGGTCAAGCTTCTCCCACGCCCGACGCCAGCGCCACTCCATCGTGAGCGACAGGCGACGCTCGGCAGGAGATCGAACGAGCCCGGGGTGTGCTCCCGGGCTCGTCGAGTCCATCCAGAACGGGGCGGAAGGGTTATTTCTTCTTCCCCGCCTTCGTGACGGGCTTCGCCTTCTTCGCCGGAGCCACGGCACGGCCGGCTTTCGCGGCCTTCGTCGCCTTCGCTGGCTTCGCTGGCTTCGCTGGCTTCGCCGACATCTTGCGGGCGCCCTTCTTCCCGTACTTGGTGATGAAGTCCTCGACCATCTGGCGCGCCTGGTCGTCGGGGTACTGCACCGGCGGCGACTTCTTGAAGTACGAAGACGGTCCGATCAGCGCGCCCTTGAGGCCGTGGTCGAGCGCCAGCTTGGCGCAGCGCACCGCGTCGATGACGACGCCGGCCGAGTTGGGCGAGTCCCACACCTCGAGCTTCATGTCGAGGTTGAGCGGCACGTCGCCGAACGTCGTGCCCTCCATGCGGATGTGGCACCACTTGCGATCGAGCAGCCAGGGGACGTAGTCCGACGGACCGACGTGCACGTTCGCCTCGTCCATCTCGTACGGGATCATGCTCGTCACCGCGTTCGTCTTCGAGATCTTCTTCGACTCGAGGCGCTCGCGCTCGAGCATGTTCAGGAAGTCGGTGTTGCCCCCGAAGTTCAGCTGGTACGTGCGATCGATGCGGACGCCGCGATCGACGAACAGGCTGGTCAGGACGCGGTGCGTGATCGTCGCGCCGACCTGCGACTTGATGTCGTCGCCGATGACCGGCAGGCCCTTCGCCTCGAAGCGCCGCTGCCAGTAAGGCTCGCGGGCGATGAACACCGGGATGCAGTTGACGAAGGCGCAACCGGCCTCGAGGATCTGTTCGACGTACCACTTGGTCGCCTCTTCCGAGCCGACCGGCAGGTACGACACGACCACGTCGGTCTTCGAGTCCTTGAGCAGCTTGACGATGTCGACCGTCGAGCCCGGCGCTTTCTGGATGATCTTCGACAGGTACTTGCCGAGGCCGTCGTGCGTCATGCCGCGCTGGACGGTGAGGCCCGTCTTCGGCACCGGCGAGAACTTCAGCGTGTTGTTCGGCTTGGTGAAGATCGCCTCGGCGAGGTCCTTGCCGACCTTGTTCTTGTCGATGTCGATGGCGGCCGAGAACTCGATGTCCCGGATGTGGTAGCCGCCCAGGTTCACGTGCATGAGGCCCGGCACGCGGTCCTCGTCCCTGGCGTTCTGGTAGTACTGCACGCCCTGGACGAAGGACGATGCGCAGTTGCCGACGCCGATGATCGCAACCCGAACCTTACCCATCTTGGACAGCCTCCCTGGGGAACCGGCTCCGCGTCAGGCGGAGCCCGAAAGCCGCGATCGCGCGTACGCGACGCGCTGGATCACGGTGATTGAAGACAACACGACCAGAGCCGCGAGCGCCCACGGCATCACCGGGGACGCCGCACCGAACAGGGCGGCTCCGAGCAGGACCACCAGGCGCTCGGGCCGCTCGAACCAGCCGGCCCGGCACTCCACTCCCACGCCCTCCATGCGGGCGCGGGTGTACGACACGATCAATGCGGCCACCATCGCCAGCAGGGCCAGCAGCGCGTAGCACATCGCCTCGGCCGCGCCGTCGCGCACCAGCGCCGTCGCCAGGGGCGGACCGAGCAGCAGGTCGGTCAGCCGATCCTCGTCGCTCAGAAGCGACAGCGGGTGCTGCGCGTAGTGCGCCGCGATCCCGAGGAACAGCGCCGCATCGGCGATGCGGTCCGTCGTCGAGTCAAGGAACGCGCCCCAGCGGGTGACGCCGTTCTTCGCCCGCGCCAGGCCGCCGTCGAGCGTGTCCATCAGGCAACCGACGAGCGCCACCAGCGCGCCCGCGCGAAACCGTCCGACCGCGAACAACCCACCACCGGCACAGGTCACGAGCAGGCCGGTCCACGTCACGTGATCGGGCGCGACACCGATGCGGGCGAGGAGCGCCACGACGGGATCGAGCAGGCCGCGCACCACGCGCCGCCCGCCGTCCTTCAGCCGATCGATCGCCGCGGTTCCGGCGTTCATGCGCGCTCCTTCCCGCGGCGGCGCCGCTCCGGGCCGAGCACGAACTCGGCGCGACGCCGCGCCTCGTCGGGGCTCGCGCCGCTGGCCACCTGCGCCGCGACATAACGCGCGCGCGGATCCATATCGGCGCCACCGATGTCGGCGCCACCGGCGCCAGCCGCACCAGCGTCCGCGTCTGCCGCGTCAGCCGGTTCCACCTCATCCTTGCCCGGCCCCGCGATCACCAGAACCCACTCCCCTCGCTCCCGCTCGGGGGAGATCTGCGCGAGCACCGCGGCCGCGTCGCCGCGAAGCGTCTCCTCGTGCAGCTTGGTCAGCTCGCGGCACGCCGCCATCGGGCGGCCCGGCGCCAGCCGCGCCAGCGCCTCGAGCGTGGCCCGCACGCGGTGCGGCGCCTCGTAGACGACCACCGTCTCGCTCCGAGCGAGCAGGGCGCGCAACTTCGTGTCCCGCGCTGCATCCTTCGGCGGCAAGAAGCCGCCGAAGGTAAATGCGTCGGCAGAGAATCCCGAGAGCGAAAGCGCGGCGATGACCGCGCTCGGCCCGGGCACGACCCGCACCGGAAACCCGGCCTCGGCGACTCGGCGCACGATGCGTGCGCCCGGATCGCTGATGCCCGGGCTGCCGGCGTCGACGATCAGCGCGCCGATCGATCCGGCTGCCAGCCGCGCCACCAGGTCCTCGGCCCGCCCCCGCTCGTTGTGGGCGTGGGCCGAGATCAGCGGCACCTCGATCGCGAAGCGCGTCAGCAACCCACCGCTGTGCCGCGTGTCCTCGGCGGCGATCCAGTCGACGGCGCGCAGCACCGCGAGCGCCCGCGGGGACAGGTCCCCGAGGTTGCCGATCGGCGTCGCCACGACATAGAGAGCGCCCCGTTCGAGCGGGCCCTCGCTCACCACCGCCTCACGCCAGCGCGACGGGCAGCGGGCTGTCGCGACGCCGGTCAAGTCGCGCCTGCACCCGCTCCACGACCTCTGCGGGATAGCCGAGACTCACCACCTTTTCGGGCGTCCCCTTGTGATCGAGCAGCCACTCGAGCACCGGGTCGATGGTCTCGTAGCTGGCGCCCAGTTCGGACTCGTCGGCCTGACCGGGATAGGAGTCGAGCGACGGCCGGCGATCGAGCACCATTTGCGAAATCTCGAGCGACTGCCCGAGCAGGCGGAGCTGCGACTTGTAGACCCCCTCGAACGGACGCACCGCAAGCGCCGGGAGCCTTGGCTCCGGGCCAAAATCGAGCGCCAGGTCCGAGCGATTGACGATCTGCAGCACCATGCCGCCGTAATGGGCACCGAAGTCGTGCAGGATCGCCAGGCGCTCCCAGGCCAGGCGTACGGCCCGCCGCTCGCGGCTGGCATCCGGGAAGTTCGCGAAGTACGCGTCGACCATCGGGCTCACGTTGACGCGCCGGGTGGTGATGCCCAGCGTGTTGACGATGCCCTGGGCGGACGACAGTGCCTGCGTGTCGGAGGATCGGTGCGGGAGCAGCACGCCGAGCACGTTTGGTGCGCCAAGCGCGTCGACGCAGAGCGTGGCGGCAACCGTGGAGTCGAGCCCGCCCGAGAGACCGAGGACGACACGCGACTGCCCGCGCAGCGTGAGCTCCCGCTGCAGCAGGTCTGCAATCTGTGCGCGCAGGTCCGGCGTCCGGGTGCGCCAACGGGCCCACACGCCGGTGGGATCCGACGCCGTCCAATCCATACGAGCCGGAAACTAGCACACCGGGCGGGGGGTCACAAGCCGCATGCACCCCCCACCCCGTGCGCGCAAGTGATTGTCATATTGAGGCTTGGATGCCATCGACCGCGAGCCGGGCGAAGCCCTCGCCCGCCCGCTCGATGGACGCGTCGTCGATATCGAGGTGGGTCACCGCCCGGACCGTCCGCGGGCCGAAGGTGGCCACGAGGACGCCGCGGGCCGCCAGCGCCGCGACGACCGCCGCCCCGTTCCACGCGGGGTGCGTAACTTCGAAGAGCACGATGTTCGTCTCGACCGAGGCGGGATCGCAGGCCAGGCCGGGCGTGGCGGCGATCAGCTCGGCCAGCCGACGCGCCCGGCGGTGATCGTCGGCCAGGCGCTCGACGTGATGATCGAGCCCGTACAGGCAGGCCGCGGCGAGCATCCCCGCCTGCCGCATCCCCCCGCCCAGCCGCTTGCGGACGCGCCGGGCGCGCGCGATGGTCGCCGCATCGCCCAGCAGGATCGAGCCCACCGGTGCGCCGAGTCCCTTCGAGAAGCACATCATCACGGTGTCGAACGAAGCCGCCCAGCGGGCGATTGGCACGCCGGTGGCGGCGACTGCATTCCACAGCCGGGCGCCGTCGAGGTGGACGCGCAACCCCCGCGCGCGCGCCGCCTCGGCGGTGGCGACCAGCGCCGCCAGCGGCACGATCGCGCCCCCGGCGCGGTTGTGGGTGTTCTCGAGGCAGAGCAGGCGGGCCGGCGGTGCGTGCACGTCGGGGTCGCGCACGGCGGCCAGCACGGTCACCGGATCGAGCCCGCCGCGGACGCCCGCGAGAGGATGAAGCTGCACGCCCGAGAGCGCGGCGGCGCCGCCCGACTCGTAGTTGAAGATGTGACTGCCGCGCTCGAGCAGGACCTCGTCGCCGGGCTCCGTCTGGACGTGCACCGCGATCTGGTTCCCCATCGTGCCGCTGGGAACGAACAGCCCGGCGGCCTTGCCGGCCAGCGCCGCGACCCGGTCCTGCAGCGCGTGGATCGTCGGATCGTCGTCGTAGACGTCGTCGCCCACGACCGCCGCGGCGATCGCCGCCCGCATCCCCGGGGTCGGGCGGGTGACGGTGTCGGAGCGCAGGTCGATGGCCGAGGCAGCGGCGGATGGGGACACGGCGGGCTCCGGGAGCGCAAGGTTGACCGCACAGGGACGGCGCGGGTAGCGTCCAAGGGGATGTCGGCGCGCACGACGCGCGCCCGCGTCACAGTACGTTCTGCGCCCCGAGGTCGTCAGCCATGTTCTTCGATCCGACAATGCTCCTGCTCATCCCCGGCATGCTGTTCGCATTCTTCGCCCAGTGGAAGGTGACCTCCACGTTCAAGAAGTACGCGCAGGTCCGCACCTCGGGGGGTCGCACGGGGCACGACGCGGCGCGCGCGTTGCTCAACGCCTTCGGCGCGGGAGACGTCCAGGTCGAGCACGTGCCAGGCAGACTGACCGACCACTACGACCCGACCAAGCGCGTCGTGCGCCTGTCCGACGACGTCTACGGCTCGGACTCGATCGCCGCCCTCGGGGTGGCAGCGCACGAGGTCGGCCACGCACTGCAGCACGCCAAGGGCTACATGCCGATGCGCTGGCGCTGGTCGCTGCTCGGCCCCGCGAACTTGGGCTCGATGCTGGCGATGCCGCTGGCGTTCATCGGCATCATCCTGGGCAGCGGCGGGCTGTGGCTGATCGACCTGGGGATCATCCTGTTCACGGGCGTGGTGCTGTTCCACGTCGTGACGCTGCCGGTCGAGTTCAATGCCAGCTCCCGCGCCTACACGCACCTGACGTCGGCCGGGATCGCCACTCCGGACGAGGCGGCCATGGCGAAGAAGGTGCTCGATGCGGCCGCGCTCACCTACCTCGCCGGGGCGGCGATGGCCCTGCTCGGCCTGCTGCGCCTCGTGCTGCTGCGCAACTCCAGAAACTGAGTCCCGCGCAGCGGGACGAAGGAAAATGCCCGCGCTCGAGGGAGGTCCGGGCGCGGGCAAGTCGTAACACAGGCATAGGTTGCTGCGAACGCACTGCGAATCCGATCGAATCTCTCCGGCAGCGCGGGCCTCAGCCCTGCGCGACCATGTCCTTCAATTCCTTGCTCACCTTGAAGACGGGCACCTTGCGCGGCGGCACCGGGACAGCCTCACCCGTGCGCGGGTTCCGGGCCAGTCGAGACTTGCGGTCCTTGACCTTGAACGTGCCGAAACCCCGGATCTCGATGTGATGGCCGTTGGCGAGCGCGCGGCTCACGGCCTCGAGGAATCCGTCCACGGTGTCGGCCACGTCCTTCTTGGTCAACCCCGTCCGTTCGGCGATCTGGTCGACGATGTCGGCCTTGGTCATCTTGAGCCTCCGCGCCACCGGTCGTTCCCTTGGGAAGGCCCCCCTCCCGGGAGCCGTGAGGCAGCGTAAGGTCTACCTGAAATCTGTCAATCAGTTTTTGCGCAACGGATTAGCGCGACGAGGGGTCGGCCCCCGGGGACCCGTCCGCGGGCCCGCCGGCTCCGGCCAGGGCCCGGGCCCGGGCCGCGGTCAGCCCCCGGGCCCGGGCCGCCTCCCGCAGCGCCGCCTGCCTGGGGCTCCCGGCGGCGAGGTCGGCCGCCCGCTCGGCGGCAAACGCGCCGGTCTCGATCTCCTCGAGCAGGTTGACCATCGCGGCGCGTGAGACCGCATTGATCACCCGCGGCCCGCGGGTCAGCGCACCGTACAGCGCGGTCCCCGAGATGCGGTCGCGCAGCGCGTCGGGTCCCTCGGCGTGAATCACGTCGACCAGGTGCTTGAGCTGGTGGACGACCTCGAGGTAGGCCACCCGCTCGTCGTAGCCGGCCTCGACCAGCGTGAGATACGCGGCCTCGACCAGCTCGGTGACGCCGCCGACGACCACCGCCTGTTCGCCGAACAGGTCGATGACGGTTTCGCTCTCGACGTCGGTCTCGAGCAGCGTGCCGCCGGGGAGTTCCGCTCCGAGCGCCCGCGCCCAGGCGAACGCCCGCGCGCGCGCCCGCGCCGGGTCGGCCGCACCGGCCGCCACCGCGACGTAGGTGGGAACGCCACGGCCGGCCTCGAACGCGGAGCGGACGACCGCACCGGGCGCGGCTGGCGCGACGAGTGCCAGGTCGCAGCCCGGCGGCGCGACCAGTCCGCCATAGACGATCGCCGAGCCGTGGGCGAGCAGCAGGGTGGTGCCGGGGGTGATCGCGGGCGCGATCTCGTCGCGCACGAGGGTGGGGATCAGGTCGTCGGGCAGCAGCAGCGCGAGCACACCCGCGCCCCCCGGCGCGCCGGCCGCGGCTGCCGCGGCTGCGGCGGAAAGCGGAAGCGGGGCGAAGCCGTCCGCGATCGCTCGCGTCGCCCCCGCCCCGCCCGTGCGCGCGCCGACGACGACGCGCAGTCCTTGATCGCGCAGGTTCAGCGCTTGGGCGCGACCCTGGTGACCGTAGCCGAGGATGGCGACGGTCCCGTCGATCAAGGTCAGCCCTTCTTGGTCGCGCCGGCCTTGGTCGCCGGCTTCGCCGTCGGCGCCGGCACGTCGCCCGCGAACTCACCAAAGTTTGCTTCGCCGACCTTGCGCCCGCCGGTGAACGCGATGCAGCGCTTCTTCGTCCACCAGTACCAGACGTCCACCTTCATGTCCCCGCTGTTGAACTGGCGGACCTCATCGGGCGGGCCGAACTGGGCCAGGGCCTTGCCGGCCTCGCTGGTCTTGGTGACCGTGGCGAGGAATGCGGGCAGATCGGCAACCGGCGTTGCGGTGTCGCCGAGACCCAGGATGGCCCAGACCTCCTCGGCCGCCTTGTCCACCGCGCGCATCTTGTCGTAGGCGCTGCGCAGCAGCCGGTGATAGGTGACGTCCTTCGGGTCGATCTGCACGAGGTCGAAGGCGACCCTGGCCGCGGTCTTCGGATCGCCCGCAGCCTGGCTGGCCACGACCTGATTGTACATCATGTCCTTCTTGTTCGACTCGTCGGGCGCGACTGGAACGGCGCGGCCGAAATAACCCGCCGCCTGCGCGTACGCGGCCTTCGCGCCGGCCTCGTCCTTGGCCTCTTCGAGCTTCTTCGCCTTTTCGAACGAGGTCTGTGCCGCGCGCGTCAGCACGCCGAAGTCGTTCGGGTTCTTGACCAGGATGCCGTCGAGCAGCGCGATCGCGCCGTCGTAGTCGTTGGCCTTCAGGCGCTCGATGACGGCGTTGTTGTAGAGCGAGTCCTTGCGGCTCTTGAGGCGCTCGTACTCGGGGCCGTCCTTGGGGTCGGAGTTGGCGAGGCCCGCATCGACGACCGGGCCGGCCTGGTCGAACTTGCCCTGCAGCGCCAGCATGATCGCCAGGTTGTCGTAGGCGATGGCGCGCGTGCCGTTGATGTCGATCGCCTTCTGGAACGACACCTGAGCCTCGGCCAGCTTGGCCTTGGCCTCGGCCGCCTTGGGGTCGGTCGAGTTGGGGATCTCCTCGGCCGCCATGATGGCGGTCGCGTCCTTGTACTTCTTCAGGCCGTCGTTGTAGGCGGCATTGAAGAAGTAGTCGCGGTTGTCGGTCGCACGCTTGAGGAGCTTCGGATCGCCCTGCAGGCGGCGGACGGCCTCGGCGAAGGCATCGCCACACTGCTTCGTGCTGTCGAGCTCGCCGTACGCCTGGCCCAGGTAGAGCCACGCCTCGTTGTCCTTCGGATCGTTCTCGACGCCCATCTTCAGGTTCGTGACGGCCTTGCCGAAGATGCGCTGCGCATCCTCGAGGTTGCCCTTTTCCTTCTCCTTGGTGCCCTGGATCACGTACTGGATGCCGCCGGCCACGCGGAAGTCGCGCGCGCCGGCCTGCGGCGCCAGGACCAGGGTGGCGGCGAAGGCGACAAGGACCGTTCCGATCATCGATGTCTTCACGTTGAGGCACTCCTTTCGTTGCGCTCGCCCGCAGCGAAGCGACTCCCTTGGTGTAGCGCAAAGCACGTGCCCGGAAAAGGGCGGGTTCGCTCGCGGCGATCGGGCGCGGCGTCCCCCGCGACATGGCAGGATGGAACTTCCGAAAGCGCTTACGGTTAGGAGGCTAGCCGCGGGGACAAATGGGTGTCAAGGCGGATGGCCGCCGCCCGGGGCGCGGTCGCGGGGCATTCGTCGCGGCCCCGGGTGCTGCCGACTGCGGCGGAATCGCCGCAGGACGGGCGGGCGTCGGGCGGGCCCGCGCCCTCACAGCAGGTCGTACGGATCGACATCCACGGTCAACGCCACCCCGGCAGGCAGGCGATCCGCCGCCGTCGCCGGGTGCTCGAGCCCGTCCAGGGTGGCGCGCGCGGCGGCGTGGAGCGACGCCGCGTCGGCGGCCTTGAGCGTCACCCGCCAGCGGTGCTTGCTGCGCAGGCGCGCCAGCGGCGCCGGCGCCGGGCCGAGCACCTGCATCTCGCCCGCGGTTCCGGCAGCGCCGGTCGCGGTTCCGGCGCTCGCCGCGATCCGCGCCCGCGCCGCCACGCGCGTCGCTGCGTCGACCACCTTTTCCTCGTCGACGCCGGCGATCCCGAAAGCGACCAGCCGCCCGTACGGCGGGTAGCCGAAGTCGCGGCGATGGATGCTCTCGCGCGCCACGAACGCGGCGAAGTCGTGCTGCTGCGCGGCCACCAGCGCGTAGTGATCGGCGGCGCGCGTCTGGGCGACGACGCGCCCCGGGCGCGTGCCGCGGCCGGCGCGGCCGGCCACCTGGACCAGCGTCTGGAACGTGCGCTCGGCGGCGCGGAAGTCGGGCATGTGCAGCGAGCCGTCGGCCGAGACGACACCGACCAGCGTGACGCCGTGAAAGTCGAGGCCCTTGGCGATCATCTGCGTGCCCAGCAGAATTTCGGCCTCGCCGCGGCCGAACGCACCGAGGATGCGCGCCTGTTCGCCGCGCGGCCGGGCGCTGTCCGAGTCGAGGCGCAGGACGCGCGCCTGCGGAAAGTGCGTGGCGAGTTCCTTCTCGGCACGCTGCGTGCCCGAGCCCTTGTGGCGGAAGAACGGGCTCGCGCACTTCGGGCACGCGCCGGTCGCCGGTCGCTCGAAGGCGCAGTAGTGGCAGCGGAACCGCTCGTCGCTGCGATGGTAGGTGAGCGCCACGTCGCACGCCGGGCAGGACTCGACGTGGCCGCAGTCCTCACACTCGACGATGCGCGTGTGCCCGCGCCGGTTGAGGAACACGAGCGCCTGTTCCTTGCGCGAGAGCGTCGCGGCGAGCGCATCGAGCAGCGGCGGCGTGAACAGCCCGGGCGCGCGACGGGGACGACGAGGTGCCGCAGCGACCGCGGACGCCACCGGTGCTGCCTCACGCGCGACCTCGTTGAGGTCGACCAGCTCGATCACCGGGAGCGGGCGGCCGTCGACACGCTCCGGCAATTCGAGGCGGCGGTACTTGCCGCGCTCGACGTTGGCGAACGACTCGAGACTGGGCGTCGCCGAGCCGAGCACGGCGACCGCGTTGGCCAGCCGCGCGCGCACCAGCGCCGTGTCGCGACCGTGGTAGCGAACCTGCTCGCTCTGCTTGTAGGTCGAGTCGTGCTCCTCGTCGACCAGCACCAGCCCCAGGCCGGGCAGCGGCGCGAACACGGCCGAGCGCGCGCCGACGACGACGTCGAGCCCGCCGCGGCGGGCGCGCTCCCACGTGGCGCGGCGCTCGCCGAGTGCCAGGTAGGAGTGGAGCACGCCGACGCGGTCGCCGAAGCGGGCGCGGAAGGCGTGCACGATCTGGTGGGCGAGCGCGACCTCGGGCACGAGCACGAGCACGCGGCGGCCGCCCGCAATCGTGGCACGCGCCGCGGCGAGGTAGACCTCCGTCTTTCCGCTGCCGGTGACGCCGTGGAGCAGGAAGGCGGCGTAGGCGCGTGCGTCGAGCGCGCGGGCGATCGCCTCGCCGGCGGCGTGCTGGGCCGCGGTGAGCTTGTGCGTCCCGGTCCCTCCCGGATCGCCGACGGGTGCGATCGCACCGGGCGCGACGAGCGCGGTGTGCGCGCCGCCGCCGGCCCCCGCCTGCTTGCGAGCGCGGCTGCCGCCAAAACCCTCGAGCCCGCCCGGCAGCGCCGCGGCGAGCACGCGCCCGATGGGCGCCAGGTAGTAGTCGGCGATCCACGAACACAGGCGCAGCAGGTCGGGCGGGAAGACGACGTCGTCGCCGACCACCCCGAGGATCGCCTTCACCCCGTGGCGATCGGCTTCGCGCGCGGGCTCGACGACGAACCCCCGGCGCTCGCGCGCGCCAAATGGGCAACGCACCTCGGCGCCGGGTCGCGCCCGCGACTCGAGCTCGGGTGGAACGGAATAGAGGAAGGTCTGGCGAACGGGGACGGGGAAGGCGACGCGGACGAAGCTCACGCGCGGAGTCTACGCTGCGGCGGCCCCGGTTTCCACGGCTGCAGCCCCGTCTTCCACGACACGGCCGCCGCTGCGGGCGGCCCGTGCGCCAGGTGCGCTCAGGAGGCCTGGCGCTCCTGGACGTCGCTCGAGTTGGCGTGACCGAGGATGGCGTTGATCCGCTCGACCAGCTTGCGCGGCGAGAACGGCTTCGTGATGTAGTCGTCGGCGCCGACCTCGAAGCCGGTCTTCTGGTCGACGTTGCGCCCCTTGGCCGAGAGCAGGATGACCGGGATGTCGCGTGTCTCCTCGCGGCTCTTGAGCGCCTTGCAGGTCTCGTAGCCGTCGAGCTTCGGCATCATGATATCGAGCACGATGAGGTCGGGCTTCTGCTGCGCGACCCGTTCGAGCGCCTGCTCGCCGTCGAGGGCGGTCACGACTTCGTAACCCTCCATGCCGAGCGAGAAGTCGAGAATGTGGACGATGTACACCTCGTCGTCGACCACCAGAATGCGACCCTTGGACACCCGAATCACCTCCCTGTCTGGCTGGATGGAGCGGTCATGCCGCCTCCGCGGCGTCGGACGAGCCCTGGGCCCATCCCCGGTCGAGCCATCCCTCCTCGACCCCGAGTACGACGAGTGCTTCCACCACCATCGGGTCGAACTCGTGCCCGACCCGCATCCACAAGTCTTCGATCGCGTCCACCGCCGAACAACTCGCGACCCCGCTGGTGCCCTCGACCGCCTCCTCGAAGGCGGCCACCACCGCGAGGATCCGCGCCCCGAGGGCGATTTCGTCGCCCACCAGCCCCTGCGGCGTTCCCGCACCATCGACGCGCTCGTGGCGATGCGCGAGGATCTCGCGGACGGCCTCGGGCCGGTCGCTCGCGGTATCGCCGAGGCGTCCGTCGAACAGCGTGGCGTCCACCGCATCGGCCGCCGCCGCCCACGCCACGTGCGCCGCCTGGTCGGGCGGCAGACCCAGGGTTCGCGCCAGTTGTCGCGCGCGCCGCACCCGGTCCGACGTGGCTACGCGACCGAGCGACAGTCGCGTCACTTCCCCGCGCAACAACTCGGCCGATCCAGCCATGGCCGCGTGCGCTTCCTGCATCCGGTTCGCGTGCGCCAGCACCGAACCGATCCGCTCCGCCAGCGAGGCGAGCACCGCCTCCTCCGCCGGACCGTGTGTCGCGGGCCAGGTCGTCACGAGCGAGCCGATCGTCCGGCCCTCGTGCACCACCGGAACCGCGAGACGCGGGCCCTCGCCGAGCGTGGCGAGCGCGTCGTCTCCGCCCCGATCGGCCCGTACCGGCAACCCGATCGACGCCCGTACCGCGTGTCCCCCGTGAGCGGGCGCCAGCAGCGCGACCCGTTCGAGTCCGAGGACTCCCGCCGTCCAGGCCAGGTTGAGACGCAGCGCCTCGTCCGCGTCGCCGTGCGCCGTCACCGGCGTCGGCGCGGCCTGTGCCGCGGGATTCTTCGCCTGGCGCGGCAAGCGCGCCGTGAACGTCGATCCCTCGCCGATCGTCGACTCCACCGCGATGCTGCCGCCGTGCACCTCGACGATCGACTTGCACAGCGCGAGACCCAGCCCCGTGCCCCCGAAGCGCCGCACCAGGCTCTGGTCGACCTGGTAGAAACGCTCGAAGATGCGATCGAGCTGGTCCTCGGGAATGCCGATCCCGGTGTCCTCGACCGTGAGGACGAGGCCCCGATCGTCGGCGTCCGCCGTGATGCGAACTGCCCCACCGGGCGCGGTGAACTTGATCGCGTTGCCGCCCAGGTGAAGGATGAGCTGCTTGAGCAGCTCCAGATCCGCCTCGATCCTGATGTCGGCAGCCCGCAGCTCGGTCTGAAGGGAAACCTTCTTGGCCTCCGCCATGGGCTTGAGCGCCAGCGCCGCGGCCTCCAGCGGCCCGGCCACATCGAGGGACCGGAACTCGAGCGGATTGCTCCCCCGCTCGAGGTGCGAGAACGACAGGATCGAGTCGATCAGGTCGGAGAGTCGGCGGCTCTCCTCGTCGAGGATGCCGACGAAGCGCAGCGGCGCCTCGAGGCCGGGCTTGTCGAGGTCGTCGCGCAGGCTGTCGAGGTAGGCCCGGATCGCGGTCAGCGGCGTGCGCAGTTCGTGCGATACGGCGGAGAGGAACGCCGACTTGAGCTGGTTGAGCTCGCCCATGCGACGGTTCACGACCTCGAGCTCGCGCCCGTGCTCGCCCAGCGACTGGACCAGGCGCGAGTTTTCGAGCGCCACGACCACGTGGTTGCCGAAGATCTCGAGCATCTCGATGGTCTCGCGCGACGGCACCAGCCGGTCGACCGGATCGTCGACCGAGAGATACGCCATGAGCTCGCCCGTGCGCGTGTACAGCGGCACGAGCAGCACGTCCTCGGGATGCCACTCCCAGTCCTCGCGCGTGCCCAGGTCGTGGACGATGCCGTCCGGCAGGCGACGGCTGAACTGGTTCTTGTGGCTGATGAAGTACGAGCGGCTGACCCGGGATTCGTCCGTCAACCACGACTGGAACTCGCCGACCGGCACGTCCGCGGCCTCGAGGTGCGCGATCGCCACGGGCGACAGGCCGGCGAAGGCGCGGGCGCGCAGCGCGTTCGACTGCGGATCGAGGATGCGCAGCAGCACGATGCGGAAGCCCAGGCTCTTCTGCACGGCGCCCACGATCTGGCCCAGCAGCGAATCGATGTCGAGGCTCGAGTTGAGCCTCGTCACGACCTCGAGGATGCGATGGAGCTTCTCCATGCGCGCCTTGCCGGTCTCGACCTGGCTGAAGTAGAGCCGCGACAGGCGCTCGCGCATCTGCTCGAGATCGCGCACGCGCTGGCGGAGCTGCTGCATCTCGCTCCACGTCGACTTGACCGAGCCGCCGCGGATCCCCCGCGGCCGGGCGGTGCGTCCCATCAGGCCGCCTCCTCCCGTTCGTCGCCCATCCAGCCCTCGTCGGCGAGCGAGGCGGCCAGCGCCTCGATCACCCCCGCGTCGAACCGGGTGCCGGCGGCCTCGCGCAACGCGCCGAGCGCCTCGTCAACGGTGAACGCGGTGCGATACGATCGCCCATGGGTCATGCTCTCGAACTCGTCGATGACTCCGAGGATGCGGGCGCCCATCGGGATCGCCTCGCCGCGCAGGCCATGGGGGCGGCCGCTGCCGTCGAGGCGCTCGGCACGCGACAGCAGCAACGCGCGCGCGGCGCTCGCCGCGTCGGCGGACCACACCCCGTCCGCGTCGCCCGCGTCACCCGCGTCGCCCGCGGTCAGGCGCGCGATCGCCGCCGCCGTTGCGAGATCGACGCCCACGCGTCCGGCGACACGCGTCGCGTGGCGCGACAGCTCGGAGTCGCCGAGCCACAGGTCGCGCCGCACGCGTGCCACGGACTGCACCGAGGCCTTCGCCTCGGCGACCACCGCCGTCGAGTCGGGATAGGCGTGGGCGCGCGACAGCGCCGCCGAGATTCGATCGACCAGAGACGTGAGCAGTTCCAGGTCCGACTCGTCGAACTCGGCGCGCGAGCGCTTGTCGGTGACGTTGACCACGCCGACGACGACGCCCCCGACCGCCAGCGGCGCGCACAGCAGCGACTTCGTCGAATACTGCGGATGGCTCTTCTTGCCGAAGCGACGATCGGTCTCGATGTTCTCGACGCGCACCGGCTGTCCGGCCGACAGCACCGCACCGGCAACGCCGCCGCGGAAGTGCATACGCCGCGAGCGGGCGTCCGGATCGAGCCCGCGCGACGCCACGATGCACAGGTCGCCCGCCGCGGCGTCGACCAGCAGCGTCGAGACGATGTCCGCCGCCATGACCTCGGCGATCATGCCCATCGCCGCGTCGAGCAGGTCGGCGACGTCGGCCCGACGCGCCAGCGCGGCCGCGACCGAGCGCACCTGCGCCGGCGCGAGCTGCCGCCGCGGCAGGAGCGCCGAGAAGATCGAGCCGCCGGTCGGCGCATTCTCGACCCACAGGCGACCGCCGTGCAGGTCGACGATGTGCCGCGCGATGGCCAGTCCCAGCCCCGTGCCCTGGACGCGCCGGCCGCTCTTGAGCTCGACGCGGTGGAACCGCTCGAAGATCCGCTCGAGCTGGTCCTCGGGAATGCCGCCGCCCTGGTCGCTGACCGACAGGCGCCACTGGCCTTGACCGTGGGTCTCGGCGCGCAACGTGACCGTCGTGTCCGCCGGCGAGAACTTGATCGCGTTGCCCACCAGGTTGAACAGCAGTTGCTTGAGCAGGTCGCCGTCGGCCTCGACGTCGTCGATGGCCACGCCCTCCTCGATCACCAGCGCGACACCATGCTTCGTCGCATCGGGCTCCAGCGTGGTCACCACGTCCTCGAGCAGCGTCGTCGCCGTCATCGGCTTCACCTTGAGCAGGCGCAGGCCGGCCTCGAGGCGCGACAGGTCGAGCGCGTCGCCGACCAGACGGCCCAGGCGATCACACTCCTCGTCGATGACGTGCAGGAACTCACGGCGGCGCTCGAACTCGTCGCTCGGCGCGTCGATCAGCGCCTCGGTGTAGGCCTTGATCGAGGTCAGCGGCGTGCGGATCTCGTGCGCGACGACGGCGATCAGCTCGCTGAACAGCGTCTCGCCCGCGTTGGCCTTGAGCTCGAGCGCCTCCATGCGCTCGCGCTGGCGGGCGAGTTGAAGCTCACCGGCGTGGCGTTCGAGCGCGAGCGCACACAGGTCGGCGAAGACGCGCGCGTTCGCCACGCCGGGCGCGGCGACACCCGCCAGCGGGACGGCCGGCAGGGCGATGCGCAGGAAGCCGAAGAGGATGTCGCCCGCGCGCACGGGCAGGCCGAGAATCGCGCCCGTGGCCCCGGGACCGAACGCCTCGGCCGCCGCATCTTCGCGCACGAGTGGCGCCTCGTGATGCAGCAGCCATTCGAGCGCGCCGCCGGGCTCGGGCAGGAGGACCGGGCCGTCGAAGGAGTGGGCGTGCAGCGTTCCGCTTGCGGCCTCGAGATGATCCAGCCGCCAGGCTGTCCCGCCGACCGCCCCCCTTGCGGCCTCGGCGCACACGTCGATGTGCGCGGTGACATCGCCGCTGGTGGTCAGCACGAATGCCGCGGCCGCGCACGGCGAGCTCACCGTGGCGGGCGCGAGCGTTCCGACCGCGACGCCGCGAGTTCGCTGGGCGGGCCGGAGACTCACGCCGCCTTCGACTTCCGCTGGGGCGGTGGCGCCTCGAGTTTCGGCGGGCTGCCCCAGGCCGTCTCGGGCCCGGCGTCGACACGTCTGCGCCGGCGCTCGCTGGCGACGACGAAGCCAGGCAGGCTCTTTCCGTACTCCTTGAGCTCGCGCAGCTGATCGTCGAGCTGCGCCAGGTGCATCCCCGTCGCCGGATCGTACGTCGCATGCGCAATCGTCACGCTCATGAGCGGGAAGTCTTCGTACTCGTGGCGCCGGTTGAGGACGCGCACCGAGCCACGGGCCCGATCCTCCTCCTCGTAGAGCAGCGGCATGCGCTCCTCGAGAGCGTTCTTCATGGCCTCGGCGAGGCTCTCCGCGCGGTCGGGCTCGGTGACCACCGTGAAGTCGTCGCCGCCGATGTGGCCGACGAAGTCGCCGGGCCGTCCCTGCGTCTCGATGACCTGCGCGAGCACGTCGGCAACGGCGGTGATCGCGGTGTCGCCGACCGGGAAGCCGTAGCGATCGTTGAACGACTTGAAGCTGTCGATGTCGAGGAACATCTGGGCGAACGTCTGGCCCGCGTCGACGCGGCGCTGTCGCTCGGCGAGAATCGACAGGTTGCCCGGCAGCCCGGTGAGCGGGCTCACGGAGCGCTGGGTCTTCGCCCACTCGAGGTGGTTCTTGATGCGCTGAACCAGTTCCTTGCCATGCCACGGCTTGCCGATGTAGTCGTTCGCGCCCTGGGACAGGCCCTGGACGCGATCGTCCTCCTGCTGCGACTTCGCCGTGAGCATGATGATCGGGATATGGCCCGTGCGGTAGTGGGCGCGCAGCGTGCGGCACGCCTCGTAGCCGTCCATGCGCGGCATCATGACGTCGAGGAGCACGAGGTCCGGCTGCTCGCGCTGTGCGATCTCGACGGCCTCCTGCCCATCGACGGCGAGCAGGACGGTGAAGTCGTTCCGATCGAGGAGGATGCGCAGCGCCTCACGCAGGTTCGGCTCGTCGTCGGCAACCAGGATGCGAGACTTCCCCTGCGTCACGTGCGCTCCCCTCCCCCGGGGTCACGCCCGCCTTGGCGCGGCGCGCGACGCGCCGGCCCGGGGACCCCGCCGCGATATCGGCGCAAGTCCCGTGCCGCCCAAGGAGTTCCAGCTCTGCGGCCCGTAGGGCCGCACG
This sequence comes from Candidatus Eiseniibacteriota bacterium, assembly GCA_031431875.1. Classification (GTDB taxonomy): domain Bacteria; phylum Eisenbacteria; class RBG-16-71-46; order RBG-16-71-46; family DASYSL01; genus JANPEF01. The sequence continues at coordinate 60,689 of JANPEF010000061.1, read as the reverse complement.
CCTTGCGGTGTCCCGGGAGCGCAACCGAGCCTGGTCCCCCGCTGGAAGTGATTGGCAGAGCATCGTTTGAGTGAAGATTGCGGAACGGGCCCCTGGCCAGCGGCAGGCGAGGGATTTTCGATGCCCGGACCGCCTCGGTTCGATCCGAAACCGCGGCACCCCGTGCGATCGGCACGATTTCGGGCCCCGGCGAGCGAATTGCGACCGGGGACGGACGCACCCGGCGCGCGGGGACAAGCAGTTACGCGGGGGCCTTCACGGAGAGCATGCCGCTCTCGTCGAGGCTCGGCACGGGCTCGAGGTCGAGTCCGTCGCGCTCACCGCGCGCCAGCCGGAAGCCGCCGACGAGCGCGATCATCGCCGCGTTGTCGGCGCACAGCGCGGGGCTCGGCCGGAAAGCGGGAATGCCCAGCCGCGTGCCGATCCCGGCGAGGCCTTCGCGCAGCCGCGAGTTGCACGCCACGCCCCCGCCGACGACGAGCGAGCGGGCGCCGTGGCGGCGCGCGGCGGTCTCGAGCTTCGACAGGAGCGGATCGACCGCGGCGACCTGGAACGACGCGCAGATGTCGGCGCGCAGCTGCGCCGCCTCGTCCGACTCGGGCGCGGCGCGCAACAGCGCACCCGCCGGGCCCTCGATCAGCCGTCGCGTCGCCGCCTTGAGCCCGGAGTACGAGAGGTCGAGGTCGCCCGAGCCGCTCATCCCGCGCGGGAGCGGATGCCGCCCGGCGTCGCCCACGGCGGCGAGCCGGTCGACGACGGGGCCGCCCGGAAAGCCCAGCCCCAGCAACTTCGCGGCCTTGTCGAAGGCCTCGCCGATCGCGTCGTCGCGCGTCGTGCCGATCAGCGTGTAGGCGCCGAGCGCGTGCACGAGGAAGATCTCGGAGTGTCCGCCCGAGACGACCGCGCCGACCGCCGGAAACTCGAACACGGCACCCTCGAGCAGCGGCGCGAGCAGGTGGGCCTCGATGTGATTGACGCCGACGAACGGCTTCTCCAGCGCGACGGCCAGCGCCTTGGCGTAACTCACGCCGACGAGCAACGCGCCGAGGAGCCCCGGTGCGCGCGTCACGGCGATGCCGTCGATGTCGTCGAAATCGAGCTCGGCCTCGGCCAGCGCCCGCTCGACCGCGCCGGGCAGCAGCTCGAGGTGGGCGCGCGAGGCCAGCTCGGGCACGACGCCGCCGAACTCGCGGTGCACGTCCTGCACCGCGACGATGCTGGAGACCAGCCGGGGGGGCCGGGGGCCGTGTTCGACCACGGCGGCGGCCGTGTCGTCGCAGGAGGTTTCGATGCCGAGCACGAACATGGCCGCATCCTAGCATCCGCGGGTCATCCGATCGCCGGCGGGGTCCGTATCCCGGGTGAGGCCCAGAACCCGTGTCCCATCCCAGTCCGGAGGTCGTCCGATGTCCCGTCCGCTTTCGTTTGCCCGTGCCCTGCTGCTTGCCAGCGCCGTGTCCCTGCTGCCGTCGATCGCCCTGGCTTCGAGCCACCGCGAAGCCCCCGCCATCGCCGAAGATCCCGTCGCCGACAACCTCGACGTCTATGCCTTCGTCAGCCCCGATGCGCCGGGCACGGTCACGCTGATCGCGACCTACAACGGCGTGCAGGAGCCCGGCGGCGGCCCGAACTTCTACAAGTTCGGCGATGAGGTGCTCTACCAGGTCAAGGTCAGCAATGACGGCGACCCGGCCGCCGAGATCGTCTACAACTTCCGCTTCTCGACCGCGACCCGCAACGCCAACACGTTCCTCTACAACGTCGGGCCGATCCACAGCCTCACCGACCCGAACTGGAACCGGCCGCAGACCTACCAGCTCTACGTCACGAGCGAGGAGTCGAACGGGCGTCGTGTGCTCGGCAACGACCTGTCCACGACCCCGTCGAACATCGGCCCGGCGTCGACGCCGAACTGGCCCGTGCTCATGCAGCAGGCGGTGCGCACCCTCGACGGCGACATCAAGGTGTACGCCGGCCAGAGCGACGATCCGTTCTTCGTCGACCTGGGTGCGGTGTTCGACCTGCTGACCATTCGCCCGGGCGCGCCGGGTAACGCCGGTGGCGGAGTCGACGGCCTGGGCGGGTACAACTGCCAGACGATCGCGATCCAGGTGCCGATCGCGAAGCTGACCGCGACCGGCGCGATGCCCACCGGTACCACCGATCCGAACGCGATCCTCGGCGTGTGGGCGACGGCGAGCCGCAAGGCCGGCGGCACCGGCAGGAAGATGGCGTGGGACGACGAGAAGGGTCCGTGGCAGCAGGTGTCGCGCCTGGGCATGCCGCTGGTCAACGAGATCGTGCTGCCGCTGTCGCAGAAGGATCGCTGGAACGCGTCGAAGCCGGCCGACGACGGGCAGTTCCTCTCGTACGTGGTCGACCCCGAGCCGGCGCGGCTGCTCAACCTGCTGTACGGCCTCACCGTACCTCCGGCGCCGCGCAACGATCTCGTCGCGGTGTTCCTCACCGGCGTCGACGGCCTCAACAAGCGCGCCGACGTCGTCCCCTCCGAGATGATCCGCCTCAACACCGCGATCGCCCCGTCGTTGTCGCCGAACCGCCTCGGCGTGCTCGCCGGCCAGCTCGACGGCTTCCCCAACGGCCGCCGCCTGGTCGACGACGTGGTCGACATCGAGTTGCGCGCCGTCGCGGGCGTGCTGCTGGGCGCGGGCGAGCCGAACTCCCTGCTGGGCGACGGCGTCGACGCAAACGAACTTCCGTTCCAGGGCGCGTTCCCGTATGTCGCGCCATCGCACTCGGGCTTCGCGCACGATCATCACATGATCTCGCCGCCGCAGGCGGCGAGGGCGAATGAAGGAGCAGCCTTCGACGCCACGGCTGCTGGATTGACGGTGCCGAGAGGCGGAGTCACCGCAGAGTCCGGCAGCGTCCTGCCGCTCGCAGAAATTGCTCCGCGGACATCGAGCGTCGTGTTCGCCAGCACGACCGGCGGCGCGCGCATCCGCTACGCGCAGCCGACCGCGGGCCACGTGCACTTCGAGATCTTCAACGTGCGCGGCCAGAAGGTGCGCACGCTCGTCGACGAGGCGCGTCCCGCCGGTGAAGCGTCGATCGCGTGGGACGGCTCCGACGACACGGGCGCGCGCGTGGCGCCCGGCATGTACTTCTACCGTGGCGAGGTGGGCGAGACGCGCTTCGACGCCAAGCTGGTGATGGTGCGGTAGACGCCGCGCGACCGCAGACGAGCACCCCCCGCGCGGGCCCCGGCCCGCGGTGCACGACGGGCCCGGCGGATGCACGCCGGGCCCGTTCGCGTGGCGGGAACTAGTGGTGGTCGATCCGGTAGCTCACGCCCACGCCGATCGTCGACTCGCCGACACCCTCGGACTGCCCGAGGCGACCGCGCAGCTCGATCGTGAGCGCGTCGGTGGCCCGAACGTTCGTCCGCACGATGAGACCGACCTGATCGAACGGCACCGGCCCCGCCACGCCGACGCGGCCCCGGACGACACGCGAGATGCGGAAACCCTGCGTCATCTCGGCCCCGCCGCCCGGCGAATATGCCGGGACGTTCTCGCCGAAACTGATGCGGAAGTCCGTGCCGCGAGCGCGATTGCCGGTCCGGATGTGACCCGTCAACGGAAGGACGAAGTCCTCGTCGGTGTAGTTGCCCGCCGAGACCTGATCCGGAAGCGTGATACCCGCGCCGATCCCGAACCGATCCCCCTCGTACGACGCGTGGGGATTCGCCACCCAGGACTCGACGGCGTCGTCGCCGCCGATGCCGGACCCTCGCCGCGTGGCCCGTACGCCGAGCACCGCGCTGTCCATCTCGTGCTCGACGCCGAACCCGACGTCGCCGACCGGCCGGCTGCGCGCGGAGATCACCTCTCCGCTGCAGCCGCGCGCCACGTCGGCGTAGGACCCCGCGCCGATGCCGACCGTGAACGTCGTGAACGACGTGTCGCGATCGACCGGATCGACGCCGATGGCGAGCGGCACGATGGTGAACGTCGCCGCGAGCGCGCCTGCCCGGCGGATCAGCAGGCGACGTCGACGCCGCGCAACTGCGATGAAGCGATGCCAACAGACCTTGGACGAGTGCATGGTCCACCTCCCCTGCACGGGGAGGGATGCACGCGCCATGCCAGCGCGTCGCGGTCCCTCCAGCCCGCGAATTCGCGTGGGTTCGCGGGAAGTCCCGGATCGAGGCGCTGCACGCGGTGCCCGCCGCCCTGTCGGGAGTGCCGGACGCTCGTCGGGAGAATCGGACGCCGGCTGTGCTAAGGTGCGCGCCCATGCGCCTCCTTCCGTCCGACCCTCTCGGCACGCGTCGCGCCCGCCTCGTCTCGTTCTTCCTCCTCTATGTCAGTGAGGGCCTGCCCTCGGGCTTCGCGGTGGTCGCCGTGGCCACACAGATGCGCCGACTGGGCCTGGGTCCCGCGGAGATCGGGACCTACGTCGCTGCGCTCTACCTGCCGTGGGCGTTCAAGTGGGCGGTGGGGCCGATCGTCGACTCGCTGACCGTGGCGCGCTGGGGACCGCGGCGATTCTGGGTCGTGCTGGCGCAGGGCCTCATGGTCGTCACGCTGCTGGTGGCCATGACCGTCGATCCCGCGCAGCAGCTCGCACTCTTCACCGGGCTCCTGATCCTGCACAACGCCTTCGCCGCGACGCAGGACGTCGCGATCGACGCGCTCGCCTGCAACGTGCTGCCCGTCGAGGAACGTGGGACGGCGAACGGCGTCATGTTCGCGGGACAAGCGGTGGGCACCGCACTGGGCGGCGGCGGCGTGCTCATGCTGACCGCGGCCATGCCGTTCCGCGCCACGTTCCTCGTCGTTGCCGGAGCGGTCGCGCTGATCGGGATCGTGGTCTCGCTGCGCCTGCGCGAGACGGCTGCGGTGGCGGCGGCGCACGCGGGCGGCCCCGGCGCCGGCCCTGCGGCGGCGCTGGCGGCGGCGGGCGCGCGCATGCGCGAGTTCCTCGTCGCGTCGTGGCACGCCTTCACCGGCTCGCGCGGCGCCCTGTTCGGCGTGCTGCTGGCGCTCCTGCCGATGGGCGCCATGGGCCTCGGCCTGGCGCTGCAATCGAACCTCGCGGTCGAGCTGGGCATGGACGACGGCGCCATCGGCGCGCTGGCGATGGCTTCGTCGTTCTGCGGGGCGCTGGGCTGCGTGGTCGGCGGCTGGCTGTCGGATCGCCTGGGCCGCCGCCGCACGATCGCGCTCTTCGTCGCCCTGATGTCCGTGCCCGGCGTCTGCCTCGCACTCTTGCTCGCCGGCGGGGCGATCGGGGCGGCGGCGATCAGCGCGTTCTGGACCGCCTGCCTCTCGTACTACATCGCGCAGGGCCTCATGTACGGCGCGGGCACCGCGCTCTACATGGACATCACGACGCCGCGCGTGGCCGCCACCCAGTTCACCGCGTACATGGCCCTGTGCAACCTGGCCTCCTCGATGGCCGCGTGGTGGCAGGGCCACTCGATCGAGCGATTCGGGTATCCTCTCACCCTCGGGTTCGACGCGGCCTTCGGCCTGGTGTGCCTGCTCATCCTGCCGTTCGTCACTCCGCTGTCCGCCAGACATGCGGCCGCGGGGTTCGCTCCGCCGTCGGGCCCCGGTCCCGGCGCGGCCATTCCGGAAGGAGTCGTTCACTGATGAGCTTCCGCCTGCCGCTCCCCGACCTGCTGGCGACCAAGAACGGTCGCCTCACCGCGTTCTTCCTGCTCTACATGACCGAGGGCATCCCGCTCGGCTTCACCGCCACCGCCATCGGCACGCAGATGCGCCGCCAGGGCCTGTCGCCGGAGCTGATCGGCGCGTTCGTCGGCTCGCTCTACCTGCCGTGGGCGTTCAAGTGGATCGCCGGGCCGTTCGTCGACACGTTCTCGAGCGACCGCTTCGGCCGCCGCCGGCTGTGGATCTTCCTCATGCAGCTGGGCATGGCCGCCACGCTGCTCCTCGCCTGGCCGATCGACTACGTGAAGAACCTCGCCCTCTTCACCATCATCATCGCCGTCCACAACTCGTTCGCGGCGATCATGGACGTGGCCATCGACGCGCTCGCCTGCAACGTGCTCCCCGAGTCGGAGCGTGGCGTGGCCAACGGCTTCATGTTCGGCGGCGCGTCGGTGGGACAGACGATCGGCGGATCGATGGTGCTGTTCCTCGCCGGCGTCATGCCGTTCCAGTCGACGTACTTCTTCGTCATCGGTGTGATCCTGCTGGTCACCGTCTTCGTCGTGTTGCCGCTGCGCGAGGTCGCGCGTCCGCTCGCTGCGCCGGTCGTCGGCTCGAAGGTCGCGGCCGTCGGCCTCGAGCTCAAGACCTTCGTCGTCCAGGCGTATAGGGCGTTCATCGGGTCGCAAGCCGCGCTCGTCGGCGTGTTCTCGGCGCTGTTGCCGCTGGGCGCCTACGCCCTGGCGCTCGCGCTGCAGTCGACTCTGGCCGTCGAGCTGGGCTTCACCGACAACCAGGTGGCCACGCTCAATCTCTGGTCGACGGTCATCTTCGCCGTGACCTGCATCACCGGCGGGTGGGTCTCCGACCGTTTCGGCCGGCGGCGCACGCTGGCCGTCTTCATCGCGATGACCGCGGTGCCGACGCTGTACCTCGCCTGGCAGATGCAACAGTACGGCTGGATCCACTCGATCGCGGCGAACGCCCCGGACCGCCCCGCGGTGCCGGCCGGGCTCGTCCAGGCGTTCTGGATTGCCTGCATCTCCTACAACGTGTTCCAGGGGTTGTACTACGGGATCCGCAGCGCGCTGTTCATGGACATCACGACGCCGGCGGTGGCGGCGACGCAGTTCACGGCGTACATGGCGATGCAGAACTTCGCCATCTCGTACACCTCGACGTGGCAGGGCTTCTCGATCGTGCGCTTCGGCTACCCGAAGACGCTCGTGATCGACTGCGTCGTGGGGCTGTTGCCGCTGGTCCTGCTGCCGTTCATGAAGCCGAAGCCGGGTACGGCCGTGGCGACGGAATCGCAGGATGTATTCGCCGCGACGGCTCCCGGGGCGGCGATTCCCGAAGGCCTCGGGCCGTAGAGCGGCGCTAACGCGCCGGTGTTGTCACGCTCTCGCCGATCCAGCCGAGGTACGCCTCGGCACCGGCGGCCGGCTCGATCGCAAGCACCTCGGGAACCTCGTAGGGATGGAGCGCCGCCAGCCGCGCAGCCAGCGCGGGGGCGGCGGCGGCCGTCGTCTTGAGGACAAGCATCACTTCCTCGGCCTCCTCCACCGCTTCGCGCCAGCGATAGATCGAGCGCACACCGGGCACGACGTTGACGCACGCGGCCAGGCGCTCCTCGACCAGCGTCCGGCCGAGGCGGAGCGCCGCCTCGGTGTCGGGCGCCGTCGAGAACACGATGCGGACGTCGGAGGCGAAGAGCTCGCCGCCGTCGCTCACGAGCGGCGCAGGGGCACGACCGGGATCTCGCCGCCGCCGAAGCCGCCACCCATCCCGCCGCTCGGGCCTGAAGAACCGCCGGAGCCGCCCTTGCCACCGCCACCGCTCCCGCCGTCATCCCCGCCACGGCGACGACCACCGCCACCACCGGCATCGCCCAGCCCGAGCACGTTGACGAACTCGCCGTTCGACGGCAGCACGAACTTCGTGTTCTCCGACAGGGTGTGGTTCAGCACTTCGAGGCGACGCATCACCTCGGCGCGGTCCTTGAAGTACGTCTCGGCGGCGGTCGAAACCAGCTTGATCGCCTCGGCCTCGGCGTTGGCGCGCGTCACGCGGGCCTGGGCCTCGCCCTCGGCGCGCAGGATGTCGGCCTGCTTGACGCCCTCGGCCTGCAGGATCTGGCTCTGCTTGAAGCCCTCGGATTCGAGGATCGAGGCGCGCTTGTCGCGCTCGGCCTTCATCTGCCGCGACATCGCCTCGGTGATGTCGACCGGCGGGTCGATCTTCTGCACCTCGACGCGCGTCACCTTGACGCCCCACAGGTTCGTCGCCTCGTCGAGGACGAGGCGGAGGTTGGTGTTGATCATGTCGCGGGCGACCAGCGTCTCGTCGAGCGTGCGGTCGCCGATCAGGTTGCGCAGGTTGGTCTGCGCCAGCGTGGTGCAGGCATAGCCGAAGTTCTGCACCTCGAACTCGGTCTTCACCGGGTCGATCACCTTGTAGTAGATGACGGCATCGACGATGACGGTCACGTTGTCCTTGGTGATGACCTTCTGCGGCTCGACGTTGATCACCTTCTCGCGCATGTCGACCTTGATCATGTCCTCGATGAACGGCGCGAGAAAGGTCAGACCCGAGTCGACCGTGCACTTGTACTTGCCCAGGCGCATGACCAGCGCCTTCTCGTACTGGTTCACGATGCGCGCCGTGCGCGCCAGCGTGATGAGCCCGAGGACGGCAAAGATCCCGAGCAGGACCGGGAAGAAACTGTTGCCTTCGTTCATCGTCGTCACCTCACCTTAAGGGTTACGCCCTCGACCGAGTCCACCAGCACCGTCGTTCCGGGTTCCTTCGCCATCGCGCCCGCGCCCTCGTCCAGCAGCGCCGCGCGCCACAGTTCGTCGCCGACCCGTACCATTCCCGGCGCATGCGGCCCGATCCGCTCGGTCACCATTCCGCTCTTGCCCAGCACCACGTCGATGTTCGTCGGCCGGGCGGGCCCGGCGGCCAGCCGCGCCTTGACCTGCCGGCGGAAGAACGCGAGGTAGAGGAACGCGAACGCGCCGGCGGCGAACAGGCCGACCTCGGCCGACCCGAAGGCGAGCCCGATTCCGCCGCCGACCATGAGCGCCAGGCCGACGATCGCGAGGTCGAAACCGGTGATGACGCCGAGGACGACCTCGGCGACGAGCGCGAGCGCCCCGACGATGATGAGCATCCAGTTCACGGAATTGGTCACGGCGTCCTCCCTGCGGCGGCACGATGCGCCGCGCGACCCGCACGGTACGGGGCGCTTTCGGGCGCGACAAGCGAAACCGGACGGGCCCCTTCCCGTTTGCGGCGCCACGGCTTACGCTGTCCGCTACCGGTCGCCTGCCCCGTCCCGGCCCGCCGCCTGTGATTTCCGGCCCTGGAGCCGTTCCTATCCGATGAGCGAGGCCCCGCGCCCCGAGCCGACCGACGACGAGTTCCTCGCCCGCCACGCCGCCGATCCCGACGGGGCGGGCGGGCGGGCCGCGGCTTCGGCGTTGCTCGGGCGCTACCAGCGTCGGGTGTACGTGTGGTGTCACCGCTACGTGCGGGATCCGGAACGAGCGCTCGAACTGGCGCAGGAGGTGCTGCTGCGGGCGTGGCGCGCCCTGGGCTCGTTCCAGGGCCGGGCGCTCTTCGGCTCGTGGCTTTTCGCGATCGCGCGCAATCGTTGCCTGAACGAACTCGCGGCGCCGGGCCTGCTGCGCGACGACGACGTCGAGCTCGAGACGCTGCCGGCGACGGACGGCACCCCGGAACGGATGCTGGGGGAGCTGCAGGATGAGATAGCGTTGCGCCAGCTGCTTGCCGACACTCTCGATCCCGAGGAACGGGAAGCGCTGTGGCTGCGCTGCTTCGAGCGACTGCCCGTCGAGGAGATCACGGTCGTGATGAGGCTCGACAATGCGACCGGGGCACGCGCACTCCTGCAGCGCGCCCGGCGCAAGCTCCGCACCGCGCTCGCAGGGAGAACGCCGTGACCGTCACGCCCTGCATGCCGGTCGAGGAACTGGCCACGGTCGCCGAGCTGCCGGCGACGGATCCGCGCCGCGCCCACGTCGCGCAGTGCCCGCGCTGCGGCGCGCTGCTCGATGCCTACGCCCGGTTCATGGATCCCGGCGCCGACGCCGCGCTGCCGGACGTCGCGGCGGCGGACGCCCGGCTGTCGGCGTTCCTGGCGCGGACGATCGGCGCGCCTTCCGAACCCGACCCTGCACCCCACGCGCCGTTACGCGCGACGCCGCGCACCTCGTGGTGGGCCGCGCTGTTCGCGCCGGCACTGCGGCCCGCGCTGGGGCTCGTGGTGGCGGCAATCGTGGTGGGCGGGGTCGTTCTGTGGCCGCGCCATGCGGAGCACGATCCATCGCAGGTCCTGCGCGGCGGATCGAGCGATGCGAATGCGCCGATGCTGCGCGTCCGCTCGGCCGGGCTCGATGTCGACGGATTGCACGTCTCGTGGAACGCGGTTCCGGGCGCCGACACCTACGAGGTGCGCGTCTACTCGGACCGCCTCGAAGAGCTGGCATACCGGAGCGTGCGCGGCGACTCGGCGCTCGACGTGCCGGCCTCCGAACTCGACTTCCGTCCGGTTGCGGGACAGGCGCTGCTCGTCCGCGTGGACGCCCGGGACGAAGGCGGCAAGGTCGTCACCTCGTCTCCGCCGACGCCGTTCAAGGTCTCGACGCTGCCGGACTAGGCCCCGACTCTAGACCCTATGGCATGACCGGCCCCCGGTTCGTACCGTCGTTCCCAACCAGGAACCCCGGGAACGACCGGGTGGTTTGATCCACTCTGACGCGGTTTGCTGCTTGAAGCAGCAGAGCCGCATACGAAGGGAGCCGGCCGTGCAAGAGCCTAGCACCATCGTCGGTCTGGATGTCCATCGCAACACGATCTCGTTTTGCGTACTCAAGCCCCAGGATCGGGAGCCGTGGAATGGGCAGATCGCGAACCAGGCGGCCCAAGTCCGCAAGTTGGTCCAGCGCATCAAGGCCCAGGCGCAGGGACCGGTTCGTTGCTGTTACGAAGCAGGACCCTGCGGTTACGTGCTTCAGCGTGATCTGATCGCTCAGGGCTGCGAGTGCACGGTGATCGCGCCGTCCCTGACGCCGCTTCGGCCGGGCGATCGCATCAAGACCGATCGCAGGGATGCGCGCAAGCTGGCCGAGCTGTTTCGCGCAGGGCTTCTGACCGAAGTCCATCCTCCGAGCGTTGACGAGGAGGCGGTACGGGATCTGTGCCGCTGCCGCGACGATGCGCGCGTCGATCTCACGCGGGCGCGTCACCGCCTCACGCACTTCCTGTTGCGGCACGGGCTGGTCTTCGGCACGGGGCAAGCACACTCGTGGTCTCAGGCCCATCGGACCTGGCTCACGAGCCTGGTGTTCGAACGCCCTTCCGAGCGGATCGTCTTCGAGGACTACCTGCTCACGGTCGAGCAGCGTGAGGCCCAGCGCTCCGCGCTCGATGTCGAGCTCCTGGCGATCTCCCAGGGAGAGCCGTGGCGCGAACGAGTCGGTTGGCTCCGCTGCTTTCGCGGGATCGACACGGTGAACGCCATGATCTTGCTGTCGGAGCTTCATGACGTTCGGAGGTTTCCGTCTGCTCCTTCGCTCATGGCCTTTCTCGGGCTCGTGCCCTCGGAAGCCAGCAGTGGAGATCATCATCGCCGCGGCGGGATCACGCGCGCCGGCAACCAGCACGTGCGCCGCACTCTGATCGAAGGCTCCTGGAACTACCGCCACAAGGCTCGGGTCAGCAAGGACCTGGCGAACCGGCGGCTTGGCCAGCCGCCGGCCATGATTGCCCTGGCCGATCGGGCCCAGAAGCGGCTCTGTCGTCGATTCCGGCAGATGGAGGCTCGAGGCAAGCACCGCAACAAGATCGTCATCGCGATTGCTCGCGAGCTCGCCGGCTTCCTCTGGGCCGCACTGGCCCGGCCGGAAGCCGCGAAGGCCCAAGGCTGAGCTTCAGGATGGACGGACGAGGGGATGATGCGTGAGATAACCCGCGATATCGCTACGCGACGGGACTCCGGTTCACCGGAGCCACCGACTCACGATGCTAGACTGCGGTACCTCCCGACGAACTACGGTCATGCGGCTCGGCCCCGATCCTTCGAGGCAACCCGCGGATATCAGAGTGACACGCCGTCGGCGACTTCCGCGTCCGTCCTTCCAGAAGCTCATCTCCCCAAAACACAGCGACCACCGCCGGAGCGGTGGTCGCGTGTGGACCAGCTTGACAAGAGGTCATGCCATATCAGCGATAGATGTTCTTCACCGCGCCCCAGGTCGAAGTCGTTGCGTCGACCGAGCAATCGATGCGCAGCGTCCCGGTGATCATGGTGCCCCACGTGCCGAACTGCTCGTTGGGCAAGGCGAGGCCGCAGTTGGCGGCGAGGAACGTCGGGTAGTCGGCCGGCTTCTGGATCGAAACGTCGAGGCTCGTCGTCTCGCCCACGCCGACGCCATTCGCGATCGCGAAGGTGAGGACGCAGCCGCCGCCGAAGTCACCCGAGGTGTTGGCATTGACGACCGACGCGACCGGCGTCGAGACGTTGTTGATGTTCACGAACTGCACGGTCGAGATGATGCTCGTCGTTCCGAGCGCGGCCACGCCGTCACCCCAGGCGCCGCCGGTGTTGTACAGCTCGAACTGGCCGCCGGTGTAGGTCGAGCTGTAGACGATGGTGCCGGTGCCGTTGACGCGGTTGTCCTGGATGCCGAACGCGGCGTTCTCGACCGCGCAGCGCAACTCCCACTGCGTGCCGAGCGTCGAGCCGTTCCACGACTGCGAGTGCAGGACATGCGGCAGGCCGGAGTTGATCCCCGTCCGGTGCGACGAGGCGCGCCCGGTGAGGAGCTGGCCGCCGAGGTCGGTGGTCTGGTAGGTGCCGGCATTCGGAGCGGCGAAGGCAAGGGCGGGCGCGGCCAAGAGGGCAAACGCGGACAGGAATGACAAGCGCTTCATGGGACTGCCTCCACGGAACCGTGAGTTTGCTGGCTGGGGCAGGGGACCGGGCCGAAGTCCCGGTGCTGCGAACGATGCTCGTGGGGGGCTCGAATCGGCGAGCCCAAGGAGCATAGGAGCATCCGCACCGGGTGTCAATCGCCCACCCCGGGTGGCCAAATCGACGCCACCTGTCCTGGTGGCAAAGCCGCCAGGCTCACCTGACATCGCAAGCGACAAGCGCAATGCACACCGGGACAACACACTGCGCGTTCGGTGCCCGACCTGACCTCGCTGGCATGGCGGTTGCACTTCCTTGCCTCGACGCCGACCGTCCGGCGTCGCCAAGGAGGAAGGGCAATGGCCCAGGCCGACCGGATCCACGAACTGCTGCTCGCACTCGAGAACCCGGCGTCACCCGGAACGCGCGGGCAGTTGCTCGCGCGCGCCCTGCGCACCGCGGGCGCCCTCGTCGACGCCGATGCGGCCGCGGTCGTCCTCGTGTCGTCGCGCCGTCCGACCGAGCGCCTGGTTCTGCACGCGGGCGGCGACCTGCCGGCCGTGCTGCCGCTCGCGCCGGAGGGCAGCGAGGCGCTGCGCGCCCTCGCGGCCGAACCCCGGACGATCAGCTTCGCCGACCTGTCCGAACAACCGGCCTATGCCGAGGGCGACGGCTGCCCGGGCGTCGAGGCCGGGCCCGTGCTGTTCGTGCCGATCGCGCGGGCCGATCACGAGCCTTCGTACCTCGCCGTCCATCGCCGTCGCGGCCGCGCCCGCTTCACCGCAGGCGAGATGCAGTCGATGCTCCTCCTCGCCGCGTGGCTCGGCGCCGCGCTCGAACGCCGCCGCCTCGCCGCACGTGTACCCAGGGCCGACGACGGGGATGCCGTGGGCGAGCGCACACTGCGCGCCGCGCTCAAGAAGGAGATCCGGCGAGCCCATCGTCACGGGCAGGAGTTGTCGCTGATCCTCGTCGCGGTCGATCCGGCGGCGGATGCCGGCGACGAATCCTGGCCGGCGGGCACTCTGGCGGACGTCGCGGAACTCCTGGGATCGCACGTGCGCGACATCGACCTGGTCGGCCGCTGCACGGGCGGCCTGACGGCGGTCGTGCTCCCGCAGACCGGCCGCGAGGGTGCGGTCGAAGTGGCCGCACGCATGCGCAGCGCGCTCACCACCCACGCCTTCGCACCGCACGCCGCGGGCGCCGTGTCGGCAACGTTCGGCGTCGCCACGTTCCCGGGCGACGGCGTGGATCTCGAGACCTTGTGGGCGGTGACCGAGCGCGTGCTGCGCGATGCGCGGCAGCACGGCGGCAACTGCGTCGAGACGCCCGCCCGCCGCGCTGCCTAGCGGCCTCTAGCCCTTCGCGCGGGCCCCTGCCGGAAGCGGCGCCGGTGCCGCGGCCAGCGGATCGTCGAACTCGGGCGCGTCCTTGCCCTGGAGCCAGCGATCGAACCAGCGGCGCATCACGCGCTGGTTCTGCACCCGCCGCGACGGCGCGCCGCTCCGCGACAGCTCGTGGCCCTCGCCCGGGAAGCGGATCATCGCCGTGGGCACGCGCTGGGCAAGCATGGCGCGAAACATCCCCTCCCCCTGAACGATCGGCGTCCGCCAGTCGTCCTCGCTGTGGACGACGAGCAGCGGCGTCTTCGCCCGGGCCGCGTGCGTCAGCGGTGAGCGGCGCGCATAGTCGGCCGGATCCTCGTGGGGCGCGCCGCGGAACCAGAAGTTCGTCAACTGCGCGAAATCGGCCCCGTACCAGAACGACGTCCAGTCGGCGACGCAGCGCTGCGTGATCGCGCAGGCGAAGCGATCGGTGTTCACCACCGTCCAGTTGGTCAGGAGCCCCCCGCCCGATCCGCCGGTGACGCCCATCCGCGTCGCGTCGATGAAGCCGCGGCCGACCAGCAGGTCGACGCCGGCCATCAGGTCCTTCCAGTCGTCGCCTGGATACTCGAACTGGATCACGTTGCCGAACTCCTGCCCGTACGTCGTCGAGCCACGCGGGTTCACGTAGAGGACGACATAGCCGGCCTCGGCGAGCACCTGGAATTCGTGGAAGAAGCCGACGCCGTACGCCACGTGCGGACCGCCGTGGATCTGCAGCACGAGCGGATACTTCTGCGCGGGATCGAACCCGGGCGGCGTCACCACCCAGCCCTGGACCTTCTGCCCGTCGAACGACGGGTACCAGACCTCCTCGACCTTCCCCAGCTTCGATTCGGTGAACAGTGCCTCGTTCGGGTCGTACAACGGCGTCAGCGCGCCGCTCGCCACGTCGCAGGCGCAAAGCACCCCGGGCCGGGACGGTGAGCCGACGATCACCGCGGCGCACTTCCCGTCGGCCGACACGGTGCCCGAGACGATCTCGCGATCGGCGGGCGTGAGCTCGGTCACCGAACCGTCGGCGCCGATGCGCGCCAGGATGCACGCGCCGTGCCGCCCCACCACCGTGAGCACGGCGGCCCCACCCTCGATGAACGCCAGCGGAACGCTGCCGCCCGCCCGGGGCGGGTGCTGGTCGGAGGAGATCGACGAGTCCCCCGCCTCGAACTCGTATGCCTGGGTGAGCCCGTGCGGCGTGGGCTGCGGGAACGGCGGCGCGCACACGAACACGTCGGGCTGGTCGTAGGAGCGAGGCGGTTCCTGCGTCAGCATCCCCACCGCGAGCACGCGACCGTCAGCGCCCAGCGTGAAGCGGCCGATGGTGCCCGCCACGTCTGCAACGAGCGTGACCTCGCTCTCGGTCGGGACCGTGCGGTCGGCCGCGACGGACCACACGTCCGCATCATCGAGGCCATACCACGGTGCGAGCCGGCGATCGCTCACGAAGCAGACGCCCGCGCCGTCGGGCGACCACTCGGGCGCGTCCTCGTTGAAGCGGCCGCAGGTCAGCATGCGCGGCGCTCCAGCGGCGGCGCCGTCGACGGCGAGTGCCACCACCCACACGTGGTCCTGGTGTTCGGGATCGAGCGCACCCACGTTGTCGAGCTTCACCATGGGCCGCGCGACGATCCGCCCGGGGGCGTTCTTCGGCTTCTTCGCCTCCGCGTCGGGCGTGTCGAGCTCGGGGTTCGTGCCGCTGGTGAACGCGATCTGCATGCCGTCGGGCGACCATGCCGGGGATCCCGCGCCCTTCACCAGGTCGGTCAACCGCACGGCCTCGCCGCCGCCGCGCATGGGCATCACCCACAGCTGTGCGGGCTGGCCGGGCTCGGGCGAGCGCACGAACGCGAGGCGCGTGCCGTCGGGCGACCAGCGGGGCTGTGCATCGCCGGGCCCGAAGGTGAGCGGCCGCGGCCGGCCAAGGGCGGCATCAGCGATCCACAGGGAGGTCGCGTAGCGATCGTTCGCCTCGTCGACGATGACGCGCACGAACACGATGCGATCCCCCGCGGGTGCGATCTGCGGATCGGTGATCCAGACGAGGCGGAGCAGGTCTTCTTCGCGCATGGGTCCCCAGAACAGCTGGAGGGTGGATGATCGGACGGCGAGCCCTACGGCCGGACGCCGCATTCTCCCCGCCCACAGGTGCGGGCGCAAGGGGGGGCGTTGTATACTCGTCGTCGGCCCTTCCCCTGCCGATCGGTCGCCGGCGACCCCATTCGAGGAGAATTTCGTGAACCCGTTCCACGCCCATCGCGGCGGCCGATCCGCGGCCCGGCTGGTCGCCGTCCTCGTCGCCCTGCTCGTTCCCGCTCCGGGTGCGCGGGCCGGCACGACGCTGGTCATCGGCGCGGCGAAAGACAATACGCTCTACGAGAGCGCTACTGGATCCCTCAGCAACGGCGCGGGCACCAGCTTTTTCGCCGGCCGCAACAACCAGGCCACGAACAGCATCCGCCGCGGGTTGCTGTGGTTCAACGTGGCCGCGGCGATTCCCGACGGCGCGACGATCCTGTCGGTCGATCTTGAGTTGATCATGAGCCAGACGAGTGCCGGAGCCGCGAACGTTGGGTTGCACCGCGCGAGCGCCGCCTGGGGTGAGGGCGCCTCGGACGCCGGGATCGCCGGTGGCAGCGGCGCGCCGGCACAGGCCGGCGACGCAACGTGGAAGCACACCTTCTTCCCGGGATCCCTCTGGGCCGCGGCCGGGGGCGACTTCGCGGCGGCGGCGAGCGCGACGCTGGCGGTCGACGCAACGGGAACCTACGTGTGGACGTCGAATCCCGGGCTGGTCGCCGACGTGCAGGCGTGGCTCGACGAGCCTGCGAGCAACCACGGCTGGCTGCTGCGCGGCAACGAGGCGATAGCGCAGACGGTCAAGAAGTTCGACTCCCGCGAATCGACGGATCCCACACTCCGCCCCGCGCTCACCATCACCTACGAGACACCCACGCCGGCCGTTCCGGCGACGTGGGGCCGCATCAAGGCTGGCTACCGCTAGTTCGCAACCGGACCTCGCTGCAGGAACTCGCGCACGCGCGGACCTTCGCGCGCCCGCAGCTTCATGCAGTCCTCGACCGTTTCGGTCACCTTTGCCAGTTCCTTCTCGGTGCCCGGAGGCGCGTGCGCCGGATCGGCGAAGAACGACTGCGTCGCCGTGAGCCGGTCGCCGGAACAGCCGGATCCGACGAACGGCATGAACACTGCGAACATGGGTGGCACGCGCTTCATGATCGCATCGTAGTTCTGCATCGCCCACTGGAACTGCGCTTCCCGGCCCTCCTCGGAGGCGCCGCCCATGGCGCGCGGGACGGCCAGCACCTCCTGCGGCCGGAGCGGGCCGGCGAGCGCGTAGTCGAGTGACTTCTGGCGCAGCGGCGGGGAGCGGAACGAGCCCAGCGCCGCAAGGAAGTTGCGCCGCTCGCCGGGGTTCGGCGCCGACTCGAAGCGCGTGCGATAGGTCTCCCACAGCGCGGGATCCCCGTCCATGGCGGCGACCTGCAGCGACGTGAACGCAAGCGACGGATCGACGCTCGTCACGTCGGCCAGGTACGCCTGCGCCAGCGAGTCGGCGTAGGCGCGCGCGCGGGGGTCGCGACCCTCGTCGGCGAGCATGCCGAGCAGGCGCCCGCGGATGAACGACACCGACTCCTGCTCGCCCGCTTGCCTCGTCAGGCCGAAGCGATCCACCGCCGGCGCGAGCGCGCGCTGGACGTACGCGGCATAGGCGGGCTCGACCTCGGGCGTGATGAACGTCTGCTTCACCTTCTCCATCCCGTCGAGCACCGCGCCGACCACGGCGGGCTCCTCGTCTGCGGCCAGCTTCTCGAGCAGGCGCAGGTAGGTGTCGCCAGGCATCGCACCGGCGTCGAGCAAGGCCGCTGCATTGGTGGTCAGCTCCATGCGCTCGCGCAACTCGAGGGAGGTGCTGGCCCGCTCGACCAGCGCGGTGATCGAGGCGTCGGGCATCTTCCAGCGGTAGTAGCCCCAGGCGCGCCCGTTCGGGTACACCCACTTCACCCCCGGCTCGAGCGTGACGACCTGCGTCGGCGCGGAGAGCAGCACGCTCTTCGTCTTCGCCGCCCCGCTCGCCCCGCCATACTTGAGCGTGACCGGGATCGACCAGCGCTGGGGTGTCGGCGCGACCGTTCCGGCCGGCAGGAAGCGCGACTGCGTGAGGCGCACCCGGCCGCCCGGCAGCGGCTCGGCCCCGACGAGCGCGAGCCCGGGCTGGTTGAGGAACGTGCCCATCGAGCCACCCACGTCCTTCTTCGCCGAGCGCGACAGCGCCGACCACAGGTCGTCCGCCACGGCGTTCCCCCACGCATGGCGAGAGATGTAGTCGCGCACGCCGGCCCGGAACACGTCGGGGCCCAGCCACTGCTCGAACATGCCGAGGACCGTCTGTCCCTTTTGGTATGCAAGGGCATCGGCCGACTGCAGGAGATTGTCGAGGCTCTTGACGGGCTGGCGGACCGCGCGCGTGCTCAGTCGACCGTCGACCAGCATCGCTTCGTCCGCGTCGAGCACGAGGCGGTCCTCGATCCCGAACTCCGGGTACACGCCGTGGGTCACCTTCTCGCCCAGCCACGAGGCGAACGACTCGTTGAGCCACAGGTCGTCCCACCACTTCATCGTCACCAGGTCACCGAACCACATGTGCGCGAGCTCGTGCGCCGTGATCGACGCCAGCGAGCGCCGCATCGAGACGGTCGCCGTCTTGTCATCGAGCAGCAGCACGCCATCGGCGAACGTGATCGCGCCCGCGTTCTCCATGGCGCCGGGCCAGAACTCGGGCACCGCGAGCAGGTCGAGCTTCTCGTAGGGATACGGGCGCCCGAAGTAGGCCTCGAGCGCGGCGAGGATCGGCGGCGCGACGCGCCTCGCCTCGGCGGTGAGCGTCGCCTGCCCCTTCACCGTCACAACGTTGCCCGGAATCGACATGCCCTCGATCGGCGTCATCTCGAGCGGCCCGGTGGCGATCGCCAGGATGTAGGTCGGCATGGGCTTCGAGCGCTTGAACACGTGTTTCGTCCAACCGTCGCCGGCCGGGGCGCTCGAGACGATCGGCGTGTTCGCGACCGCGCTGTGCCCGCCCGGAATGGTCAGCTCGAGGTCCCACGGGATCTTGAACTCGGGCTCGTCGAAGCACGGGAAGGCCTCGCGCGCGTCGGTCGCCTCGAACTGCGTGAAGCAGTACCAGTCGTCGCCGGCCTTGAGGCGGTACAGGCTCGTGGCCTGCGTGTTGAAGTCGTTGCGGAAGCGCAGCGTGAGCAGGTAGATCCCCGCCGGCACGGGCTCGCTGAAGGTGATACGGATCGTCCCGTCCGTCTCGCTGGCCCACTTCGGCGCGACGTGCACGAGGCCGCCCGCGAGCAGGATCGTCTCGACCGACAGCTCCCTCGCGTGCACGCGCAGCGAACGGAACGGCGCGGCTGCCTCGATCGAGATCGTGGTCGAGCCGCTGTAGTCCGGGGACGCGGGGTCGAGGCGGAGTTCGACCTTCTGCGACAGCGGCACGACAGCGCGGCCCAGTCGGCTGCCCACCGTCCCGGCCGAGTCGACGGGCGCCGCAGCCGGTGCGCCCACCGCTGCGACCGCCCCGCCGAGCGCGGCCCACGCGAGCGAACCCGCGGCGATCGCGACTGCGACGTACGATTGATGACGACGAACGCAATGCGTCATTCCCATCCCGACCTCCCGTGGACGACGCCTCGACTCGGAGCTACTCGACGACGATCGTCCCCTTGTGCATGTTCATCGCGCAGGCGAACGCGACCTCGCCCGTGGCCACCGGCGTCACGGTCACCTCGACGCGCTGGTTGAGCGGCAGTTTCGTGTCGATCGCCATCGTGGGGATGACGATCTCGGTGCCGCAGGTCTCGTCGGTCGTCCGCGTGATGGCCAGGGTGATCGGCTGTCCCGCGTGCGCGGTGATGCGATCCGGGTGGAAGCCCGAACCATCGACCGTCACCTCGACCACGCCGGGCGAGGGCGCAGGCGCCGGGGTGGTGACCGCGGGCGCCTCGGCGGCCTTCTCGGCCGCAGGCGCGCAGCCAGCTCCGGCCGCGAGAGCGGCCGCGAAGATGAGGATCCCGCACCACGTCGCCGTCTTGCCCGTCGTTCTCTCTGCATTCCGCTTCATGACTCTCTCCCGCCCGTCAGGGCCGTGTGCCGTCGGCGCCCGGATCGATGCCGAGGCGGCGGTATTTTTCCACGTACTTCGCGTTCAACGTCTTGTGGCGATCATCGAGGTCGACTGCACGGCCGCCGATCCACGCGCGTTCGACCGCCGTGGGCTCCTCCATGGGATCACCGTTGGTGACCAGCAGTGTCGCATCCTTTCCCGGCTCGAGCGAACCCACGCGATCGCCGACGCCGAGAATCCTTGCCGCCTCGAGCGTGATCGCCGCCAGGCCGACCTCCGCCGGCAGTCCATAGGCGACGGCGGTGCCGGCCGCGTACGGCAGGTTGCGCTCGTTCCACAGGCTGCCGTTGGTCAGGCAGAAGCGGACGCCGGCGCGGTGCAATCGAGCCGGCAGCGTGTACGGCGCGTCATAGGCATCGCCGCGACGGCGTGGCAGGCGGAGGATCCCGCCGACGATCACCGGCACGTCGTTGCGTCGCAGCAGTTCGCCCGCGGCGGCCGCGTCGTAACCGCCGACGATCACCAGCTTCAGGCTCTCGGCCGCGGCGAAGGCGACGGCCGCCTCGATCTGGTGGATCTCCTCGGCCTCGACGAACAGCGGAACGCGCCGCTCGAGCACCGGGATCATTGCCTCCCAGCGCAGGTCGGTCTCGATGCCGGCGCTCCCCGCCCCCAGCTTCGCCACACGGTAGGCGCGGGCATCGGCGAACGCCTCGTGCACGGCGCGCAGCGCCTTCTCGCGATTCTCCTTCTGCCGATCCTCGGGCGCGCCGTCGCGCACGAGCACCATCGGCGGCCAACTCAGTTGCATGCCGACCGGGGCACGCAGCGTCATCTCCTCCCATGTCCAGCCATCGAGGGTCATGGCGGCGACCTGGCCGCCGAGCAGGCCGCCCTGCGGCGCAACCCCGACGACGAGCACGCCGTTGGAGCGCGTCACCGGCAGGAGCTCGCTCTCCGGGTTGAACGACACCTGCGCGCGCACGTTCGGATTGATCGGGCCGACCTCGCGCGCATCGACGGTGGCTCGCACCGCGGTGACCTCGTTGAGGCCGAGCTGGGTCCACGCATCGACCAGCCCCGGGTAAACGCGCTTGCCGCGGCCGTCGATCCGCTCGGCCTCGGCTGGAACCGTCATGCTAGCCGTGGGCCCCACGGCGACGATCTTCCCTTCGGCGAAGACGATCGTGCCGTCGGCGATGCGCGGCCCCGACACCGGGTACAGGGCAGCGCCGACGATCGCGACCGGACGGGTCTGGGGCGGGCCGGGGATGGGGACGGCGGAGTGAGCGGCAGAGGCCGAGAGCATGAAGACCAGGGCGAAGGCCAAGCTCGCGCCTGCGGCACTCGCTGGCATCATCGCGCACCTCCTTCGCAGCTACGCGCCGCGGCGGCCCGCGAGCCGAAGCCACCGTCATCCCCCTCGTCATGTTCGTCGGCCCAGTCGTGGCGCGGCACGCCGCGGCCTCCCGGGCCCCCGCCGCCGCTGCCCCCGGGTGCCGCGAGCGCCTTCTGCGCCAGCACCTGCTTCATCCTCTCTTGCTCGACGCGCATCGCGAGATCCTCCGCGCGGTCGAAGTAGCGCCGGCCGTCGATCCACGTCTGCTCGCAGAGCGATAGCGGCGACAACGGCGGGCCGCTCCACACCACGAGGTCGGCATCCTTGCCGGGCTCGAGTGAGCCGACCTTCGCGTCGACCTTGAGCTGCTTCGCCGGGTTTGCGGTGACGAACTCGAGCGCTTCCTCCGGGGAGACCCCGCCGTACTTGACCGCCTTCCCCGCCTCGGTGTTGAGACGACGCGCCAGCTCGTCCGAGTCCGAGTTGAACGACACGAGCACGCCGGCGCGATGCATCAGCGCGCCGTTGAACGGGATGGCATCGATGACTTCCATCTTGTAGGCCCACCAGTCGGAAAACGTCGAGCCGCCGGCCCCGTGCGCGGCCATCACGTCGGCCACCTTGTAGCCCTCGAGGATGTGCTGGAACGTGCCGACCCGGATGCCGTATTCCTCGGCCACGCGCATGAGCATCAGGATCTCGTCCTGGCGGTACGCGTGGCTGTGAATGGTGCGCGTGCCGTCGAGAATCTGGGCGATCGTCTCGAGTTCGTAATCGCGCCGCGCCGGCAGGCCGTTCGCCATCGTGCCGCGCTTCTGCTCGGCCGTGTAGTCCCGCGCCGCAGCGAAGCGGTCGCGGATCAACTGCTCGACGCCCATGCGCGACTGCGGATAGCGCGTCGGGTCCTGCAGGCCCCAGTTGGACTGCTTGGGATTCTCGCCCAGCGCGAACTTGATCGTCGCCGGCCAGCCCGCGAACTTGAGCGCCGAGTCGGGTGCTCCCCAGCGCAGCTTGATCATCTGGCTCTGCCCGCCGATTGCGTTCGCCGAACCGTGCAGGATGTGCGCCGCGGTCAGGCCGCCGGCAAGCTCGCGGTAGAGCGCGATGTCGTTCGGGTCGATGAAGTCGCCGATGCGCACCTCGGCGGTGACGTTCTGCCCGCCCTCGTTGATCCCACCGTCGGTCGCGGTGTGCGAGTGCGCGTCGATCAGGCCCGGCGTGATGTGCTTGCCGCGCGCGTCGATGCGGACTGCGCTCGCCGGCACGCGCACGTCCTTGCCGACCGCGCGGATCACCCCATTCTCGACCAGCACGGTCGCGCCCTCGATCCTCCCGGCCGGACCCGACGTCCACACGGTCGCGCCTTCGAACGCGACGACGGCCGGGCGCTCCGGAATGCCGTTGCGACCGCAGTCGCCCAACGGGAAGTTCGGCTCGTAGCTGGCGCGCACGGGGGGCGGTTTCGCCGCCGTGTCGGCCGGCGGCGTGTAGGCGGCGATGCGGCGGGCGCTCCACGCAAACGGCGCCCCGTCGGGCCACACACCCGTGCCGCGTACGATCGGCTCGGCGCCTGCGCCCTCGACCGCGCCGGAGAGGCGCACGACGCCCTGCTTTCCCAGCGAGTCGCCGGACAGCGACACGAACAGCTGTCGCTCGAGGAGCTGCGCGGACTTGAGCATCGTGTCCTTGCCCAGCCGCAGCGTGCCGCCCAGCGAATCGGGCTGCCCGGCGAGCGCGAGCACGATCGAGTCGGCTCCGGCTGCAGGCGGATCGAGCGTCACCAGCCAGCGCCCGCGCAGATCGAGCTCGGGCCAGGGCTTGATCGGGTAGGCCTCGCCATCGATCCACACCTCGCGCACCTTCGTCGTGGCGGCGAACAGGTCCCCGTCGGTGATGACGAAGTGCGCCTGCTTCCCGGCCTCGAGCGTGCCCAGGCGATCACCCACCCCGAGCGCGCGCGCCGGCGTGGTGGTCAGCGCGGCCAGCGCCTGCGCGGGCGTGAGACCGCGGTCGACGGCCTTCCGCACCTGGACCAGGAACGTGCCGCGATCCTCGAGCCGATCCGAGGTCAAGGCAATCGGCACGCCTGCCTTCGCCAGCCGGCCCGCGTTCTCGGGGGCCACGTCCCAGTGCATGAGGTCCTCGAGCGAGACGTTCATCGCCTGCTCGGGCGTGTCGACGATCGGCGCTTTCGGGAACGACAGCGGAACGATGATCGTGCGCCCCGTCGCCCTGATCGCGTCGAGCTGGCGGTACTCGCGACCCGAGCCGCGCACGATCGCGTCGAATCCGAGCTCGCGGGCGAGACGGTCGGCGCGCAGCACGTAGAGCTCGTCCTGGGCGTCGATCACGAATGGCGCGCGCGTGGTGCGGAACGCGGTGAGCGCGGCGAGGCCCTCCTCGGTCTCGGGCCGCGGCAGCTTCGGGTCGCGTGCGCAGGCCGCCTGCGCCCTGGTGTACCAGGCGGCGTCGGCGAAAGTCTGGCGCAACAGCGCGACCGCGCCCATCGGCGACTGCGGATAGCCCTGGTCGTCGAAGGAGAGCCCCGAGTTGAGCGCCAGGTGCATGCTCGCCTGCGGCTTGACCACCAGTCGCCCGAGCGGGCCGTCGGCGGTGGTAAGCAGGGCGCCCTGCCCCCTGACGACGCCGCGCGCCGGGGCGACCAGCGCCACCGTGACGCCCTGGCTGCGCAGCGTGGAGCGCAGCTTCGCGGCCAGGCTGTCGGCCGGCAGGTCGAGCTCGACGCGCCGGCCCGGCGTGACGTGCGGGTTCCAGCTCGACGCGCCCGGCCCGGCAATGCCGCTCGGGCCGCCGGAGCCCGGCCCGCCCGAGGGACCGTCGGCGCCGTCGCGAATCAGGCCGGTGGTCGCCGACGACGGGAAACCGACCGGCACGCTGGCATCGAGGAAGCCGGGATAGATCGTCGCCCACGCGAGACTGCGCACGGTTGCGCCGGCGGGGATCTTCACCCCCGCACCGGCGGCGACGATCATGCCGTCCTTGATGACCAGTGTCCCCTTCTCGACCGTCCGGCCCGGGGCGATCACGAGCCGCGCGTCGGTGAACGCGACCAGGCCCGGCGTCCGATCGCGCAGGGCCAGGGGCGGCGCCGTGCCGACGGGAACCGCGATGACCGGCGTGGACAGGAGCAGCGTCAGAAGCGGAACAAAGCCGACGAACGAACCGCGACCGGGACGGGGGGCCTGGGTGGCCATCATGGGCACTCGCAAGGACCGGGGGAACGGCGGAGGAGGTCGGGAGCGATCCGGCCCCGGGGGAACGGTGAGGCAGTCTAGCGGAACGACCCGCCCACAGCATGAAAATCGCCCGGGGCTACGCCTCGCTTTTCAATTCCTCGACAAGTCGGCCGAGCACCTGCTTCGCGTCGCCGAACAGCATCGTCGTCTTCGGATCGTAGTAGAGCTCGTTGTCGATGCCCGCGAAGCCGGGGTTGAGCGATCGCTTCATCAAGACCACGTGACGCGCCTTGTCGGCGTCGAGGATCGGCATGCCGTAGATCGGGCTCGCCTTGTCGTGCCGCGCCGCGGGGTTCACCACGTCGTTGGCGCCGATGACCAGCGCCACGTCGGTGCGCTCGAAGTCACCGTTGATCTGTTCGAGGTCGAACAACTGCGAGTACGGCACGTTGGCCTCGGCCAGCAGCACGTTCATGTGCCCGGGCATGCGGCCCGCCACGGGATGGATGGCGTACTTCACCTCGACGCCGCGCCTGGCCAGCAGGTCCGCCAGTTCGCGCACGACGTGCTGCGCCTGCGCCACCGCCAGGCCGTAGCCGGGGACGATGATCACGCTCTGCACGTTGGCCAGCAGCACCGCCGCATCCTCGACCGACACGTCGCGCACGGGACGCTTTGGGGGGCCCGCCCCCGCTGCGGCCGTGCCGGCCGCCGGTGCAGCGCCCAGCGCGCCGAACAGCACGTTGGCCAGCGAGCGGTTCATCGCCTTGCACATGAGCCGCGTGAGCAGCGTACCCGAGGCACCGACCAGCGTGCCGCTGACCAGCAGGGCGTGGTTGTCGAGCACGAGACCCGCCGCGGCCGCGGCGAGCCCGGTGCATGAGTTGAGGATCGAGATCACGACCGGCATGTCGGCGCCGCCGATCGGCACGACCATGAGCACGCCAAGCGCCAGCGCCAGGACGACGAACGTGACGAACACGGGAAGGCCGCCGCTGGTCGCAGCGAGCCCGCCCGTGACCAGCGCGGCCACGACGACCGCGGCCTGCAGCAGGCGACCGCCCGGCAGGATCACGGCGCGCTCGCCGATGCCCTGCAGCTTGGCGAAGGCGAGCAGCGAGCCCGCGAACGACACCGCGCCGATCACCGTGCCGGCGAGAATGCTGACGATGTGGACCGGCCCGCCCGCCCCCGGCCCGGAGCGCCAGGCGATGAACTCGGCCACCGACACCGCCGCCGCCGCGCCGCCGCCCAGCCCGTTGAGCAGGGCGACCATCTGCGGCATGTCGGTCATCTGGACCACCCGCGCGCCCCACCAGCCCAGGCCCGAGCCCACCACGAGGCCCAGCACGATGAGCCCCAGGTTCTGGGGCACGCCGGTGACGAACGTGGCGAGCACCGCGATCGCCAGGCCCCAGCCCGCGAGCGCGTTGCCCGAGCGCGCGGTGGCCGGCGAGCTCAGGCGCTTGAGCCCCACGATGATCGTCACGATGGAGACGAGGAACAGGATGCGCTGCACGAGATCGAGCACGGCCGGGCTCACTTCGGCGCGTCCTTCGGCTTCTTCTTGAACATGCCGAGCATGCGGTCGGTGACGACCAGCCCGCCGACCAGGTTGGCCGCGCCGAAGACGACGCCGACGAAGCCGAGCCCCACGAGCCACGGCCCCTCGGCATGCGCCAGCACGACGATCCCGCCGACGACGACGATGCCATGGATCGCGTTGGTGCCCGACATGAGCGGCGTGTGCAGGACGACCGGCACCTTCGAGATCACCTCGAAACCGGTGAAGACGGCGAGCACGAAGATGGTGAGGACGGTGAGGACTTCGGCTGCGCTCACGCGGCGTCCCCCGGGCGGGCGATGCACGACTCGCGCACGATGTCGTCCGCGAAGTCGGGCGCGAGTGCGCCGTCCTTGACCAGGTGGAGCACGAACGCGGCGATCGTGCGCGAATACATTCGGCTGGCGTCCCCGGCCACCGTGGCGGTCAGGTTGACCGGCCCGAGGATGGTCACGCCGTGCGCAACGACGTCCTCGCCGGCGCGGGTGAGCTCGCAATTGCCCCCGGTCTCGGCGGCCAGGTCGACGATCACGGCGCCGGGCTTCATGGACTCGACCATCGCCGCAGTCACCAGGCGCGGCGCCGGGCGACCCGGAACGAGCGCGGTCGCGATCACGACGTCGGCCTGCGCGACGTGCGGCACCAGCATCTCCTGGCGGCGACGCGCGTCATCGGTGCTCTGCTCGGCGGCGTACGCACCCGAGCCGCCGGCGCCGGCCACCGACGACGCGACCGCGTCCCCGCTCGGGCCGACGAACGTGGCGCCCAGGCTCTGCACTTCCTCGCGCACCGCGGGACGGACGTCGAAGGCCTCGACGACCGCGCCCAGGCGACGCGCCGTTGCGATCGCCGACAGCCCCGCCACACCGGCGCCCAGGATGAGGACGCGGGCCGGCGGAATCGTCCCGGCCGCGGTCATCATGAGCGGAAAGAAGCGCGGCAGCCGCATCGCGCCCAGCAGCACGGCCTTGTACCCCGCGATCGTGCTCATCGCCGACAGCGCATCCATCTTCTGCGCGCGCGACGTGCGCGGCACCTTCTCCATCGCGAACGCGGTCACGCGGCGCGCGGTGTAGCGCGCCAGGAGCGCCTCGTTCTCGACCGGCCGCAGCAGGCCGACGACGATGGACCCCTCGCGCGCGAGGTCCAGCTCGTGCGCGCCGGCGCCGGGATGATCGAGAGGCTCGCGGACCTTGAGCACCAGGTCGGCAGCGCGCCACAGCGCGCGCACGTCCGGTTCGATGCGTGCCCCCGCCGCGGCGTACGCCGCATCCGGGAAGCCCGCGCGTTCCCCCGCGCCGGCCTCGACGGTCACGCTTGCGCCGGCCTTGATCAGGCGCGCCAGCGTCTCGGGCACGAGCGCGACGCGCGTCTCGCCCGGGGCGATCTCGCGGGGAACGGAGAGTTTCAATCCTCGCCCTGTGCCTTCGTGTAGCCGAGCGCGCCGTCGAACACGTTCAGCTTCTCGACGTGGGACCAGGGCGCCCTGGCACCCACGCGGGCGAGCAGGTCGAGGATCTCGGCGTCGGTCGTGTCGCCCCCGTCGGCGCGCATGCAGCGGGCGGTGAACGCGTCGACCGTGTCGGTCACGGCGCTCACCCCGGGGTAGAGTTTCGTGCCGCGACTCGCGATCATGTGCAGCCGGAAGGGCGAGCCGGCGAGCGCGGTCTCGAGGCTCTTTCCGAGCGTCTCGACGGAGCTCGTCCACTCGACGTAGACGTCGGCACCGGCGACCATGCGCTCCTTCACCTTGACGAAATCAGGCGCGGCGGGCACGTCGGGCATCTTGATCGGCCGGTACTCGCGCACGAACGCCTTCGACGGCTTGCGCCCCAGGTTGGCGATGATCGCATCGGTGTAGTCGCTCGTGCTCACCGAGCCGGCGTCGCCGACGACGTCGCGCGTGCGGAACTTCCCGTCCTCGAGCACGGCGATCACGGAGTTCTCGATCGCCGCCGCCGCCGCGAACTCCTCGAGGCGCCGCAGCATCATCACGCCCGCGAACAGCACGGCCGTCGGGTTGATCACGTTCTTGCCCGTGTACTTCGGCGCCGAGCCGTGCACGGCCTCGAAGATCGCATAGTCGGTGCCCAGGTTCGCCGACGGTGCAAAGCCGAGCCCGCCGATCAGGCCGGACGTCATGTCCGACAGGATGTCGCCGTTCATGTTGGTCATGATGATGACGTCGAACCATTCCGGGAAGCGCACGAGCTGGTGGGCGCAGTTGTCGACGATGATGTGCGTCGACTCGATCTCGGGGTACTCGGGGGCGATCGCCTCGAACGTGCGCTTGAGCGTGCCCTCGGTCATCTTCATGATGTTCGACTTGGTCGCGCAATGGACCTTCTTGCGGCCCTCGGCGCGCGCGACCTCGAAGCCCAGGCGCACGATCTTCTCGCAGCCCTTGCGCGAGATCAGCTTGAGCGCCTCGGCGACGCCCGGCGTCTGCATGTACTCGATGCCGGCGTAGAGGTCCTCGACGTTCTCGCGCACGACCACCAGGTCGATGGCCTTGTTCGAGAATGGCGTCGGCACGCCGGGCAGGGTGCGCACCGGGCGGATGTTGCCGTAGGTCTCGAACAACTTGCGCAGGGTGACATTGGCGCTCTTCTCGCCGAAGCCGATTGGCGTCTCGAGCGGGCCCTTGAGCGCGACCTTCGTCTTCTTGATCGAGTCGATCGTCTCCTGCGGCACACCCGACGGCAGGCCCTTCTTGAACACGCTCGCCCCGGCCTCGCAGTCCTCCCAGGTGACGGCCGCGCCGGTCGCCTCGATGATGCGGCGGGTGGCGCCGGTGACCTCGGCGCCGATGCCGTCGCCGGGGATGAAGGTGACGAGCTTCTTGCCTTCGGGGGTCAGGTGGAACTGGGACATGAATCGGGCTCCTCGCGGGCGCCAGCGCCCGCCACGATTGGGGATGCGGGGAACGGATCACCGAGGGAATAGCACGTCCGGGCTGGCCTGTAAATCGTAAACCCGGAAGGGCTTAGGTGGCCTGCTGCAAGCTGGCGAAGCCCTGCTCGACGAGTGCCCGGGCCGCCCCCGGCGTGGCAGCCGTCGCCGTCAGGTGCCCCATCTTCCGCCCCGGGCGTGGCGTCCCCTTGCCGTAGAGCGTGAGCCGGACGCCGGGGATCGCGAGGGCGCGGTCGAACGCGGGCTCGGCGCCGTCGGCCCACAGGTCGCCGAGCAGGTTGTGGATGGCGGCCGGGCGGACCACGTCGACCGCCCCGAGCGGCAGCCCGGTCACCGCCCGGACCAGCTGCTCGAACTGGCCCGTGACGCAGGCGAGGTCGCTGCCGTGGTAGCTGTTGTGCGGCCGGGGCGCCAACTCGTTGACCAGCAGGCGCCCGTCGCGCGTGTGGAAGAACTCGACGCAGAGGAGCCCCACGACGTCCAGCGCGCGCGCGATCGCCGCCGCCAGCTCCTGCGCCCGCGCCGCGAGCGTCGGCGACAGATCGCCCGGCAGCTCAGACCAGGCGAGAATGCGATCGACGTGGTGATTGCGCGCCGGCGGGTAGACCGCGATCGCGCCGTCGACGCCACGGGCGACCAGTACCGACAACTCGCCCTCGAGCGCGAGCGCCTCCTCGACCACGCACGGCGCCGCCCCCACCGCCCGCCAGGCCGTGCGCGCCGCCGCGTCGAGCCGCGCGTCGGCGGCCGGCGCATTCGCCGCCCGCGCGACGACGACGGCCTCGGCATGGGCGCGATCGTCGTCCTCGTCGAGCGCGGCCTGGCCACGACCGTCGTAACCGCCGAAGCTCGACTTGGCAAAGACCCGACCGCCGAACACGCGCACCGCCGCGACGAACTCCGCCTCGTCGGCAGCCGCACGGAACGGCCCCGTCGGGAAGCCCTGCGCCGCGAGCCACTGCTTCTGGCGCACGCGATCCTGCACCACGTGCAGCACGGCCGGCGCCGGGCGCACGGGCGCGTGCCGCGCCGCCGCGGCCAGCGAGGCCGGCGCAATCTGCTCGATCTCGAGAGTGACGACGCTGCACGCGCGCGCCAGCTCCTCCGCGGCAGCGGCATCGTCGAACGACGCGGCGACCACGCGCTCGACGACGGGTGCGGCGGCACAGGAAGGATCGGGATCGAGCACGTGCACGGCGAAGCCGAGCGGGCGGGCGGCAAGCGCGGTCATGCGCCCGAGCTGTCCCCCGCCCAGGATGCCGAGGACCGCGCTCACGGCGTCGAGTCGCCGAGGACCTCGTCGCGTCGAGCCGCGGTCCATGCGCGCAGTCTTTCGCGCAGCGCCGGATCGCCGAGGGCGACGATGCGCGCCGCGAGCAGCGCCGCGTTTGCCGCCCCGGGCGCGCCGATGGCAAGCGTACCGACTGGCACGCCCTTCGGCATCTGGACGATGGAGAGGAACGCGTCGACGCCGCCGAGCGCGGTCGCGGCGACGGGCACGCCGAGCACCGGCAGGATCGTCTTCGCCGCGGTCATCCCGGGCAGGTGGGCCGCGCCGCCTGCGGCGGCGATGATCACGGCGAGCCCGCGCGCCTCGGCCGTCGAGGCGTACTCGAACATCCAGTCGGGGGTGCGGTGCGCCGAGACGATGCGCACTTCGTGCGGCACGGCAAGCGCGGTCAGGAGCTCGACGGCGGGCGCCATCGTCTCGAGATCACTCTGGCTGCCCATGATCACGCCGACCCGGGGCGCGGGCGCGGCATCGGCGGGGCGCGGCTCGTTCATGGGCGCATGTTCGTCGGGCCGTCGCCGGGTGTCAAGGCATGCTACCTTGGGCTTCATGCGCATCCTCCGCACGAAGTTCCTCGGCTCGTTTCTCGACCCCGCCGCATGCCCGAACGAGCGTCCGGGAATCGCCTTCACGGGGCGCTCGAACGTGGGCAAGTCGTCGCTCGTCAATCGCTTCGCCAACCAGGCGATCGCGCGCACGAGCAAGACGCCGGGCCGCACGCGCCAGCTCGTCTACTTCGAGCTCGAGTCGGACAAGACGCCGCCTTTCTACCTGATCGATCTGCCCGGCTACGGCTACGCCGCCGGACCCGAGAAGGAACGCCGCACGTTCACCCGCGCCGCCCGCGACCTGCTGGGCGATCCGTCGCGCCGCGCCGCGGTGTTCCAGCTGGTCGACGTGAGCGTGCCGTGGCAGGACTCGGACCTCGAGATGCTGTCGTGGCTGCTGGAGGACGACGTGCCGTTCGCGCTCGCGTTCACCAAGTGCGACCGCGTGAACCGCAGCGCCCCCGCGCGCAAGCTGGCCGAGCTGCGCAAGCTCCTGCCCTGGCGCGAGGAGATCGACGTGATCGCGACCTCGGCCAAGGACAACGACGGAATCGTGGCGCTGCGCAAGTGGGTGCAGGGGACGCTGCAAGCGCCTCAGCGCGAGGCATCGAGCGAGTAGATCACGGTCAGGACTGGCACGTCGAGCGGCAGGGCCGCATCGATCGTGAAGCGCACCGGCAGGTCGACGGTTGCCCCCGGCGCGATCATCACTCGCGGAGCGCCGCCGTCCGCATCGCGCACGAAGGCCGCCGCCACCTCCGGAAGGACCCTCCGCTTCACGGAGACCCGCAACGTGTCGGAGCCACCGTTGATGACCCGCAGCACGCGCTCCTGCTCCCCGCCCCGACGCACCGCGACCTCCTCGAGCGGCGCGGTCACCGAGAGCGCCAGCGCCCCGGTCGCACCGGCCGTCACCCGCACCGCAACCGGGTTCTCGACCGATGCGACCGCCGCCGCCGCCGCCGCTCGCGTGCGCTCTGCCGCGGCGCGATTGCGCCCGCCCACGACCGCGGCATCGACGCCCAGCGCGACGAACAACACGAACAGGTAGAGGATCGAGAAGCGGAACAACTTCACCGCGCGCGCGGTCGCCTTGGTCTGGAACAGCCGCAGCGCGTACCACGCGAACAGGGCGCCGAGCATCAGCGCCGGTACGCCGTAGATCGGCCCGGCCGCGCCAATGCCAACGGGGGCGAGCGTGATCGGCACCAGCCCCAGCGTGTAGAGCAGGATCTGCCGCCGCGTCTCGTCCTCCCCGTGCGTCACCGGCAACATCGGGATGTTCGCCCGCGCGTAGTCCTCGCGGCGATAGAGCGCGAGCGCCCAGAAGTGCGGCGGCGTCCAGAAAAAGACGATCGCCGCGAGCAGGACCGCAGGCAGGTCGATGCGCCCGGTCACCGCGGCCCACGCGATGAGCGGGGCGGTCGCCCCCGCCGCGCCGCCGATCACGATGTTCTGCGGCGTCGAGCGCTTGAGCCACACGGTGTAGACCACCGCGTAATAGAAGATCGAGATCAGCCCGATGATCGCGGCCAGCCGGGTCGTCATGAGGTCGAGCACCAGCCAGGCGGCGATGCCGAGCCCGATCGCGAACACGGTCGCCTGCGTCGGCGTGAGCACGCCGGTCGGCAGCGGGCGCAGCTTCGTACGCACCATCAGGGCATCGATGTCGCGATCGAACACGTGGTTGAACGCCGCCGCCGAGGCTGCTGCCAACGCGGTGCCGAGGATGGCGCCGATCACGGTCGTCGCTTCGGGCAGCCCGCGCGCCGCCATGAGCAGCGCCGGCACGCCGGTCAGCAGCACGAGCAGCACGATCCGCGGCTTGGCCAGCTCGAGGTACGCCAGCGCGATCGTGCGCAGGTCGGTGCGCGCCACGGCGAAGCTCATGACGAACGCCCGGCACGCAGCGCGGTCAGCACGGTCAGCGCGAACAGCGCCGTCGCGGTGGCCAGATGCGCCGCCGTCAGCCACACGGGGACCGCGAGCAGCACGTTGAACGCGCCGAGCACGATCTGGATGAGCACCAGCCCGAGCACCGCCGTGGCACCCGCTCGCACGTGCGGATTCGCCTCGCCGCGCGACCGCCACCAGGCGAACGCGAGGAAGGCGGCGAGCGCGTACGCCCCGAAGCGATGCGCCAGTTGCAGGTGCACGAGAGGTCCTTCCCCCGCCGGCCACCACGCACCGTGGCAGAGCGGAAAATCGGGGCAGGCGAGCCCCGCATGATTGGTGCTGACCAGCCCGCCCAGGAGGATCTGGGCGAGCGTCGCGAGTGTGGCGATCCACCAGAGCCTGCGGTCGTCGCCAGGCGACGCGTCCAAAGCCGCCTCGGCACCGCGCCCCGCGCGCTCGGCGATCGCGATCAGCGTCGCGAAGAACAGCAGTGCATTCCCCAGGTGGAGCGTCACCACCGAGAAGTGCAGCAGCTTCCACACGGTGAGCGCGCCGAGGAGGATCTGCATCGCGAGCAGCGCGAGCGCGAGGCCGACGAGGCCTCCCAATGCCCGCCGCTCGTCCGGAACCAGCAGGATCCGCCCCGCGAGCGCCGCGGTCAACAGGCTGACGATCAGCGCGACCGCGCGGTGTCCCCACTCGAGCAGCACCTGCGGCTGGAACGGCGGGATCAGCTGCCCGTGGCACAGCGGCCAGTCGGGGCAGGCGAGGCCGGACCCGGTGGAGCGGACAATCGCGCCCAGCACGATCAGGGCGAACGTCGCGAGCACGGTGCCGCGCGCCAGGCGCGCCGTCGTGTTCACGGGCGGTCGAGCCCTTCGGCCGCGCCGGCGGCACGCCCGCGCGCGACGTCCGACGGCCGGACGATCCCCGCGTCATGCCCCCACGCATTCCGTTCCCACGTCAGGATCGCGGCGAGCTCCGCGTCGCTGGTCGCGCCATGGAAACCCGGCATCTGCGCCGCACCGGCGCGTGGTCGAGCGATGCCGCGACTGCCCCATAGCGCGTAGCGGACGTGCAGGTCGACCGGACCGGCGACGACGGCGCTGCCGACGAGTGGCGGATACGACGGCGGCAGTCCACTTCCCTCGGGCAGGTGACACGGCGCGCAGCGGTTGAGGTACGCGCGCTCACCGGCGGCGGCGGACTCCGCCCGCGGCGTCGCATCGGTCACGTCCTCCCAGGGCATGCCGGCTCCGGGCAGGCCGGGCGCGAGCCCGCCCGCGCGCGCAATCCACGCGGCGGGCAGCGCGAATGCGAGCGTGACGACGAGCGGAGCGAGGATCCAGCGAAGGCCGGGCGCAGGGCCGCGCGCGCGCAGGAAGCGCGCAAGGAGCGCGATCTCGACGAGGAAGAGGAGGGCGACGAAAAGGAGGGCGAGGCTCGTGAAATCCTTCACGAGGGGAATCTACCAGATTGGGATGCGGCACGGGATCGGGCCGGAGGGGGGGTGAGCCCAGGTGGTCGCAGTCACCTTGCTTGGAAGAGGCGAGTGTGACCATGTCCGCCTCATGGTCGCAGTGCCTGTTCCGGGGGCGAGTAACTGAGACCATCCCGGGTTGGTGGCCGCAGTCATCTTCCCCCGAACGCGCGATGACGAAACGGCCCCCGGGAGAGTGTCTCCCCCGGGGGCCGTCGGTGGACTACTGCACGAGCTGGTCGAGGTCTCGGCCGGGACCGGGAGGCAGGTTTCCACCCCCTTCGAGGTCACGGTGCCAGTGCCCCCGAGGCCGAAGCTCCATTCCATCCCCTGCGTGTCGACGTAGCTGGTGCAGTACGTGTCGAACCGGAGCGGAACCTCGAAGCCGCTGCAATCGACACCCGGAGTCGTCGGACCGATCACCGAGAACCCGTGATCGAACTGGAATCGCCCGAGGAAGTAGCGCTTCGCGGGGTCCCCGGTCTGTGGGTTGCCGTTGTACACGTTCGCCAGCGTGATGCGCAGGAGTGTCTGCGGCAGGAGGATCGATGGTGGAACGAAGCTGACGTCCTTGATCTGGATGCTCGGCGCGGTGCCCTGGAGGGACGGGCACGCCTTCGCCACCGCCGGAGGCGCGAAGTGATCGATCGTGAAGAGGGGCACGCCGGTCTGGCACCCCTGCGCATCGAATCGCCACGCGTCGGGAACGGTGTTGGTCGTCGCGTTCCCTTAGATCACTTGAACCTGGTAGGCGAGATGCGGTTGGTCCAGCCCGATCACGGAGGCGTACAGCGAGTTCTGGTCGTCCACCGTGGGACAGCGTTCGATCGGTCCGGTGCAGCTGTCCCAGCGCAGGTCGTACGTGCCGTCGGCCGCTTTGACCAGTGCGGGCGAGGCCGACAGGCAGAGCGCGGCGGCAAGCAAGGCATGGACTGCGGTGCGCATGGTTCACCTCTCGAGTCGGAAAACCCCTGAGGATGCGGGGGGATGAGTCTACGCCCCGGCCCGCAGGCGGCGAAACAATGAAACGGCCCCCGGAAGGCATCTCCCGGGGGCCACAATCATCGAATCGACCGCGCGCTACTTCAACCGCTTGATGATGTGCCAGCCGTACGGGCTCGTCTTGGGATCGTAGACGGCGACGTCGATGTTGCCGGGCGACAGGCTGAAGGCGATGTCGCTGAAGCCCTTGACCATGCCGTCACGCGTGAACTCGCCCTGTGCTGGCGTGATCCCGGTGTTGGCCAGGCCGTAGATCCCCGGCCACTGGTCGTCGGTGTACTTCTGGACGAGCTGGTCGAAGTCCTCGCCCTTGCGGGCGCGCTCGAGCAGCTCGGCCGCGAGCTTCTCGGCCTCGGCCTGCGAACGCGTCACCGGCTTGCCCGGGATCTTGCCCTCGAAGCCGATCAGCACGTGCTGCACCTCGATGTGCTCCGGCGCCGTCGCCGGGGGGGCGGGCATCGTGCTGGCGGCGAGCTTGGCGACACTGTCCGCTGCCGCCTTGGCCACGGCGGCGGCGTCATCGACGGCGGTCTTCGCCGCCTCGTCCGCCTTCGGCGAGCAGCCGACCACGGCGAGGACGAGGGCGAGCGAGGCGAGCCGCAGCCCGCGACGGATCATGGGATTCACGAGAGCCTCCCGCGTCATTCGACGCGCTTGATGACGTGATAGCCGTAAGGGCTCGTCGACGCGTCGAAGTCCGCGACACCGATCGCGCCGAGGGCCAGCGGGAAGCCGACGTTGCCGAAGGCTGGTACCATCGACTCGCGACCGTACTCACCCTGACCCGCCGCGACGCCGCGATTGGACATCCCGTAGATGCCGGGTGCCGCGTCGTCGGTGTACTGGCTCACCAGCGCGCCGAAGTCCTCGCCCTTGCGCGCGCGATCGGCCAGCTGGTAGGCGAGAATCTTCGCCTCATCGAGGCTGCGCGTGATGCTCTTGCCGGGCACCGTGCCCTTCGCCCCGATCAGGATGTGCTGCACCTTGATGTGATCGGGTTCCTTCGCCGGAGTCGTGGTCATGGTCTCTCCGCCGGCTTTCGCGGTTGCGGTCGCGGTCGTGCCGGCCTGGGTCTTGGAGCCGCCCGACGACGCGCAGCCGATCGCCGTCGTGACGATGCACAGCGCCGCCACGCCGGCGACGAGCCGCAGCCGCGACGCGTGCAGGATCGTGGGTTCGGAAACGAAGCTCATCGGCGTTCCTTCCATTGGATGGTGGTCGGCCGGGCCCTGGGCCCGGACCGCGGGAGGCTACCGGATCGGCGCGGGCGCGTCTACAGGTCCGGACAGCCCTCGAAGGCGCGCAGGCTGGCCCGCAGCTCGGGGGGCACCGGGTAGCTCTCGTTCTTCGCGTAATCGAAGATGACCTGCACGGAGCGGCCCTCGCAGACCAGGCGCCGCGACGTCGCCTCCTCGATCCGGTAGGCGCAGGCGAAGGACTTGGTGCCCACGCGCTCGACGCGGATGCCGACCTCGAGTGCCTCGCGCACGAGTGCCGGCGAGCGGAAGTCGAGCGTCGTGTGGGCGAGGATGAACGGGACGCGCTGGTAATCGGGATCGCCGGTCAGCGCGGTCCAGTAGGCGGTGCGCGCGACCTCGAAATACGTGAGGTAGACCGCGTTGTTGACGTGGCCCATGGCGTCGGTGTCACGAAAGCGGGGCGTGATCGCAACCCAGAGGCGGTACGTGTCCATCCGCGCAGTCTAGCGGAGGAGGACGAGTCGCGCCGCTCCGATCGCCGCACCGTCGACCACCAGGCGCGCGAAGTACACGCCTGGGCCGGCCCGGCTGCCCTGCACATCGCGCCCGTCCCAGGCCAGCCCGCCCGGTCCCCCCTCCTGCATTCCGCCGTCGACCAGCGCGACGATGCGCCCCGCCACGTCGACGATCTCGATCGTGACGCGAGCGGTGCGGGCAAGCGTGAAGCCGATCGTCGCGCGGGTGCGCATCGGGTTGGGCTGGATCGCCCCCAGCGCGTTGCGCAGCACGCCCCCGTCCGGGACACCGACGTAGGGCAGCCCGGCGATCGCGAGCGAATACGAACCGGCCGCGCCGTTCTCGTTGACCACGACCAGTCCGTGCCAGCCCTGGGTGGTCGGCGTCACCAGCGCGTTCCCCGTGGCCGTGAGGATCGCCTCGTCGCGCGCGAACCAGCGCTCCCCGCCGGGGCCCTGCGCCGGGTTGGCGAAGAGGAACCAGCGCAGCTCCGCACTCCCGGAGGGCGAGAACAGCACGGTGTAGGTCGTGCCGGGATTCAGGTACGCGTCCCAGACCGTGAGCACGTCCGCGGGGCCGGTCGTGCGGACGATCGGGCTCAGCGTGTCCCCGACCGCGATCTCGTCGGGACCCGCGTCCCACTCGACCGTGGCGCCACCGTCTCCCCCGGCGCGCAGTTCGCGCACGTAGAACGGCTTGAGCGGTCCGCTCGACAGGTCACCGACGACGAAGTCCACGCCGCTCGTGCGCGAAGACGACGTCACCAGGCCCTCGAAGCAGATGGGTTCCGGTGCCCCGCGCGCCGTGTCGTAGAGCGCGAGGTTCCAATCCGAGCCCGCGTCGGGGCGAACGCCGACGCCTTGCCAGTAGAGGTCCTCGATGGCGAGCTTGTCGCGATACGGATACGTCACCGGGCGCGCCACAGTCGACAGCAGCGTATCGGGCTCCTGGCACAGCTCGACCCAGAGCGTGTACGTGCCGGCGGCCCCGTCATCGTTGACCACGACCAGGGCGTAGTCGTCCGACGCGGGTGCAGTGAACAGCGTGGGGCCGTTCGCGCTGGCGAGCATCTCCGGGGCGCCGCGACCGGCCCAGAACGGATTCGCTCCCGGGTTGCGGAAGACGAGCACCATGAGATCGGGTCCCGCACTCGCCAGGTTGAACGTGTAGGAACTGCCGGCCTCGAGGAACGTCTGGTAGACGTCGAGCACCGGCGGTGCCACGAGCGACGACTCGGGCGGCGTGCCGGCGACCAGGATGCGCGCGGTGGTCTCCAGTTCGAACGTCATGCCGCCCGTGCCGCTGGTCCGTGTTCCCGTCGCAAAGCGCGGACCGGTCGGGTTGTGTCCCGGGCGGTAGTCGCCGACGAGCACCTCGACGCCTGCCGGCGTGTTCGACGTGGCGAGAAGTCCGCTGCCGCACGCAGGCGCGCCGCCCGTCGCGCCGTACAGGGCGAGGGAATGATCGCTGCCGGCGTCGGAGCGCAGGCCGAGGGCGACGAAGGAAGTGATCGGCGTCGCGAAGCGCACCGAGGCCACCTGGCTCGAAGCGGTCACCGTCGCGCCGTTGGTGATCAGCGGATACGTGCACTGCGCCCCGGCAGCGGGCGCGATGGCGCCGGCAAGCAGGACGTGGAGCGGGAGGATCCGGCTGAACGACTTCATGGACGAGCGACCTCCGCGGGGAGAACCATGTCCGCAATTGTAACGCGGGTGCCTCGCCGGACCAAGCCCGGCGCGGCCCCGAACGGCCCCGATGACGAGGCGCTTTGCACGATGGCGCGGCCTGCAGCGGCGTCAGGGCGTCGCCGACACCGCGGGCTTGAGGTGGGTGGTGAAGAAATCGGCCATCTTCGTGTAGGCGGTGATGCGGTTGGGGAGCTTGGCCAGGCCGTGCCCCTCATCGGGATAGAGCAGGTAGTCGACGGTCACGCCACGGGCGCGCAACGCCGCGACCATCTGGTCGGCCTCGGACTGCGGCACGCGCGGATCGTTTGCGCCCTGGATCACCATGAGCGGCGCACGGATGTCGGCCACGCGATGGATCGGCGAGGCGGCATCCATCGCCGCGCCGTCCTTGTCGGGATCGCCATACTCGGCGGCGCGCAGGTTGCGGCGCCAGGCGCCGGTGTTGGCGATGAACGTGCGCAGGTCCGAGATCCCGACGATGTCGACCCCGCACGCCCACGTCCCGGGATCGAACGCGAGCGCGGCGAGGGTCATGTACCCGCCATACGATCCCCCGCTGACCGCGATGCGGCCAGGCTCGGCGATTCCCTGGGCGACCAGCCATTGCGCGGCCGCGGTCAGGTCCTTCACCGAGTCGAGGCGCTTCCCGACATCGTCGAGGCGCGCGAACGAGCGCCCGTAGCCGGTCGATCCGCGCACGTTCGGCTGGTAGACACCGAAGCCGCGCTGCACGAAGTACTGGATGAGCGGCGAGAACACGGCCTTCGCCTGCTCCTCGGGTCCGCCGTGCACGCTGAACACGATCGGCACCGGTCCGCTCGTTCCGGGCGGCAGGTAGAGGAAGCCGGCGATGCGCGTCCCGTCGAACGAGTCGAAGTGCACGAGCCGGCTGGCCGCGAACGTCGCGCGCGGAATGCCCGCGGTCCACGAGTCGGTCCAGCGCGTCACGGTGCTCGCCGTGCGATCGAACACCCACACATCCGACGGGTGCTGCGGGCCGCTGAGCGCGAACGCCAGGCGGGTGCCGTCGCGCGACCAGACGGGATCGGTCACGGTGCCGTCGGGCAGTTCGGGCAGACGAATCGCCTGGTCCGCGCTGCGCAGGCGCAGGTCGCGCACGACGAGCCGCCCGCGGCCGTCCTCGTTGACCACGGTCGCGAGCATCCGGCCGTCGTCCGACAGCGCGAGTTCCTCGAGGTCCCAGGCGAGCGAGTCGGCGTAAGCGAGCCCGCCGGTCGCCACATCGAGCCGGGCCCGGCTGGCGAACTCGCGATCGCGGTTGCCCATCAACAGGAGGCTCTTTCCGTCCGGCATCCAGGCCGCATCTCCGTAGGCCGCGGCGTTGTCCTCCGGCGTGAGACGTCGCGGCGCCGGCGTCCCGTCCGCGTCGAGCAGCCACAGGTCCATGTCCTGGCTCGAGCGGATCTCGGCGGCGAGGTAGTGCGTGCCGTCCGGCGTGAATCCCGATCCGTACATCGCCCCATCGCGCTCGAGGATGCGCCGTGCGACGCCGCTCTCGACGTCCATCACGTACACGTCGAAGAACGCCTGGTTGCGCTCGTTCGCGGTGTAGGCGATGCGGCGGCCGTCGCGCGACCAGCCGCCCCAGTTGTGGATGACGTCGTCGCGCGTGGTGAGGCGGCGGACCGCTCCGGTCGCCACGTCGGCAAG
This sequence comes from Candidatus Eiseniibacteriota bacterium, assembly GCA_031431875.1. Lineage (GTDB taxonomy): Bacteria > Eisenbacteria > RBG-16-71-46 > RBG-16-71-46 > DASYSL01 > JANPEF01. Next base: position 20,267 of record JANPEF010000061.1, on the reverse strand, counting down.
GTAGAGTTGGCGACGCTCGTTGCCACCGACGTCGCGGCTGAAGATCAGGCGATCGTCGTCCACCGGCGACCACGCGAACGCGCCGACCGGTTCGGTCCCGAACGTGACCTGCGTCGGCCATGCGCCGGCGCGATCCACCATCCACACCTGGTTCTGCCCGGTGATCGCCGTCCGGAACGCGAGGCGACGTCCCGAGGCGGACCAGTCGGGCATCCCCGCCGAGCGGATGTTGAGATAGCGCTCGACGTCGGCTCCGGCGGGCAAGGCGGCGACGATCGGCGCCGGCGGCCGGGGCAGGCGCGCGCGCGTGCCCTCCTCGCGCAGTGTGCCCGCTGCGGGATCGGCCGCGGACGACGGGATCGGCCGCGCGGCAAGGGCGCCGGCGAGAGCGAAGACGGTGGCGAGGACGCGGACGGCTCGGGGGGCGCTCATGGGCCGGGACGCTAGCACGGCTTCCCGGCGGGGGCAGCGCATTTTCCGCTGCGGGGGCCGGGGGTGTCGGCTACGCTGCGGCCGTGCCGCCCGATGCCGTCGTCCCGTCCCCCGCGCCGTCCGCCGCGCTCGCCGCGGCCTACGACGCCTGTCGCCGCAGTGCGGCCGCACACGCCGAGAACTTCCCGGTCGCCACGCTGCTGCTCCCCCGCGCCATGCGCCCGCACCTGGCCGCGTTCTATGCATTCGCGCGCCGCGCCGACGACGTCGCCGACGAACCCGGCGGTGGCTCGCTCGCCGCACGCCGCGCGGCTCTTGCCGCCCTGCGCGCCCGGCTCGAGGCGCCCGCACCGCTCCCGCCTGGTCCCGATGGCCGCTGGCACGGCGATGACGCGATCTTCGCGGCGCTCGCCGCAACACGCGCCGGGCTCGGCCTCGACACGAGCCTCTTCGCGCGCCTGCTCGACGCGTTCGAGCGCGACCTGGTCCAGCCCGCGTACGACACATGGGACGATCTGCTGTCGTATTCCCGCGACTCGGCCGAGCCGGTCGGGCGCCTCGTGCTTGCCGCTGCCGGCGACACCGACCCCGAGAACTCCGAGCGCTCCGATCGCCTGTGCACCGCGCTCCAGCTCGCCAATCACTGGCAGGACCTCTCCCGCGACGAGCCGCGCGGGCGTTGCTACTTGCCGCGCGAGGAGCGTGGCCGCTGGGGCGACGAGCGCGCCCTTGCCTATGCGATCGCCCGCACGGCGCGCTTGTTCGACGATGCCGCGCCGCTGGTGATGAGCGCGCCTCGCGCACTCGGCCCATGGCTCGCCGCCGTGCACGCCGGAGGCCGCACGATTCTCGAGCGCAGTCGCGCGCTCGGCCCCCGCGCCTTCCGCACGCGCCCTTCCCTGGGCGGCGGTGATCGCGCGCGCATCGCCCTCCGCGCGGTGCGGGCACGCGCAACCGGCGGGCCCGCGGGCTCGTCGTTCGCCCCGGCGTTCCTGCTCCTGCCGGCGCCGCGACGCGAGGCGCTCGCCGCGCTTCATGCGCTATGCCGCGCCTTCGACGACGATGTTGACGAGGCACCGGACGCAGCGATCGCGTGCGCCGCGGTCGACGCCGCCCGCGCCGAAGTCGCAGCCCTCGCTGCCGGCGCGCCGCGCATGCTCGCGGCCCGCCGTGTCGCCCGCGCCTGGGCCACACTCGGCGCGCCGCTCGACGGCCTGCTGCACGAGGGCCTCACCGGGCTCGTCGACGGGCTCGCCGCCGACGCCGCCGCCCCGCCCATCGTGAACGACGCCGATCTCGAACAGTACTGTCGCCAGGTGGGCGGCGGCCCGGGGCTCGCCGCGCTTCCGGTCTTCGCACGTGAGGATGCGCGCGCCTTTGCCATCGCGCTCGGCGTCGCCCTCCAGCGCACGAACGTGCTGCGCGACGTCGCCGCCGATGCGCGCGTCGGCCGCCTCTACGTGCCTGCCGACGACCTCGGCCCCACCGGCCTCGGCCTCGACGACCTGGCTGCCGCGCACATGCCTCCTGCGTTTCGCCGGGTCGCCCGCGCCCTCGCCGGCCGCGCCCGCGCCGCGTTCGCCGCGGCTCGCACCGCCGTGCCGCCCGGCGCCGAACGCGCGCTTGCGCCGGCCCTGGGCATGGGGCGCGTCTACGAGGCGGTGCTCACGCGGCTCGAGGATGATCCGGCACGGACGTGGACGACGCGCGTCCGCCTGCCGCGCCTCGAGTCGGCACTGCGCGGGCTCGGTGTGCTGGGCCACCGGCGATGAACGACGCGATCGTCATCGGTGGCGGCTGGGCGGGCGTGGCCGCGTCCGTCGCGCTGAGCGACGCCGGCGCGCGCGTCACGCTGCTCGAGGCCCGCCGCACGTGGGGAGGCCGCGCGACCTCGTGGCCCGATCCGCGGCTCGGCGATCCGGTCGACAACGGACAGCACGTGTTCCTCGGCTGCTACGCGAAAACGCGCGCACTGCTCGCGCGCCTCGGCACGGCGTCGCTGGTCGCGTTCCAGGACGGACTCGATCTCGAGTACCGCGAGCTGGGCGGACGCACGAGCCGGCTGACCGCTCCGGGTGCCCTGGGCCGCGCGGGGCTCGCGCTCGGACTCGCGTGCTGGACGCGCATTCCGCTCGGCGAGCGCATCGGCCTGGCGCGCGCGCTGGTGAGTGCGCCGCCGCCGCCGCCGGGTGCGACCGTCGAGCGCTGGCTCGATACGCTCGGCGCCGCTGCGGGGCCCACGGTGCGTCGCTTCTTCTGGCACCCGCTCACCGAGGCGGCGATCAACGAAACACCCGACCGCGCACCCGCCGCGCTTCTCTTCTCGACGGTCGTCAACGCATTCCGCGGCACCGCAAGCGATGCCGCGCTCGGCCTGGCGAGCGTCGGCCTGGGCGAACTCGTTGCCCCCGTCGGTGCCGTGCTGGCCGCGCGCGGCGGGCAGGCGTTCCTCGGGCACGCGGTGGCGGCGGTGGGCCCGGCGGCCGACGGGGCGCAGCGCGTGACGCTCGAGGACGGTCGCACGTTCGACGTGCCTCACGTCGTGCTCGCCGTGCCCGCCGCCGAGGCGCGCGAGCTCGTCGCCGCGGCGTGGCCCGACATCGCGCGCAGCCTCGACGCCGCGGCCGCGGTGCCCTCCGCGCCGATCGTCACCGTGACCCTGTGGTTCGACCGGCCGGTGCTCACCGCGCCGGTCGTCGGTCTCGTGGCTCCCCCCGCCGGCGGCGGACCCGGGTTCCACTGGGCCTTCGACCGCAGCGCGCTCGTGGGCGCCCGCGACGGTCGCCACGCGATCACCGTGGTCGCCAGTGCCGCCCGCACGCTCGTCGCCCAGCCGGTCGCGCGCGTGGTCGAGGCCGCACGGGCGACGCTGTCCGCCTACGATCTCACGACGGCCACGCCGCTCGATGCGCGCGTGGTCAAGGAACCGCGGGCCACGCCGTCGTATGATGCGGTCTCAGTCGGTGCCCGGCCCGCGGTCACGACGGGGCGGCCGGGCCTGGTCGTCGCGGGCGATTGGACCGCGAGCGAGCTGCCCGCCACGATCGAGGCGGCCGTCCGTTCCGGGAGGGCCGCGGCCGCCCACGTGCTCTCGTTCCATGGAGGGAAGACGCGATGACGAACGCCCGCACCATCGTGGCGATCGGCGGCGGCAGTTTCCGCACCGATCCCGGCAACGCGCTCGACGACTTCCTGCTGGCGCGCACGGGCCGCGAGCATCCGCGCGTCCTGCTCGTGCCGACTGCGGGCGGCGATGCCGAGCCGGTGATCGAGGCGTTTCACCGCTCGTTCCTCGAGCGCCGCTGCGTGCCGTCGGTGCTGCGCCTGTTCAACCGCGAGCACGAGGACCTGGCCCCGCTCGTGCTCGCCCAGGACCTGATCTTCGTCACCGGCGGCAACACCGCGAACCTGGCGGCGATCTGGGGGGTGCATGGCGTCGACGCGCTGCTGCGCCGCGCCTGGGAGCAGGGCACGGTCATGGCGGGTGTGTCGGCCGGCGGCCTGTGCTGGTTCGAGGAGGGCGTGACCGACTCGTTCCATCCCACGGCGCTCAAACCGCTCCATCACCTGCTCGGGATTCTCGAGGGCAGCTTCTGCCCTCACTACGACAGCGAGGTCACGCGTCGCCCGCTGTACCACCAGTTCGTCGCCGAAGGCACGCTCGCTCCCGGCTACGCGGCCGACGATGGTGCGGCCGTCGTCTTCGAGGACACGCGCTTCGTCGAGGCGGTGAGCTTCCGTCCGGGTGCCGGCGCGTACCGCGTCGAGCCCGCCGGCCCGTCCGGCGCCGAGACCGCGCCCACCGCGCGCGAGACCGCGCTGCCCACCCGCTCCCTGGTCGCCTGACGCCATGATCCTGCTCGCGCTGTTCCTCGTCGCGTTGAATGGCTTCTTCGTCGCCACCGAGTTCGCGCTCGTCAAGGTGCGGGCCACCCGCCTGCGCCAGCTTGCGCGGGCGGGAAACACGACCGCCGCGGCGGCCGAGAAGATCGTGGGCCAGCTCGACGCCTACCTCTCGGCCTGCCAGCTCGGGATCACGCTCGCTTCGCTGGGCCTTGGCTGGGTCGGCGAGCCCGCATTCGCGGGGCTGATCGAACCCGGCTTGTCGAAGCTGGGGGCGTGGGCCGCGCCGCTCGCGCACGGCATCGCGGTGACCGGCGCGTTCACCGTGATCACGGTGCTGCACATCGTCGTCGGCGAGTTGGCGCCCAAGAGCCTCGCCATCTGGAAGCCCGAGGAGACGACGCTCGCCGTGACGCGGCCGATGCAGGCGTTCTATCGCCTGTTCTACCCGTTCATCACGCTGCTCAACGGCGCGGCGCGCGCGCTGCTCGCCCCGTTTGGCGTCACCGCCGCCGGCAGCGAGGGCCAGCACACCGAGGAGGAAGCGCGCATGATCCTCGCCGAATCGCTGGCCGGCGGTCGCGACCAGGACACGCGCCGCCGCCTGGTCGAGCGTGCGTTCGAGTTCACGCGCAAGCGCGCGCACCAGTTCATGGTGCCGCGCGCCGACATCGTCGCCCTCGACGTCACGGTGTCGCTGGCCGAGAACCTCGATGCGGCGCGGCGCATGGGCTTCACGCGCTACCCGCTGGTGCGCGGAGCGCTGGATGACGTGCTGGGAATCGTCCACATTCGCGACCTGACCGCGGGCGCCGGGCGGCTCGACACTTCGGAGGATCTGGTGCGCGTCGCGCGCGAGCCGCTGTTCACCCCCGAGGCCTCGCCCGCCGACGTGCTGTTGCGCCAGTTCCAGTCGCGCCGCCTGCACCAGGCGATCGTGGTCGACGAGTACGGTGGGACGAGCGGGCTGGTCACGCTCGAGGACCTGCTCGAGGAGTTGATCGGCTCGGAGATCCAGGACGAGTTCGACGCCGGCGAGGCCGCGCCGGTCATCGCGCTGGGCGGCGGTGCCTACAGCGTCGCCGGCGGCTACGCGCTGGCCGACCTGGTAAACCTGCTGGAGTTGCGACTCGAGGATCCCGACGAGGCGGTGACGGTGGGCGGCTACGTGCAGAATCGCCTGGGCCGGATCGGTCGCGTCGGCGACGTCGTCGCGCTGGGCGACGACCATGCGCTGCGGGTGCTCGAGACGCGGCAGCGGCGGGTCATGCGAGTGTGGGCGGGGCCGCGCGAAATCGCCACCCCCGAGTCGAACTAGACCGGCAGCGCCGACCTCTCGCGCTGAAGCCCGCGGGCGCGCGCCGCCTCCACGTCGGCGACCTTCTTGAGCGCCGCCGCCGTGAGGTTGAGCGAGCCGCCCTCGGTGACCACGAGGTCGTCCTCGATGCGGATGCCGATGCCGCGGTACTGCGGATCGTAGGTCGGACCGCCATCCCCGAAGTAGAGCCCCGGCTCGACGGTGAGCACCATCCCCGGCTCGAGCGGGCGAGACTTGCCCTTCCCGTCGACGTAGAGACCCACGTCGTGCACGTCGAGCCCGAGCCAGTGGCTCGTCCTGTGCATGTAGAACGGCTGGTGTGCCTTCTGCGCGATCAGCTCCTCGGCCCGGCCGGCCAGGACGCCGAGGGACACGAGCCCCTCGACCAGCGTCGTCAAGGCCGCATGGTGCACGTCGTCGAACAGCGCCCCCGGACGGATCACCGCGATCGCCGCCTCCTGCGCGGCGAGCACGACGTCGTACGCCGCGCGCTGCGCGGGCGAGAAGCGCGCCCCCACCGGGAACGTGCGCGTGACGTCGGCGGTGTAACCCTCGACCTCGGCGCCGGCGTCGATGAGCAGCAGGTCGGTCGCGGCCAGGCGCGACTCGTTCTCGGTGTAGTGCAGGATCGTCCCGTTGACCCCGCCGGCGACGATCGAGTTGTAGCCGGGCGCCTTCGCGCCGCGCGCACGGAACACGTAGTTTACCAGCGCCTCGACCTCGTACTCGTACATGCCGGGGCGCGTGCCCTCGAGTGCGGCGTTGTGCGCCTCGGAGGTGATGTCCCCCGCGCGCTGCAGGAGTGCCACCTCCTCGGCGGTCTTGTGCAGGCGCGCCTCGTGCGTGAGCATCGCCAGCTCGGCGACGTTGGAAGGCCCCTTGCCCGAGCGCGCGCGCACGCGCCGGGATGCAGCGAGCCAGGCATCCATCCGTCCGTTGAACGCGCGCTCGATCCCCGGTGTCCACCAGAGTGTCGGTGACGTCTCCAGGTACTTCGGAAGGACGCCATCGAGTTCCTCGATGGAATAGGTCGCATCGGGGCCGAAGTCGCGCCGCGCACCCTCGACACCGGCGCGGCGCCCGTTCCACGTCTCCTTCTCGGGATCGCGCGGGCGGACGAACAGCACGAAGCGATGCTCGGGATGCGTGTCACTGAACACCGCGACCGTGTCGGGCTCGGCGAAGCCGGTCAGCCACCACAGGTCCGAGTCGGGGCGATAGGTGAACTCGGTATCGTGCGAACGCGTCTGCTCGGGGTTCGAGCGGACGACGGTCACGCCCCCGCCCAGGGCGGTCATCTGCGCGAGGAGGGCCTCGCGGCGCGCGTGGAACGTGGCGCCGGGCAGGCGGCGGATCGGCTCGTGGGTCAGCACCGGCTCGAGGTTCATCGCGCTGTGGCCTCCGTTTGCGTCGTGTCGACGGCGATCAGTAGGCCGCGAGCTTGCGCGCGGCCGCGACCAGGTGGTCCTTCTGCGGCAGGATGATGTCCTCGAGCTGCGGTGCGTAGGCGACCGGGCAATCGAGCGCGCCGAGTCGCTCCACCGGAGCGTCGAGGAACTCGAAGCACTCCGCGCCGATGCGCGCCGCGATCTCCCCGCCGAAGCCTGCGGTGAGCGAGTCCTCGTGGGCGACGAGCACGCGGCCGGTCTTCTTGACCGAGGCGTAGATCCCGTCCCAGTCGCACGGCGCGAGCGAGCGCAGGTCGAGCACCTCGCAGTCGATGCCCTCGTCGGCCAGGTCGCTCGCGGCGTAGAGGGAGCGCTGGACGAGCGCACCATAGGTCACGATGGTGAGCTTCGTGCCCGCGCGCGCCACCCGCAGCTTGCCGAACGGCACCATGTAATCGGGGCCGGGGTACGCTGACTTGGCGTAGGGCTGGCGATACAGATGCTTGTGCTCGAGGAAGATCACCGGATCGTCGCAGCGGATCGCGGTGCGCAGGAGGCCCGTCGCGTCCTCAGCCGTGGCCGGAATGACGACGCGCAAGCCCGGGCAGTGGATGAAGATCGACTCGCCGCACTGCGAGTGATACGGCGCACCGCCCTTGAGATACCCACCGTAGGCGACGCGAATGACGATCGGCGAGGCGAACGTGTTGTTCGAGCGGTAGCGCATCATCGCGAGCTCGTCGCGGATCTGCATCATCGCCGGCCAGATGTAGTCGAAGAACTGGATCTCGACCACCGGCTTGAGCCCGCGCACCGCCATGCCGATCGCGCGGCCGACGATGTTCGCCTCGGCCAGCGGCGAGTTGAACACCCGCCGCCCGCCGAACTCGCGCTGCAGGCCGTGCGTGAGCTTGAACACGCCGCCCTTGCCGCTGACCTCGGGCAGGATCTCTTCGCGCGACGCATCGGCGACATCCTCGCCGAACACGAGAATGCGCGGGTCGCGCCGCATCTCGTCCCTGAGCGTACGATTGATCAGCGTCGCGACCGTGGTCGGCTCGCCGTCGGGCACGGCCGTCGCTTCGAACGCGGGGCCGGTCGGATCGATCGTCGGCGAGTAGACGAACGACATCACCGTCTCGGGACCGGGCTGCACCTTCTGCTGTGCGATCTTGCCGGCGGCGTCGACCGCGGCCTCGCACTCCTTGCGGATCGCCTCGAGGTCGGCCTCCGTGGCCACGCCCCAGGCGATGAGTTGGGCGGGAAAGGTACGCAGCGGGTCCTTCTCGAGCTCGGAGTCTCTTTCGGCCTTCGGCCGATACAGTGCCTGGTCGTCGGACATCGAGTGCGCGTAGGGGCGGATCACCGTGCCGCGGATCAGGCTGGGTCCCTCGCGGCGACGGGCCCGACTCACGGCCTCGCGGGCCACCGCGTAGCTGGCGACCGGGTCGCAACCGTCAACGTCGAACGTGGCGAGGCCGGGGAAGCCGGCGACGACCGACAGGATGTTGGCACCCGGCGTCTGCACCTCGACCGGGACCGAGATCGCATAGCCGTTATCCTCGACGACGAAGACGACCGGGAGCTGGCGCACGCACGCGGTCGTCAGCGCCTCCCAGAACTCGCCCTGGCTCGTGGTGCCGTCGCCGCAGGAGACGAAGACCACCTCGTCGGACTTGAACGCGCCGTTCTTCTGGGCGAGGGCTGGCTCGCCGGCGTAGTAGACTCCGGCGTCGGCGCAACCGACGGCCTGCAGGAACTGCGTGCCGGTGGGCGACGACGAGGAGACGATGTTGTACGCCTTGTGCCCCCAGTGCGACGGCATCTGGCGGCCGCCCGAGGCGGGCTCGTCGGCCGCGGCGACGGACTGGGAGAGCATCTCCTCGGGCGTCATGCCGAGGGCCAGGCACAGCGCGCGGTCGCGGTAGTATGGGAAGAACCAGTCGTAGGCCGATTTCATCGCCTGCGCGACGCCGACCAGCAACGCCTCGTGGCCGGCGCCCGAGATCTGGAAGAAGGACAGGTTGAGCTTCTTGAACGTCATGTCCTTGTCGTCGGTCTTGCGCGACGTGTACATGAGGCGGTACAGGCGGAGGAGTTCGGCGTCGGTGAGCCCCGCGCGATCGTCAGCGGGCGCGACCGGCCGCAAAGCGGCCTTCTGCTGCGGGGCGACCTTTGCCATCGGGATCTCCGGCAGGAAGAGGATCGGGGACGGGCCACGAGCCCGGCGGACCCGCCGAGTCTAGCACGCGACTTCGCGGGGCGTCACGCCCGGAAGTCCTTCGAGGAACGCACGATGCCGCTCGATCCGAGGCTCGCCGACGCGCTCTGCCCGGTTGAATTGCGGGGGCAGGTTCGCACGCCCCCGCCGGGACCGCTCAGCGCAGCCCTGCTCGAGCGGATGCGGGCGGCCGAGGCCCCCGCCGCGCACAACCTGGGCCGCGGTGACCGGCCCCCGGTCTGGTCCCGCGCGAGCGGCGCCCTGGTCGACGATGTCGACGGCAATCGCTACCTCGATTTCTCCGCGGGCTTTGGCGCCGCCGCCGTGGGCCACGCGCACCCGCGTGTCGTCGCCGCGATCCACGCCGCAGCCGACACGCTCGTCCACGGCTTCGGCGACGTGCATCCGCACGCCGCGCGCGTCGCTCTCGGTGAGCGCCTCGCCGCGCTCGCGCCGTTCGCCGACGCGCGCGTGCTGTTCGCGCAGTCGGGCGCCGAGGCGGTCGAGCTGGCCCTCAAGACCGTGCGCCTCGCCACGGGCAAGCAAGGCGTGCTCGCGTTCACCGCCGGCTATCACGGCGTCTCCCTCGGAGCGCTCGAGGTCACGGGCTGGGGCCGCTTCCGCGATCCGTTCGAGGTCGGTGGCGCCGTGCTATCGCGCAGCCGCACGCACTTCGCGCCCTACGGCCGCTGCTCGCGCTGCGACCTGGGCCTCGCCTACCCCGCATGCGGGATCGCCTGCGTGCGCGAGGCGGGCCGCATTCTCGAACACGCCGAACGCCGCACCGGCGGCGTGGGCGGCATTCTCGTCGAGCCCATCCTCGGTCGCGGCGGCGAGCACGTGCCACCGCCCGAGTGGTTACCCGGCATCGCCGAGCTGGCGCGTCGCGCAGGGGCGCGGCTCATCGTCGACGAGATCTACAGCGGACTCGGTCGCACGGGGGCTCTCTGGGCGGCAGTCGATGCCGGCGTCACGCCCGATGTCGTCTGCGTGGGCAAGGCGCTCGGCGGCGGCATGCCGCTCGCCGCCGTGCTCATGCACGCCGCCGACGCCGACGCGTGGCAAGCCGCCGCACCCTGGAGTGGCGAGACTCTGCATGCCTCGACATTCTACGCGCACCCGATCGCCTGCGCCGCGGCGCTGGCCGCGCTCGACGTGATCGACGACGAGGGCCTGGTCGAGCGTTGCGCCGTCGTCGGCACAAGACTGCACGAGGGGCTCGCGCAGCTGGCACTCGCGTATCCGGACCTGGTGCGCGAGGTGCGTGGGCGCGGCATGCTCGCCGGGCTCGTGCTCGCCTCGTCGGGACTCGCGCTCGAGATCACGCACGAGGCGCTGGCCGCGGGGCTGATCGTGCTCCCCGGCGCGATCGAGGGCGACACGCTCACGCTCTCGCCGCCGTGGACGATCGACGAGCGACAACTGGCGTGGGGACTGTCGGTGCTGGATCACCTGCTCCATGCAAGGGCGGGACACGACGCTGCGGCAACCGATCCACCGGCTTGACGCCGGCGGTCATGGACGCATCCGCTTGCGCCTGCTAGCCTTCCCGACATGACTGCGCGAACGACGAGCGATTCCATCGGCACGGCCACCCGGCGCAACGACACGCTGCCCGACCCGAAGCAGTTCTACCGTCGCATCGAGGCCGTGCTCGAAGGCATCCCGGCCGGCCTCACGTTGCGCCCGCTCGCCGAGCGCATCGGCCCACGCCTGCTCGAGCAGTTCGCAGGCCTGCTCGGCTGGCGCGTCGTCCAGCTCTATGATCGCACGCGCGACGGGTATCGCCTGTCCCATGCCTGGGGTGACGAAGCGGCCTCGATCGCGGAAGTGGTGGCCGCAGCCGCTGCCGACGTGCCCTTCGAGCCAGACGCCGAGCATCCCGTGTGGATCGGCCGGACCGCGCTCGGCGTCACCTGGCTGAGCCTCGTCGACGGCGAGCGCGAGACTCTGTTCGCCTTCGGCGACCTCGACACCGCCCCCGCCGACGCGCCGCTGGATCCTGCCACCATCGAACGGCTCTCCTTCGCCTGCACATGGATCGAACATGCGTTCGCGCGCCAGGTCCACAGCCGCCGCCTCGAGAGCACGTTCGAGCAGGCGCGCGCGATCCAGATGAGCCTTCTCCCCGATCCGACCGTCGCGTTCGCCGACTACGACGTGTACGCCGCGTCGGTTCCCGCAACGGCCGTGGGTGGGGACGTCTACGACTTCACGGCGGTCGACGCCGACACGCTGGGACTCACGATCGCGGACTCCTCCGGGCACGGCCTGCCCGCGGCACTCCAGGCCCGCGACGTGCTCATCGGCCTGCGCATGGGCATCGAGCGCGACTTCAAGATCCACCGCATCGTCGAGAAGCTGAACAAGGTCATCCACCGCAGCAGCCTGTCCACGCGCTTCATCTCGGCGGTCACCGGCGAGCTGGAGAAGAACGGCAACTTCGCCTACGTCAATGCCGGACACCCGGCTCCGCTGCTGCTCGACGAGGCCGGCTTCCACGAACTTTCGATCGGCGGAACGGTCCTCGGGCCACTGCCCGAGGCGACCTACAAGATGGGCTTCGCACACCTCGACCGCGGCTCGATGCTCGTGCTGTTCACCGACGGCGTGATCGAACGCGGAACCGAGGACGGCGGCGAACCGTTCGGCGAGGGAGGCGTACGGCAGTGGATGCTCGAGTGGCGAGCTGGTCCGGCAAGGGCCGCAGTCGAGGACCTGCTCGACCGGCTGCGCAAGCACGGCACGCGCCGCGCGTTCGACGATGACGTGACCGTGGTGGTGGTGCGGAGGCCGGTCTAGTCGCTGCGCAACACCGCTCGCACCGGGCTCGCATCCGCCCCGACCAGCTTCAGCGGTAACGTGACCAGTTCGTATCGCCCGGGCGCAGCAACCGCGTCGACCGAGACGGTGTCGGGCCCGACCAGGCGCAGCACGGGCGCGCACGCCAGCTCCCCCGCAGCCTCGGCGGTAAAGTTCGGGACTCGCGCTCGAGATCACACACGAGGCGCTGGCGGGGCACGACGACCCGCCTCGCGACGGCGGCTCGGCGTCAGCGCACGACGGCGAAACGTGAGGAGACTGAGCGCATGCCGGAGCGCAGTCGGAGGAAGTAGATCCCGTTCGACAGTGACCGGCCGTCCTGATCGCGCCCGTCCCAGCGCACGACATGGCTCCCGGCGGAGTAGGCTCCGCCGGCGACCTTGCGCAGGAAGCGGCCCGACGCGTCGTGCACGGTCACTTCCGCCCAGGCGTCGAGCGGCAATGCCAGTGCAATCGTCTCCGCGTGACGCGCCGGATTGGGCCATGCAGCGATCCTCATGCGCCCATCCGCAGCCTCCGGCACGGGAATCACGCCGGTCGTGATCACGGCAGGGCTGGCGAGATCACCACGCCCCGCGTTGTACACAGGGAGGATGTTTCCGAGGGCGAGCGTGCGGGCGAACCCGGCCGTCGGATCGTAGGTGAACAGATCCTCATCACCATTGATGTCGTAGCCCGCGAGGCGCATCTCCCCACCCAGATCATCCCCCCAGCTCAACCCGGCCAGGAAGATCGCGCTCCCGTCCGGCGCCAGCGCGGCGTCGACGTGCAGAGCGGTGAGGGCGCCGGATCCGATATCGATCGAGTAGAACGCGTTTCCGCCGACCACGATCCACTGGCCCCCGGCTGACTCCACGAGATCGCAGCCATCGCCGAGGTCGAACGGAACACCGAGAAGAGTGAGGGGCATTGCGGAGCCGATGATCGCTCCGGTCGTCTCGTCTACTTCGAGGAGTTCGTTCGTCGCCGCGTCGAGCGCGAGCAGGCGCCCGCCGCCCCCGTGCGCAGCTCCGCGGATGTTCCGTCCGGGGAGGAGAGCCCCGATGGCTGTTGCCGCGGCCGTGGCAGGATCGATGGCGATGAGTCGCGAGCCAAGCGGGCTTCCCTGAACCTCGAAGGCACGCAGGGTCGGCCCGGGGAGCACGGCGAGCCCGTCCACATCGATCGGAACCGTGGCGAGCTTGATCTCGCCGACGGCCAGCACCGACCCGGACACGACCCGGAAGAGGGTCGAGGGGGGCGACGACAATGGATCCTTGGTCTTGACGCCCCAGGTCTCCGCGCCGGCCGGCATCGCGGCGCAGGCCAGGATCGTCACCACGAGAGTCCGCACATGCCCGCGGCAGGTCTTGATCTGGCGCATGGAATTCCCCCCTCCTCCCGCACGGCTCATGACGCGGCTGCGGTGCCGCAACCGGGCATCCCAGAGTGCCGTGGCCGGACAAGGCTACCATGCGCACCGCTCGCCGGCCAGCCTGTGGCGCCCCCCCGAGGAGCCTGCACGCAGGGACCCCCACGCCCTCTGGAGTGGTCCGCGCGCTAAAGCGTCCTCAGCGCTGCTCGCACCGGGCTCGCATCCGCCCCGACGAGTTTGAGCGGCAGCGCGACAAGCTCATACTGCCCCGGAGGGGCGTTCGACAGATCGAGTCCCTCGAGCAGCACGATCCCCGCGCCGAACAGCGCGCGATGCGCCGGCAGGTCCTTCGAGTCGACCGCGTCGACCGAGAACGTGTCGATCCCCACGAGCCGCAGCCCGGGGTGCCGGGCGAGCGCTGTCGCGCCCTCGGCCGTGAAGTGCGGGAAGCGCTCCGGGAAGGTCGCGTACGCCGCATCCTGGGTGCGGACGAGCAGGCGCTCGACCGCGCCGCCGGTGTCGGCGAGCGCGCGTTCCACCTCCCCCGCCCCGATCGCCTCGACCCCGCGCACCGCAACGACCACACACGGTCCCCAGAACGCATCCAGCGGCAGCGACGCCGCGTCGCCCGGCCCGGCGCCCACGTGCATGGGCGCGTCGGCATGCGCACCGGTGTGCGGCGACAGCGTGACGCGGCAGACGGTGACGGAGTCTCCGGAGGCGGGATCGAAGGCGAGATCGATCGACAGCTCCGTGTCGCCGGGGTACACGGGCGCGCCGACGCCGATCGCGGGCGAGATGTCGATCAGGCGGCTCACGCCACCCCGGCGCGCATCCGGTCGACGATGTCCTTCATCGCGGCGAGCGCGGCTTCGACATCGTCGTCGCTGGTGTAGAAGTGCGGGCCCAGGCGCACGCCAACGCCGGGCCGCCAGTCGCACAGGACGTCGCGGCGGTCGAGTTCCGCCTGCACGCGCGCCGCCTCGGGAACGCCCAGCGACACTGAGCCGCCGCGCCGGGCGGCCTCGAGCGGCGAGTTCACCGGCCAGCCCTGTTCCTGCGCAAACGCGACGATGCGCGACGTCAGGCGCTGCGACTTCGCACGGATCGCGTCGATGCCGATCTCGCCCAGGATCTCGTAGCCCGCGCGCGCCGCGTACAGGCACGGGATGTGCGGCGTACCCGACAGCGTGCGCAGGCCGTCGTCGCGATAGCGCATCGGCCCGGCGTCGAACCCGAACGGCTCGGGATGCGCCACCCAGCCGGTAAGCCTGGGGCGGAACGACGACAGCAAGTCCGGCCGCACGTAAAGAAAGCCCGCGCCGGGCCCGCCGCACAGGTACTTCACCGAGCCACCGGTCAGGTAGTCGACGCCGAGTGCGGTCACGTCCATCGGCACCGTGCCGATCCACTGGTAGGCGTCGAGCAGCACCGGCGCACCGTGACGGTGCGCGGCCGCGATGATCGGCGCGATGTCGACCAGGGCCGCGCTCTTGAAGATCACGCCCGAGATCGCGACGATCGCGGTCTTCTCGTCGATCGCGTCAGCTACGCGAAGCGGGTCGATAGATACTGCGTCGCCAGAGGCGACGCGAGTCATCCTGGCACCACGATCCGCAAGCCCCTCGTACAAGTACAGGCAGGACGGAAAATCGAGCTCCGTGCACACGATGCGATCGCGCCCGCCCTGGAAGTCGATCGCCGACAGAACCGTCGCCTGCGCCTGCGTCACGTTCGGGTGCATCGTGACCGAGCCGGGGGGCGCGCCCATCAGCGGTGCGAGCACGTTGCCCACCTCGATCGGCAACATCCACCACGCCTCGGACCAGGCGCGAATGCCGCGCTCGTCCCACGTGTCGAGGTAGTTCGCGACCCGGGCGCGGGCGCGACGCGGCATGGCGCCGAGCGAATGGGCGATCAGGTGATGCGTGCGCTGCGACAGCGGGAACTCGTCGCGCCAGGCGAGGAGCGGATCGGTCGTCTCGCTCACAGGCCGTTGCCCGCGGCGTCCGGGCCCAGGTGCGTGCGGTAGGCGTCGGGCGTGTTGATGTTGATCAGCACCGCCGGATCTTTCGCGTCGACGAACCGCCGCCGCTCCGCATGGGCAACGAGGAAGTCGGCGAGCGTCGTCTCGGCCGGATCGGCCGCGGCCGTGTCCCCGAGGCGGTATGCCAGGGAGCGCGACAGCAGCACGGGGTGCCCCGCCTCGCCCTCGTAGGCGGCGAGGACGGCGTCATCGAGATCGACCTGGTAGGCGTTCACCACGGCGGCGTACGTCTCGGCGCGCACCATCGGCATGTCGACCAGGACGATCATCGCGCCCTCGAGGTCGGGCTGCCTGCGCACCAGCGCGCGCAAACCCGCGCGCACCGAGGAGAACATGCCGAGCTTGTGCCCGCGGTGCAGAATCGCCACAGCGCGCCCCAGCTCGACCGTGTCCTTGATCAGCGGCGCCTTGGCACCGAGGACGACGACCGTCGAGTCGATTTCGGGCACCGAGTCGATGCGGTCGAGAATGTGCTCGAGGAAGGTCTGCCCCTCGATCTGCAGCAGCGGCTTCGGGGCGCCCATGCGGTCGGACGATCCGGCCGCCAGCAAGATCGCGCCAAAGCTCACGCGCGCTCCATCGAAGCGTTCGCTTCGCTCGCGCTCTCTCGTACGCGCTTCGCGCGTATGGGCATACCATCATCAATCGGCACCCCGCGGCGCCACGCCACCAGCTCGGCCGTGATCGACAGCGCGATCTCCTCGGGCGTGACGGCGCCGATCTGGACGCCGAGCGGCGAGCGCAGCCTCGCCAGCGACTCGTCGCTCAGTCCCTGCGCGCGCAGGCGCATGACGAACTTGTTGCGCTTCGACTCCGAACCAACGAGCCCGAAGAAGCCGGCCCGGGAGCCCGCAAGCGCGCGAACCAGCGCCTGGTCGAGCGGGTGGTGGTGGGTGACGACGACCACGGCGGTGTCCGCATCGAGCACCAGCTCGTGGACGACTGCCTCGGGTTCGTCGCAAATCACCCGCGTGCCGGCCGGGAAGCGCGCCGGGTCGGCCCACGCCTCGCGCCCGTCGACGACCACGGTGGTGAAGCCCACGCCCGCCGCGAACTGCGCGAGCGGCAGCGCGATGTGCCCCGCGCCCAGCACGACCAGCCGTGCGGGCATGGTCACGCGCTCGAGGAACACGCTCATCGTCCCGCCGCAACACATGCCCAGTTCGGTCGTCAGGTTGATCGCCAGCAGTTGCGTCGCGGGGGCATCGGGCGCAGCCAGCAACGCCGCTGCGTCGGCCAGCACGCGGTGCTCGAGGGCGCCCCCGCCCACGGTCCCGGCCTGCTGTCCGTCGGGGAGCACCAGCAGCTTCGCACCCGGACTCTGTGGCGTAGAGCCCGTCACCTGGACGACCGTGGCGAGCACCGCCGGCACACGAGCGGCGCGCACCTGGACGAGCGCGCGCGGCACGTCGCGGTCGAGGACGAAGGGGTCGGTCATGCGCGCCTCACGCGGGAACGGGTTCGAGGATGGGCGGCCCGGCCGGCAGGCCCAGCGCCTGGGCGAACGCGCGGCGCACCAGCACCGGCACCATCGCGTGGCGCCAGTCCGGATCGACCGGGATGTTGGTCAGCGGTTTGCATTGCTTCTTTGCCGCCTCGCCGAGCGCGGTGAACACTTCGAGCGTCGGCAGCTGCCCGCGCGCGAGGGCATCGAGCCCGGTCACCTCGCGCGGCTTCGCACCCAACGCGCCGACCACGACGCGTGCGGTGGCCAGCGTCCCGTCCGGCGCGACCGTTCCCGCCACCGCGACCGACAGCAGCGGGAAGTCGATCGCGTTGCGCGCCCGCAGCTTCTGGTAGCCCGCGAATGCGCCGGGCACGGGAGCCGGAACGCGCGCCTCGGTCAGGATCTCGTCGGCGGCGAGCACGATGTTGCGCCGGCCTTCGCCCGCGAACCAGTCGGCGAGTGGCACGACCCGCTCGCCGCGCGCGGCGCTGTTCAGCACGACCGTGCCGCCCAGGGCGACGAGCATCGTCGCGCCATCCGATGACATCGCCGCAACGCAGCGCGTGCCGCCGGGGACGACGTGGCACTTCGTGCCGTCGCGCTTGAGGCAGTAGCCCAGCGCCTCGCGCCAGTGGGCGGTCTGGTTGTAGTAGGTGCAGCGCGTGTCGAGGCAGAGGTTGCCGCCCACGGTGCCCATCGCGCGCAGTTGCGGTCCCGCGATCTGTCCCCATGCGCGCGCGAGCGCGGGCCATGTCCCGCCAACGGCGGAATCGGAGGCGGCACCGGCGATGGAGGTGAGCGCGCCGATCCTGAGTTGTCCGGCTTCGCCGGACAGGATATCCCTCAAACCCGGTAGCGCTTTCAGCGCTACCACTATCTCGACATCCAGCAAGCCGTGCTTCAAGTTCGGCACGAGGTCCGTTCCGCCGCCGAGCAGGCGCACCGGACGTGAGCCCCACGCGTCGGCATTGGCGACCGTCGGCCCGGCGTCGGCCCCATTGCGCGCGAGCGCATCGAGCGCCTCGGAAAGCGAGCGCGGGCGCAGCAGGCGAAAGCGCGGGAGCGGGAGCATCAGAGCACGCCCTTCCACGCGCGGCCGGCAGCGCGCTTCTCGGCGAGGCCGGCGAGCACGCGCCCGGGCCAGAACGGCAGCACCGTCAGGCGCACGCCGATTGCGTCGTAGATCGCGTTCGCGATCGCCGGCACCGACGAGTGGAGCGGGCCCTCGCCCGCTTCCTTGGCACCGTACGGCCCCTCGGGGTCGACCGACTCGACGATGTGCGCCTCGAACTCGGGGCAGTCGAGCGACGTCGGGATCCGGTAGTCGAGCAGCGACGGGCCCGTGTGCAGGCCGGTCGGGCTGTACGCCTGCTCCTCCATCAGGGCCTCGGCGAAGCCCATGTAGGTCGAGCCCTCGATCTGGCCCTCGACCAGCGTCGGGTTCAAGGCGCGGCCGCAGTCATGCGCCACCCAGATCTTCTTCACCTCGACGACGCCGGTCTCGACATCGACGTCGACCTCGGCCAGGTGCGCCGTGAACGAGTACGCCGGCGAGGCGCCGATCGTGCCGCCGCGGTACGCGCCGTGCACGTCCTTGGGCGTGTTGTACGAGCCGACCGAGCCCAGGGTGCCGAACTTCGACTCGGCCAGCACGAACGCCTCGGCGGGCGTCATCGTGCGCGCCGTGTCCTGCCACGTGCCGACCTTTCCACCGGCCAGCCACACGCTGTGCGCGGGCACCTCCCACGCCTCGGCGACCGCCTCCTGCACCCACTTCTTCAACTTCCTGCACGCGTCGAGCGCGGCGTTGCCGACCATGAAGGTGACGCGGCTCGAGTAGGCGCCCATGTCGACCGGGGTGAGGTCGGTGTCGGCGGCGACGACGCGGATCGACTCGAGCGTGACGCCCAGTTCCTCGGCGACGACGTAGGCGAGCATCGAGTCCGAGCCCTGCCCGATGTCCGACGCGCCACAGAAGATCGTCACCCGCCCGCTGCGATCGGCGCGCAACTGCACCGCGCTCTGCGGCATGTCGTTCGGGTAGATCGGGTAGTTCGTGCCCGAGATGTACATCGATCCGGCGACGCCGAGTCCGCGCCCGAACGGCAACTTGCGGAAGCGCTCCTTCCAGCCCGAGGCGCCCTCGACCTTGTCGAGGCACTCGAGGAATCCATTGGAGGTGACGCGCAGCTCGTTGACCGTGCGCACGTGGTCGCCGATGGAGTTCTTCCGCCGCATCTCGATCGGGTCCATGCCGACCTTCTCGGCCAGCATGTCCATCATGCACTCGAAGGCGAAGCGTGGCTGGACCGAGCCATGTCCCCGCTTGGGGCCGCACACCGGCTTGTTGGTGAACACCCGCGTCGAGTCGAATTCATAGGTGGGGAAGCGATACGGCGCCGTCAACAGCTGCCCGGAGTAATAGGTCGTGACCAGCCCGAACGACGAGGCAGCCCCACCGTCGAGATAAATCTTCGACTTCACGCCCGTGAGCATCCCGTCCTTCGTCACGCCCGCGCGGTAGTGGAGCCGCATCGGGTGCCGCCCGCGGTGCGCGTAGAACACCTCCTCGCGGGTGTAGAGGATCTTCACCGGCCGGCCGGTCTTGAGCGCGAGGAACGCGACGCAGAACTCGAGCGAGAACGCCTCGGACTTGCCGCCTAAGCAGCCACCCACCGACGGCTGGATCAAGCGCACGCGATCGGCCGGGATGCGCAGCACCTTCGCCAGGTCGCGGTGCAGGTAGTGCGGCACCTGCGTCGAGGAGTAGACGGTGATCACGCCGTTGAGTTCCGGCACGCCGATCGCGCAGTGCGGCTCGATCGGCACGTGCGTCGAGCCGGCGTAGAAGAACTCCTGCTCGAGCTCGATGTCGGAGGACGCCAGCGCCGCGTCGACGTCGCCGAACGTGAGCGTCACCTGCTTCGAGATGTTGCCGTGCTTGGCGAACGGATTGACCTTGTGCGCGTCGTCGTCGTGAGCCAGCGCATCGTCGATGGTGAGCACGTTGGGCAGGAGCTCGTATTTCACGCGCACCAGCGCCAGCGCCTCGGCGGCGGTGCGCTCGTCGACCGCGGCAATGCAGGCAACCGCGTCGCCCACGTAGGCGACCTTGTCCAGCGCGAGCGCGTACTCATCCTGCGTCCACGGGATGATGCCGAACGGCACCGGGAAGTCCTTGCCCGTGCACGCCGCAATCACGCCCGGATGGGCGAGCGCGGCACTCAGATCAATCTCGCGAATCCGGGCGTGGGGATGCGGCGAGCGCAGGATCTTCGCGTGGAGCATCCGCGGGAAGACCAGGTCGTCGGCGTAGATCGCCTGGCCGGTGACCTTGCGGCGGCCCTCGACCTTGCGATTGCGCTTCCCGATGACCGAGAAGCCGGTGGCCGGC
>JANPEF010000060.1:0-22339 GCA_031431875.1 Candidatus Eiseniibacteriota bacterium | reverse complement strand
CGGATATCAGAGTGACACGCCGTCGGCGACTTCCGCGTCCGTCCTTCCAGAAGCTCATCTCCCCAAAACACAGCGACCACCGCCGGAGCGGTGGTCGCGTGTGGACCAGCTTGACAAGAGGTCATGCCATATCAGCGGTAGATCGCCTTCACGCCACCCCACGAGAACTGCGGCTCGGCGGGCGGTGGCGGCGGAGGGGGCGGCGGGGGCGGCGGCGGAGGGGGCGGAATCTCGGCGCCGCAGACTGCGCCAAATCCTGCGTCGAGCAGCGCCTGGTCGCTCGCGTCGACCGTGGCATCCCCGTTGAAGTCGCCGGTCGGTCCGCTCGTGCCGAACAGCGCGACGAGTGCGGCGCGATCGTCGGCATCGACATCGAAGTCCGCATCCAGGTCCAGCGAAGTGAAGGTCGTGGTGGCCACGTCGAACATCGCCGTGGCGACGCGCACCGGCGCCGGGCTCGAGCCTCCGGCGCGCACGGCGAACTCGGCCACGCCGCCGACGCCGGTGATCGCGGTCAGGCGTCCGTCATGGTCGGGATCGGCCGTGCCACACAGCGAGACACCCGGGCTCGCCGTGAAGTCGAGGATCGCGACCATGCCGACGAGCGGCTGGTTCGCGGCATCGCGCAGGGTGACGCGAAACGGCGTGGCGCCGTCGGGCGAGGCGATGATGCGCGCATCGGCCGAGCAGAAACGCGGATCGGGCACGTCAGCTCTCGCCGGCGCGACGAGAGTCGCGGCGGCGATGAGGGCGAGTGCGAGCGACATGGAACGGCACGGGCGGACGGGCATGGCGGTACTCCTCCTGCCCATGTATCGACGCGCCAGCGTCGAGGCTTTAGCGACCGGCCCGTGACGAGCTCCCCGTCGTGCAATCTGCACGACGGAATCTCAGTGCACGTTCGGCTTCACCGCCTTGTCGCCCCACAGCGCCTTCAGGCGACGATCCCGCCCGCAGCCCTCGCGGTACGAGTGATAGCGATCCGGATCCTTGCGATAGAAGTCCTGGTGGTACTCCTCGGCGGGCCAGAACGGTCCAGCCTTCACCATCAGGGTCTTGATCGGTCGACCGCCGAGCGCGCCCGATTTCTCGATCGCCTGCCGCGAGGCGAGCGCCGCCTTCTGCTGGGCGTCGTTCCGCCAGAAGATCGCTGAGCGATACGAATCGCCCTTGTCGCAGAACTGCCCGTCGCCCTGCGTCGGATCGACCGAGTGCCAGAACAGGTCGAGCAGCTGCGCGTAAGTCACCTTCTTCGCATCGAAGACCACGGCGACCGTCTCGAGATGACCGGTCGTGTGGGCTCCCACTTCCTCGTACTTGGGATTCGATTTGTGCCCGCCGCTGTATCCCGAGACCGCGGCACGAATGCCGGGACGACCCTCGAACGCGGTCTCCAGGCACCAGAAGCAGCCGCCGGCGAACAGGGCCGTGTCGGCGGCGGCCGGCGCACTCGAGGAGGCTCCGGTGATGACACCGGCCGGTGCGGCGTGGGCGCGCGCGCCAGGCGCGGCGACGCCTGCGATCAGGACGAGGAACGAGACAACGAGTCGCTGCACGGCGGGGCCTCCCGGTTCGAGATGATGACGCTCGCACCAGAGACGAGCGCAGAGGTGAAGTGGGACGGCGCCGACCGTCAAGACGGTGTGCGTTCCCGCCACCGCGCGAGCCCGAGGGCGAGGAGAACCCCGAGCGGCGGCCCGAGCGTCGTCACCCCGCCCGTCCACGGATGGAGCGCCGCGACGGCCAGGCCCTGCGCGGTCAGCAACACACCCAGGCCCACCGGCTCGATCGGGCCGCGGAGGCGCGGTGCAGCGAGAGCGAACGCGCACAACGTTCCGCCCACCCAACCGTACGCCATGGGTCGCGGGTGGAGGAAGGCGATGCCCGCCCCGGCGAGCAGGGCCAACTCGCCCGCCGCGCCGCAACGAAGCGCGCGAGCGATCGCGCCGCGGAACAACGCGACCGTGATCACGCCGGCCAGGGCCCAGGCGATCCACGCCGCCGGCGCCGGCGAGTGGGGCGACGGAGTCCACGCGCGCGCCCACTCTTCGAATGCGGCGAGCAGCGAGGGATTCGCGTTCCCCACCGGAAATGCTGCACCCGGCACACCGACCCGCGGCGCGAAGCCCCCCCACGGAGCGAGCGCGCCCGGCGCCACGACGAGGAGCGCTACGAGAACAAGGCCCCCGACGGCGAGCCCGGGACGCGCGCGTCGACCCGCGAGCGGCAGCAGGAACAGGAGCAGGAACGCGGCGGGCCACACCTTCCAGGCGGCGGCGGCGACAAACAGAGCGGCCGCCACGCGCGCCCGTCCGCCCGTGAATGCGGCCAGGCCCGCCATCCACAGCGCCGTCTCGAGCAGCGCGACGTTTCCGGAGCGCAGGTCGACCAGCGCCGAGGCCGCACCACCGAAGACCGCGACGAGCGCGATCCACAGGCGGTCGACGGTCGGGAGCCAGGTGCGGCGAACCAGCTCGACGAGCCCGCCGAGCAGCAGCAGCTTGAGTCCGACCCAGAGCACGGCCGCCGTCGCGAACGACAGGCCGGCGAAAGGCAGGAAGCAGACGAGGCCCGCGGCCGGGTAGAGAAACGGCAGGAGAATCGGTCGGCCGGCGACCGCGCTCAGCGCGTCAAGCGAGTACGGGTCGAGCCCTTCGAGCACGGCCCGCGCCGCGGCGTGATAGACGCGGAAGTCCCATTGCAGGTGTGCCGCCCGCAGCGCGACCCGCAGGGCGACGAGCGCGACCAGGGCGAGTGCGGTCCGGCGCAGGGCGAGATCGACGCGCAGGGGGCGCTCCTTTCGCTGGGGACATGGCCGGACCGGGGATTCGCGCGCGATCCTACCCCAGCCGGCCGGGAACGCGCGGCCGAACGTGGACGCACGCCCGTCGGCCCCGTAACTTCGCGAGCACTCACTCGTCCTGCCATCGACCCTGAGGAGGCGCCCTGGACCCGCGGACCGAGACGGAACTCATCGCACGCCTCAGGCGCCAGGATCTCGACGCCCTGGGCGAGGTGTTCCGCACGCACGGGCTGGCGATGACCACGCTGGCGCGCGGCCTGCTGCGCGACGCGGACAAGGCCGACGACGCGGTCGAGAACGCGCTCCTGCGCATCCATGCCGCGGCGCCGAACTTCCGCGGCGAGGCGAGCCTCAAGAGCTGGGTGCTGCAGATCACCGCGAACCTGTGCCGCGACGAGCTGCGGCGGCGCCGCTTCGACGGCGGGCGACCCGAGGACCTCGACCCGCTGGCCACGCGCGGCCTGTCGGTGAACCCGACGGCTTCGTGGGACGCGGCGCTCGACCGCGAGAAACTTCTCGCGCAACTCGAGGCCGCCCTCGATCGTCTGACCGATGAACAGCGAGAAGCGGTTCTCCTGCGCGATCGCCTCGGGCTCTCCTACGAGGAGGCGGCCGCGGCGGCCAGAGTGAAGGTGGACGTGATCAGGGCGCGGTTGTTCCGGGCGCGCCAGGCGTTGCGACAGATGCTGGGCGGAGCCGCCCACAAGGAGCGAACGTGAACGATGCGATGCAGCCCGACGAGCGCGGCGGCGAGACGATGAGCGACGACGATCGTCGCCTCGCGGCGCTGCTCGCCTCCGTGCAGGCCGAGCCGAACCCGGCCGTGTGGGCGCGGGTGCGCGCGCGACTCGCGGCGGCAGACACGCCGGCGCCGGTGCGTCCCCGCATCGAGGCGTTCCTCGACTGGCTCACCCGCCCGGCCGCGCTGGCCGCGGCCACCGCGACGCTTGTTGTGGCGCTGGGCACGGGGTGGAGCATGGTGGAGTCGATCACCGGGTCGTCGGGCGGAACGAGCGCGACGACGACGAGCGAACAACTCGTCACTTCGGATGCGGCGAGTCTCATGGAGTCGTTGCTCGAGGTGGGCGACGCGGAAACGGACGCCGGCTCCGCCGGATCTGTGGAGTCGAACGAGGCCGGCGACAGCGCCGCCCCGGGCGACAGCGGAGGTCGATCGTGAGCGAGCAGCGCAAGTGGATCCTGGGCCTCGTCGCTGCGTTCCTCTTCGGCGTGGCCGGCGGCACCGTGGGCGCGCTCGGCGCGGTCGCGTTCATGCACCATCGGCAGGGCCCGCCGCACTTCTCCGCCAGGGGCGGGCACGAGTTCGAAGCCGGATCTCCCCGGGGTCGGCGCGAGCGCGGCAACCGCGGGGCCCCAGGTCGCGGCGGGATGCGCCGCCCGCCGATGGAACGCCTGGTGACGCAGCACCTCGACCTGAGCGACGAGCAGCACACCACCATCGAGGGCATCCTCGACGCCGCCCGCCCGCGCTACGCCGCGGTGCGCGAGAGCACGCGCGTGCAGATCGACCGCGTGCTGACGCCCGAGCAGCGCGCCCGGCTGAAGGAGTTCGAAAACCGTTTCCCCGGCGATCGGCGTGACGACCGCGATGACCGCGGCGCGCCCGGCGCGCCCTGACCCGCAGCCCGACCAGCCGTCCGGCTGCGGAGCCGGATGCGTGGAGGAACACGATGAAGACCATCCTCGAGTGGAACCGTTCCGGCCGCAGGGTCGCCTCCGGCCTTGCGATGTTCGCGGCCCTCGCCGCATTCGTGCTGTTCGCCGGCACACCGATCGCAACGGCGCAGATGCAGGCGCCGGAGGAGCCGGGCTTCAGCGGTCCGTGGATTGACGGCGGTGAGTTCGAGATCGAGATCGAAGGTGACGAGTTCGGTGACTTCGACGAGTTCGGCGACGGCCCCCTCGCGATGCACGGTCCGTCCGGCCCGGACATGGCCCCGATGCACGACAACATGGGCGGCGGCGGCGGCGGAATACACGGCCGCATGGGCGGCCGACGCGCGGAGATGATGGAGAAGCTGAACCTGACTGACAAGCAGAGGGACCAGATGGCCGACCTGCGCGACGCGCAGGATCGGAAGATGATCGGCATCAAGAGCGGCCTCGCCGAGGCGCGGCTCGACATGAAGAAGCTGATGCGCGCCGACATGCCCAGCCAGGCGCAGATCGACGCCACGATCGACCGCATGGCGAAACTGCGCGCCGACGCCGCGAAGTCGCGCGTCGCAACCCGCCTCGCAATGCGCGGCCTCTTGACTGACACACAGCAGAAGACGATGGACGAGATGCGAGGCGGAAAGATGCGCGGGGCGGCGGGCGCGCCGCGCGGTGGCGGTGGCGCGGGGAGTGGCAAGCGCGGAGCCTGAGCCCGGAAAGCTTCTTCCGCCGAGGAGGTCCGACCGCCCCTGGAGAACCTGGCCCGGGGCGGTTCGTCGTCCTCGGGACCGAATTCGAACGAGGCCCCGCAGCCGAACAGTCCTCTCGACCCGGTGACCTGCCCCCCGACAGGACCGGGCTTGAATCGAGGACCGTTCGACTCCGGGGCCCCGTCTCCCGGGCCCTCGCTCGAGGCCGGTGATGGAAGCTCCGTCCGTATGTCTCCCCAACCTGACCGGCGTGACCGGAAAAACAATGATGGAAAAAGAAACCATCGAAGCTTGCGCGACTGCTCGCCGCGGCGGTACCGTCCTTCTCGCACCCCGATTCGCCATCCCCCCGCTTCCACGTTGCGCCTTCACCTGGCCCCCTTCCGGCGATTCCCGTCGCCGGCGCGGGAGGAGACGCCGATGCCGCTGGATCCCGACGACCTGTTCTGCGCGATGGCCTGGGGCCGGATCGTGCGGTATGTGCGTCGACTGTATCCGCGGTTCCAGCCCGAGACCGCCGATGACGTTGCGCAGGAGGCGATCCTGCGCTACCTGCGCTATCGTCGGCACCGGGAGGCGCCGAATCCGATGGCGCTCGTCTACCGGATTGCCCGCTGGGCGGCCGCCAACGAGTACCGGCGGCTGCAGAAGAAGTCGCACACGTCCCTCGACAGCGGCGGCCCGGACGGGCAGCCCATCGATCTGCCGACTCCTCCGGCGGGGATCCCAGCGGAGAAGTTCGAGGTGATGGTGCTCTGCATCTTCGAGTGGATTCGCGAAGAGCGCTCCGATGACTTGCCCATCTTCGAGCTGCGCCTGGCCGGCCGGACGTACGAGGAGATCGCCGCTGCTCTCGGTTCGACCTCGCAGGCCGTCCGGCAGCGATTTTCGCGCTGCTGCAAGGCGATTCGGAGTCACAAAGACGCACTGGGGATCGACGTCCTGATGGACGAATGGCTGTCGGGCCGGGAGGGTGCATGAAGGGGATCAGGCCATGAACCGGCCCGGATTCGGCGCCTGCCCGGACGAGACCCTCCTGATGCTGCACTCCCTCGGCTTCGTCGAGGACGAGGAGGCGGCTCAGGTCGACCGGCATGCGGCGACCTGCGCCCATTGCCGCTCCCAACTGGATGAGCTGCATGCGGAGGTGAACTCGGTGACAGCGGAGCAGTCCCTCGGTCACATCCCCGCCCACATCCTCGCGCGCTGGCCGCGCGAGCGTGATGCGCTGCCACCCACGACCGCCCGGGCGGTCGAGCGACACCTCGCGCGCTGCGGGAGTTGCGGCGAGGACATTGAGCGGCTTGCACGGATTCGGCGCCTGGCGGAGGAGCTGAGCGAGGAGGCGGACGACGTTGATGCTCCGGAGCCGGCCCTCGAGGGGAGGTTGCTCCGGATCGCGACGCGGGAGCCTGTCCCTGCGCCTCCGGTGAGTCCGCCGGTCGCCACGACGGCAGCCCCGCGCAAATCCCGCTCCCAGCTCCTGCTCGGCGGCTACTCGGCGCTCGCGACAGCGGCGGCGATCGTCTTCGCGCTCCGCGGCCCGCTGAGTGAACGACCAGCGCCTGCGCCGGTGTCGCAAGGGCCGGAGCAGCGACCTGCTCCCGGTGCGACGCCGGCACCCGGGACGCAGCCGACGATCGAACCGTCTCCGGGCACTCCGACATCGAGCCCCGCTCCTGCCCCAGCCGTCCCCGCTGCGAACCGGCCCGAGACCTGGCAAGTGCGCTTGCTGTCGAAGGACGAGCCCATGCTCCTCTCGGCCACCCGGGGGGGTGAGGACGGCGAGTCCCCACTCCGCCCGGCCCGAGAGTCGGACATCCTCGTGGTGCGGATCGAACCGACATTCGAGATCGCCGATGAGGAACTGGTCTCGCTCGAGCTGCTGTCGGCGGAAAGTCGCCGCATCCTGTCGAAGGTCCGCGCGCCATGGAAGGACTTTCATGGGACGGCCCGCGTGCTCCTCCGCCACGACGGGGCGAAGCTCCCGCCGGGGAAGTACGTGCTTCGTCTCAAGCCCGTCGGCCCGGCCGCCGACGGCGCCGAGCAGGAGATCCCGATCGAGTATCCGTTCGAGGTCGGCGCAAAACCCTAGCGCTCCACCCCCACCGACAAGAACGGCGCCCAGCTCGACGGCCGCGTCGACAGCCCCAGCCGCCGCCGCTCCTTCAGCATCGCCAGCGACGCGCGACGCGTCGCCTCGGCCGTCGTGGCGCCGGGCGACAGCCGCGCTTCGTAGAAGTGCCGCATCCACTGCCGCGCGATCCGATCCTCCACCGGCCACAGGCTCATCACGACCGGCCCTGCACCGGCGATCTTGAACGCGCGCTGCAGGCCAAGCACACCTTCGCCGTCGAGCACGTCGCCGAGGCCGGTGTTGCACGCCGAGAGCACGACGAACTCGACGCCACTCAGGTCCAGCGCGGCGATCTCGTCGCCGGTCAGCAACCCGTCATCCTCGTCAGGCCCGGCATCCGCACGACGGTTGGCACCGGCCAGCGCGAGACCGCAGCGGGTGAGGGGGTTGTCGACGAGCGCGTGCTCGTCCGAGGTGGCAACGCCACGGGATCGAGTCGCCGCGGAGACTCCACCGGCGCAGGCCTGTGGAGTGAAGAATCCGTGCGTCGCCAGGTGCAGCGCGCCTGCCCTGGGGGCCAAGGCCTTGATCCTCGGCTCCGAGGCGTCGGCTCCGCGCAACGACGCAATCGCAACCCGCGGCGACGCCCGGGCCGCGCTCCGATCCAGATCGGAGACCTCAGACAGCGTCGCGGGCAGGAACTCGAACTCGACGTCTCCCAGTCGGTCGCAGGTCGAGCGCGGGCCACGGTAGGTCAGCGTCCTGTCTGCCCCAACGTCCTCGACGAACGCTGCGCTCACCATCTCCGCCGGAGGGCGACCCAACTGTCGGTAGTCCACGCCGCCCACGGCGAGGATGGGTCGCCTCGCGTCGCTTCGTGGTCCGCGCACCCCAACAAGATCCCGCTCGCAGCCAAGCATCGCGATGTGGAGGTCGCCCTCCACGAGATACCCACCCCGGCCATCGGGCAGCCCCGACGGATCGACGAGACCAAGGCTTGCGTCGGGCACGACGAATACCCGTTGCACTCCACCGAGCGCCGACTGGAGCGGATCCCAGATCCGCGAACGGAGCCGATGACCGGCGTCGTCGCTCGCACTGTCCTGCGAGGCGAACGCCGACGGGTCCGACGCCGCAAGCCACACGTGGACCGCGCGGTCGATCGCCGCGGCGTCGCCGAGTCGGAACACCTGCGGGTAGGAAGCCCCCTGCGGCAGCACGAACGCGATGTACGAATCCGCCGCAACCCCAGCCCGTCCGGGATCATCCCACAGTGGCTTCTCGCCACGGCGAAGGCGCAGATACGAAATGAGTGCATCCCCGGGCCGGAGACTTCGCGCCACGGCGTCGATGCCGATCGTATCCCCACGACTCGCGATCGCTCGCTCCGCATTCGCACGCGCCGCAAGATCCGCCTCGGCGACGTCGAGCTCGCGCAGGAGCGACTGGCGTGTGCGCTCCGTTGCGGTGTCCGCCGCGGTGGAACCCGGCTCTTCCTCGAACTCCCGGAGCCGGCGTCGCGCCGTGTCCCATCGGTGCCAGAGCGGAGCGATGTTGGTTTGCGAGCGCTGTTGCGCCAGGCTGCGCCGGCCGGCCATGAGGTCGAGGAGCAGCGCCCGCGAACGGACGGCCTCATCGAACACCGCGCGCTCACGGGGGCCGGCAGCTTCCGGCCAGGAGCCACAGAGATCCCCGAGAAGTCCGAGGCCACTCGTGCGCAGCGCGGCCAGCCGAAGGGCCCATCGATCCGGAAGCTCGTCGATCGCCGCGATGACCTCGGTCCTTCCTTCGCTTTCGACGGCCAGAGCGAGATCGAAAGCCCGGTCTCGCTCCCCGCGCGCCGCGGCAAGCCGGGCCAGTTCCATCCGCGCCTGCCACGCGAAGTGCACCCTGCGACCCGGATGGGCTTCGACCTCGACGACCGTTGACTCGAGAACCGCGATCGCACGCGTCGTGTCCCGAAGCGCGAGGAGAGTGGTCGCTTCCACCATGCGGAGTGCCGGCGACGTGCAGTTGGCACACCCGGGGGACTCGCGGCGACCGATCTCCTTCGCC
Source organism: Candidatus Eiseniibacteriota bacterium (assembly GCA_031431875.1). GTDB lineage: Bacteria > Eisenbacteria > RBG-16-71-46 > RBG-16-71-46 > DASYSL01 > JANPEF01. Next base: position 13,017 of record JANPEF010000060.1, on the reverse strand, counting down.
GACTCGAGGACGACGAGCGCCGAGTCCGGGCGATTCAATGTCACGAGGCAGGCCGCCAGCGACTCCAGCGCGATGGCCGTGTACGCCTGCGAACGATCGGAACGCGCAACGAGGCCGTGCACGCCCTCCTCGATGAGCTCGCGTGCCCGGACTGGATGTCCCTCATCGAGCTCGAGGACTCCAAGACCCACGGTCGGTTCGAGAAGGTCGCCTCGCGCGAGACTCTCTCCGGGTGCCCGCTGCAACGCCGCCTCGAAGTGACGCCTCGCCGAGACGAAATCCCCGAGCAGGTAGTAGGTGGTCGCGACCCATGTCTCCGAGGTCCGGACTTCGTAGTGGGTCGCTCCGAGGTGCCGAATCATGTAGTCACGTCCCCTCGACATCTCGACAAGAGCCTCCCCCGGATGTCCCGCGAACATCAGCGCGGACCCCAGGTTGTGCTGGACAATCGCGATCCCGCGCTCGTCGTCGGGCCGCACCCGCATCGCGTGGGCGAGGAGCCGACGCTGGGCATCGACGGCTTCTTCAACGTAGCCTTGGTTGGCGCGGATTTCGCCTCGGAGCGTGACAGCGCCCAGAATCCGGGAGGACTCGGGCGGACTCGCGGCGCTCGCCAGCGCGATCACGGTGTCGAGATGGGCCAGCGCGGAGGCATCGTTGATGCCCATGAGCATGCCTGCCCGCTGCGCAAAGACGCTCATGAGCGGGCCGGGTTTGGCGCCGACGACACGCCGCTGGATCCCGATCGCGATGGCCAGCAGCGAATCGGCGACGCGGTCCGCTTCGAAGCCGTAGGACTCGACCAGGGCCACGTTCATGAGCGTGCGCACGATCTCCACGTGATCGGGCCCAAGGTGGTTTCGCTTGAGCGCGAGCGCCCGCCAGGCGAGTTCCCGGGCTTCCGGGGTCGAGACCTCCTGCACGGACAGGAGCCCCTCGACGAGTCCCTCGACGGCATACGCGTAGAGAACCGACGCGGTGTCCCCCGCCGCGACCAGGGAGTCGTGGAACGCCACGTTCCAGCGCTGCCACTCGGCCGCCGTCGAACCGGGAGGCTCCTGCCGGAGGGCGCGCACCTGTGGCGGAAGCTGGTCGAGCGGCAGCCCACCCCCGGGATGACGACGTGCAGCGCCCGCGGGCTGGCTCATCATCGTGGCGAAGAGAGCGACGATGGAGGCAAGCCGAACCACGCCCGCCGTTCGGCATCTCACCGCTCCACCCCCACCGAGACGAACGGCGCCCAGCTCGAAGGCCGCGTCGACAACCCCAGTCGCCGCCGCTCCGCCAGCATCGCCAGCGATGCGCGCCGCGTCGCCTCCGCCGTCGTCACGCCCTCTGTCAGCCGTGCCTCGTAGAAGTGCCGCATCCACTGGCGCGCGATCCGATCCTCGACCGGCCACAGGCTCATGACCACAGGCCCAGCGCCGGCGATCTTGAACGCGCGCTGCAGGCCGAGCACACCTTCGCCGTCGAGCACGTCGCCGAGACCCGTGTTGCACGCCGAGAGCACGACGAACTCGACGCCGCTCAGGTCCAGGGCGGCGATCTCGTCGCCGGTGAGGAGGCCGTCGTCCTCGTCGGGGCCGGCCTCGGCGCGACGGTTTGCGCCGGCCAGGGCGAGGCCGCAGCGGGTGAGGGGGTTGTCGATGAGGGGAAGCTCTGCGGCCGCGGCCCATCCATGTAGGCGTGCACTGGCGCCGCTGGCTCCGGTGCACGCGGGGTCGAAGTAGAATCCATGGGTCGCAAGATGCAGAGCCCCCGCGCGGGAGGCGAGAGACTTCAGGCGCGTCTCGGTCGCGTGCTTGCCGGTAACACCCAGGATGCGTCTCATGCCGGGTTGCACGTGCTGCATGATCTCGAGGTCAAGCACCTCGGCCCGGGTGCCCGGGAGCGGGGCATAGAGTCTCGCCGCGTCGTCCCCACACCACGCAGCCCCGCCGCGATAGACCGGCTCGTCCCCGACCCTCGAGTCTTCCTCGGATAGCGCGAACGCGAATGCATCGATGTTTCCCGACTCATCGGGCTCCGCGGCGTAGTCAACTCCACCGATCGCCAGGAGCGGCCGGCGATCATTGGACTCGTGCCCACGCTCGCCGACGAGATCCCGCTCGCAGGCCAGGGTCTGGAACACGGGTCCAGCCTCGATCATGAAGTCGCCGTTCGGCTGTGGGAGCGCTGCGAGGTGAACCCGGCTGATTGCCCCGTCCGGGACGACGAAGACCAGGCCTGCCTCTGCCAGCAGCGGTCGCAAGGGATCGAGCAGAGTCTCTCGCAGGGCGACCCCCGCCTCGGCACAGCGCGCATCACTCGGGGCGCCTGTGCCCGAGGCGCAGCCCTCAATCCACGCCAGTACCCGGCGATCGACGTCTTCGGCCACGCCAAGCGGGACGATGACGGGGGCGGCTGACCCAGGCGACAGGACGAGCGCATCGTATCGCCCCCCGATCGGGACTGCGGGGCGGGACCAATGCGACAGCCGGGGCCCCGGGATCTCCCGGCGCCAGAACGACACCAGCGCGCTCCCTGCAGGAAGCGCCTTGCGCACGGCGTCGAGTCCGACCTCGAGCGACTCGCTCCGAGTCTCCCCGAGAAGTTGAACTCCGTCGAGCGCCCTCGCCTCGGCGATCTCGATCGCCTCATGGAGACTCAGGATCCGTGCAACTTCGACCGACGCTTCGCCATCCCCGACGCTCCTGTGAGCTCTGACGACGGGTTGGCTCCCCTCCGCCACCCACGTGGCGGGAACCATCCCTCGAGGCCCGGCAATTCCGCGGAACAGTCGCCCGCGACGATCGGCCATGACATCGAGCACCAGCGCCCGGGATCGAATCAGCTCGTCGAAGCACCGGTTGCGAACCTCGTCCGATGTCGCCTCCTGCGTCGACTGGATCTCGAGAGCGAGATCGATCCCGCGCTCACGAACGGCGGCGAGTTGCAGGGCCTGTCGCTCGGGAAGGACGCCAGCCGCGGCCTGGACATCCGCCCGCGCGGACCGCTCGAAGTCGAGGGCTTGAAGCATCGCATCCGACCCCGCGCCGCGCGCCGCCAAGATCCTCGCGATGGCGAGCCGCGCACTTCCTGCCGAACGCCGGGACTGAACCGAGCTCGATACATCCTGCGAAAGGAGGCGCTCGAACGTGCGGACGGCCTGCGTCGTGTCTCCACGATCGAGCTGAAGGATTCCTTCGGCCAGCGCTGTTCCTGGATCGAAGCCCTGCCAGTTATTCCGCAGCCGCGATGCCTGCCGGATCGCCTGCGCCTCGCGAAGCAGGACGCGGGCGGAGTCAGTCTCTCCGAGTGCCTGCAGGCAATAGACCAGGGTCTCGAGCGTCATCGCCAGGTTCGAGTGATCCGGGCCATAATGGATGCGGCAGATGTGAGCTGCCCGTTCCAGCGACGAGCGAGCGCGCATGGCATCCCCGGAGACCAGATCGAGGACTCCCAACCACATGAGCGGCGTCCAGAACACGGTGTGATCAGGGTCCTCGACCCCGGCGACGGTCGTCGCCGCCACGAACGACTCTCGAGCCGCACGATCGTCCCCCAGCAAGAATTGGGCGGTGCCGAGAACACCACGTCCCATCCGGGTGTTCAGATGACTCGAGCCCCACAGCGAGTCGAAGTAGGCGACCGCCTCGACGAGGTGCGGGCGCGCCTCCGCAGGACGACCGGCGTCGAGCAATGCAGTACCCAGATACTGTCGAAGGATCATGTGCCCGCGACGGTTTGTCGGTCGGAACGCGGACTGCATGGCGAGCCCCCGCTCCTTGATCGCAATGTCGCTCTCGTTTCGACCCCGTGCGGCACAGATGTTGCCAAGCGGCACCATCACGGCCAGGATCAGGCTCGTGTCGGGGTGCGCTTCACCCTCGAAGATGGACAGCGCTTCCTCCGCCAATCGTCGACTTCCCAGCTGATCGTCGACCGCGAATCGGAGATCGGCGCGACGACGCAACACCTGCCCGACGGATCGATGATCCGGTCCGTACCAGGCGCGATTGATCGCCTCCGCCTCGCGCAGGATCGAGTCGGCCCGCTCGTAACGGTCAAAGCCCCATCCCTCGACCTGCGAGAGCCCCATCAGGCTGCGAGCGACTTCCGGATGCCGTGGACTGATGGTTGCGCGCTTGAGTTCCACCGCCCGATACGCCAGGTGCAGGGCCCCGGGCGCGAGGTGTCGCGCCATTACGTTGCTCGCTTCGACCAGTGCATCCAGCGCGCACGCGTAGGCGAAGCTGAGCGTGTCTCCGCGGGCACGGATCGAGTCATGCAGCGCCGTCGCCGCCCGGTCGTACTCGAGGATGTTCTGGAAGCTGTCCATCCTTCGCACGCGTCGAATCGCAGGCGGGAGCGAGTCGGGCGGCAGGCCGGCGTCCTGAAAGAGCGGCCCGGCACCTGCTCCGGAGGGCGTGCCGATGCTCGTCCCGATCGCGACCAGCAGGGCGAAGAGTAGGATCACGAGACGCACTCTCGGACGATGGGCCGCGCGCGGACGGGAGGTCTCGGCGCGCCGGCTCGGACATCGGGGGGACCGCCAACGATAGCGCGCTGCAGCCAACTCCGCAAACAACGAAACACGCGAACACGCGGCCCCACCGGGGTGGAGCCGCGCGCCGCGATTCTGAATTGCCACATCCCTGCGGGGAGCGAGCCCCGCGTGGCGCTACCGCATCCGGATAAACCGCGCCGAAAGCGCCCTTTCTCCGTGGGTCAGGCGCACCGTATACACCCCCGCACCGAGTTCGGCCTGACCGGGCAGGGCCACCGCATGCCGCCCGGCCCCGAGTTCCCGCCACATGTGCTCGGCGACCCGCCGCCCGACGACATCGAAGACTTCCGCGCGGGCCGCCTCGTCCTGGTCAAGCGTGAACGCGAGGGTGATTGCCCCCCGCGACGGATTCGGCCGCACGCCGTCGAATGCGAACACGAGCGACCCCGCGGCGGGCGCGATCACGCCGAGCGGATTGCGGTACGTGATGTTCGCCGTCGTCAGCGGGATGAGGCCCGCGGCGACCTGCTCGCCCGCATTGATCGCCTCGGCGATCGCCTGCGCCGTCTGGTCGTTCGAGCCGAGATCATCGGCGACCATCGTGTAACAGTGGGTGATCGCCTGCGAGACGGTGGCGCCGTCGGCCGAGATCACCTCGCCCTGCGAGATCCTGAGCGAGACGACGTTGAGCAGGAGCCCGAGCAGGTGCTGCCGCGCCCGGAGGTTCTTGTTGCCGCCGCGGTTGACCGTGAGCAGTCGCTGCAGCTCGCGCAGACGGTCCTCCGTTCCCGCCGCGCCCGCGTCATACAGCGCGATCGGATTGAGCGGGTTCTCGTTGAAGCGCTCGACGATCAGGTCGATGTAGGACAGGAGGTCGGCGAGTGACTCCTGCGCATGCCCCTTCCCGGTGAGATAGACGTTCACCTGGTGCTTCCAGTAGGCCATGCTGCGCGGCTGGGCGGCGATCGGCTGGCAGACGAGCTCGATCCCCAGCGCCGCAACGAGGCCATCGGGCGTCGCGAGGACGACATCCTGCGCGGCCGGCGTGGCCACGTAGCCGAGGGGCGCCACGATGGCGACCTCGTACGTTCCGAGCGCAATGTCGTCGAAGCGGTAGGCGCCCGCGACGTCGGTCGACGTGGTCGCGACCAGGATCTGCTGGGCCAGCTCGTTCTCCCGGTACAGGTCGATGGTGGCTCCCGCCGCCGGTGTCGATGCGGCATGACAGGTGGCGGTCACCGCGCCCGCGACATCCGCGAGCAAGCATGTGTACGTGAAGGGCTCGAGCGCGAGCGTGGTGTTCTCGGCTCCGGTCTCAAGAGCGATCAGCCGGGTGTCGATGTCGACCGCGTAGCCGGGCACGACGCCGACGCGAACGGTGTAGGTCGCCAGGCGAACTTCCTCGAACGCGTACTCGCCGGTCGACGCCGTCGCGGTCGTCGCGAGCACGTCGCCCGCGTGGAGAAGCTCGACGGCCAGACCCTCGACCGGCACGGTCGTCCCGTTGCACTCGCGCAGCACGGTCCCAGCCACCCTGCCGCGCGGACAGGCGATGCTCACCGTCTGCTCCGCAGTCGTGACGTTTCCGACCGCATCGGTCGCGGTCCAGGTGAGTGTCGTCACGCCCTCGGGGTACAGGTCGTCCGGCGGCCTGCCGCTGACGACGACCGTGGGCGATCCGCAGTTGTCCGACACGGCGGGACTCCCCAGGCCCGCGAGCGCGATCGTCGTCGCACAGCCGCTGATTCCCGGCCCTGGCGCGATCGTGATCGCGGCGGGCGGCGTTAGCGCCGGGGCCTCGCCGTCGGCGACCGTGATTGTCTGGGTCGCGGAGATCGAGTGCGCACACTGGTCCCTGACGGTAAACGTACGCTGCAGGAAACTTGGATCGCTCGCGCTCCCCGCACCGCCCGTGACGCTCTCCTCGGCGGTGATGGTGAGCGCTCCGTTTTCGGGCGCACCGCTCGCACTGGCGTCGGCGGGCGAGAACGGCGGCACGTCCGACGGGCAGGCATACGACCCATCCGGCAGGATGACGAGCACGGGAGCGCCCTCGTCCTCGGCGTGGCCGCGCGCCTCCAGGTTGTCGAAGTCGATGACGATCGCATTCCCACTCGTCCCTGAGCCGGCAAAGAGCTCGAACAGCACCGGTTGGGTCGTGAAGTTGGACACGCGCTCCAGCACCCACGCGACACCCTGGCTCTGGTACATGCGCAGCCGCGATCCGACGCGTTGGACGCGGAAGCGGACGGCGGTCGCGTTCGTCGCCCGGACGCTCGAGACACAGTTGGCTGGATTCCCGACCCAGGACTTCACGGCAGAGGTGAACATGCAGTCGCCGTTTGCGTAGCGATTGTGCCACTCGATGGCAGCTCGGTTGCCGTTGAGCACGAACGTCGTGTCTCCGAGGCTGATTCCGGTGTAGAACCAGCCCCCTGTCGAGGGCGTGCCCATCACGACCTTGCGCAGATCGACGGAGAGGTCGAAGTCACCGCAGAGGCGAAGCTCGCTCTTGCTCGCGCGCGCAGACACCCCGCCCGCACAGAGAGTGTTGTTTGCCAGGCGCAGCTTGCCGGCCGACTCGGTGACCGTGCCGCACCCGGTGAATGGGTGGAGTGGCGTGTCGAGCACGCCGTTCTCGAAGTCGTCGGCAAGGTAGACGGCTTGTGCGGGCACCGTCTCCGATGCCGTAACGGAGAGGTTGTCCCACCGTGCGGTCCACGCTCCGTTCACGAAGGTCCCGCTCGAGGTCGTCAGGAGCAGGTACACGTCATCGGTCGGGAATGCTCCGGTCTTCAGGGTCACCCAGGCCATCCCGCTCCAGTAGGACATCGTGACAGTGCCTCCCGTGCGCACGACCCTGAACTTGCCCGTCGTGTGCGTCGTCGCGGCCCATGCGACAGCCGGGCTGCTGTTGAGCGAGACGTCGATCCAACCCTTGTAGTTGAAGGCGTTGGGTGCTCCGTCCCCGGTCTGGCGGTTGTATCGCTCGATGACGGCCGTGTGGACGTCATCCACGGTACGGAACGCGAAGGACGCCACCCGGAGCGCCCCGCTCAGGTTGAACGACGGGAGATCGAAGTCGACCACGGCGTCGAAGTCGCCGCGGATGCGCGACGCCCCCGGGTCCGACGCGACCTGGAGTCCTCCTGCGCACGAAGCCGTCTTGTTCATCACGAGCTGACCCCCGCTCTCGATCGGCGAGCCGCAGGAGAGTGCCGTGGCGATCCAGAAAGGCGCGAACACACCGTCGTTGAACTCGTCCGAGAGCACCACGGGACTCTGGGCCGCCGCGGGAGCGGAGGCGAAGGCGATGAGCACGAGCGTTGGGAGGAGAAGTCTGCGCATGGCTTCCTCGGGTGGATGGAGTCGGACCTGCCGGGGCACTGCGGGGGGTGGCGGCCGTGGGAGGGGCGCCGTGGCTCGGCGGGAGGCCCTCCCATGCAACATCCCGAGCCCGCCGCATCTGTGACGGCCAGTCTTCGGTCACGCCATCAGAACTCGCGTCACAGTCACCACCCTCGGCGGATGGATCAGGCATGGGAGGTCCCCTGCCGTTGACCGAGGAGGTGACGCAATGTCCGCTCGTACCCGCCTGTCCGTGCTCGCCCTGGCCGTGATCGTGCTCACGGGCTGCAGCAAGAACAACTCTCTCACCACCCAGCCGCTCGCCGAGCTCTCCGGAGCGGGCGGCGCCACCATCGCCGCGCAGGTCGTCGTGACGCTTCCGGCCGGCTCCGCCGACGGCCTCGCCGCCGCGCTCGCTGCGGCCGGCCCGGGCGGCAAGGTGATCGTCGCCGCCGGCAACCACACCGAATCGGGGCGGGTTCTCATCACCCAACCGGTGACGATTGAGGGCCAGGCGGGCGCGGTGATCACGTCGACCATCAGTCCGCTCGTCGATTACGCCAACGCCATCGAGACCGCCTTGCACGTGAAGGGCGCGGGCGGAGTCGTGATCGCCGGACTCGAGCTCCTGCCCGCCGGCGGGATCGGCGGAGCCGCGATCATCATCGAGGACTCGCCCAACACGGTCGTGCGCAACAACAAGATTCGGGAGTACCAGTACGGTGTGCTTGTTCACGAGGGCGAGCGGGCGTGGATCGACGGCAATCAGATCGCCACCAGCACGGCGTGGCAGACCGGCCAGATCCCCGAGGCGTACGGCATCGTCGTGATCAACGGCGAGAGAGCACGGATCACCAACAACGACGTGTCGAACGGGCTGTTCAACATCTGGGCTTGCGACAAGGACGGGACGCTGCAGGGCAATCGCGTCCACGACGGCTTCATCGGCATCATCTTCTGCAAGGTGCCCGCCGCCAGCACGATCCTGCCAGGTGGCGAAGCAGTCGGCGCCGAGTTCTCCGCGACGAACTGGATTTGCAAGCGCAACGACGCGCGAGACAACTTCGATGCGGGCTATCTCGTGATCGACGGCTCAAACAAGAACATGCTGGTCGAGAATACCGCCGGGAACAACGGCACCTACGACATCGACCTCGTCGGCGACTCGTATCGCTTCGGCTTCCTCACGCCGGCCAGCTTCCTGAACACCGTGCGCACGGGCTCCGAGTCCACACTGCGCATCAAGGACTGCGGGAACGACAACTCGGTCATCCGCGGAAACCAGATCGACATCAATACGGAACCGTGCACCTAGGAGCCATCCAACTCGGGAGGCGTTGCTTCGCGTGGGCCCGGTGGCCGTTGCCGCCGGGCCCTACGGAACTCTGACCCCACCGGCTGCCCGAAACGCATGTTGCGGCTCTGACGGGAGCACCCTATACTTCGCGTCCTCCCCCGTACACCAAGATGCAGTCCCGCCTTGCGGTCCGCCGCACGGCGAGAAAAGATTACTCCCCCCGTGATTCGCCGTGTCCGGCTGCGTCACACCATTGGTCGACGTGCGCCGGAAACGGCGAACGACTCATGACGGGGGGAGGGCCGCAGTGTCCAGGACCATCCACGAAGACGATCTGGTTGCGACCGTCCTGCGCGAGGCGGCGGGGCGCGAGCCTATCGCGGCCGTCCTCGCGCGCCACGGCGTGCCACTGCGCACCTACCAGCACTGGGCGCGAAAGTTCGGCAAGCTCGATGCGGCGACGATCCGGCGCATGCGTGAGGCGGAGTCGCGGATCGAAGAGCTGGAGCGAAGTCTGCGCGCGCTCGAGCGCGATCTCGAGCTCCTGCGAGAAGCCATGGGAAAACCCTGGCGACGGTGGCGACCCGGCGAGCCGCCGTCCGATGGGCAACACGAAGCGCCGGAGTGAGCGAACGGCAGGCCTGTCGGCTGTTCGGCATCGCGCGCTCGGCGTTTCGGCGCACCGCGAGCGACCGGTAGACGACCTGCGCGCTGTCCCGGGCCGGAGAGTGGTAGACTTCCGGCGCGCCCCCCGAGCTCGACTTCCCTGTGCCCGGAGGTAGTCCTCGTGCCCGGTGCCCACTCCCCCCGCTTCGTCCTCCTCGCACTGTTGACCGCAATGATCCTTTGTCCTGTTCCGCAGGCAGCAGCAGCGCCCCCGTCGCTCGAGACACCGCACGCCGCGCTCCTCGCGTCGGTCGACTCCCTGATCGCTGCCGGGAACCTGTCCCTTGCCTGCGAGGCGATCGCTCCGGCATTCGCGGCAAGCGATGCCTCGTCCGCCCGCGATACGCCGGCTCACCTCGAACTCCTCCAGAGCTATGTCGAGGTGATCGGGCGCGGCGGTTGCCGGGCGGACTCCGCGACGACGGTCCAGGCCCGCCGCACCGTCGAGCTGGCGGATCGGCTGCACGGACCGACCAGTCTCGAGGCCGCCACCGCACGACTCAACCTCGCACGGTACACGGCCCGCTACTTGCGGCGAGTCCCTGACGCCCTGTCCCTGGCGGATTCCGCTGTCGCCCTGCGGCGTGCGGCGCTCGGACCCGATCACCTGCAGGTGGCTGCGGCACTGGTCCTCGCCGGAACGTACGCCCGCCAGACCGGGCGATTGACGATTGCCGAAGCCGACGCTTCCGAGGCGCTCCGGATCCGCCGCATGCGACTGCCGCCGGATCATCCGGACATCGCGATCGTGCTCAACAACCGGGCCCTCGTACGGTTGAATCGCGGCGACTACGACGGTGCGCTCGAGGATGCCGAGGCCGCGCATGGGATCTTCTCGCAGGCGCTGCCGATGCACCACCCCAATCGGCTTCGCGCGCACCAGGCTCTCGCCGTGGCGGCCGCCCATGCCGGCGAGTATCACCAGTCCGCCCGCACTTACGAGGTCGTCCTTTCCGAGGTCGGGAGCGCCGCGAAGCCGGACTCGGGGATGCTCGCTTACTGTCACGGAGAACTCGGTCTCGTTCTCTCCGAGTTGCGGGACTACGACCGCTCGCTCAGCGAGCACCGGGAGGCGGAACGGATCCTGCGCTCACTCGCATCTCCCGACACGCTGGTTCTTCGCAACGCACTTTCCAACTACGGGGAGTGCCTGCGTCGCATCGGCCGGCCGGCCGAAGCCCGGGTCAAGTTCGAGCAGGGGCTCGCCCTAGCCCGACTTGGTCGATTCCCGTCGACCGATGGAGAAGAGGCGCTGCTCGAGAACCTGGGCCTCGTCGCGCGGATGGACGGCCAGCTCGACTCCGCGCTGAGCCTGCTCGATCAGGCCATCGCGCTCCGGGAGAAGCGTGGCGTGGCCGAGGCGAGTCCGAAGTCGTGGCTGCATCGCGGGCTGACGAGGCTCGCGCTGGGTGACACGGCCGGCGCCCGGGCCGATCTCGAAGTCGCGCGGACGATCGCCGACGCGCGTGCGACCGGCGGACCGCTCGCCGCCTCGACACGCAAGTACCTGGCCCAGATCGCCGCCGATCAGGCCGACTCGACGACCGCATTCGGGCTCGCCCTCGAGTCGCTCGAGATCGAGCGACATTCCGTGATCGCCACGCTTCGCTATCTCTCCGAGCGACAGGCCCTGGCCTACGTCGGCGAATCGTCCGATCCGCTGGACCTTGCTCTTTCGCTCGCCGTGCGCGCCCGCCCGGACGAAGCTCGCTCCATCGACGCGTGGAATGCGGTGGTCCGCATGCGTGCCCTCGTGCTCGACGAGTTCGCATCTCGTCAGCGCATGGGTCGCGCGGTCAGGGATCCCGACCTCGGATCCCGGGCCGAGGCGTGTTTCGCGGCTCGGAGGCGCATCGCCAACCTGCTCTACCACCCTTCGGCGCGCGAACCGGACTCGACCGTGTCACGACAGATCGCCGAGGCGGTCCGGGAGGCCGAGCAGCTCGAGGTCGAGCTCGCCCACGAGGGATCGCGCTACCGCGACCTGTTTGCCCGCGCCGAGCCGGCGGTGGACAGCTTGTTGCGGTCCGTGCCCTCGCACGAAGCACTCGTCGGGTTCGTCCGCTGGAACGATGCCTCGCTCGTGGGAAGCGATCTCGGGCGGCGCGCCTCTGCCCCTCGCTACCTCGCGTTCCTCGCGCCGCCCACGGAAACTGGAACGAAGCGGGCGATCGAGCTCGTCGACCTCGGGAGTGCCGAACCGATCGAGGCCGCGATCGCGGCGTGGCACCGAGCCCTGCGCGATGCGAAGGGGTCGGCAGAGGAGGAACGCAGGCTCGGCACGAACGTGCGGCGGCTCGTCTGGGATCCGATTGCGGAGGCAGTCGCTGGCGGGAGCCGGGTGCTGCTCGTCGCCGATGGCGCGCTGCATGAGGTCCCGTGGTACGCGCTCCCGGGTGCAGGGGAGACGCGACTTCTCGATCGGGAACTCGAGATCGTGTTGCTGTCCACGGAGTCCGATCTGCTAAGGCCCCGCCAGGGCGCCTTGTCTCCGGGATCGCTCCTCGTTGTCGGAGGAGTCGACTTCAAGCGCGCGAGCCCCACCGGAGCGACAGCCGCCGCCGAAATCCGGAGCGCATTCGAGTCGCAGGCGCGCGCTTCGTCCGACTGCCTCGACCCGGGACGGATCGAGTTCGCGAATCTGCCGGCGTCCCGGATGGAGGCCCTCGATGTCGTCACCCGCGCCCGGGCCCTGGCGCGCAAGCCCACGATCGTTCACCTCACCGGTGAGGATGCGGATGAGTCCGGATTCCGCCGTGCGGCAGAGGGCTCGGAGTGGATCCACGCGGCGACGCACGGTTTCTACATCGATCCGGCGTGCAGAGGGAAGGCGGCCACCGGCCGTGGCGAACTCGGGCCGACTGCCGCCGCAGAGGCGGAGCTACACCCCCTATTCTTCTCCGGCATCGCCCTCGCCGGCGCGAATACGCGGTCGACCGCGCTGCCTCCGGACGCCGATGGCATCCTGACGGCGGACGAACTCGCCGCCCTCGACCTCTCGTCCGCCCGCGCGATCATCCTGACCGGTTGCGACACGGGTCGTGGCGACTACGTCGCCGGACAGGGCGTCTTCGGCTTGCGTCGCTCCCTGGAGCGCGCGGGAGCCGGGACGGTCGTTCTCGGGCTCTGGCCGATCCATGATCAGGAGGCGGTTCGCTGGTCGCGTGCCTTCTACGATGCCTGCTGGACCGAAGGTCGGACCGTGAGCGCAGCCGCG
>JANPEF010000059.1:0-8725 GCA_031431875.1 Candidatus Eiseniibacteriota bacterium | reverse complement strand
CGGATATCAGAGTGACACGCCGTCGGCGACTTCCGCGTCCGTCCTTCCAGAAGCTCATCTCCCCAAAACACAGCGACCACCGCCGGAGCGGTGGTCGCGTGTGGACCAGCTTGACAAGAGGTCATGCCATATCAGCGGTAGGTCGAGCCGAAGCGCTTGACGAGGCCGAGCGAGAACTCCCACTGGTCCAAGTACTGCGGATCCGGATACGAGTAGCAGCCATAGAAGGGATCGCACCATGTGTCATTGTCCTCGCTCAGGTAGGACGGCGCATACGCCGCCTGCAGGCGGAGGCCCATGGTGTCCGACATCATCTTCTTGACGCCGGCGCCGAGCTGCCACGAGAACTTCGTCTTGCTGCTGGCGCTGGCGAGGTCGACGTCGAAGATCGCCGCGCCGAGGCCGATGAGGAAGTACGGCTGCGCCGGCGCGCCCGAGTAGGGCGGCGAGAACAGGAAGTTGCCGCGGATCTTCTGGATCGTCATGCCGGAGAGGTCCTGATCGGCCACGAGCTGCTGCTGCAGGACGAGATCCGTGCTCTGGTACGCGTACTCGCCCTCGAACATGAACTGCGAGTTCGGCGCATAGCCGATCCCGGCGCCGAAGGCCCAGGAGTCCTTGGCCAGGAGCTGGGTTCCCGGGTACAGCGACGAAGCGAAGTCGAACTCGGCGTTCGTGACGTAGCGGGCGAACGGCGAGATTTCCCACGCCTGTGCGCTGGCATTGACTGCCGGCAAGGCGAGGAGCAATGCGACGAAGACAAAACGACGCGCAGTGGCGTTCATGCGAGGACTCCCCTGAGGGTACGAGTTCGGGTCCATCCGGCTGTCGGAGGCATGCGTATCACTACACTTGGCGGCCGCGCCGGTCAAGGTCCACGCGTTGACCATTCCGTGACAGAGCCCTAGGCTGCGGACATGGAACTCATGTCGGTCGCGTTCACGCTGTTCCTGGTGATGGATCCGCTGGGCAATATCCCACTCTTCTTGTCGGCTTTGCGCGAGGTCCCCGCCGAGCGCCGTCGGGGCGTCCTGGTGCGTGAACTGCTCATCGCCTACGCCGTGCTCGTGGCGTGCCTGCTGGTCGGCCCCCCGCTGCTGCGCTCGCTCAATCTCGACCAGGAGTCGATCTCGATCGCCGGCGGCATCGTGCTGTTCCTCATCGCCCTGCGCATGATCTTTCCCTCCGAGGGCGGCGTCCTCGGCGAGACGATCGAGGGCGAACCGTTCATCGTGCCGCTGGCAATTCCGCTGCTGGCCGGACCGTCGGCGCTGTCGGCGATCCTCGTGCTGGCGCGCACCGCTCCCGAGCGCACGCCGGCCTGGATCGGCGCGCTCACCCTGGCGTGGGCGGCCAGTGCGGCCATCCTCCTGTCGTCGAACCTGTTCTACCGCGTGCTCCGGCGCCGCGGCCTCGTAGCGCTCGAGCGGCTGATGGGCATGGTGCTCGTCATCCTCGCGGTCCAGATGTTCTTCGATGGGCTCGCCATGCGCGCCAACACGCCTTGAACGATCGCGCGTTGTCCTACGAGATCCGCCCCTACCATCCCGCCTCCGACTTCGAGCGCGCCTGCCGCGTCCACGACCGCGCGCGGCCCCTGGAACTTGCCGGCTCCTGCGACCCACGCGCGTTCGTCCCGCTGGCCAAGGACGACGTCGAGCTCGCCGGTTTTCACGCCTCCGACAAGTTCGTCGCCGAGGACAGGATCACCGGCCGCATGCTCGGCTTCGTCGGCATCGACGGCGGCTGCGTCACCTGGCTCTACATCCATCCCAAGCACCATCGCCGCGGCGTCGGCCGGGCGCTGCTGCGGCATGCCCTCGCGGCGGCCGGCGGCGGCAGCAACGGCGGCGACGCGTGGACCATCACGCCGGCCGGCAATGCGCCGGCGATCGCGCTCTATGCCAGCGAGGGCTTCGTGGTCACCAAGGAGTTCGACGGCGAGAACGCGGGCTGGCCGGTCAGATGCGTGCGGATGGAGATGACGGGCGCGAAGCGGCCGTAATGGTGTTCTGCGGAGGCTTGCTCATAGTTCGGCGTACAATCGAAATGCTAACTTATTGTATAATAATCATTTAGAAAGCTAATACACATTATGTCAAACTTGCCCCGGCGCAAGTGATCTTGCACCTCAGCCCCCCAGGTACGCCTCCTTGACCGCCGGATTCGTCAGCAGGTTCGCCGCATCGTCGGCCAGCGCCACCTTCCCCGTCTCGAGCACGTACCCGCGGTGCGCCACGCGCAGCGCCTGGTTCGCGTTCTGCTCGACGAGCAGGATCGTGGTCCCCTCGCGGTTGATCTCGACGATGGTCCGAAAGATGTCGGCCACGAGCAAGGGTGCCAACCCCAACGATGGCTCGTCGAGGAGCAACAAACGCGGCCGCGACATGAGCGCGCGGGCGATGGCGAGCATCTGCTGTTCACCGCCCGACATCGTGCCCGCGGCCTGCTTCTTGCGCTCGCCGAGGCGCGGGAACAGCGTGACCATTCGCTCCATGTCAGCGCCGACCTGCGGATCGCGACGCCGGTAGGCGCCCAGTGTGAGGTTGTCCTCGACCGTGAGGTTGGCGAAGACCGCGCGCCCCTCGGGCGAGTGCGAGATGCCGGCGACGACGATGTCGTGCGGCGGAATCCGCGACAGGTCGCGCCCGTCGAACATCATCGTCCCCGCGCGCGGCCGCACCAGGCCCGAGATCGTGCGCAGCAACGTCGACTTCCCCGCCCCGTTGGCGCCGATCAGCGTGACGATCTCGCCGGTGCGCACCTCGAGGTCGACGCCCTTGAGCGCGTGGACCGCGCCGTAGTAGACGTCGAGCCCGCGGATCGACAGCAGCGCGGCGCTCATGCCACATCCTCGCCCAGGTAGGCGCGGATCGTCGCCGGGTCCTTGCGCACGGCCTCGGGCGAGCCCTCGCAGATCTTCACGCCGTAGTCGAGCACGGCAATGCGCTCGCAGATGGTCATCACGACCTTCATGTCGTGCTCGATCAAGAGCACCGACAGACCGAAGTCGCGGCGCACGCGCTCGATCAGGTGCATGAGCGCCTCGGTCTCCTGCGGGTTCATGCCGGCCGCGGGCTCGTCGAGCAGCAGCAACTTCGGGTCGGCGGCCAGCGCGCGGGCGATTTCGAGTCTTCGTTGACGACCGTACGGCAGGTCCGCGGCACGCGTCTCGGCGACATCCGACAGGTCCAGGGTGGCGAGCAGGCGGCGCGCCTTCTCCTCGATCGCGTGCTCGTCGGCCGCGCCCCTGCCGGTGGCGAAGATCGCATCGGCAAGCGAGCCGGTGGCGTGCTGGTGTGCGGCGATCCGCACGTTGTCGAGGCAGGTGAGCCCGGCGAACAGTCGCGTGTTCTGGAACGTGCGCGCGATCCCTGCGTGGCAGATGCGATGCGGCTTGAGCCCGTTCAGCACCTTGTCGCCGAAGCGGATCGTGCCCGAGGTGGGCGAGTACACGCCGGTGATCAGGTTGAACACGGTCGTCTTCCCGGCGCCATTGGGCCCGATCAGGCCCACCAGTTCGCCCGGGCCGACGTCGAGCACCAGGTCGCTCACCGCGGTCAGGCCGCCGAAGACGATCGAGACGTGCTCGAGCGTGAGCCGCGGCGAATCGCGCCCGCTGTCGCCGCGCACCGAGCCCTCGATGCGGGTCATCCCGCGCCTCCCGCGCCACCGGGCAAGGGCTTCTTCTTCGCCCACGGCATCGTGAGCTCGCGCGTGCCGAGGATCCCCTGCGGCCGCGTGATCATGAGCACGATCAGCAGGAACGCATAGATGACGAGCCGGTACTCCTTGACGGGACGCAACAGCTCCGGCAACCCCGTCAGGAAGATCGCGGCAAGAATCGCGCCCGACACCGAGCCCATCCCGCCCAGGACGACCATGGTGACAATTTCAATGGAGCGCAGGAACGTGAAAGAACTCGGATTGAGATAGGCATCGAAGTGGGCGAACAGCCCGCCGGCGACGCCGGCGAAAAAGGCCGAGAGCACGAACGCGATCACCTTGGTGCGCGTCGTGTCGATGCCCAGGGCCTCGGCGGCGACCTCGTCCTCGCGCACCGCGAGCATGGCGCGACCGTGCGACGACTTGAGCAGGTTGTATGACAGCGTGACGACGATCACGACCCACAGCACGACCCAGAAGAACGTCGTGTAGCGCGGCACGCCCGACAGTCCGCGCGCCCCGCCCACCGCGTCGATGTTGGTGATCACCACGCGGATGATCTCGCCGAAGCCCAGCGTGACGATCGCGAGGTAGTCGCCGCGCAGGCGCAGCGACGGCAGGCCCACCGCCCAGCCCGCGACCGCGGCCAGTGTGCCACCGGCGAGAAGCGCGAGCAGGAGCACGATCCCTTCGGCGATCGGCTCGGGCAGTCCGGCCGCGGCGAGCGCGGCCGCGAGCGGCGGCAGCACGCGCATGCTGAGGATCGCCGCCGAGTACCCCCCCACCGCCATGAACCCGGCGTGCCCGATCGAGAACTGGCCCGTGAGTCCGTTCACCAGGTTCAGGGACACCGCGAGGATCACGTTGATCCCGCACAGCATGAGGATGCGCTGGTAGTACGTGTTCGGAAGAACACGGGGCAGTAGGAGCTCGAGACACACGAGCGCAAGCAGTGTACCGGCGATCGTGAGCACGCGGCGCATCACGTCAGACCTTCTCCGCCTGGTTCTTGCCCAGGAGACCCGACGGGCGGAACAGCAGGATGGCGATCAGGAGCACGAACGCGATCGCGTCGCGGTACGTCGAGGACACGTAGCCGACGACCATGACCTCGGCGAGCCCCATGATGAGCCCACCCAGCACCGCGCCCGGGATGTTGCCGATCCCGCCCACGACCGCCGCGACGAACGCCTTGAGCCCGGGCATGATGCCCATGAGTGGTGAGATTGTGGGGTTCAACAACCCCACCAGGACGCCGGCCGCGGCTGCGAGCGCCGCGCCCAGGACAAATGTCACCGAGATGATCTTGTCCGTTGGGATCCCCATCAGGATCGCCGCATCCCGGTTGAACGACACCGCACGCATGGCCTTCCCGGTGCGGGTCGACAGCACGAACCAGCGCAGCACGGCCATCAGGATCAGCGACACCGCGATGATGATGAGCTGCGCGTTGGTCACCGTGACGCCGCCGCCCAGGTCGATGTTCTGCACGCGGATGATCGCCGGCAGCGGCTTGGGCGCCGAGCCAAAGACCAGGATGCCGCCGTTCTGCAGCAGCAGCGACACGCCGATCGCCGTGATGAGCGCCGTGAGCCGCGACGAATTGCGCACCGGCCTGTACGCGAAGCGTTCGATCAGAAAGCCGACAATTCCCGCCCCGACCATGGAGATCAAGAGCACGAGGATCGCCTTGCCCGGCGACGGGTTCATCGCCACATCGAGTTTCGTGGCCGCGTAGTACGCAAAGAACGCGCCCAGCATGAACACGTCGCCATGGGCGAAGTTGATCAGCCGCAGGATGCCGTAGACCATCGTGTAGCCCAGGGCGATCAGGGCGTACACCGATCCCCAGGTGATGCCATTGACGAGCTGCTGGAGGAATTCCTGCAAGACTACGGCGCGATCGAGGCGGCGAACTTCTCGACGCCGTCCTCGATCTTGATGACGACCGCCGGCTTGACCGGATTGCGGTCGGCGTCGAACGTGATCGCGCCGGTGACGCCGGGGAACGCCTGTACGCCGTTGATCAAGTCGCGCAGCTTGGCACGCGCCGCCTTCTGCGCGGCGGCATCATCGGCCTTGGCGGCGTCGAGCGCCTCGAACGCGGCGGGATCGCTGGTGTGCAGGCGCTTGAGCCCGTCGATCAGCAGGTTCGTCGCATCGTAGGCGAGGCCGCCGATCGCGTCGGACTGGGCACCATACTTCGTCTTGTAGCGGGCGAGGAAGTTCTGCAGCGTCGTGTCCGGGCTGTCGAGCGCGAAGTGGTTCGAGTAGTACGCTCCGTTGAGTGCGGCGCCGCCGATCTTCAGCAGCTGGTCCGAAACCCAGCCGTCGCCGCCCAGCAGCGGCGCGTTGATGCCCAGCTCCTTCGCCTGGATCGCGATCGAGCCGACCTCGGTGTAGTAGCCCGGCACGAAGATCGCCTCGGGATTGTTCGCCTTGAGCGCGGTGAGCTGCGAGCGGAAGTCGGCGTCGCCCTCGCTGTACGCCTGCTCGCCGGTGATCGAGCCGCCCTGCCGGTCGACGAACTCCTCGGTGAAGAACTTCGCCAGGCCGACCGAGTAATCGTTCTTCACGTCCTTGAGCACGGCCACGCGCTTGAAGCCCAGGTTCTGCGCCGCGAACTTCGCCATCACCGTGCCCTGGAACGGGTCGATGAAGCAGGTGCGAAAGATGAAGTTGCCCTTCTTCGTCACCTCGGGGTTGGTCGACGAAGGCGAGATCATGATCACGCCGGCGTCCTGCGCGATCGGTGCCGCCGCGAGCGAGCGCGACGAGGCCACTTCGCCGATCAGGGCGATCACGCGATCCTGGTTGATCAGCTTCTGGACGGCGGTCGCGGCCTCCTCGGCCTTCGACTGGTCGTCCTCGGAGACCATCACCAGCTGCTTCCCACCGATGCCGCCGGCCGCGTTGATCTCCTCGATGGCGAGGCGAGCGCCGTTCTCGGTCGACTGGCCGAACGTCGCGGTCGTCCCGGTCAGCGATCCATAGACGCCGACCTTGATCGTCCCGCCCTTGCTCTCGCCGCAGCCCCCCGTGGCGACGAGACCGGCGAGGAACAGGGGGAGGGCGAGGGCAACGACGATGCGGTCGAGCTTGGAGCGCATGGATTCCTCCGGCGGGACGGGTTCGACAAGAGTCGCGGACGCGGGATTCTCGACCGCGCTAACGTCTTGTGTCAAGGCGCTTTCCGTGGCACGGTGCGGCCCATGATCGCTCCTCGTCGCGTGCCTGGAACCCGTCTTGTCTCGCTGCTGCTTGTGGCTTCGCTCGCGCTGTCGGGCTGCGCCGGCGGAGGCGGGCAGACGGCGAGCCCGCCGCCCTCGGCCACGCCCCCGGACGGGACGCAAACGAAGCCCAAGGAGACGGCGAAGGGGCCCGCCCCCACCAGCCCGAAGCCGGGCGACGCGACGCCGCCCGCCGAGCCCGCCCCCGTCAGCGGCGCACCGGCGTCCGCTCGCCGCCCCCGCCCCGGCTACGACGCCCGCGTCGACGACCTCAAGCGCGTCGACACCTCGGCCCTGCGCGGCCGGCGCATCGCGCTCGACCCCGGGCATGGCGGGCGCTTTCCGGGATCGATCGGCGTCAAGGGCCTGACCGAGGCCGAGGTGAATCTCGGCGTCGGCCTCCACCTGTGGGGACTCCTCGTCGAAGCGGGTGCGAACGTGCACATGACGCGTACCACCGATCGCGACTTCCCCGCCCCGGGCGACAGCTCGCTGCGCGCCGACCTCGCCGCACGCGTCGACCGCACGCAGCCGTTCGTGCCCGAGGTGTTCGTCTCAATCCACCACAACGCCGACCCGGGCCGGCGCAACGACGTCAACGAGATCCAGACCTATTATCGGTTCGATGATCCGCTCGCGTCGTACGACCTGGGCGCGGCGGTGCACCGTCGGCTCGTGCGCAATCTCGGAATCGAGGCCGAGCGACTCTTGCCCGGCAACTTCTACGTCATCCGCAACGCCGACGCCCCGGCCATCCTCACCGAGTCGTCGTACCTGACCAATCCCGACGTCGAGGCGAAGCTGCAGCTCGCGTCGAAGCAGCGGCTCGAGGCCGAGGCGATCTTCCTGGGGCTGGTCGACTACTTCGCGCGCGGTGTGCCGCGCGTCGTTGCGGCTCGTACCGAGCCCGGCGCGAACGTCGCCACCGGCGGCGACCCGCGCGACGCCACCGAGCGGCCATGGATCGTGCTCGACAGCGACCGCCCGCTGGGCGCCGCCCGGCTGGTGTTCGACGGCGCGGACGTGGACACGACGACGATCCTGTTCACAGGACACTCTGCGCGTTGGCGGCCCTCCGGGCCTCTGGTCGACGGCGCTCACACCGTCGCCTGGACGGCTCGCGCGCAGGGCGGCGGCTGGTCACGCGTCGCGCGAGACACCTTCGCGGTCGATCTGCCCATCGCCCGCGTCGCCTTCGCGGCGCTCCCGCCGCGCGACGCCGCCGAGGGCCAGACCGTCCTGCTGACGCTGCGCGCGCTCGATCGCCACGACCGCCCGGTGGCGGACACGCTGCGCGCGGTGTTCACCTCGCGCGTGGGGGCCACGATGGTCGACACGACGGGCGTCGCGGGCGCCGGCGAGGCGCGAGCGTACGCGCGCGTGACCGGGGGCTCGATCGCGGCGTTCGTCGCCCGGGTGCGCGGCACGGGCGGTGCGGGCGCGCCGGCCACCCACGAACTTACGCTGCCGCTGGTGCCGCCGGGCCGCGCGTCGGCCTGGACCACCGGCTTCGCGCGCGCCGTCGCCGGCAGCGTCGAGACGCCGGTTGCCGGGGCGATCGTGACCGCCGACACGGCCCGCGTTGTTTCGAATGCCGACGGCTTCTACGCGCTCCCGGTGCCACCCGGGCAGGCCGCGACGCTCGCTGCGAGGGCACCGGGCTACGTGACCGCGGCCACGGCGCCGGCGGGCGCGGTACGGCTGCTGGCCGTCGGCGGCGGCGCGCTGCGCGGGAGGAAGATCGCGCTCGATCCGGGCGGCGGCGGCGCGGACACGACCGGGCTCGGGCTCGCGGTCGAGCCAACTTTCGCCGGAGGCGAGGCCGTTGA
>JANPEF010000058.1:0-40582 GCA_031431875.1 Candidatus Eiseniibacteriota bacterium | reverse complement strand
ACGAATCGCTGGGCCTTGCGCTTGATTTCGAGAGTCTTTTCCAAGCCGTCCCCCCCGCCTCGCAGCAGGTCAGGCGGTGCGTTCCGTCGCGGTCCGGAAGGCCGAACGGGCCTCCGACAGGGAAAGATCGACCCGACGCGCAAGTTCGGCGGCGCGAAGGATCACGGCCTGCTTATCGGCCGAGTCCGCAAGGTTCTGCAGGTTGATTTGCACGTTGGCCAGGGCTCCTTCGACCGCCGCGCCCCCGAGGACCGCGGCCACCAGTCCGTCCGAGGCTGCGTTGACGTTTCCTTTTGCGACCAGGATCGCGCCCCAGCGGGCCACCTCGGCGCAGGCCTCGGCCGTCTCGAGTGGCGTCCGGGTCGCCGCCCAGGTGGCGGTTTCGATGGCCTTCTCCCGGGCGGTCGCTTCCTCCGCCGTCGCCTGCGGAAGCCTGAAGGCCACCATGACCCCGTCGAACGCCCGGGCATCCTCGCGCATCAGGGCCACGAGCCTGGCCCGCAGCGCGGTCGCCTCCTTCAGAGCCTCCGCCATCTCGGCCTCGACCGCGGCGTACTTCTTCTTCCCGCGGGTCAACCCGGCCACCATCGCGGCCAGCGCCGCCCCGAGCGCCCCGGCCAGTGCGGCGACCGTGCCGCCCCCCGGCGTCGGCGTCCCGGCTGCCACCTGGTCGAGGAAGCCGCCGAGCGGCAGGCCCTCGCTCACCGGCGGCGTCTTCATCCGGATCTCGAGCACCTGGTCGCGCCGAAAGTTCTCGAGCCGCAGGTGATGCTCGGCCGCATCGAGCAGCGCCGCCTGGGGCACGAGCCCCACGACTTCGCACCCGGTGACGTAGGTTCCCCAGCGTTTCGCCTCGTCGTCGATGAGGGCCAGCACCCGGTGGATCGGCGTGCCGTCGGTGTTCACCAGGTTCATCGACACCTGCGCCTGCTTGCCCTCGCGGATCGAGAACCCGAGCGCCTTCACGTAGCGCAGCCCGCCATCCCCGAAGCGGATCGCCTTGGCAATTCGCTTCGCGATGCTGACGTCGGCCGTCGCGAGGTTCGCGTTGAACGCGACCAGCGGCCGCCGCGCGCCGATGGCGACCGCGCCGGCGGTGGGATGGATCGCATTGGGGCCGAAGTCGGGTGTTTTCGTCGTGTCCTTGCCGATCAGCTCGCGGAGTCCCTCGAACTCGCCGCGGCGGACATCGGCCAGGTTCTCACGCTCGGGCTTCGTTCTTGCCGCCTCGTAGAGGAAGACGGGAAGTTGGAGCTCTTCGCCGACGCGTTGACCCAACTGCCTCGCAAGCTCGGCACACTCTTCCAGCGTGATCCCCTCGATCGGCACGAACGGCACGACGTCGGTCGCCCCCATGCGCGGGTGCTGGCCGCTGTGCTTCGTCAGGTCGATCCTTGTCGTCGCCAGACGGATCGCCTGAAATGCCGCTTCGACGACCGCCTCCGGCTCGCCGGCGAACGTGACCACCGATCGGTTGTGATCGGCGTCCATCTCGGAGTCGAGCAGGACGACGCCGGGTACGGCGGAGGCTGCCGCGACCAGCGCCTCGACGAGCGCGCCATCTCGGCCCTCGCTGAAATTGGGGACACATTCGACGATGCGGGGCATCCGGGGAGTCCTTTCGCTGGGTCGAGGTTCAGGGGGACGGCAGTGCTTCTGAGCTTCAGCCCAGGCGCGACGCGTCCGCCGGGGCGGAGGCCGTCCGCCTGGGCGGACGCAAGAACATGTTGCGATGCTCTAACATGCAGGACAGCAGCACGGTACGACTCGTGTTGGAACTGGACTCTCAACTCGTCCCGGAGCGAGTCAATTGGGCAGTTTTCGTTGGCGACAAGATCCGCTCCTCGAGCGAGCGAGCGCGATTGAACCCGTCTTCATCGTTCCGGGAACAGTCAACTGCGCAAGCCGCGACTCGGTCCGCAAGGCGCGCCTCGCCCCCCCCTCACACCGCCCCCATCCAGCCCTGGGTCGCATGTTCGGGATCCGGCCCGAAGACCCGCCGCCCCTTCTTGTACACGGTCGCGGCCCACGTGGGGCCGAAGTGGTAGGCGAGCATCCCGACGCGATCGACGTCCCAGATGACGACGTCGGAATCGGCGCCCGGGCGCAAGCAGCCGATGCGGCCGGCACGGCGCAGCGAGCGGGCCGCGGCCTCAGTCGCGCCAACAAACACCTCTTCCGGTGTCATCTTGTAAAGACGGGCGGCGAGCGCGAGGCACAGCACCAGCGAGTCCACGGTCGACGTCCCCGGATTCCAGTCCGTGGCAATGGCCGTCGGCACGCCGAATCGCCGCAGCGCGGCCAGGGGCGGCAATGGTCCACCCATCGTCAAAGTCGCGCCCGGCAGCAACACCGCCACCGTCCCCGCCCGCGCCATCGCCCGGATCCCGTCCTCATGCGCGTAATCGAGATGATCTGCCGACGCCGCGCCCAGCTCGGCCGCGAGCAGCGCACCCCCACCATCCCGCAGCTGATCCACGTGCAACCGCAGGCCAAGGTGCGCGCTCTCGGCCGCCTCCGCAAGCCGGCGCGCATCGTCCGGCGTGAACGCGCCCTGCTCAACGAAGCAATCGACGAAGCGCGCGTGACCGCGGTCCTGCGCCTCGACGGCGACGGGGACGCACACGTCCTCGATATAGGCGGCGCGACGTCCCGCGTACTCGGGTGGAACGACGTGCGCCGAGAGCGCCGTCCCGATCACGTCGAGCCAGGTGGCCTTGGCCACGCGATGTCCGATCTCGAGCACGGCGAGCTCGCCCTCGTACGACAGCTCGTATCCGGACTTCGCCTCGATCGTGGTGGTGCCGCAGCCGAGCATGCGGAACGCTGTTGCGCAGGCGCGCTCGAACATCGCGTCGGCATGAAGTGCGCGCGTCGCGCGCACCGAAGCGAGAATCCCGCCGCCCGCACTCGCGATCTCCTCGTAGGAACGCCCACCCAATCGCTGGGCGAACTCGTCCGCGCGATCCCCGCCGAAGACCAGGTGCGTGTGGGCGTCGACCAGCCCGGCCGTGACCAGGCGACCGGCGGCATCATCGACTTCGAGTGGCTCCCACTCCGACAGCACCTCGTCGGTGGGCCCTGCGTCGACGATCTCGCCGTCGAGCCACGCGACCGCGCCGTTGGGGTAGCGCTCCAGCGTCAGGCCGGGGCCGATCGGCGGCGAGCCCGGCGCGAGGCCGACGACCAGTTCGCCGGCGTGGATGATCGCGCCATCGCAGGGCGTGCGCTTCATGCCGCGCCCCCGCCGCCTGCTCCCGGAAGCGGATCGATCCCCGGCAGGCACATGCCCGTCTCGCGCGCGTGGGCGACCGCCTCGGCGTAGCCGGCGTCGGCATGGCGCATGACGCCGGTGCCCGGGTCGTTCACCAGCACGCGCTCGAGCCGGCGCGCTGCCTCGGGCGTGCCGTCAGCGACGATGACCATGCCCGCGTGCTGCGACAGGCCGATGCCGACACCTCCGCCGTGATGGAGCGACACCCACGTGGCACCGCTCGCCACGTTGAGCATGGCATTGAGCAGCGGCCAGTCCGCGATCGCGTCCGAGCCGTCCTTCATCGCCTCGGTCTCGCGATACGGCGAGGCGACCGAGCCGGCGTCCAGGTGATCGCGGCCGATCACCAGCGGCGCCGCCACGCGACCCGTGCGCACGAGCTCGTTGAACAGCAGCCCCGCGCGATGCCGCTCGCCGTAACCAAGCCAGCAGATGCGTGCCGGCAGGCCCTGGAACGGCACTTTCGCGTCGGCCATCGGTAGCCAGCGCTGGAGCACGGCGTCGTCGGGGAACAGCTCGAGTAGCGCCCGGTCCGTGACGCGGATGTCCTCGGGATCGCCCGACAGCGCAGCCCAGCGGAACGGTCCCTTGCCACGGCAGAACAGCGGGCGAATGAACGCGGGCACGAAACCCGGGTACGAGAAGGCGCGCGCGTGCGCAAGCCCGCCCGCGACGGCCTCGCCGCGCAGGTTGTTGCCGTAGTCGAACACCACCGCCCCGCGATCCTGCATCGTCGCCAGTGCCTCGACATGATCGGCGATCGCGGAACGCGAGCGCCGGACGTACGCGGCTGGATCGCTCTCACGCAAGGCAGAAGCCACAGCCAGCGACATGCCATTGGGAACATACCCACCCAACGGATCATGCGCCGAGGTCTGGTCGGTCGCCATGTCCGGGATCATGCCGCGGCGCACCAGCTCGGGCAGCACGTCGGCCGCATTCCCGAGCAGACCAACAGAGAGCGCGCGCTTCGCGTCCACAGCGGCGCGGCAGCGCACGAGCGCGACACCGAGGTCGTCGCTCCGCTCATCGCAGTAGCCGAGCGCCACACGCCGGTCGAGCCGCAAGGGATCGACTTCGACCGCCAGGCAGACTCCCCCGTTCAAGGTGACCGCGAGCGGCTGCGCGCCGCCCATGCCACCGAGGCCTGCGGTGACGACGAGCCGCCCGGCGAGCGTGCCGCCGAACTTCTGCGTCGCGCACTCGGCAAAGGTCTCGAACGTGCCCTGGACGATGCCCTGCGTGCCGATGTAGATCCACGAGCCGGCGGTCATCTGGCCGTACATCGTCAGGCCCATGCCCTCGAGCCGCCAGAACTCGTCCCACGTCGCCCACTTGCCGACCAGGTTGCTGTTGGCGATCAACACCCGCGGCGCGTCGGGGTGCGTGCGGAAGCGACCGACCGGCTTTCCGCTCTGGACGAGCAGCGTCTCATCGTCACCCAGATCCTTCAGGTGCGCGACGATGCGGTCGAACGCGTCCCACGAGCGCGCGGCGCGTCCCGTCCCGCCGTAGACGACGAGATCCTCGGGACGCTCGGCGACGTCGGGATCGAGGTTGTTCATCAGCATGCGCAGCGCGGCCTCGGTCTGCCAGCTGCGGCACGAGAGCGTCGTGCCGCGCGGGGCGCGGACGATGCGGGTGGCGGCGCTCATGCGCGAACTCCGGCCGGCAGGCGGGGCGCCAGCACGGGATCGAACGCGCCGGCCATGATGTCCAGCGACAGCGCCTCGATCGAGTCGCCGAGCGGTCGATCTTCGTCGACATGCGGCACGCGCGCGCGCACAGCGGCGAGCAATGCAGCGGTGCCGGCGCCCGAGCCCGCACCGCCCGCGGCCGCGACACGGAACTCCACCGCCTGCGCGGCGGCCACCAGCTCACACGCCACGACACGCGCCGTGTTCTGCAGGACGCGCCGCGCCTTGCGCGCCGCGATGGGAGCCATGGAAACATGATCCTCGATCCCGGCCGATGTCGGGATCGAGTCGACCGTGGCCGGGAAGCACTGCGTCTTGTTCTCGGAGACGAGCGCGGCCGCCGCGTACTGGACGATCATGAGGCCCGAATCGAGGCCCGGGCTCGCGGTGAGGAACGCGGGCAGGCCTCCCGAGCGCTTCGCGTCAAGCAGCAGGTCGACGCGCCGCTCGGCGATGGAGGCGACCTCGGCCAACGCCGCGGCGACATGATCCGCGACCATGCCGACGGGTTGCGCGTGGAAGTTTCCGGCCGAGATGACCTCGCCGTCGGCGAACACCAGGGGATTGTCGGTCGCGGCGTTCAGCTCACGTTCCACGACGCCGCGCGCGTAGTCGAGCGCATCGAGCGAAGCGCCGAGCACCTGCGGCGCGCAGCGCAGCGAATAGGGATCCTGGATGCGGTCACAATCGGCGTGCGAGGCCATGAGCCCGCTTCCGGCGACGAGCCCGCGCAACGCCTCGGCCACCGCAACCGCACCCGGATGCGGGCGGACGGCGAGGACCCGGGAATCGAACGCCCGGGTCGAACCGAGGAAGCCCTCGAGCGAGAGCGCGCAGGCGCCGAGGGCGGCGCGGAACACGCATCCCGCATCGACCAGGGTGAGCGCCAGAACGGCGGTCGACATCTGCGTGCCATTGATGAGTGCGAGGCCCTCCTTGGGGCCGAGCACGTACGGCGCGAGCCCCGCCGCGGATAGAGCTTCCGACCCGGACATCTCCTCGCCTTTCAGGCGAGCACGACCCTCGCCCACCAGCACCAGCGCGAAGTGCGCCAGCGGCGCCAGGTCCCCGCTCGCCCCGACAGAGCCCTGGGCGGGCACGCGCGGAACGACCCCCGCATCGAGCATCGCGAGCAGGCTCTCGATCAGCTCCGCGCGGACGCCGCTCACCCCCATGGCCAGCGAGTTCGCGCGCAGCAGCCCCATCGCCCGGACGACGTCGTCAGGCAGCGCGGGGCCGGTGCCCGCGGCATGACTCCGCAGGAGATTCAACTGCAGGCGAGCCAGGTCGGCGTCGGCGACGCGGCGGTTCTTGAGCTCGCCGAAGCCGGTATTGACGCCGTAGACCGGAGCGCCGGCAGCGACGGCGCGGTCGACTACCGCGCGCGATGCCGCGAGGCCGGGGCGGGCGGCGTCGGCGAGCCGGGCGGCCTTGCGTCCGCGCGCGAACGCCTCGAGCGCATCGAGCGTGAGGCTCCGTCCGTCGACTTCGATCATGCGACTCCTTCCCCGCGCGCGGCGAAGAAGGCAGCCGCCTGCGTGACGAGATCCTCGGTGGTGTTCGCGCTGCGCAGCGCGACCGGCAATCCCTTGCGAAAGTGCGCACCGTATCCACGGGTGACGATCCGGTCGTCCAACAGCACGATCACGCCTCGATCGGTGCGCCGCCGCAGCAGGCGGCCCACTCCCTGGCGAAAGCGCAGCACGGCCTCGGGCAGGTCCACCCGGGCGAAGCCGCGCTCACCGGCCGCCTCGACCTTCTCGCGCCGGGCCTCGACCAGCGGCTCGTCGGGAACCGGGAACGGCAGCCCGGTCAGGACGAGCACCTCGAGCGCCTCGCCCGGGAAGTCGACACCCTCCCAGAAGCTCGCTACGCCGAGCAACAACGCGCCGCGAGCGTCGCGGAACCGGCGCGCCAGTTCGACCGCACTGCCATCCACATCCTGCGCCCAGACCGCAGCATCGCCCAGCGCTGCTTTGAGAAGCTTCGCCGCGCGGCGCAATTTGAGATGCGAGGTGAACAGCACGAGCGTGTTGCGACCGAGGCGGCGGTGGAGTTCGGCAACGACTTCCTCCGCCGACTCGTTCGCGCCGGTGGCGCGTGTGGTGAGCACGTACGCCCCGAGCTGGCGTGGGAAGTCGAAGGGCGAAGGATACACCCGTTCGGTCACCTCGAGCTCGGCTCCTTCGGCCAGCCCCAGGCGCTCGCGAACGAAGCGAAACGAGCCGTTCGCGGCCAGCGTGGCCGAGGCGAACACCACGGCCGTGAGGTCCGGCAGTAACTTCGTGCGCACGATCTCAGCCACCTCGACCGGTGCGGCGACGACGATCGCCGTCTCGGGATGTGCGCCACTGCGCCAGTACACGTGCCTGCCCGAGCGCGGATCGGTCAGGAAGCGCAGGTCCGCGTGCCAGTCCTGCCATCCGCCCGCCACGCCCGCGAGATCCCCGGCCAGGTCGTCGAGCATGGGCGACTGCGGCCCGCGCGCGAGCACCGAGGCGGCCCGGCGGAGCGCGTCCTCGCCCTCGCGCGCCGCGGCGAACAGGCGCTCCAGCGGCTCGTACGTGTCGCCGGTCAGCTCCTCGAGCTGGCGGAAGCGCGCCCGCGGCTCGTACGGACCTCCCGGATCACCGCGTCCGTCGAGGCTCGCCGCGACACCGGCGAAGAACGCGCGGCCCGCCTCGTGCACGCGCGGGGCCAGGCCGCGCAGCGCCTCGGTCGCCGTGGCAAGCTCGGCCCGCTCGGGCGCCTTGAGCAAGGTCGCCGCAGCGAGAACGATCGCATCGAGCGCCGAGGCGTGCGTCCCCTTCCCCGTCGGCGACCCGGCCACCTGCTCGAGGAGCGTGTCGATGCGCGTGAGGCTCTGCTGCACCGTGAGCTGCGCGGTGAACACCGCGTCGAGATGGTGCGCCTCGTCGACCACCAGGGCCCGGTACGCCGGCAGCACGTTCGTGCCCGACATGCCGGTGACCAGCAGCGCGTGGTTGACGACGACGAGCTCGGCCGACCCGGCGAGGCGACGCGCCTTGCGCCACGGGCAATCGCCGCCGGGGCGGCACGCCGATGCGTTGCAGAACGACGGGTCGAACCCGATCCGCGGCTTGAGCGCCGCGCCGCCGGGATGCGCGCTCCACGCGAACTCGTCGAGGTCACCGGTCTTCGTCGCCTCCACCCACGCCGCGACCTCGGTCTCGGCGCGCGTGGCACGGGCGCCGCGCTTCTTGTGCTCGGCGAGGTGCAGCTTCCACCGCCGCGGGCACAGGTAGTTGTGCTTGCCCTTGAGGCGCACCACGCGCGGCGCGGGGCTCACCACCTCGGCCAGGCGTGGCAGGTCCTCGTCGGTGAGCTGCCCCTGCAGCTGCTTGGTGTGCGTCGAGATCACCACCGGCGAGCGCTCGCGGCGGCTCCACAGGAGCGCCGGCACGAGGTAGCCCAGCGACTTGCCGACACCGGTCGGTGCCTCGGCGAACAGCGCTCCGCCGTCCTCGAGCACGGTCGCGACGTCGTGCGCGAACGCCAGTTGCGCCTCGCGCGATTCGTAGCCCGCGATCGCCTTCGCCAGCGCGCCGCCGGGACCGAGCAGCCGGTCGACCGGATGAATGTCGGGTCGCTCGCTCACGGGCCGGCCCGCCCGGCGCCAAGCCGCGCCGCAAATGTCGTCGGGTCGGCGAGCGCCGCGTCGAACGCCCCCTCGTCGAGCACGGACACGCCGTGCTTCCTCGCCTGGTCGAGCTTGGTGCCCGCCTCTTCCCCGGCGACGACGACGTGCGTCTTCTTGCTCACGCTGCCGGTGACCGTGCCGCCGAGCGCCTCGATCTCGCGCCCCGCGACCAGGCGGGTGCGCCGCGCCAGCGTTCCGGTGAGCACGAAGGTAAGGCCTGCCCAAGGCGTATCGGCGGCGCCCACGGGTCGCTCCGTCGGCGTGGGGCGTACGCCGACGGCGTCGAGCTTGTCGAGCAGGCTCCCCGCCGCGGGATCGGCCAGCCAGTGGAGCACCGCGGCGGCGACGACCGGGCCGACGTCCCGCACCGCCTCGAGCGTGGCCTTGTCCGCGACGCGGAACGCGGCGAGAGACTCGCACGCGAGCGCCAGCGAGCGGGCGGTGCTGAACCCGACATGCCGGATCCCAAGTCCAAAGATCACCCGATCCAGCGAGCGTGTTTTCGAGGCCGCGATCGCGTTCACCAGATTCTGCGCGGACTTGGGGCCCATGCGTTCGAGGGACTGGAGCTCCTCGACGGTGAGGCGATACAGGTCCGCCGCATCCTCGACGACGGTGCGCTCGGCCACCAGTGTCGGCTGAGTCAAATGCTCCACCACCGCCTCGCCCAGCCCTTCGATGTCCATCGCGTTGCGGCCAGCCCAGTGCAGGAGCCGTGCCCGCCGCTGCGCGGGGCAGGAGGCACCATCGCAGCGCACGATCGCCTCGCCCTCCTCCTGCACCAGCGGCGTGTCGCACTCGGGACAGCGTGCAGGCATGACGAACACGCGCTCGGCGCCGTCGCGCTCCTCGACCAGGGCGCGCACGATCTTCGGAATCACCTCGCCGCCCTTCTCGACGACGACGCGATCGCCGATGCGCAGGTCGAGGCGCTCAACCTCACCCGCGTTGTGGAGCGTGGCGCGCGCCACGGTCGTCCCCAGGATCAGCACGGGCTCGAGCACCGCCACCGGCGTCACCGCACCGGTGCGCCCCACCTGGACGACGATATCGAGCAGCCGCGTCACGGCCGACTCGGTCTCGAACTTGAAGGCCAGCGCCCAGCGCGGGCTGCGCGCCGTCGCACCCAGCGCGCGCTGGGCGCCGAGATCATCGACCTTCACCACGAGGCCGTCGGTGTCGTAAGGCAGCGCGCGGCGCTCGCCCGCCCAGCGCGCGATCTCGGCGCGCACCCCGTCGATCCCGATCACGCGCCTGGCGTAGGGATTGACGCGCAAGCCGAGCGTGCCGAGGCGGGCCAGGAGCTCGGATTGGGTCGCGACCCCGAGCGCGCCGGCGTCCGGCGAGGCGTAGGCGAAGTAGGTGAGGCCGCGCCGCGCCACCTCCCGCGCATCAAGCAGCTTGAGCGTGCCGGCGGCGGTGTTCCGGGGATTGGCGTACGGCGCCTCGCCTGCGGCCCCGCGCGTGGCGTTGATCGCAACGAAGCGCGCGCGCTCGAGGTAGATCTCGCCGCGCACCTCGAGGGCGCCGCGTGGCGCGGCACCGGAGACTCCGTCGGCGAGCACCAACGGCAGCCCACGCAGGGTGCGCAGGTTCTGCGTCACGTCGTCGCCCTCGACGCCGTTGCCGCGCGTGATCCCGGCCACGAACGCGCCGTCCTCGTAGCGCAGCACGACGGCGACGCCGTCGATCTTTAGCTCGACCGTGTATGCCACGTCCTCGCGCTCGAGTGCCTTCGCGATCCGGGCATGGAACTCGGCGAGGTCGTCGTCGCTGTAGCCGTTGTCGAGCGACAGCATGGGCGCGCTGTGGCGCACGGTGCGGAAGCCGCCCAGCGGCGTTTCGGAGACCCGCTGGGTCGGCGAGGTGGGGTCGACCCACGCGGGGTGCGCCCGCTCGGCCGCGAGGAGCGCGGCGAACAGCGCATCGTAGGCGCGATCGGTGACCTCGGGCTGCGCCTCCACATAGTAGAGACGGTCGTGGCGCTCGATCGTCCGCCTGAGGGCGTCATAGGCGGCGCGGGTCTTCGGAATCTCGGACATCGGCCTCGCCTTCGGCAGGGGCGGAACACTTCCTGGAAACGATCTAGAAACGATTCACGATGCGCACGTGCAGCTTGCCGTCGAGCGGCCCGTCACCCTGTCCCCAGCCGAGGGACAGCGAGACCAGCCCGAGCCCCGACGGCGCCTCGAGACCGACGCCGACACCCGTCCGCAACAGCGTCTCCGACGACGGCACGCCGTCGGCGTCGAGGAACGGCCGGTACAGCACGCCCTGGTCGACGAAGCCGAAGGCCCGCCCGCCGGTCGCGGGGAACACGCCGAACTCGGCGCGACCGACCGCCCAGCGCGAGGCGCGGAACTGGCCTTCGCGGTAACCGCGCAACTGGCGGGCCCCGCCGACGGCATCCAGATCGTAGAACGGCACGATCGGCTCGTTCGACAGGCGCAGCGCGGCGTCGACGTCGAGGCGGGCGCCGCTCGCGGCGGCGACCCGCCGGTGCGCCTCGGTGCGCAGCGAAGCCGTGAGCTGCGTCGCGCGGCGTCCGCCGTCGGGGCGCAGCACCTCGCGCTTGAACGCGGTGCCGGTGGCGAGCATCACGCGGTAGCCGGAGCGCGGGGCCAACGGATCGTCGCGGCGATCGGCCTCGATCCCCGCCTCGAACGTGCCGGCCGTCGCGCGCTCGACGGCCCCCTCGGCGAGCACGGTGCGCTCGCGCGCGAATGCGAGCCACAGCCGCGCGCCCGCCCACGCCGCAGACGACAGGCGCAACGCGCCGCGCGTGCGCGTGTACAGCGTGTCCTCGACCTGCTGGTCGAGACCCAGGTCGGTGCGCATGGCCAGGCCGAACGTCTGCGGCTCGGTGTAGCGCAGGCGGAACTCGGTGACGCCGCCGCCGCGGCCCTCGTAGTGAAGCGCGGCCTGTCGCGCGGTGCCGCCGAGGCTGCCCAGCGCCAGGTCGAAGCGACCGGTCAGGCCGCCCCCACCGCTGCCCCCGGTGGCCGTACTCGCGCTCTGGAATCCGAGCGCGCCGTCGAACGAGTTGGTCGCCGCCTCGACCACCGGGATGGCCAGCCGGGCGCGCCCACCGCCGAGCGACTCGAGCGTTGGCTCGCCGACTCGGGCGAAGACGCCGAGGTCGGCCAGCCGTTGCCGCGCCTGTCGCACGCGCGCCGGATCGTACGGCACGCCCAGCGCGCCCTCAACGCACTTTTGGAGCACGCCCGGGCGGGTGGAGACAGCCCCCGGGAACGAGACCTCGCTGACCGTGATCGAGTCGCCCTCGATCGCACGCAGGGCGAGACGCACGCCCTCGGCGCCGCGCCCGACGTCGATCACGAACAACCGCGCCTCGGCGAAGCCGCGCGTGCCGTAGGCGGCGATCACTGCATCGAGCGCGGCCGGCAGTGCCGCGGGCCGGAACGGTCCGCCGGGCACCAGCCCCGACCGCACCTGGGCCTCGTCCGGGCTCAACCGTTGCAGGCCCTCCCACGCGATCTCGTGGAGCGTCGCGCGTGCGCCCGGGTGTGCATACACGATCATCGCCGCCCGCGCATTGCCCGCATCTCCCGCGCTCGCCCCGGCCACGATCGAGTCGACGCGCGCGTCGAGCCAGCCCTCACCCTCGAGTGCGGCGACCAGGCGCGCCACGCCCGTCACCACCGCCGCGGAGTCCGGCACGCCGCCGGTGGGAAGCGCCAGCGTGCGGCCCGCGGCATCCTCGGCGCCCGCCGGCAGGCCAAGAACCTGCACGCGCTCGACCCGCGTGCCCGCCGGCCAGCCCGGCAGCGCCGCCGCGTGCGCGCGCGACGGCTCCGCCATGCCCGCGACGAACGCGATGAACGTGGCGAACGTGACGAACGCGATGAGCACACCGACTGCACTGGACGATGCCACGACCCGGCGCATCAGAACGCGGCCCTGAGCTCGGCGCGCCCGGTGTGCACGAACGGGCGATCGACGGGCTTGCGCCCATTGCCGCCCAGGACGATGCTGACCCGCTCGCGCACGCGCACGCTGGTCTCGAGCGTGTAGTCCCAGGTGTCCGGGAACACCGGAAAGCCGCTCGGCACGAGCGCCGGCACGGAACCCCCGCCGATCCAGGCGTGGCGCACCAGCGTCTCGACGCGCCAGCGCCCGCCCTGCGTCCACGTCACGCGCGGCCCGACGCGCACGACGCGCGATGGATCCGCCGCGTCGTCTGCCAGTTCGGCGCGGTCGAGGCTGCCGAGCACGCCCACGCGCCACGCGGCCGCCGGCAGCCACGTCAGCTCGCCGCTGGCCAGCTGCGTGGTGAGGTGCCGCTCCACGCGACCGAAACCGGGGGCCACCTGCACCGCCGTGCCCTGCGTGCCGCGCAATACGACCTCGGTGAGCCAGCGTGGATCGGGGCGCGTGCGCCAGCGGGCCTCCTCGCTCCACTCGTCGCGCGTGGTTGCCGCGCCCTCGAACTGGCGATCGGCCGAGCTGCGTCGCTCGAGGCGGAAGAGCAATTGAGTCCAGCGCGTGCGGCCGCCGAAGCCGATCTCCGGGCGGATCACGTAGGTACCGAACACGACGTCGTCGCGCGACAGGATGCGCTTGGGCGTGTAGAGCAGGTCCGCCCCCGTGAACCCGCCCCGCCGCCCCTCGCTCGCCTGGACGAGCAGCGAGAGCCGCGTGTCGCCGAGCAGGCGCCCGCTCGGCGTCCCCGGGTCGAGCCCGCCACCGGGCTTGAGCTCGAGGCGATACGAGCCGTTGGTGCGCACGATGCGCGCGAAGTTCCCCGTCGCCACGAGCACGACGATGTAGTCGCCACGGCCGACGAAATTGCCCAGCGAGTCATACGCGCCGGCGCCAGTTCCGACGAAGCGCACCTCGCGCAGGCGCTCCTCGATCGCCTCGCCGGTCCACTCGAACGACACCTCGTGGTCCCCCAGCCGCGGGCCGAACGGCTGGCGCAGGCGCGCGTAGCCGAGGTCCGTGCGCTGCTCGGCCGGGGCGCCCTCGGCCTCGGGCGTGCGCAGGCGTCGTTCCACGCCGACCGCCGCGGTGACGTCGCCGCCCAGGCGCGCCGTCGTGGCGAGGCGACCGGTCACTGCGCGCGTCGAGGGCAACCACGCGCCGCCGGCGCGGGTCGCGTCGTGACGCAGGCCAAAACCAGCCGTGAGGTCGAACGGGCCCAGCGCCGGCGCGCTCGCGCCCACATTCCATGCGCGGTAGCGGACCGCCGCCGAGTCGCTGAAACCCGGCGAGACGCGATCGTCGAAGTCGACCGACGCCTGCGGCACGAAGCCTCGCCAGCCCCCCCACGTCGTGGCCACGACCGCCTTGTTGCGGAAGCCTCCGGCATTCGTGCCGGGTGCCGCGTCGTCACGGGAATTGTCGACCCGCTCGACCCGGCCGTCGAGTCGCAGGCGCCCGGTCACGCGCACGGTCGCCCGCCTGCGCCGCGCCGCAAAATCGGTGTCGGCGTCGAGGTGCGCCAGCTCTGCGCCAAGCTCGAGCTGCGGCCGCGGCGCCCAGGTGACCGCCCCCGCGACGCGATCCTGCGCCGTCAGCGGCTGGCCGGCGGGCGCGCCCCAGTCCTCCTCGGAGAACGCGGGGTCGAGCCGACCGGGTGACTGGAACTCGGGATCGAAGCTCCGCAGGTTGAAGGTCGCGCCCAGCGTGCCGACGTCGCGGCCGAACAGCCGCGCCGGGCCGCGCGCCGTGGCGCGCGCCGAGCCGGCCAGGCCCTCGCGCGTGGTCCCGGTCTGCGCCAGCGTGTTGGCGCGCGACGTCGAGTGGGCGAGCTCGCCCTCGAGCCGCGCCCACGGTACCGGCGCGAACGACAGGCCACCGTCGAGGACCGCCAGGGAGGTCGGCAGGGGCAGGCGCCGCCCGATGATGTGCGTGCCGACAGCCGCTCCGACGTAGCGGAACGCGGTCCGCCCGGCGACCAGCGTGGACTCGGCGTAGTCACCGAGGCCCGCTCCGATCGCGGTGAACACGACCTGGAAGTCGCCCTCGCCGACGCCCGCAAAGGCGAAGCGCGTCACGCCTGCGGTGTCGGCGACGCCGTCATAGTCGCCCGGGCCGGGGCTCACGCCCGAGCCCAGCGCGAACGTCGCCGAATCGGGTGCGGTCTCGAGCGCGAAGCGATCCGACTCGTCGAGCGTGAACGTGAGCGGCCGCGTCGCTGCATCGCCCTCGCGCAGGAACTGGCCATACAGCGCCAGCCCGCCGCGCCGCGCCTGCCCACCGAACGCCGACAGCGTGCGGCGGTACGCGGTGAGCGACACCTGGTAGTCGACCGCGATCCGCGACGCCGCCGAGACCAGGCGCCGCGCGCTGAAGGTGATCGTGCCACGCTCGTAGTCCATGGAGTAATCGGCGGCCTCACCCCGCGCCATCTTCTCGCCGTCGAGCCACACCTCCTCGCTGCCGACGACGATGGGGATCGCCCGGCCGTCGTCGTCGGGTAGCAGATACGGGCCCTGCAGGCCCTCGCTGCCCTGGAACTGGCGGCTGACGAAGCGGCCCTTGACGCTGGCCAGCGCCGCGCGCGCGCCCAGATCGTCGCCGCCGCCGCGCGCCTCGACGCCGGTCAACTCGCGCGAGACGCGCGCGAACTCGCCCCGCTCCTGGCGCAGCGTCCAGTCGCCGAGTACGCCCCCCGCCTGCGGCCCCTTGATCTCGAGCAGGATGCGATCGAGTTCGGCCAGTTCCCGCGTGCCGCCTTCGGTGGTGAGCGGCGTGTTGCGATCGGACAGCACGCCGAGGAGCTCGACCGTCGGCGACAGGCGCCCGTGCACGTTCAGGTCGAGCGACTGGCGGAGGGCCACGTCGCGCGAGCTGCCGAAGTCGAGCGCCACCGACTTCGTGCCCGCGAGATCGAGCGCCGGCCCGCCTGCCCCGGCGGCGAACGTCGCGCTCCCCGCACCCGGGCGGGGCGCGGGCAGGCGTATCGAGTCGCGCGCCGCCGCGTCGCCCGGCGGCGCCCCGCCGAGGCTCGGTGCCGGGGGCGCAAGCGGGCGTGCCGCGAGACCCAGGTACGACGTGGGCGGCGGAAGGAGCAGCGCGCGATACGCCAGCCGCACAGTGTCCCCGGGCGCGAGCGCGGCATTGAGCCGGAACTCGCCGGAGATAGCGTCGAGAAAGTAGTCGGCGCCGCGCACGAGCAGCCGGTCGCCCACCCAGGCCGTGTCGCTTCCCGCGATGAGGAAGCGCCGCCCGAGCGGATACACGGTCTGCGGCGGCGCGATGGCGATCCGGGCCTCGTGGCGGCCCGGCGGCGGCGGGACGAACGCGGCCGCGCCGACCGTCGGGGCCGCCAACGCAGCGACGGCCGCGAGCGCGACGACGAGCGGCGCGGACCGGCGGGCGGTCACGGAGCCCCGGCGCTCCGCGCGTGACGGAGGAGGCGCACGACGCGGTGGTGCCTGGCGTCGGTGACGAGCAGTCGTCCCGACGCATCGAAGGCGAGGCCCGACGCCCACAGGTCGTGCTTGTCGCGCGGCACGTGCAGCGCCAGCGGTGTCCCCGACGCGGCGAACACGGCAAGCCGCCCGCTCGCGCGATCGGAAACAGCCCACACGCTGTCCGCGGCGAGCGCGACCGCGTAGCCGCCGCGCCCGCCGAAACCGGGGCCCGGCGTGAAGGTGCGCACCACGCTGCTGAAGGGATCGAGCTGCTGCACGCGTCGGTTGCCGGCGTCGCCGACCAGCGCGCCGCCGCGCGGATCGACCGCGACACCGCTCGGATCGGAGAAGCTGCCGGGCCGCTCGCCGAAGAACCCGCGCACGCGCAGAATCGCCCCCAGCGGATCGAACTCGATGAGGCGATCCTCGGCCAGGTCGCTGAGCGTGATCTGGCCGCTGCGATCGACCGCGAACCCGCCCGGCTCGACCGTGCCCAGGCGCTCGCGCACCAGGGGCGTGCGCAGGTCGACGACGGTGCCGAGTACGCGTCCCTCGAAGTCGAACTTCTCGATGCGCTCGTTCCCGCGATCGAGCACCCAGATGCCGAGCGTGCCCGCCGTCGCGACGTCGGTCGGGCGATCGAAGCGCCCGTCTTCGGAACCGAAGCCACCGAACTGGTCGATCGCCGCGCCGGTGGAGTCGAAGCGCACGACACGGTGGTTGCCGGTGTCGGCGACGAGGATGCGCCCCCTGGGGTCGACCGCGACGCCCTGCGGCGCGGTGAGTTCGCCGGGGCCGACCCCGAAGCGGCCGAACCTGCTCTCGACGATCAGCGTCTCGGGCAGCGCGCGGACGGAATACGTCGCGACGGCACCGCTGTCCGGTGGGGACGCGGCGACGAGCAGGGCGATGGCGACCGCGGGGATCAGAACGAGACGGTCCAGCCGACCCGGCCTTCGAGCGGCCCATTGAGGGAGGGTTGCACGCCCCAGGCGAAGCTGCCGTCGGGGCGGCCGGGGACGGCGCCGCCGACCGGCTCTTCGGCCGGCGCCTTGCGCAACGACGACGCCTGCCGGGCGGCCATCACCGCGCTGACCAGCCGGTTGGCCAGCGCAAAGCCGACGACGAACTCGGCGTTGTGGTACGCGGCTTCGCTCGACTGGCGCTGGTCGCGGTAGCGGAGGAAGTCGTCGTACAAGTCCCAGCTCCAGGTCTGCGCGCCACCCAGCGAGTTCTCGGCGATGTACTGCGCCTGCTCGTCCGGATCCTCGATGAAGAACGCAGCCTCCCGGCGCACGACATACTGGTTGTAGACCTCTTCCGACTGGTACTGCCCGACGTAGCGCCGGATGCGCTCGTCCTGGCCGGTGAGGTCGATGCCGGCGTAGATCTTCGCCGTCGAGATGTAGGAGTCCTCGCGCAGGCTGCCCTGGCGTTTGAACGTGATCCAGCTCGCCCACGACGCCGCCTCGAGGCCGAGGAAGATTCCGGCCTGGGTCTTGTGGCCGGTCGAAAGCTGTCCCCAGCCCGGCAGGATCAGCGACTTGAGTGCCGCCAGCGCCGGGCTCGGCCCGCGACTCGCAGGCGCGCTCGGCAAGTCGGGATCGGCGGCAACGGCGGATGCGGCCTGCGCCAGCAGCGGATCGGTGGCGAGCGCGGCGACCAGGCTCCGTTCGTCGAGGGTCAGCGATGGGCGCGCAAACGCGCTCGCAGCCACCGGCGACAGATCCTCCGTGGCCGCGGCGGACGCTGTCGAGAGAACGACTGCGGCGAACGCGGCGAACGCGGCGACGGCGCACAATGCAGTCCTGCGAGTTCCCGGCGATCCGCGCATGGAGTTCAGAATTTCTGGGTCAGGGAGAAGGCGTACGACCCGTGCGACAGGCCGGGGCGCAGCTTGAGCTTCAGCGTCATGTTCTCGCGCAGCGTGTAATTGGTGAAGCGGGCGAGATGAAGCGCGTCGAAGGAGGCCACCAGGTGATTGGCGATGAGCGTGTAGAAGCTGAGATTCTGCTTGTTGTTCTGGCTGTCAAACTCGTCCGAGAACGTCACCGCCGCGCGGCGCTGCTCCGGAGCGGCCCAGCCGGACGCGAAGTCGTCCTGCTTGGTGACCGCGTCGTAGAACTCGGCCGGATCCCGATCATAGACCGTGCGCAACCGGGCCAGTTCCTCGGGCGAGACGTCCCCGGCAAGACGGTCGAACGAAAAGCGGCTGCTCGGATCGTTCGGGTCGCCAACGTACGTGTAGTACTCGCCGCGCGTCTCGTCACTCTTGCTCTTGAACGACGCATAGCTGAGAAGCGCCGCGGCCTCGATCCCGAGGAACAGGTACCCGCGCTTCGAGCCCGCGTAGAGCTGGCCGGTTCCGGGAATGGCCAGCGACATCGCCGCGGCACCGCCCTCGGACTTCCAGCCGGGCACGTCGACGAGCGCGTACTGGGTCGGATCCTCCGGCGCCCCGCCGAAGTCCCGATCGATGGCGCGTTGGGCGAGAATCAGCATCGGAATGTCGTCGCCGGTGACCAGCAGCGCAACCCGGTCCAGTGAGGCCGTCACGGCGAGCCGACAGGGCGGATCCATGGCGAACGCCGCCAAGGGCTCGGACTCCCCCATCGCAGGGGCGGGGAGCGCCCCCGCCGGGCAGGCGAGCGCCAGCCCGAGGGCGACGAGGCTCAGGAAGGGTGCGACGCCCAGGCGTCGCTGAATGAAGGATACGGCCACGAACACGCGGATCACCTCGGCGAGTCGTTCACGGGCACAAACAAACACGACCGGTTGGATCGGACCCGTCCTGGGGCGAGGGGCGCCGACCGAAGTCCCGGTCCTGAAAGACATTACACCCGTATCGGTCGGTCGGTTCGAACTTTTATGCCCCGCGCAAATCGTGGGCTAACGGACCAGCGCAAAGGGCTTCGTGAGGACCGTGCCGCCGGCCTCGATCCGGGCCACGTAGAGCCCGCTGGTCAGCCCCGCCGGGTCCCAGGTGATGGCGTTGTCGCTCACGGTTCCGTCGCGATCGATCCGCTGTACGAGCCGGGCCGCCGCGTCGTAGACCGAGATCGTCACGGGGCCCGCGGCCTCGAGGCGGAAGGCGAACGTGATCGGCTCCCGCCGCGCCGGGTTCGGGTAGCAGACCAGGGAGCCCTCGACGATCGCGCTGGTGGACGAGCCGCCACCGGTGGGCTCGTAGATCATGCCGTCGGCGTAGGAGCGCGTGGGGCCGCCCCCCATCGCCGTCCAACTCGAGCCGGAGGTCGCCCCCCCGGCGAGCGACGACTTGGCGGGAAGGCCAACCATCGGGTCGCCGAGCGACATCCCGTAGAGCAGCGTGTCCCCGCCCGCCACGAAGAGCCATGGGGCCGTCGGCCCGGTGTTCAACAGCACCGGCGTGCCGCGCATCCCGACGGAGAACCCGAGGGGAAAGCCATCCACATTCTTGGCGGTCCGATCGAGTGCGACGGCCACGCCGTTGCCGAGCGGTGCAAACAGGAGCGGATCGGCCGAGAGCGCGGCGTTGGTGAACGGCAGCGGCCCGGAGGTGCTGACGAAGCCTTCGCGCTCGAGCTCGGGCGGCCACCCGGGCGAGGTCGATCCGTTGAGGTTCCAGTAGCCCACGCGACCGCTTGCAGTGGTGAACGCGATCTCGGGCTCGCCGTCGAGGTCGAGATCGGCGACCGCGGGCGGACCGACCGCCTCGCCGAGTTCGCGGCCCTGCCACGGCACGTCGAGCGGCGATGCATCGACGGCAAACGCGAACGTGCGGGCGCTTCCGGCGGTCCGGTCGACCACGACGACCTGATCTCCGGCCGTTCCCCGGCGCACCAGGATCGGCTGGAAGTCATGTTGCGCCGGGACGTCGGTGACCTTGAAGAACGAGCTGAAGCCCGCGCTCGCCTCGATTCCCAGGAAGGTCCCGAGACCGAGCTTGCCGGACTGGCCGGTGCCGGCGACGCGCAGCCCATCGAGTGCCAGGCCGGTGACGGCTCCGGGTCCGACCGGGAACAGGTCGTGCACCGCACCCGTGTCGGTGCGGTACTCGCACACGCTGCCCTCGGCGAGGCCGAAGATGACGCGATCGGGCGCCGTCTCCGAGGCGATGGGCCCGGCGGTGATCGCGGCCGGAAACGCGACCGTCGTGACGATGCGCGCGGCGGCATTGCACGCGACGGTCAGGAGCACGCCACCGGGGCCCACCGACTTGCTGCGCGCGACCGCCAGCAGGTTCCCGCCGCCGGCGTGCGGCACCAGCGCGACGGGGCCCAGCGGATACCCGGGTGCGAGCGCGACGTCGCTGGGCCAGCCGGCTGGAATGCTGCCGTCGAGATTGCGCACGTGCACCGCCGAGTCGCCGCCGGTCCACGCGATGCGGACACTCGGATCGTCGCCGAAGACGCCGACGATGGGCGAGATCCCCTCGGGCGGCTGCGTCACGCGGACCGGCCAGCCCGGCAGGTCCCACTGCCGCGAGACGCGCAACGTCATGTCCGAGCCCGGCGCGCTGGTGAACTCGAGGTCGAGATGCGGGTTCGTGCGCGAGTGCGTGCGCAGGCGCGGCACCGTGTCGAAGTTGAGGCGCGACGTCGGCCCCGCCTTCCACGTGTCCGACGGCACGCCGAGCGCGAACGGCGAGTTGAAGTCGCCCAGGTCGTCGAGCCCGTCGGCCTCGACGATCTCGAGCCCGTTGCGCGCGGGGTTCACGTTGAGACCATAGCCGGGATCGGCGCGCGGGCCGAAGTAGTCGGCGACGCTCTCGTCCACCTGCCAGGCGAGGATGCCGGGGCCGGGCTCGAGGTAGTCGTACTCGCGCGCATCCTCGGCGGCCGGGCCCAGGATCACGCCGGTGGCGGGATCCCGCTGCAGCGTGAGCACGCCGTTGCCGTTCAAGTCGTCGAGGCGATTCTCGAGCAGCAGGTACTCCTCGCCCGAGAGCGGCACCTGCATCACCTCGAAGGCCTCGGAGCTGTTCCCCAGCGTCTCCTCCTGGCCCCAGTTGGGGAAGCGCGCCAGCGGGACGTCGGGATAGATGAGCCGCTTCTGCCACGGGTCGATCGACGGCGGGAGCAGACCCGTGGCGTA
This sequence comes from Candidatus Eiseniibacteriota bacterium, assembly GCA_031431875.1. GTDB lineage: Bacteria > Eisenbacteria > RBG-16-71-46 > RBG-16-71-46 > DASYSL01 > JANPEF01. The sequence continues at coordinate 19,492 of JANPEF010000058.1, read as the reverse complement.
CACGGCGGTGCCGTTGGGGAAGGTGACGGCGTTGCCCAGCAGGTTGCCGACGTCCATCAGGCTCCAGTAGCCGACGACGGGCAGGCCGCTGACCACGTCGTAGACATCGCGGTAGCCGTAGATCAGGTGCCCCAACTCATGGGCAATGACGGCGTTGACCACGCCCTCGTAACCGTCCTGGCGAATGGTCTCGGGGATGATCGCCGCGCCGAAGATGGTGTCCGCATTCGCCGGGCCGACCACGACTGCGTCGGAATCGGGCACGCCGATGGTGAAGGTCGGGATGTCGAGCGGGCTGTCCTGGTACACGTCGCTCTGCAGGTCGGATCCGGCGTGCACGATCATCACGCGATCGAAGGTCGACCACGGAATGGTCTCGGTCGTGTCTGCGGCGTTGATGCAATCGTGGAACAGCTTGACCGCGGCTTCGTAGATCTCGGGGCTGAACTTCCACGGGCCGTAGTCGGCCATGTCCGAGAGGTGGAACGCCGAGTCGCCCTGGCTCGGGTAGACCACGCTTTCGACGATCGTACGGCCGTTGCTCTGCGCGTCGAAATAGCGACCGAATGCGTCGCCGTGCGACTGCCAGAACGCCCGGTTGTGCGGAGTCGGATCGAGCGGGCGATTGACCGTGTCGCGCGGCGCGAGATCGAACCGGCCGTCACCGCTCGAGCTGGCCCCGTTGCGGTCCCCACTGAAGTCGACGCGGATGATCGCGATGCGCACCAGGTCCTGCCCGGGCTCGCTCGTCGTGACGTCGCGCCGGTTCCCCGCCGGGCCCGACTTCGCGCGCACGGCGGCGAGGTCGCGGGCGCGCGTGGTCAGGTCGACGTGGCCGCGCTCGGCCTTGGCGCGCGAGGCGATGATCGGCGCGGGACGCGAGCCGGGGCGGGTCAAGTAGTGCGGGATCGTGCGGCGAGTGGCGGGTGGAAGCGCGCTGGCAGAGCCATTCGCACCCGGGGCGGTGGGCCTTGCGGCGGAGACCATCGCCCGCGCGCGGCCGAGTGCCGCGTCGGGATCACCCGGGGTGGCGAACGCACCAACGGCCGGCCCGCCGGCGGGCTTGCTCAAGACCAAGTCCCCCGGACGCGCCGACGCGCCCGGGGGACCTGGGATGGCGACCGCGGAGCACGCCGCGATCAGGACAACGACGGCCACCGCGCGAAGCTCGGACCTGCGCACGCGCGGACCCCGGGGCACGAGCTAGAAGCGCGCGCCGAGCGAGAACTTGGTCACGCGATCGAGGCCCTCGCCCGGCCCGTCGCCGCCCGCCTGCGGGATGCTTGCGAAGTCGAACAGGATCGTCTTGTAGCCGATCCCGAGGCCGTAGGTCGCGTTCTCGATGTCGCCTTCCGTGTCGAGCACGTAACCGCCGCGCAGCGCGAGCGCAACCTCGGCGGTGTAGGACACTTCGGCGCCGAAGTTGTAGATCGGCTTCGGATAGCTGCTCGAGCCGTCGACCACGTCGCCCTTGACCAGCAGCTGGTTGACGTCGCCGATGACGATCGCCTTGAACGCCTTCTGCTGGTAGGCGTTCACGGCTGCACCGACCTTGAGGTTGCGATAGATCGGATCCGAGTTATCGTCGGTGATGAACGACAGGTCGCCGCCCAGGTTCTGGAGGTTGAGGCCCACGTTCACCAGGTCGCCCGGGATCTTGTAGAGGCCGGCGATGTCGAATGCGAACGTCGAGCCCTTGCCCTCGCCGCGACCGTCGAAATCGGGCGACAACTGCACGCGCACGTACTTGATGTTGGCGCCGATGCCGAGGCGGTCGCCGATCTTCGTGCCGTACGACAGGGTGGGCGCGATTTCGTACGAGCTGAACGTGCCGAGGGAGTTGCCCGACTCGTCGGTGCCCTCGCTCGAGCCGTAGCTCAGGTAGACGAGCCCGAAGCCGAACGTACCCCAGTCCTTCACCTGCATGGCGTAGGTCGGGTAGGTGTAGAACACGTCGTCCGCGAGGTCGGGAACGAGCTTGGCGTAGGTGATCGAGACTTCCTTCTTGCCCAGGAAACCGAGTCCGCCGGGGTTCCACCAGGTCGCCGTCACGTCGTCGGCCAGGGCCACGTAGGCCTCGCCCATTCCATTGGCCCGTCCGGTCGGGGGAATGCTCAGGGAGATCGCCGCGGCCTGCGCGAACGCATCGTGCGCAAGGGCCAGGGCGGACAGGACGAGAGCAGGCAAGATCAGACGGCGCATTACGTTAGCCTCCGGACGGTATCCAGTGAGTGGCGTCGACACGGCATACTACCCCGGAGGTTCCGGCCGGGTCGAAAAAAATACCCGGCCGGGCCGCATTGCATCCTGCAACTGGTGGACAGGACAGGAGTTCCCCGAGGGAGCCTAGCGGAGGACGGCGAGCTGGCCGCGGTAGCGGGTCACGGTGCCGCTGATCGTGCCCTGGGCCTCGACCTGGTAGATGTAGGCGCCGTTCGCCAGGCGATCCCCCTGGGCGTCGGTTCCGTCCCAGAAAATCTGGGTCTGGCCGGCAGTGGCATCGGCGGACAGGGCCCGCACCAGCCCCCCACTCACGGTGTGGATCTTGACCATGACCCGGGCATCCTCGTTCAGGCCGGCAAGCACGAAGGTCGTGCCGCGCTCGGGCGCGAACGGATTCGGGAAGTTGTAGACACGTCCGAGAGTGAACATGCCACCCTCGATCACCTCGAAGTCGATCGACGCCGTCGAGCGATTGCGCCGCGCCAGCAGGCCCTGGGCGTAGTTGTCCGCCGCGGAGACGACGATCGAGTGAGGACCGGGGTCGAGTCCCGGCAGCGCGAACTCGACGGTGCCCTGCTGGTAGGAACCGGACTCGTAGCGGAACTCCTTCGTCAGGTCGTAGCGCGTCACCCCGTCGATCGTCAGGTAGAGCGCGTTCGGCAGCGTGTGCCCGGTGAGGAGCACGCCGTTCTCATCGCGCACGAAGACGCGCAGTGTCGCGTCGGGCGGGACCTCGAGCGTGCCGCCGGTGAACGACAGTCCGATGGTCGGCCCGATGGTGTCCACCACCGCCGGCGACCCCGGAGCGACGCCGCGGAGAAGCGCCCCCCCGCCGTCGCTCGGCCCGCCGCTGACGTAGGCGCGCACGGCGCCGCCCGGGCCCGGGATCGACTCGAGCGGCATGATGAAGACGGCCTCGAACTTCCCGTTCTGCACCGGCACGTCCCCGCGGAAGACCGTCCCCGGATCGTACGTGTAGCCCACCGGTCTGAACGAGCCCTGCACGGTGTCGCGCGGCGGGGAGTCGGTGACGAGGATCGCGGCCTGCCCGTTGTACGTGCCCATCAACGAGCTCACGTTCGGGTCGTGCAAGGAGTGCAGCTCACCCTCCACGCGCACCCGCCGGCCGCGGCGCAGGGTGTCGAGCGGCGCGTCGGTCTCGTCGTCGAACAGCACCATCCGCACCTGGTGGTCCGGCATCGCCAGCCGCATGCCGGGGTCGCCCATCAGGGTGTACTTGAGGTCGTTCACCGACAGCGAGTACTGGCGCAGCTTGGCCGCCAGGACCGCCGAGCCGAGCGGGCGGGTGAAGCCATCCGGATACTCGTCGAACATGCGCTGGAAGAGCTCCTGCGCGAGCGACTTGTTGGCGAACGCGAACGCGATGTCCGACGCCGAGAACGCCGCAATCGCCCCGCCGGCGGTCGACTTGAGCAGCGACTCGCCGAGCCCGGTGGTGATCGGGTCGTCGAACTTGCCCAGGTCGCACGACGCAGCGATGACGAAGCACGGCTTGTCGAGGTTCACCAGGGTGCTCACGTCGGAGATGATGAACGCGTTCTCGTCGGCCATCTTGAACGGGTTGCCGTGTCCGATGTAGTTCCACAGCAGGACGCCCTCGTTCACGGTCGCCTTGACATCGCGATTGACGGCGGGCTTCTCCGTGCCCGAGCCGAACGGGTAGCGCAGCATGTAGACCTTGCGCTGCTCGACCGCGCCCGGCAGGAAGCCGCGCGAAATCGTCTCGGTCGCCTCCAGGTGCTCGGTCGACAGCGGATCGGGATCAGCCCCCTGCGTCAGGTCGTCGGCGAGCAGGAGCGCGCGGCTGCGCCACTCGCCCCAGGTCGGCGACGAGTCGTAGGGAATGATCTTCTGGTCGACGAGAAAGGCGGCCTCGGTCGCATTGGCCACGGGCAGGCGACCGACGACCAGGTCGGGCAGGTCGTAGAGCGCCGAGTCGGGCAGGCCCGGCACGGGATCGCCTGGATACGGCTCGGTGACGCCGAGGTCGAGATCGACCAGCCAGTCGTCGGTCAGGAACTGCCGCGTCTGGAACCCATTGACGTACCCCGGCACCAGCGCCGGCGGCTGGCCGGGCTGGGCCTCGCGCAGGATGTCCTTGAAGTCGTACGAGGCGTCACCGAACAGGCACAGGTAGCTGGGCGCCGGCGACCAGCCCGCGTTCTTCACCGCGTCGTAGACGAAGTTGCGGATCGCCACCGGGTCGGTGCGGCCGCCCGAGTACCAGGCGTAGACGTCCGAGATCTTGACCACCCGCGTACGCGCGTTCGGCACGCTCGGCAGGTTCCCCGCGCGGTGCTGGGCCAGGCGCGTCGCCGCGTCGCTGAAGCCGTCGTAGGTGAGCACGACGTAGTCGGCGCCGTTCGTCGGCGCAACCAGGTCGTCGATCGCAACGCGCTGAATCGCATCGGGGCGGCGCAGGTTTGCGGCCGTGTAGGCGAGGTAGCTGCGGCGCGCCGGGACATCGTCGTGGAAATAGACCGCCTTGCCGCCGGTCGTATCGCGCTCGACGTAGCCGGTGATGCGCTGCGGGGCGAGCGGATCCGACGTGTCGAGCAGGCCGAAGCCCGCGGTCTGCGAGAATGGCCCCAGGCCGTAGCCGACCGCGCCCGTCGTGTCGGGGCTCCGGAACTCGAGCTGGTTGTTGGTCGGCCGCAGGCGCTTCGCGAAATCGAGTTCGTACCAGAAAAGCGCAACCTCGTCGCGGCGCGGGCTGTTCGGATTGGGATCGACGTCGCGGCAGAACACGGAGAAGCGGTTGTTCGTCTCGGCCAGTCCGACGAAGGTCGTGTCGTAGTCCTGGCGGTTGAGCCCGTAGAACGCCCGCTCGCCGAAGACGACGTTGTTGAAGCTCACGTTCAGGTAGTGATCCGCGAAGCCGCCGAACAACTCGCGCGAGTTGCCCCACAATCGGGCGCGCAGCCGGGCCGGGCGGGTGGCCACGGCGCCGGGCGTGTTGGCCGTGAGCTGGACCGTGCCCGAGCCGTCGTTGATCTTGAGCCACGCCCACTTCTCCCAGAACGTGCCGACATAGGCGTGGTAGAGCCCGCCCTCCTGCAGGTCGGGCACGTAGAAGAAATCGTTCTCGAAGTGCTGGCGGGCCGGGAAGTCGGGCGTCTCGAAGGCGCCGGCCATCTCGGGAGCGCCTGCGCGCGAGGTCCAGCGATGCGGGGGATCGACGAACGCCGCATCCCACGTGAGCCAGTAGACGTTCTTCGGCTCGTACGGATGATTGAGCCAGCCGTCGGCCGACCCGGGCACGCCATAGTCGTCGCGCCAACCCGAGGCGCCGAGCCCGAGGAACACGACGTAGTCGGTGGGATCGAGCCGTCCGTCAGCCTCGCCCACGACGTCGATGGCCACCTCCGAGAGCCAGCCCGAGGGCGCCGCCCTCTCGTCGAGCACGGGGAGCCCGGGCTTGACGAACAGGCGAATCGTGCGCGGGTCGAGCGTGGAGAGGTTCGCCCCGGCGAGCGCAAGATCGGCCGCGTCGAGGCGATACACTCCCTTGGTCGGCACCGCGATCCGTACCCAGTTGGCGGACGCGCTGAAGTCCTGGCGCGCACCACCGAGCAACCCAGGGGTCCCGCCGGGCTTGGCCGGCGCGGCGTTCGGCGTGAGGCCGAGGCGGCGCAGGCTCCCCGCCTGCAGGTCGCGGCGCCACGCTTTTCCGCTCTCATAGTTGAGCAAGGTGGCGGCATAGATCGACTCGAAGGCATCCGCCGTCGGAGGCGCCGCACTCCCGAGCGCCGCGAGCCCCGCGAGCGGGCCCGGAAGGGCGGCTCCGCCGAAATCGACGCGCACGCGCAGGCGCGACCACACGCGCAGTCGACCGGCCGCCGCGTCGTACGCCGCAGGGCGCAAGGTCACCCGCGCCACGCGCTGGGCCCGCAGGTGGGCGATGCCCCCGAGCGTCGCGACAGCGGAGGAACTGCCGGCGCGGGCATAGACCGCGGGATCCTCGACCAGGTCGCGGCCCAGGCGGCCCGCCGCCTCGACGGCGGCCGGCGGCGCGACCGCATCGCGGCCGGCCGCGGACCGCGGCAACTCCTGTTGCGGCAGAAGCCGTACGCCTTCGTACACGCGCTCGCCCTCGCCGCTGGCGACCACGCTGACCGTCGCGCCCTCGGGCGTCGCGAGCCACAGCGACGCCGCGGGCAGGAGCGGTGCGCCGACCCGCGCATCGGAGCCGTAACCGTCGAGCTCGAGACGCTGCCAGCGCCCGTTCGGCGCCTCGACGGGGATGAGCTGTGGCTGTGGAACGTCGACTTCGAGAGTGACACCCGTCGCATCGGAGGCGATCAGGCGCGCGCCGAGCGGCGCCGCCGCGGACCTGAGGGCGACCTGCGCCCGAACGGGAACGACGAGGGCGAGGGCGAGCGCGAGCAGCGAAGCCAGGAACGCCGCAACGGCGGGTCCGACGCGGGCGCGTGCGTTGCCCGCCCCGGGCGTGCGGTGGGACGTCGCGATCATGCGTGCCTCACGCCAGCTTTTCGGCCTGGTCGACAAGCATCACCGGAATGTCGTCGACCACCCGGTAGCGCAGCTTGCAGGCCGGGCAGGTCAGGTGGCTCGCGTCGCGATCGTAGCTCAGGTCGCCGCGGCACTGCGGGCAGACCAGGATGGACAGCAGTTCCTCGCTCAACGCCATGGGGTCCTCGGACGGCGCACGAAGCGCCGGGGTCGTGGGGCGCGCCAACGGCGCGTCCCGGTGCATGCGACGGATGAGGGCGATGCGAGGGTCGCGAATCGGATCGAAAGCGTCGTCTCCACGAGGGCGGAGCGATTCGTCGTCTCCAACTCTAGCACCCGGCGCGGAAAGGTCAAGATGCCGCGACCGTGCGGAAGGAACCCATGGCGCGGAACTTGTCCCTCCGACGGGCCACGCGTTCCGAGCTCGACAGGGCGATGAGTCGCTCCAGGTGGCGGGCGACCGCCCGGGCCAGCGTCTCGGCGGCGGCATCGGGATTGCGATGGGCGCCCCCCACCGGCTCGGGGAGAATCTCGTCGATGACGCCCAGCTGGAGGCAGTCCTGGGCGGTGAGCCGCAGGGCGTCGGCCGCTTGCTGGCTGCGCGAGCGATCGCGCCACAGGATCGAGGCGCAGCCCTCGGGCGAGATCACCGAGTAGATCGAGTTCTCGAACATGAGCACGACGTCGCCCATGGCCAGGGCGAGCGCGCCGCCCGAGCCGCCCTCGCCCGTGATCACCGAGATGAAGGGCACCTCGAGGCGCACCATCTCGCGCAGGTTGCGGGCGATCGCCTCGGCCTGCCCGCGCTCCTCGGCGCCGATCCCCGGGTAGGCCCCCGCCGTGTCGACGAGGGACAGGAGGGGCATCCCGAAATTGCTCGCCAGTTGCATGACGCGCAGCGCCTTGCGGTAGCCTTCGGGGTTGGCCATGCCGAACCGGCGCAGCAGGTTTTCCTTCGTGTCGCGGCCCTTCTGCGTACCCACGATCGCGATCGGCCGCTCGCCGAAGCGAGCCAGGCCGGCGACGATGGCGCGATCGTCGGCGAAGCCGCGATCGCCGTGGAGCTCGATGAACTCGGTCGTCATGCGCTGCACGTAGTCGAGCAGGTACGGCCGGCGCGGATGCCGGGCAAGCTGCACGCGCTGGTAGCGCGTCAGGTTGTCGTAGACCTTGTGCCGCGCCTTCTCGGACTTGTCGCTGAGGCTCGCCAGTTCGCGGTCGAGCGAGACGCCCGACTCGGACGCCTGCGCACGCAACTCGGCGATCTTCAGTTCGAGCTCCACGATCGGCTTCTCGAAATCGAGCCACGGCCCGCCGGGCAGCACGTCCTTCTTGACGCGCGGGCGCGGCTTCGCCGGCGGGGAAGCAGCCGCGGGCGGCGCATCGGGCGGAGCGACGGTGGCGGCCTCGACAACGGGTGCGACCTCGGGTGCGACCTCGGGTGCGGCACCGGCGGGCGTGCTCGTGCTGCGGACGGAACGGGCGGCGCGTGTGGCCATCAGAGTCGGGCTCCGAAGCGGGACCGCCCCGGTCCGACGACTGCATCGCAGGCGGCGAGCAGCGCGGGATCCCAGGCGACCCGGTAGCGGCCGGAGCGCAGCACCAGCGTCGTGCCGTCCGGCTCGGTCAGTTCGACGAACACGGGCAGCGGCCCGCTGCGCGACGAGAACACGGCGTCGAGGCGATCGCGCAATCCGGCCTCGACCTCGGGGCCGGGCAGGGTCACGTAGAAGCCGAGCGAGCGCTGGCGCACCTCGGTGAACGGGCGCACTTCCTCGGCCACGATCTTCGGGCTCTCGCCGTCGCGGGCGGAGATCTGCCCCTTCACCCAGACAATCGCTTCGTCGACGAGGTGCTTGCCCCACGTCGCGTAGGCTTCGGGGAACAGCAGCACCTCGATCGAACCGGTGCGGTCCTCGAGCGTGCCGAACGCCATCGGGTCCCCCTTCTTCGTCAGCGTGCGCTTGAGCGCGGCGACCAGGCCGACCGCGCGCACCGGTGTGCCGGCGGCCTGCGCGCCGAAGTGGGCCATCGTTCCCGTGGCCAGGCGCGCGACGTCCTCCTTGAGCCCATCGAGCGGATGGCCCGAGACATAGAACCCGAGCACCTCCTTCTCCTTCGCCGCGCGATCGAGGTCACTCCACGGCGCCAGGTCGGGCAGCGGCGGGGCGTTCACCGCCGACTCGTGCCCGCCGCCGCCGAACAGCGACGCCTGTCCGCGCGCCGCCTCGTCCTGGCGCCGCGCCCCCCACTCGAGCGCCAGCGGCACGGCGGCGAAGAGCCGGGCCCGTTCGGCGCCGAACTCGTCGCAGCCCCCGGCCTGCACCAGGCTCTCGAGCATGCGTCGATTGAGAGCGCGACCGGGCACGCGACCGGCGAAGTCGAAGAGGTCGGTGAACGGTCCTCCCGCCTCGCGCGTCGTCACCAGGCTCTTCACCGCATTCTCGCCCAGGTTCTTGACCGCGCCCAGCCCGAACCGGATGCCGCCCTCGGCCAGGTCGAAGCGCCATGCCGAGTGGCGGATCGACGGCGGCAGGATCGGGATCCCCATGCGCCGGGCCTCGTCGATCAACACGGCGACGCGGTCGGAGTCGCCGATCTCGCTCGACAGGTTCGCCGCCATGAACGCGATCGGGTGGTGCGCCCGCAGGTACGCGGTCTGGTAGGCGAGCATGGCGTACGCCGCGGCGTGCGACTTGTTGAAGCCGTAGCCGGCGAACTTCTCGACCAGCTTGAACAGCGCCTTCGCCTTCGCGGGGGCGATGCCGTTGGCCTTCGCACCCCCGACGAAGTCCGCCTCCTGGGCGGCCAGCAGCACGGGATCCTTCTTGCCCATCGCCTTGCGCAACACGTCGGCGCGGGCCATCGAGAAGCCCGCGATCCGGTTGGCGATCTGCATCACCTGTTCCTGGTAGATGATGATGCCGTAGGTCTCATCGAGGATCTCGGCCAGCGCCGGAATCTCGTAGTCGATCCTGCGCCGGCCATGCCGGCGCTCGATGAACTCGCCGATGTTCTCCATCGGGCCGGGCCGGTACAGGGCCACGACGGCGGTGATGTCGTCGAAGCGCTGCGGTTGCAGGTTGCGCAGCGTGTCACGCATGCCCGAGGACTCGAGCTGGAAGACCGCGACGGTGAGGCCGCGGCCGAGCATGGCGAAGGTTGCGGGATCGTCCAGCGGCACGCTCGTGACGTCGACCTCCCGTCCCTCGTGCCGGCGCACCAGGCGCGCGGTCTCGTCGAGCACGGTCATCGTGCGCAGGCCGAGGAAGTCCATCTTGAGGAGACCGGCCTTCTCGCACGCCCGCATGTCCCACTGGGTCGTGATTTCGTCCTTGTTCGAGCGGTACAGCGGCACGTGCTCGACCAGCGGCCCCGGCGCGATCAGCACGCCCGCGGCGTGCACCGAGGCGTGGCGCGCCATGCCCTCGAGGCCCTTCGCGCAGCGCAAGAGCTTGCCGTACTCGTCATCGCGCTTCGCCAGCGCCGCGAGGTCGGGCACCTCCTTGAGCGCGTCGTCGAGCGTGATCCCCAAGCGCTCGGGCACGAGCTTCGAGATGCGATCGCCCTCGGAGAACGGCATGCCCAGCACGCGCGCCACGTCCTTGATCACCGCGCGGGCCTTCATGCGCCCGAAGGTGATGATCTGCGTCACCGACGCGGCACCGTACTTGGTGCGCACGTAGTCGATGACCTCGCCGCGACGGGCGTCCTCGAAGTCGAGATCGATGTCGGGCATCGAGATGCGCTCGGGGTTGAGGAAGCGCTCGAAGATCAGCTTGTAGCGCAACGGGTCGATGTCGGTGATGCGCAGCGCGTAGGCCACGAGGGAACCGGCGACCGAACCGCGGCCCGGGCCCACGCCGATTCCCTGCGAGCGGGCGAAGTGGATGAAGTCGCGGACGATCAGGAAGTACGAGGAGAAGCCCGCCCGATCGATGACGCCCAGCTCGTAATTGAGCCGGTCGAGCTGCTCGCCGGTGGGCGCCGGGAAGCGCTCGCGCAGCCCCGCGTGCGCCAGCTCGGCGAGGAAGCGCTCGGCCGACTCGACGCCATCGGGCAGCGGGAACACCGGCAGCTTGTGCGTGTCGTCGAGTTCGAGGTGGCAGCGATCGGCGATGGCGCGCGTGTTCGTCAGGGCCTGCGGCAGGTCGGCGCCGAAGACGCGCCACATCTCCTCCTGCGACTTGAAGAACATCTGGTCCGAGCGGTAGCGCAGGCGGCGCGGATCATCGAGCGTCTTGCCATGCCCGAGCGCGAGCAGCACGTCGTGCGGCTCGGCGTCCGCGGGGTTCAGGTAGTGGAAGTCGTTGGTCACGACCAGCGGGATGTCCGTCGCCTTCGCCAGTTCGATCATGCGCTTGCCGACGGTGAGCTGGTCGGGAATGCCGTGATCCTGCACCTCGAGGAAGAAGTTGCCGCGCCCGAACAGCTCGTCGTAGAAGCGCGCGGTCTCGGCGGCCCCCTCGATCTGCTCCTTCAGCAGGGCTTGGTTCACCTCGCCCTTGAGGCATGCGGTGAGCGCGATCAGCCCCTCGTGATGCTCGGCCAGGACCTCGCGGTCGACCCGCGGCTTGTAATAGAAGCCCTCGGTGTACGCGGTCGAGGTGAGCCGGATCAGGTTCTTGTACCCGGTCTCATTGGTGGCGAGCAGGATCATGTGGAAGTTGCCGTCGCCGCGCTCGCGCTCCTGCCGCGGGCCGGGGGCGACGTACGCCTCCATCCCGACGATCGGCTTGATGCCGGCCTTCTTCGCCTTCTCGATGAACTCGACCGCGCCGAACAGGTTGCCGTGATCGGTCAGTGCGAGCGCGGGCATGCCGTACTCGGCCGCACGCTGGACCATGTCGTCGATGCGACACGCGCCGTCGAGCAAGCTGTAATCGGAGTGGCCGTGGAGGTGAACGAAATCGGGGTGATCCATGGCCGCGTTACCGTACCTCCACGGGCAGGCGGACGGAAGCGCGATTCCCCAGCGCATCCACCGCTTCGACGACGACCTGGTGCGCCCCCGCCGCGAGCGGTGCGCGGGGCCGCCAGGTGAGCCGATCCGCATCGGGATCGTACTCGGCGGGCACGCGTCGGCCGTCGACGAGCATGCGCTGCTCGGCGGCGACGAGCCCCGCCCCGCGATCGGTCAAGCCGAAGGAGAGCGCGGGCGCGATGCTGCCCACACGCGCAACGTACTCCCGCGGTGGGACGATGTGCGGGGCCGTCGTGTCCGCCAGCAGCGCAAACGTGCCGAGACGCCGGGTCGATGCGCTCCACGCCCCGCTCGAGTCGCGTCCAGCAAGGAAGCTCCAGCTCGGCCCGCTGCGACGGAACAACCCGACGCGCGGCACGGCCCTCCCCGCCAACTCGGCCGGCTGCCACGAAAGGCGCACCGGGCGGGCGAGCGCAAGATCCGCCGACTCGAGGCGGAGCATGGTCGGCAGGGCGGCCGGGAGGACCGGATCGGCGACGGCCGGCTCCGCCGCGACGACGAGCGCAACCGGCTCGTAGAACGCTTCCGCCGACCACGAGAGGCGGATGCCGGGCGCGAGCGTGAGCGTGCCCGCACCCCCGCCGGCGACGAACAGGCCCGACGCACCGGGCCCGGCGCCGGGCGCGTGGGCCGTGGTCACCGCCCATGACCCGCCGTTTGCCGCGACGAGCGAATCGACGATCGTGAGCTCGGGCCAGCGTGCGAACGGCGGGCGCCCCGCGTCGCGGCCGGCGACGACGATCGCCCCGCGCCCACGCGGCACGAGGCGGGGACTTGTCGCATCGCCTGATGCCACCATCGCCGACGCGCCCGGCGCCGGTGCGATGGCGGATCGCGGATCCCTCGCGCCGATGGCGCGGATCTCGAGCGTGCGCGTCGTGCGGTTGCCCGCCTCGTCCTCGGCGAGGAAGCGCAGGACGTGCGGGCCAGGCGCCAGTTCCCAGCGCGGGGATCCGCGGCGCACCACGCCCGAGCGGTCGCCGGGAATCGACTGCAGGCTTCGCCGATCGGACATCCCCGCCCGCGTTGTCGCGAGTTCGAATACGCGGTCCGCGATCGCCATGTCGTCCCAGCTCACCGAGTCGAGCACCGCCTCGTAGGCCGGGCGCCCATCGAGTTCGACGCGCAGGCGATAGGTGGCGAGATGATTGCTTCGCGACCCGATCTGATCCCACGTATCGAGGCCGAGGAAGAACGGCCCGCGGACGGTCGGGCCGGAGAGCGCCTTCGTCCCCTGAAACTCCCCTCGCCAGGAGTCGAATCTCTCGCCGACGCGCGCCCCCGGCTCCGCCGGGGTACAGGTCACCGCCGCGATCGACGGCGGCGTACGATCGGCGATGGCGATGCCCTGCTTCATGGGATGGAGGTTCAGGTCGCCGCGGCGCAGCTCGAAATGCAGGTGCGGCGGTCCGGCGCCGGTCTGTCCGCTCCACGCGATCGTCTCGCCGGCGCGAAAGCGCAGGGCGCCGGCGCGCGGCCACAGGTCCTGCTCGTAGTTGCCACTCGAGTCCTGCCGCGCCGCGACGTACGCCTCGAGCGCCGGGGCGAAGCGATCGAGGTGGCCGTAGACCGCGGTGCGACCGTCGGCCAGGCGCAGGTACAGCGACCGCCCGTAGCCGACGCCCGAGGTGCGCACGCGCTCGACCCAGCCGTCGGCCACTGCGCGCACGACGGCGCCGGTGTGCCCGCCGGTCGAGTAGTCGAGCCCGGCATGGAAGCGGCCGCCCTCGCGGTACTCACCGAATCCCGAGGTCAGCCCGGGAAACGGCTCGAGCGGGGCGAGAAGGGTCACCATCATCGCCAAGTTCATGCCGGGCTGCGCGATCCGTCGCATGGTTCGACCCTAACCGCAGGCCTGTGCAGGGTCAAGGCGGCCGGCCGATCGATCGTGTTGCATCGTGCGAGGCGTGCGACGCGCTTTCGTGCAGGCCGCACGATTCCCGCGAGCTCCCAATCGCCCCCACCGACCCATCGATGAACCCCGGTGCACGGTTCCCGATTCAGGTCCCGACGTGTTGCAGCCTGCGACACCGCGGCCTCGCGCTGCGGGTCCCTTCCCCGGCGGGCGGTCACGCCCCGAGGAAGACCTGGCCTTCGGCCGACATGGCACGCCCCTTGCGCCGGACGCCTGCGTGATTCCCCCGAAGCGGGGATCGCCGTCGCTTGCACGTCATCCGTGCGAAGGATCGCGTCACCCTACAGGGAGGTTCGCCCGTCATGGTTCTCCGCCGCTCCGTTGCCGTCGTTGCCGTCACGCTCGCCACGTTCGCCCTCACGGGCTGCGCCGCCGAAGACACGCTCTCGACCCTCAACCAGAATGTCGACACGGCCCCGCCGTCGGCGCCGGTCAACATCCGCACCGAGGCGCGCGGCCCGAGCGTCCTCCTCGACTGGGATGCCAGCACCGAGGCGGACGTCGTCGGCTACGACGTCTTCCGCTATGACCCGGATCCGGCGCGCGAGAGCGCCTACATCAAGGTCAACAGCGCGACGGTCTCCGCCTCCGAATACTCGGTCGACGAGCCGTCCGAGCAGGCCACCTGGTACCGCGTGAAGGCCGTCGACCTGAGCGCCAACCGGAGCAGCTCGTCCGGTGCGGCGTACGTGGGCAATGGCATCTCGTCCGCCGCAGCACCGGAGGTGGGCGAGGAGCCGGGCATCGAGCGGAAGCCCGCCCGCTAGAACCGCAAAGCGAGAGCACGGCGCGGCCCACGGACGGGGCGCGCGAACGACGACGGGGAGGCCGGATGGATTCGGCCTCCCCGTTCGCATTTCGCATCCGAAGAGTCTCCCGACTACGGCACGCGCACCAGCCGCAGCGACGCCTCGCGTCCACCCCAGCGCGCCTGCGCGAAGTAGAGGCCGGCCGGCATCGGGCGCCCGTGTCGATCTGCGCCGTCCCAGGCCACCGACGTCTCGGCCGCATCCGCCGCCCCGGCTAGGAGATCGAGTTCGCGCACCAGACGCCCGCTCACGTCGAAGAGACGCACGCCGTCGCCACCGGCATCGTGCGACACGACCGCGCGACGCAGGGTGAGGCGCATGGTGCCGGCCGCGGGATTCGGCGCGGCGCGCAGCGCGATCGTGCGCGCACCGCCGGCGACCAGGCCCGCCCCGGGGGCGACGTCGACCAGCGACGCCGAGACGGAACCGCGCCGCAGGTAGTCGCGATGGAGCGTGGGCCACGGCATGAGCGCCGCGTTCCACGTGCCCTGCCCCATGTCGACGGCGCGCAGGCGCCTGGTCTCGGTGCCGAAGACGATCTCGAGCCGGTCGTCGTCGTCGACGTCGGCGAGCGAAGGCGTGCCGCTGATCACGCCTTCGTAGAAGCGCGGCCAGCCGATCTTCGGCTGTCCCGATGCGCGGAAGATCGAGATCGACTTGTCGAGCCCGCCGACCACGATATCGAGCATCCCGTCGTCGTCGACATCACCGATGACGACCCCGCCGACCACGCTGCCGGTCAGTGCCTGCGGCCAGCCCGAAGCGAACGTGCCCTCCGAGTTGAACACCGTGAGCGTGGGCCCGTCCGAGGCGACCGCCACCTCGAGCCAGCCGTCGTTGCCCGCCAGGTCGGCAAGCGCCGGCGAGGAGCGCACCGCACCGGCCACCGTCGCCGGCCAGCCAACCAGCGGCGTGCCATTGGCGCGGAAGGCGTACACCTTCTCGTCGAAGCAACCGACCACGACATCGGCCGCGCCGTCGCGATCGATGTCGCCGATCGCCGCCGACGAGAGGATGCGATTGGGCAACGCGATCGGCCAGCCCGTTCGCGAAGTGCCGTCGCCGTGCCACGCGTACAGCGTCGAGTCGTACGACCCGACGACGATGTCCGACCAGCCGTTGCTGTCGAAGTCGTGCAACGCGGGCGTGGCGTAGATGCCGGCGCGCGCAGCCTGCGGCCAGCCCGGCCGCACGACCCCGGCGCGATCGAGCACCCAGATCTGCCCGGTCGCCGAGCCGATGACGCACTCGAAGCCGAGGTTCGTGCCGTCGATGTCGCCGACGACGGGCCCCGCGCGCAGGTCGCCCGCGAGGAGCACCGGGTAGCCGGGCACGATCGTGCCGTCACCGTTGACCGCGTAGAGCCGGCCCTGGTTCGTGCCGAAGAGGATCTCGGGCTCGCCATCGAGGTCGACGTCCCACACGGCCGGGCTCGAGTTGATCGCGCCAATCACCGCCACCGGGAAGCCGGGCAGCGTGTCGCCGGCAGCGCCGTTCACCGCGATGAGCTTCTGGTCGGTGCCGCCGATGACGATCTCCTCGTCGCCGTCGCCGTCGAGATCGACCAGCGCGGGCGACGTGTTGAACGCGCCGACGCCGGTGCGCGCCCATGACGTCGGCGGGTCGGTGATCAGGCGCGCGACGTTGAGCCGCGAGCCGATCAGGCCGGCGTAGCCGCCGTTGATGGCGTCGATGTCGTCGCCCGTGTCGCGCAGGCGCAGGAGCACCTCGGCGGGGGTGGCGAACGGCTTGCCCTCCGACCGGCGCCAGCCCTGGTAGAGCGCGACGGCGCCGGCAACGAACGGCGATGAGAACGACGTGCCGCTGCCGGTCGCGTAGGTCGGGGTGTAGGCGCTGGAGAACGTGCTGTAGACGCTCGAGCCGGCGGCCGAGACGTCGACCCAGGTGCCGTAGTTCGAGAACCCGGCGCGCTGGTCGTTGAGGTCGGTCGCTCCCACGTCCACGCAGTCGCCGCGCGTCGCCAGGTAGTTCTGCGGGGGGTTCTCCACCCCATCGTTGCCCGCGGCGACGCACACGGTCGCGCCCGCGTTGATTGCCGCGGTGACGGCCGAGACGAGCGACGGCAGGTTGCTGTTCGACCACGAGCAGTTGATCACCTTCGCGCCCCTGGCCGCCGCGTAGTTGATGGCCTGCGCGCAGAACACCATGTCGACCAGGCCCGTGCCCATGGCGTTCGACCAGCCGACGCGCAAGGGCATGATCTTCGCCTTGAATGCGGTGCCCGCGATACCCACGCCATTGTCGGTGCGCCCGCTCGCCATGCCGGAGCAGAACGTGCCGTGCCCGTTGAAGTCCTTCGGATCGTTGTCGGCCGTCGCCAGGTCCTCGCCCACCGCACCGAGCGCCGAGGAGACGAAATCCCAGCCACGGAAATCGTCGACGAAGCCGTTCGAGTCGTCGTCGAAGCCGGGCGTGCCGCCCATCTCGGCCCAGTTGTGCCAGATGACGCCGGCGGTGTACGGCGCCGCCGTACCGCCGAGATCGGAGTGGTTGTACTGCACGCCGGTGTCGACGATCGCGATCACGATCGACGTGTCGCCCTGCGCCAGGTCCCACGCGTCGTACACTGCGCTCGTCGTGTGGTGCCACTGGTTGAAGCGCTGCGGGTCGTTCGGGGTGTAGCTCACGGCCTGCAGCGGCACCGGCTCGGCGCCCACCACGCCGGGCACGTCTGCGTATTCGACGAGCGCCTGGGCCAGCGACACGCCGGCGGGGAACTCGACGATGTACCAGCGCGTGAGGTCCTCGTCGCCGCTGCCGACAGCCGGCAGCGTCGCCATGGGAAACATGGGGGTGAACACGGTCACCGCGTGCATGGAATTGAGCGCATCGAGCGCGCCGAGCCCGCTGGCGGAGAGCCGCTGCGGCACTCCCTCGGGGCGGAACGACGAACCGAAGCCCGGCCGCGGGGCGTCGGGGCCAAGTTCGAGCACGAGCTTCTGCGGATGGTAGGCCGGGAGCGCGGTCCTGCCCTGCGCGGGCTCGTAGAGCGGAAGGTCGAGGACGCGGGCGCGCACCTGGGCGGCCACCGGGTCGGCCCCGCCACCGGCGAGCGCACCGAGAAGCAGGGTCGCGAGGAACGCGGGCGACGGCACGAACCGGATGGGACGAGGGCGGGCGTGCCCGAGCATGGCGCGATCTCCGAGATGAGGTGGGGAGCCCGACATACGACTTCCCAAGGGTAGGCGTGGCCGCCCCCCCGGTCAAGGCGGACCGATGGGCCGGCTCGCGCGGGGGCTCGCTTGACAGCCCCCCGGGCCGGGGGCACATTGCGGCCATGAATCCGACCCGTGATCGGCTGCTCTCGATCCTGCTGGCGCGTTCGCTGCGCTTCGGCGACTTCACGCTCGCCTCGGGGGCGAGGAGCCGCTTCTACGTCGACGTCCGAAAGACCAGCCTCGATCCCGCCGGGGCCCGCGCCATCGGCCGGCTGCTCGAGGCCCGCTACGCGCCCGACCTGGCGGTGGGCCGCATCACCGCGGTCGGCGGCCTCACCCTGGGCGCCGATCCGATCGTCGTCGCGTTCGCACTCGAGGCTCTGGCGCGCGGGGCGAGCCTCGAGGCGTTCCTCGTCCGGAAGGCCCAGAAGGCGCACGGCGCCGGCAACCTGATCGAAGGCAACCTGAGCAAGGGAGCGCGCGCGCTGGTCGTTGAAGACGTCTGCACCAGCGGTGAATCGGCACTCGCCGCGGTCCATGCGGCTCGCGAGGCCGGGGCGATCGTCGAGCAGGCGTGGTGCGTGGTCGACCGCCATGCCGGGGGTCGCGAGGCGCTCGCTGCCGAGGGCGTGACGCTGATCGCCTGCTTCACGCTCGAGGAACTGCTGCAGGCGACGCCCGAGGGGCGCTCGATTCTCGCTTCGACCCCCGCCTGAGGGACTGGAGCCCGAGGCACTGGTGCCCGAGGCCCTAGCCGGGGCCGCCCCGCAACGACTATCATGGAAATCGTCCGGCGCCCCCCGGCCGATCCCCGGGGGCGTCTCGCTTCAGGGGCACGGCCGGGCTGCCGATCACAGGGATGTCGCCCCTCGACCCGCGGATGGAGATTCCATGTTCGAGCCCCACTTCGGGCTGCGCGAAAACCCCTTCTCGACCGGTCACGATTCGCGGTTCGTCTATCCGAGCCCCGAGCACCTCGAGGCCGTCGCCCACTTTCGCTACGGGATCCAGAACCGCGAAGCATTCGTCCTCGTCACCGGCGAGGTCGGCACGGGCAAGACCACGGCGATCTACGACCTGGTCAGCCGCCTGCCGCAGACGACGCACGTCGCGCTGATCAACAACTCCGCGCTGACACGTCTCGAGCTGCTCGAGGAGATCGCGCGCCGCTTCGGCGTCGAGCCGCCGTCGCAGCCGTCGAAGCCCGCCTTGCTCGCCGCGCTCGAGCATCGCCTCGCGCTGCACGTCGGCCACGGCGAACCCTGCATCCTGATCGTCGACGAGGCGCAGAACCTGTCGCACGAGTTGCTCGAGGAAGTGCGCCTGCTGTCAAACCTCGAGGATCGCGGCGGCCGCCTGCTCCACATCTGCCTCGTCGGCCAGCCCGAACTCGAGGAGAAACTGGCGCGCCCCGAGCTGCGCCAGCTGCGCCAGCGCATCTCGGTCAAGTACCGCCTCAACCCACTGTCGGTCGAGGAATGCACGCGCTACATCCACCACCGCCTGCGCGTCGCCGGTGGCGAGCCCGAGCGCATCTTTCCCGACGACAGCTGTCAGGCCGTGCATCGGCTGACCAACGGCATCCCCCGCGAGATCAACATCGTCGCCAGCCAGTCGATGGTGAACGCATACGTCGCAAGCACGCGCCCGGTGCGACCCGAGCACGTGCACGCGGTGAGCGATGACTTCTCGTTCCAGAGCGTCCTCGGTGGCTCCGGCCCGATCCCCGCGCCGCCTCCGTTGCACGGCTTCCCCACGCCCGGCCCGCCCGCCGCCAGTGCGCTCGCCGGGCGTCCGGCGGTCTCGGCCGTCGCGGCCGCCGCTCTGCCGCCGCCTGCAGCTCGCCCGGTCGCCGCGCCGGGGCAGCTGCGTTATGGCGCACCGGTCA
>JANPEF010000057.1:0-1884 GCA_031431875.1 Candidatus Eiseniibacteriota bacterium | reverse complement strand
GTCGCCGATGCCGCTGGGCATGCACAGTGCGGGCAGGCCGCACAGGTTGCCGCCGGCGATCAGCGCCGGGCCGCCTGAGAATCCGGGCCACGCCTTCTGGAACTCGCCGTCGGCCGGGTAGGCGACGGTCGCGCGCGTGGGTGCGGCGATCGCATCGAAGCGCTCGAACAACGCGTTGACCGCGACCTTCATCGGGCCGCGCAGCCGCATCGCCTGCAGGTAGTCGACCGCGGAGACCGCGGTGCCGCCGTAGCCGGCCCAGCGATCGCGCACGCAGCGCAGCTTCGCCAGGCCGCCGCTCTCGATGAGGTCGAGGAACGCGCTCGCGCCCTCGGCGCCGACGATCGAGCCCACCGCGGGCCCCCACGGGAAGTCGGGCCACTCGACGTCGCGCGTCACCTCGGCCGCGCCCTCGAACGACGCGAGCATCGCCTCGAAGTTCGTGCGCACCGACGGTTGCAACTTCTCGACCACGCCTTTCGGAACCGCGATGCGCCACGGCCGCCGGCGGACGGTCGCCGGATCGCGCGGACCGTTCCAGTCGAAACCGTTCCCCACCGACGTCGGATCGCCCGCGTCCTGGCCGGCGATGGCGGACAGAACGAGCCCGCACTCGTCGACCGAGCGGGCCATCGGGCCGATCTTGTCGAGCGTCCACGACAGCGCCATCGCACCGCGGCGCGAGACCAGCCCGTAGGTCGGGCGCAGGCCGGTGACGCCGCAGAACGCCGCGGGCGTGAGGATCGAGCCCGACGTCTCCGAACCGATGGCGAACGGCACCAGCCCCGCCGCGACCGCCGCACCGGGACCGCTCGAGCTGCCGCCGCTCCAGTACTTCGCGTTCCACGGGTTGAGCCCCGGTCCGTTGAACGCGGCGTCGGCGCAGTTGTAGCCCATGCCGCCGGCCAGCTCGACCATCGACAGCTTCGCCACGAGCACCGCACCCGCATCGGTCAGGCGGCGCACGACCTCGGCATCCTCGGCGAACACCTGCGTGCGATACGGCTCGGCGCCCCACGTCGTCGGGATGTCCGCCGTCGCCAACAGGTCCTTCACACCGTAGGGAATGCCGGTCAGCGGCCCGCGGTCGCGGTCGGCGGCGAAGATCGCGTCGGCGGCACGCGCCTCGGTGAGCGCGCGCTCGCGCGTCACGGTGACCACCGCATTGAAGCGCGGCCCGATCGTCGTGAGGCGCGCGAGGAAGCCCTCCGCCAGTTCGACGGCCGTGAACTTGCGGGCCCGCAGCCCCGCCCCCAGCTCGCGAATCGATCGCGTGTAGTAGTCGCCGGGGAGGCTCATCGCCGGGCCTCCCCTTCCCCGGCGCGACGCGGCGGGTCGGCGCGAAAGATGAAGTCCGGCTCGACCGCGTTGGCCAGCGACTTCGCGCGCAGCGCCTTGCCCGTTTGCACCGTCTGCTCGAGCGCCGGCAGCAGCGCCTCCCTCTGCGCGGCATCGAGGTGTGCACCGTAGCGCGCGACGAGGATCGCGTGCAGCGCCTTCGCCTCGTCCGAAGGCGGCGGCGGTGTGGTCGGAGTTGCGGGGGTCGCCGGCGGGGTCGCCGGCGCCGCCGGCGGAACTGCTTGCGCGCCCGCATCCCGCGCTCCCAGACCGGAGAGCGCCCCGCCGATCCCCGCGAACAACCCGCCCAGGCCCAGCCAGCGAACGAAGCGGCGCCGTCCGATCGACGGCGCTTCCTCGCGCGATTCGCGGTGTGCGTCGTGCTGCGATCGCTCCATGAATCCCCCTACTTCTTGAGGAAGCGCGCGAGCCAGGCGTGGACCTCGGCGTACCAGAACACCGCGTTGCGCGCCTTGAGCACCCAGTGATTCTCGTCCGGGAAGTAGACCAGTCGCGCCGGCACGCCCTTCCCCTGCAGCACGTTGT
>JANPEF010000056.1:0-29117 GCA_031431875.1 Candidatus Eiseniibacteriota bacterium | reverse complement strand
GAGCCCCGGCGGCTATTCGTGTAATGTTTGGCCAACAACCCCGTCGCCCCGCGGCCGCGGTTATTACCCTTGTACGCGCCCACCGCCCACTTCGGGGGCGCCGCCCGCGGTCGCGGCGAGCAACTCCGCAACCTGGTACAGCGCCCGGGCGCCGAGCACGCCGCCCTGCTCGAGGTCGTCCTCGATCGCGGCGGCGACCGCGAACGGCGGCGGTCCGGGCCACGGGCCCTTCGTCTCGGCCAGGCGCTTGCCCTCGACCAGTTCGACGAGGCGCGTGCGCACGTCGGCCAGGTCGACGGCCGGGGTGAGCGCGCGCGCCTGCGCCGCCGAGGTGGGCGCACTCGTCAACTCGGCGAGCCACCCGGTGATCTTTGGATACTCGAGCAACTCGAGGACGGTCGGCGTGATGCCCGGATTCGTGCGGTCGGTGGATGCCATGCTGGTCGAATCCCGGAAGGTCATGGACGCCCTCGGCCACAGGCCCCGGACAAGCAAGGGGCGAGGGGGTGGGTTGCACCCCCCCGCCCCGCGGTGCTGCCGAGGTTCCTGCGCGCTGCGGAGTTCACGCCTCGCGGTCAGGCTTCGACTTTGCGCGCGAGATTCTTCCGCTTGGCGGCGTTGAGCTTGCGCTTGCGCCGCTCCGAAGGCTTCTCGAAGTGCTGATGGCGTCGTAGATCCGCCAGCACCCCGGCCTTCTCGCATTTCTTCTTGAAGCGGCGCAGGGCGCTCTCGAAGGACTCTCCATCCTTCACCCTGATGCCGGGCATTCCAACCCCCCTCTCAGGCACAAACCCACGCCCCGAAGGGGAGACTGCGGGTCCGGCAGACAACGTACGCGTGGGTCGATACTCGAAGTGGAAACTACGCTGCAAGTGCCGTCCGGTCAACCCGTTTCCGTCTCCATGCCAGCCCGAAGGGCTGCCGTGACGAGCAGAGCCAGGGCCGCCGTTTCGGCCCGCAGGCGTCGCCGTCCGAGGCGGATCGCGCGCGCCCCCGGGACGCCCAGGAACGCCGCTTCATCGGCCGGGCTCAGGCCTCCCGGGGGACCTGAGACAAGAAGCCAATCTCCTTGTGGGGGAAGAGCTTCAGCGAGCGGGTCCCTACCGGCCGGGTCCCCCAGCCAGAGCCCGTCGAAAGCTCCGGAGCCGGCCAGAGCGCGCGCCGGCTGCTCGCTCTGGAAGCGGAGACTCCACCCCCCCAGCGATTGCTTGAGAGCCGCCCGGGCGAGGCGGCGCCAACGCTCGAGCCGCTTGGGCTCGGGCACCCGCAGCGGGCAGAACCCCCAGGCCCCGAGCTCGACAGCCTTCTCGACCAGCCAGTCGCCGCGGGCCCCGTCGGCCTCGGCGGCGAGCCAGAGACGAAACGGCGGCGGGTCGACGTGCGCGCGCTCGAGCACCCGCGCGTCGAGGCCGCGGCGGTCGACAGCGGTGAGTTCCAGGCGCGCCACCATCCCCTCGCCATCGGTGGCGACGCACGTGTCGCCCGGCCCGAGACGCAGGCTTTTCGCCAGGTGCTTCGCCTCGTCGCCCTCGATGCGCAGCGCGTCGGCTGCGAGCGAGTCGACGACCGCCTGGGTCGGCGGCTGGCCGAAGGGATGCGCGTAGTCCGTGGCGTCAGTTCCCGAACGCGCCCTTGACGCGATCGAACAGGCTCTTGCCCGGCTTCGGCGCCTTGCCCTCCTCGAGCTTCGCCAGTTCCTCGAACAGCTGCTTGCCGCGCGCCGACAGCTTCGCCGGGGTCCACACCCGCAGGTGCGCGTGCAGGTCGCCCTTCCCACGACCGCGCAGCCGCGGCAGTCCCTGGCCGGCAAGGCGCACGATCTTGCCGCTGGGCGTGCCCGCAGGGACGTTGTGGCGCGCACTCCCGCCGAGGGTCGGCACATCGATGTCGCCGCCGAGCGCGACCTGGCTCATCGACACCGGCACCTCGACATGCAGGTCGTCGCCGTCGCGCTCGAAGATGTCGTGCTCCTTCTCCTCGATGTGCACCTGCAGGTCGCCCGCGGGCCCACCATTGGGCCCGGCATCGCCGAGGCCGCGGAGCGGAATGTAGTTCCCTTCGGCCACGCCGGCGGGCACGTCGACGGTCACCGTCGAGGCGTCGACGAGGCGGCCCTCGCCGCGACACTTGAGGCACGGCTTCTCGATGATCGTCCCGCTGCCGTGACAACGGCCGCACGGACCGATGTTGACGAACTGCCCGAACAGCGACGAGCGGACCTGGCGCACCTGCCCGCGCCCACCACACTGCGCGCACGTGGTCGATCCGCCCTTCTGCGCGCCCGATCCCGAGCACGTCTCGCAGGCCACCTTGCGCTTGACCTGGATCGTCTTCTTGACGCCGGCGGCAATCTCCTCGAGCGAGAGCTTGAGCCGAACCCGCAGGTCCTGTCCGCGGCGTGGACCGGCACCCTCCGCGGCGAACATGTCCTCGAAGCCGCCGCCGCCGCCGCCGAAGTCGCGCATGAACGCACGCAGCGCATCGGCCAGATCGAAGCCCTCGTAGCCGGCCGCACCGCCCATGCCGCCGCCGGCACCGGGGAAGCCCGCCGCCGCGCCGTCGTGGCCGAAGCGGTCGTAGCGGGCGCGCCGCTCGACATCCTTGAGGACCTCGTACGCCTCGGTCGCCTCCTTGAACTTCTCCTCGGCCGACGCGTCGCCCGGATTGCGGTCCGGGTGGTGCTCCATGGCGAGCTTGCGGTAGGCCTTCTTGATCGTCTCGTCGTCGGCGCCCTTCTCGACGCCGAGCACCGCGTAGTAGTCGCGCTTGGTCGCCACGCGTCAGTCCTTCCCCGGCGTGCCGCTGGAGACGATGACCCGCGCGGCGCGCAGGACACGTTCCCCCTGGCGGAACCCGCGGGCGACGACCTGGCTCACGTGTCCGGCCGGCACCGTCGCATGCGGCGCATGCAGCAGCGCCTCATGGGCGTGGGGATCGAACGGCTCGCCCAGCGGGGCGATGGGGACCAGGCCGAGCGCGGCCAGCGTGTCGAGCAGGCGCTGCTGCGCCAGCGCGACACCCTGCGCCAGCGGGCTCTCGCCCGCACCTGTGGCAGCGGCGGCCTCGAGCGCACGATCGAGATCGTCGACCAGCGACAGGACGGGCGTCAGCAGGCGCTCGGCGCCGGCCCGCTCGGCGTCGTCGAGTTCGCGCAGGTGGCGACGACGCGTGTTCTGCAGGTCGGCCTCGACGCGCAGGCGCGCGTCCTTGGCGTGCTCGAGCTCGGCACTCAGCGCGGCGAGCTGCGCCTCCGCCGGATCGAGCGACGAGAGGTCGGCCGCCTCATGCCCGGCGGCGGACTCCGCGCCCACGGGCGCGACGGCGTCGGGGCGAGGGTCGACGGACGCGGCGGGCAACCCGGGCTCGTCGGCGTGCAACGGATGCGAAGGCTTCAAGTCGGGACCTCGAAAGGGGTGGTGGTTCGGTTCAGAAGTAGGACGGCAGTCGCCGTCCCGCGTAGTCGACCAGCCCCATGATCCGGGCATAGTCCATGCGTCGCGGGCCGAGCAGCCCGATGGACGCGTCGCCCGGTCCGGGCAGGCGGAAGCTCACGAGGCTGAGATGCGCCCACTCGGGGCGACCATGCTCGCGACCGATCGTCACCGCGAGCCCGGGCTCCTCGCCATGGACCAGCTCGCGCCACGGTTCGGAGCGATCGATGAGGTCGAGCAGCGGCCGCAGCGACTGCGCCTCACGAAATTCCGGATGGCGCGCCACGTGCGCGGTGCCGCCGACGAACACGCCGGGTCGGCCCGCCAGGGCCAGCGCGGTCTGCACCGCGGTCGCGACCAGCGCGACCGCGCCGTCCTTGACCAGGGCCTCGTCGCCGGTGAGACGCCGTCGCGCCTCGCGCAGCGTGTGGCCGAGCAGGCGCTCGCGCAGCAGCGCCGCGACGCGCCCCAGCTCGTCGCGGCCCAGCGCGGAATCGAGCTCGACCGTCAGCGGCCGCACCGGCGCTTCGCCCAGTGCGAGCACGAGCAGCGCGCGCCGTTCGGCGAGCGGCACCAGCTCGAGACCCGAGAGCTCGACGTCGTCGAGCGACGGGGCAAGCGCGAAGCCGACCTGGGTCGAGAGATCGGCGAGGATGCGCGACACCTGGGTGAGGATCTGCTCGACGTCGCGGGCCGAGGCGGCGAGGACGCGATCGATCGTCGCCACCTCGTCGGGCGTCGGCGGCGCCGGGGCCGCGAGCGCATCCACGAACAGGCGGTAACCGCGGTCGGTGGGCACGCGCCCCGCGGCCGAGTGCGGCTGCTCGAGCAGGCCCAGCTCCTCGAGCTCGTTCATCGCCTGGCGCAGCGTCGCCGGAGCCCACGCGAAACCGCCCTCGACGGCCAGCGCCTGCGACGCGACCGGGCGGGCCGTGGCGAGGAACTGGCGGACGAGCAGCTCGAGGACCTGCTGCTGGCGCGGCGTGAGGTCGCTGATGCGGCGTGGCGCAGGGCGCCCCGCCCGCGGGATCCGGGAATTCATGGTTCCGGCAGTATACGGGACGCCGCGGCCCGCTCAACCTCGGACTGCCAGGCGAGGACGACGCCGTCGGTGCGCACCCGCTCGGCCTCCGGCAGGCGAAACCCCTGGTCCGTGCGCACGAGCAGGCCGCGCCCGACCAGGACCTCCCCCGCCGCCTGCCAGCGCGCGCGCTCGTCGGCAGGCACGTCCCCGGGCAGGTCGGAAAAGCGCATGCCCGCGTCGAGGCGCAGGCCCAGGAACACGGTCTCGACGAAGGCGTGCGCCCGCGAGTCGTCGACCTCCCACCCGAACGGCGCCTGCGGTACCGCGGCGGCCCAGGCCAGGAGGTCGCGTGGCGCGGTTTCGCGCCGCCCGGCGAGGAAGCTCACCGCCGAGGGGCCGAGCCCGAGCCAGCTCCCCCGCCGCCAGTAACGCAGGTGGTGTCGGGTCTCGTATCCGGGTTGCGCGAAGTTCGAGATCTCGTAGTGCCGATAGCCGGCCGCGCCCAGCATCGTGTGCGCGAGTTCGAAGCACGCGGCCTCGTCGTCGCCGTCGGGCCGCGCGAGGCGTCCCGCGTTCACCTTCTCGCCCATCGGCGTGCCCGGCTCGGGCGTGTAGGCGTAGGCCGAGATATGCGGCGGCTCGAGCGCGAGCCCCCGCTCGAGCGACGCGGCGAAGCGCTCGCGGGTGTGCCCGGGGTAGGCGTACATGAGGTCGAGGCTCCAGTTCGTCACGCCGTGCGCGCGCAGGCAGGCGACCGCGGCGCCGATCCCCGCGGCACCGTGCATGCGACCGAGGCGGCGCAGCTCGTCATCGTGGAATGACTGCGCGCCGAGCGAGACGCGGTTCACGCCCGCGGCGCGCCAGGCGATGACGTGTGCGGCGTCGACATCCTCCGGGTTCGCCTCGAGCGAGCGCTCGTGCGCGGACGCGAACGTGAGCCGCGCGTCGAGCCCATCCACGAGTGCGCCGAAGTGCACGGGGGCCAGGCGGCTGGGCGTGCCGCCGCCGAAGTACAGGCTGCCCCACGACCGGCCGTCGGGCCCGTTGCCGCCTTGCGGCGCGCGGCGATCGGCCTCGGCGAGGACGCCGGCGACGAGTGCGGGTTCCTCGTCCGCCCGGTGCGGCCGCACCGCGAAGTCGCAGTACGGGCAGTGCACGCGGCAGAACGGCACGTGCACGTAGACACCCGCGCCGAGCGGCTCCGCAAGCGGCGCGAGCGACTGCCCCGCGGCGGCGCTCAGCGGATCGCGGTGAGGATGCGATGGAAGCGCGGCCACTTGCGCTCCCCATCCCACGACCAGTACAGGAACATCGCCCGACCCTTGACCAGGTCCATCTTGACCGGGCCCCACCAACGGCTGTCGTTCGAGTTGTCGCGGTTGTCGCCCATCATGAAGAGGTTGCCCGCCGGCACGGTGTACGGCCCGAAGTTGTCGCGCGGGTCGTAGCCGGCCGGATGCACGGTCGGGTCGATGTGCTGCACGTAGGGCTCGATCTGCTTCACGCCGTCGACGTAGAGCTGCTTCTCGCGGACCTCGACGGTCTGCCCGCCGACGGCGACGCAACGCTTGATGTAGTCGCGGCGCGGATCATCGGGGAACTGGAACACGATCACGTCGCCGGACTGCGGCTTGCGGAACCCCGGCAGGCGCGCCGTGGTGAACGGGACCATCGGGCCGTAGTCGAGCTTGTTGACGAACAGGTAGTCCCCGACCAGCAACGTGTCGAGCATCGACTCCGACGGGATGCGGAACGCCTGGAGGATGAAGGCGCGCAGCACGGCGGTGAGGACGAGCGCGTAGAGGATCGCCTCGACGTACTCGCGAAGCGGGGACTTGGGCCGGAGGGCCGGACGCGTGGCGTTCATGGGGGTTCTCCTAACGGTCCACTTTGAGCACCGCCAGGAACGCCTCCTGCGGCACTTCGACGGTTCCGACCAGCTTCATACGTCGCTTCCCTTCCTTTTGTTTCTCGAGCAGCTTGCGCTTGCGGGTGATGTCGCCGCCGTAGCACTTCGCGGTGACGTTCTTGCGCAGGGCCGAGATCGTCTCGCGGGCCACGATCTTGCCGCCGATCGCCGCCTGGATCGCAATGGTGAACATCTGACGCGGGATCAGCTCCTTGAGCCGGGTCGTCAGGTCACGCCCCCACTCGTAGGCGCGGTCCCGGTGGACGATGCACGACAACGCATCGACGGGCTCGCCGTTCAGGAGCAGGTCGAGCTTGACCAGCTCGGCGGGCTCGTAACCGTCGTACTCGTAGTCGAGGGAGGCGTAGCCGCGGGAGATGCTCTTCAGGCGATCGTAGAAGTCGATGACGATCTCCGACAGCGGCAGGCGGTACTCGAGCCGGGCCCGGCGATCTTCGATGTAGTCCATCTTGATGTACACGCCGCGCTTCTCCTGGCACAGCTTCATGATGTTGCCGACGTACTCGGTCGGCACCAGCACATGGGCCCGCACGAACGGCTCTTCGATCAGCTCGATATTGGTCGGCGACGGCAGCGCGGTCGGGTTGTCGACCGTGATGACTTCCCCGCTGGTGAGCAGGACCTTGTACTCCACGCTCGGCACGGTGGCGATGAGGTCGACGCCGTACTCGCGACGCAGCCGCTCCTGCACGATCTCCATGTGCAGAAGGCCGAGGAACCCGCAGCGGAAGCCGAAGCCCAGCGCGACCGAAGTCTCGGGCTCGTAGATGAGCGCGGCGTCGTTGAGCTTGAGCTTGGAGAGCGAGTCCTTGAGGTCCTCGTACTGCACGGAGTCGATCGGGTAGAGCCCGCTGAACACCATGGGCTTCACCTCGCGGTAGCCCGGGAGTTGCACCGGATCGACCACGTTTCCGTCACTCACCGTGTCACCCACGCGCGCGTCGTGCACGTCGCGCACCCCGGCGATGATGTAGCCGACCTGCCCGGCCTCGAGCGCGTCGGTCGACACGCGGCGCAGCTTGAACACGCCGACCTCGCCGACTTCGAACTTCTTGCGGTTGGACGCGAACTGGATCACGTCCCCGGCCTTCACCCGGCCCTCGACCACGCGCACGTAGACAACCACGCCGAGAAAGGTGTCGAACTGCGAGTCGAAGATCAGCGCCTGGAGCGGGGCACCCGGCGTGGCGGCCTTCGGCGGCGGCACGTGGGCGATGACGTGCTCCAGCAGGTCCTGGACGCCGATGCCCGCCTTGGCCGACACGCGCGGGATGTCGCCCGGGTTCACGTCGGTCAGGTGCGCGAGCTCGAGTCCGACCTCCTCGGGCCGGGCCGCGGGCATGTCGATCTTGTTCAGCGCCGGCACGATAGTCAGCCCGTTCTCGACCGCGAGGTAGAAGTTCGACAGCGTCTGCGCCTCCACCCCCTGCGACGCATCGACCAGCAGGATCGCCCCCTCGCAGGCGGCGAGGCTGCGCGACACCTCGTAGGTGAAGTCGACGTGGCCCGGCGTGTCGATCAGGTTGAGCTGGTAGAGATTTCCGTCGCGCGCCTTGTAGTCCATCGAGATCGGGTGCGACTTGATGGTGATGCCCTTCTCGCGCTCGAGATCCATGGCATCGAGCACCTGCGCCTTCATGTCCTTGCCCGAGACCGTGCCGGTGATCTCGAGCAGGCGGTCGGCGAGCGTCGACTTGCCATGATCGATGTGCGCGATGATGCAGAAGTTGCGGGTGTACGAGGGCGGAATCCGGCTCAAGTCGTCGTCCTTCGTTCGCGTGCGCGGAGCCTAGGGGCCCGTGAAATTCAGGCGGACACCGACCCGAAGGTCGGGACGTCCACCGAGGGTACGGCCCGTGGCCGCATCCAGGTCGGAGAGCGGTTCGGGGTCGGGACCGAAGTCCGCGTCGAACTGCAGGAGGTGCGCGTCGACGTAGGCGTCGAGCATCGACAACGCGAGCGTCGTCCCGAGGATCCACGCCCACGTGCTGCGGCGGTTGTACGCCGCGTCGTAGTCGGCGGTCGCCTGCGCGGCGGCCTGGTCATCGAGCGCCGCGTTGGCGGCGTCCAGGCGCGCCAGCGCGTCGTTCGCATCCTGGTGCGCAGAGAGCGTCGCCCAGCCCGCGCCCAGTTCCATCGCGGTCACGCCGATCGCCTTCCACGGTCGCCCGTTCGTCCACTGGCCCCAGCCCGGCAGGATCGCCGAGCGTGTCATGATCGACCACGGTTGCCGGTGCCACGGCCGCTCGAGTTCGCCTCTTTGATTCCGTGGCGCCGGAGGCGACGCGGAAGAAGGCGTCATCGATGTCGGCGCCACCGGCGCCAACGCGACGGTGTCGGCCGCCGCGCCGCTTCCCTCTGCTTGCACGACGGTCGGTGCCATCATCGCAACCAGAAGCAACACCCCCGTCAGCGCAAGCGCTGACGAACAGGTCAGCGCAAGCGCTGACAGTTCAACTGGCGGGAACGTGTGGGAATCGAACCCACCTCGGCCGCGATCCGCGACCGACCGAAGGATTTGAAGTCCCCGGGGACCACCAGATCCCATGCGCTCCCGCGTCTCGATCTCAGAGCCCCGCGCGAATCGCGATCGCCTCGATCTCGACCAGCGCGTCCTTCGGCAGGCCTTTCGCGGCAACCGTGCTCCGCGCCGGATAGGGCAACTCGAATGCCGCCCCGTACACCTTGTTCATCGCCTCGAAATCACTCATCTCGGCGAGGAACACAGTCGTTTTCACGACGTCCCCGAGGGTTACGCCCGCCGCAGCGAGCACCGCCTCGAGGTTGGCCAGCACCTGCTTCGTCTGCGCCGTGATCCCGTCGGCCAGCGCGCCGGTCTTCGGATCGAGGCCGACCTGGCCCGAGGTATAGACGAAGCGGTTCGCGCCCGAGAGGACCACCTGGGCCTGCGAGTACGGGCCCAGCGCCTTCGGGGCGTCGGGCGAGGCGACGGCGGATCGGCTCACGGGCGGGACTCCTTTCCCAGCGACACGGACTTCATTCGACGGTGACGGACTTGGCGAGATTGCGCGGCTGGTCGACGTCGCAGCCCCGTAGCACCGCCATGAAGTACGAAAGAAGCTGCAACGGCACGACCGACAGCAGGGGCACGAACGCGTCGTGCGTGGCCGGCACCGGGATCACGAAGTCGGCGAGCGCGTGGATGTCGGCGTCGCCCTCGGTCGCGATCGCGAGGATCTTGCCGTGGCGGGCCCGCACCTCCTGCATGTTCGTCATCACCTTCGCGTACGCGCCGTCCTTGGGGCAGATGAAGACGACCGGCATGTTCTCGTCGATCAGCGCGATCGGGCCGTGCTTCATCTCCGCCGCGGGATACCCCTCGGCGTGGACGTACGAGATCTCCTTGAGCTTGAGCGCGCCTTCGAGCGCCACGGGGAAGTTCGCCCCGCGCCCCAGGTACAGGAAATTGTTGTGGTGCTGGAGCTGGGCGGCGATCTCCTTGATGGCGGGCGCCGCGGCGAGGATGCGCTCGATCTTTCCCGGCAGCGCATCGAGCTCGACGGCC
Source organism: Candidatus Eiseniibacteriota bacterium (assembly GCA_031431875.1). Lineage (GTDB taxonomy): Bacteria > Eisenbacteria > RBG-16-71-46 > RBG-16-71-46 > DASYSL01 > JANPEF01. Next base: position 19,206 of record JANPEF010000056.1, on the reverse strand, counting down.
ATGCGCCGCCCCTGCTCCTGCGACATCACCCGCAAGCGCCCCAGGTGCATGGTGAGCAGCGCGAGCACCGTGACTTGCGAGGTAAACGCCTTGGTCGAGGCAACGCCGATCTCGGGGCCGGCGTGGATGTAGACGCCGCGGCCCGCCTCGCGCGCCACGGTCGAGCCGACCACGTTGACGATGCCCATCACGGTCGCGCCGCGCCGCCGCGCCTCGCGCAGCGCGGCGAGCGTGTCGGCGGTCTCGCCCGACTGCGAGATGGCAATCACCAGCGTGCCCTCGTCGAGGATCGGGTTCCGGTAGCGGAACTCCGAGGCGTACTCGACTTCGACCGGGATGCGCGCGTGCTCCTCGAGCAGGTACTCGCCGATCAGCCCCGCGTAGTAGGACGTACCGCAGGCGGTGATGACGATGCGCTTGATGGCCCGCAGCTCGTCCTCATCCAGGTTGAGGCCGCCCAGCTTGGCGGTGCCCTCATCCATGAGCAATCGCCCGCGCATCGCGTTGCGCACGGTGTCCGGCTGCTCGTGGATCTCCTTGAGCATGAAGTGCGGGAACCCCGCCTTCTCGATCTGCTCGAGGTCCCAGTTCAGTTCGTCGACCTGCTTGTCGACCGCCACGCCCTCGATGGTGAAGGTGCGGTAGCCGTCCTCGTCGATGACGACCATTTCCCCCTCGTCGAGGTACACCACGCGCTGCGTGTGTTCGCGCAGCGGGGCGCCGTCGGAGGCAAGAAACGTCTCGCCGTCGCCGACGCCGATCACCAGCGGCGAACCGTGGCGTGCGCCGATCAGCACGCCCGGATGATCGGCCGAGACGACCGCGATTCCATACGTCCCCTCGACCAGTTGCAGCGCGGTCGAGACCGCGTCGCCGAGCGAGCGGCCGGGCAGCGAGCGTTCGATCAGGTGGGCCAGCACCTCAGTGTCGGTCTCGGACTCGAAGCGGTGGCCCTCGGCGACGAGCAACTTCCTGAGCGCCACGTGATTCTCGATGACGCCGTTGTGCACCAGCGCGAGGCGGCCCTTGCAGTCGGTGTGGGGATGCGCATTGACGTCGCTCGGCTCGCCGTGGGTGGCCCAGCGCGTGTGCGCGATGCCGAGGCGTCCACTAAAGGTGCGCCCCTCGATGCGTTCCTTCAGGTTCTTGATCTTGCCCACGGCCTTGACGATCGTCATGCCGCCGTCGACGATCGCCACGCCGGACGAATCGTAGCCGCGATACTCCAGCCGTTCGAGCCCGCGGATGAGGAGCGGAACCACGTCCTTGTCCCCGAGGTACCCCACGATGCCGCACATGCCGAACTCCTTCGTCGAGGGATGCCGGTCAGGCCGCAAACGCCCGGCGGGCACGCTCGAGCAGGGCCCGGGTCGTGAGTTCGTCGGGGGATTCGGCGATGAGCCGGACGATCGGTTCCGTGCCCGACGGCCGGGCGTGCAACCACGCCCGATCCCGCGCGAAGCGCAGGCCGTCGGTGGTATCGAGGGCGTGATCCGCGAACAGCGAGGTCAGGTCGCGGGCCCGCGCGGGCCAGTCCCGGACCCCTTCCAGCTTCTGCTTCATCATGACATAGTGGGGCAGATCGCGCACGGCCGCCGCGAGATCCCCGCCCGCATCGGCCCAGGCCTGGGCGACGAGTACGGCGGCGACGGTCCCGTCCCGGCCCAGGTGGGCCTCCGGCGCGATCACGCCCCCGTTGCCCTCCCCGCCGATCACCGCCCCAAAACGCCGCATCCCGGTGACCACGTGGGCCTCGCCCACGGCCGTCCGGTGAAAGGCGACGCCGGCCGCGGCGGCCAGGTCCTCGACCATGCGCGAGGTCGACAGGTTGGTGACCACCGGGCCCTTGGTCCGGGCCAGGACGACGCGAACCGCCAGGGCCAGGGTGGCCTCTTCGCCGAGCGGAACACCGTCGGGGCCGACCAGTGCGGCGCGGTCGGCATCGGGGTCGTGGGCGATCCCGAAGTCGGCGCCGTGGGCGACCACGAGGCGCCCGAGTTCCCCGAGGTTCTCGGGCACCGGCTCGAGCCCGCGCGTGAAGCAGCCGTCGGGCGTGCAATCGAGTTCGATCACGGTCGCGCCAAGGGCGCGCAGCGCCTGCGGCGTGGCGAGACCACCGACCGAGCGGCAACCGTCGACGACGACGATCGGCGCCCGCGGCCAGCCTGCGCGCTCGAGCGCCGGGTGCGCGAGCGCGCGGGCGACCTGCGCGGCGACCGCACCGTCGGCCGCGCGGAGAGTGCCGAGCCGCTCGTGGCCGACCCACGGGCCGGCCGCCCCGACGCTCTCGCGATAGCGCAACGAGGCCTCGGCGTCGAGAAACTCGCCGCGCGCATCGAGCAGCTTGAGCGCGTTCCAGGAAGCGGGATTGTGGCTGGCCGAAAGGACGATGCCGCCGACCGCACCGTGATCGAGCACGGCGACCTGGACGGCAGGCGTGGGCACGAGGCCCACGTCGATGACATCGACACCGACGGCGCGCAGCGCCGAGCACACGACGGCGAACACCCACTCGCCGCTCGGCCGCGAATCCCGGCCGATCACGACGGAGCCCGGCCCGACGAAACGGCCGAAGGCCGCCGCGTAGTCGACCAGCACCGGGATGGTGAGGGAATCGCCGACCACGCCCCGGATGCCCGAGACGCTGACCATGAGGGGAGAGGTGGACACGGGGACCTTTCGCGCGCGGGCGGACCCGGGGGGGATGGAGCTGGTGAGCGGAATCGAACCGCTGACCTGCGCATTACGAGTGCGCTGCTCTACCAGCTGAGCTACACCAGCCCGTTTCCCGACCCGAAGGTGGTGCGACCCCCCGGAATCGAACCGGGGACACCTAGATTTTCAGTCTAGTGCTCTACCAACTGAGCTAGGGTCGCCCGTTTGCTCCACAACGGCAGAGGCTCGGGGTCGACCCCCGAGCCTGCGTCGTCCACGACAGGTTTATACCAGCGGCGACGCGCTCGCGTCAACCGGCCCGCGTCACCCCCAACTAGGCCGCCGGAAAGCGGTTCCGGCGATCGTTCCGGACACCGCGCCGGTCGTTGGCGCGCCGTCGATCCTGATTCTCGGACACGGGCAGCGTGAACGAGAAGATCACCCCCCAGTCCCCCTCCGAGCGCACCCGGATCTCGCCGCCGTGACTCTGCACGACCTGCTGGGCGAGCGCCAGCCCGACCGACTCGCCCGAGCGGCGCGAGGTGGTGAAGGGCACGAACAGCTGCTCGAGCATCTCCCCCGCCAGCGGCGGACCCTCCCCCGCGATCTCGACCACGATGTAACCCTGCGCCCGGCGCGACTCGACGCGCAGGCGCCCATTGCCGGGCATGTTGTCGAGCGCGCTGTCGAGCATGTTGGCGACGACCTGCGAGATCTTCTCCGCGTCGAGCAGCAGCGGCGGCACGTCGGGTGCGAACTTCTTGAGCACGCGCACGCGCTTCTTCGCCAGCGCCTCGCCGCGCCCGGTCAGCGCCGCGGTCAGGAGCTGGTTCACGCTCTCGATGGCGAGTCGCGGCCGCGACAGGCGGACGAACTGCATCTGCTCGGCGAGCAGGCGCTCGATCCGCTCCGATTCGCGCAGGATGATTTCGACGTACTCGCGCTGCGGATCGTCCTCGGCCAGTCCCTTGTGCACGCGGCGGGCGAACCCGCCGATCGAGGCGAGCGGTGCCTTCACCTCCTGCGCGGCGCGCGCCGCCAGCTCGCCAAGCGCCGCCAGGCGCTCGGCCGTCGCCAGCTGCTTGCGCGTGTCGCCCGCGCGTTCCTCGGCGCGACGCACGCGATCGGACAGCGCCGACTGGGCGAGCACCGCCCCAATCGTGCCGGCCATCGCCTCGGCGAAACGCAGGTCGTCGCGATCGAAGCCGGCCGCCTCGCCCGGGCCGTGCGCCGCCGGGTTCCACAGCACCAGGAAGCCGGCGGGCGCCGCGCTGCCCGGCGTCATCACCGGCGCCAGGAGGGCCGGGCCGAAGCCGCGTGCCCGGTCGGCATCGACCCGCGGATCGCGGCTGACGTCGCGCACGACACGCGCCGCCCGCTCGCGCAGCGCGTCGCGCACCAGCGGCTCGAGCGCATGCGCCTCGCGGAGCGGGTCACAGGTGTCATCCGCGACGTGCACGCTCTCGAGCAGCAGCGTGGCGCGCTCACCCGCCGTGCGCCAGAGGACGCCGCCGCGACAGGACAGGGTCTGCGTCGCGGCGCGGACCAGGAGCGCGAGCTCGGTGCGCAGGCTGGTCGTCTGGACGGCGCTCTTTCCCGCCTCGTCGAGGGTGGCGAGCTGGCCGCCGCGCTCGGCGAGCAGGCGCGACGCGCGGGCGCGCTCGACGCCCGCGCCCGCGAGCCGTGCCACGTGGCCCAGCCGCGCCACGTCGTCGTCGCTGACTCCTGCTCCGGTGAACGCGCAATCGGCGATCAGCAGCGCGACCGGCTCGTCGGATGCCCGCACGAGCGCCGCCGCACAACCGCCGAGCGCGAGGCGATCGCCCCACGTCGTGGTCGCAACCGCGCCGGTGGGCCCCGGTGGGCTCGCGCCGAGGCGACCGGCGCCTCTGGCCAGGCACTCGTCGAGCAGCGAATGCACGCCGGGCTCCAGCGGCAGCGCGAGAGTCCGCACGCGCGCGGTCGACTCGGGGGCGGCGGCTTCGAGAGCGTCGTCGTCGAGGTCCCGCAGCGCGGCGAGCAATTCGCCTTCGTCGAGCGCCAGGTGGGCGACCCGTCGCGCTTCGTTCGCGTCCGCGGGGCCGACGGCATGGCGACCCACGAAGGTGCCGTGCGCCGCATCGTAGACAAACAGGAACGACCGGGTGAACCCGAGGCCACCCGGCGCGGCCAGTGCCGCCACCGTGCGACGCAGGATGGCCCGTTCCTCCACGGGTTCGAGCAGGAGCGCGGAGAGAGCGAGGGTGCGCTGAGCGTCGGGCGAGGCCCAGCGGGACAATGGATTCATCGGAGCGCGTGAACCGGGCATGCGGATCCCTCCTGGATCGGACCGTGACCGGAACGCTGAAGTGCAAGGGCCGGGCCACTTTGCCGGGCCTTGCCGGACCCGGAGCCTGGTCTAGAAAGCACCTTCGATGGAGACCTCAAGTCGCTGTTGGCTTTACGTTTGAAACACCGCATTGGATGGGTTCTCGGAACCGCTGTCCGGAATCAACGGCGCACGGCGGGCCGGCAGGTGGGGCAATGTGCCGCACCTGTTGCAGAATGCCCGCAGGCTCAGGGGGCAGAAGGATCGCCCGGAAGGAAGGGCGGCCCCGCAAAAAATGGAATCCGCGACCGCTCCCAGCGATCAAGCCGCTCGCGCAGTCGCGCCAGGAGCCGGCGCTCGTCGGTCGACAGCTTCTCCTCGCGGAAGTCGCGGACCGGCTTCCACCAGACCTCGCCCGTCAGCCCCGAGCCGGGACCGCTGCCGGGCGGGGTCCCGCCGCGCCGCGCCGGCAACCAGGCGATGAAGTAGCGCAGCTGATTCGCCGTCAGGCGCTCGATCCACTCCTCGCGCGCCTCGAGGCCGAGACCGAGCGGGCCGAGCTTTCGGTCGCTGAAGGCACCGAGCGGATCCCCGAGCGGCCGCGCCCCGAGGGCGATGTCGGCCAGCTCCTCCCCCGCCGGGCGATGCCACAGCACGCAATCCGCGTACAGACGATAGCCCCGCGGGCGCAGCCAACCGATGACCAGGTCGTCGGCGGACCATGCGCCGAGATCGACACGCACGGTCGACTTGGGGCTTTCCCCTTCCCACAGTGATCCGGGATTGCGGTAGTAGAAGAGGAGTGGCTCCCCCGCGTCGGTGTGCGACTCGCCGATGCGGTAGACCAGACGGATGCCGCGTTTCTCCCCGGCAGCGAACGGAACGCTGAAGCGAAGGATGCGCTCGATTCCGCCGAGGTCGGCGCCGGGCGCGGCGTTGCCGGGCAGGGCTTCGATCGCCATGGGCAATCCGTCGACGGTGACCTCGAGGTCGCGCAGCGTGCCGCGCACGATGCTCGTGTCGCCCGCCCCGGCGAGACTTGCCCGGTAGTCGGGCAACGCGAACACCACAGTCGCCGGCGCCACGCCCGCCTCGAACCACTCGTCGGCGACAATCGACCATCCCTCGTCGCCGCGCCGGATCCGCACGTCCTCGAACAGCCGCCGTACGCGCGCCCGCTCGAGCGGAAAGACCGTGCTGCCGGCGCCGTCGAACGTACTCTCCGGCGCGCGCCCGGCGAGCCCCGACGTGGAGTCGGCAGGCACAGCCACGGCTCCGCCCGGGGCGAGCGCGACCAGGATCACCAGTGCCGCCACGGCAAGCAGAAGCGCCGCCGGCGGCGATGTCTTCCACCGGCGATGCGTCCACATCCACTGGGCCGGATGCTCCCGGATGACACGCTCGAGCGCGGCGGCGTGGCGGCGCGTGAGCTCGCGCACGTCGGCGGCGTGGTCCCCGCTCCGTGGCGGTGCGCGGATTGGCTCCACCACACCGGCGTATCCGCCGCCAGCAGTGCGGTGCAGGACGGCAAAGAACAGCGGCGCCCCGGTGCGGAGCGCGAACTCGGCCGGGCCAGGCGGCGTCGATGTGGGCTGGCCGAAGAACGGCACGAAGACGCCGTCCCTTCCCGCGTCCTGGTCGGCCATGACCGCCAGGCAGATGCCCCGGCGCAACTGGGTCAACGCCTCGCGCACGCCACGCTCGCCGTGGCCGACGATCCCCGCACCGAGCGCGCGACGCCGCGCGGTGAGCAGGCGATCGACCAGTGCATTCGACTGGGCGCGCACGAAGAAGTGGATGGGGACGCCGGCATCGACCGCCTGCACGGCCATCAGCTCCGAGGCACCGAAGTGGGCGGACGCGATCACCACTCCGGTCCCGCGCCGCAGCGCCTCCGTCACGAGCTCGACACCCCGCATCGCCCCGACGAGCGCGGCGCGTTCGCCTTCCCCCATGCGCCCGGCGCGCAGCAGCTCGACCACCGTCATGCCGGCGTGCCCGTACGCCTCGCGCAGGATCGCCGCGCGCTCGCCGGCGCTCTTCTCGGGGAACGCCCGCGCCAGGTTCGCCGTCGCAACGCCCCGCCGGACGCCGAGCCGAAACGCCCCGGCGCCGAGTCCACGCCCCAGGGCGAGCGCGGCGCGCAGCGGCAATGCCCCAGCCAGCGCACTGAGCGCCAGCACCGCGGCATATTCGAGACGGTGCGCGAAGCGCACCGGCGAGCCGCTCATCCTCTCCCCCGCCGATAGCAATCGCCCGGCATGCGCTGCGCGATGCCGGCCAGTTCCAGTTCGAGTGCGGCGACTGCGGCCTCGGCCGGACCGAGCCCGGCGCTGCGGGCCAAGGCGTCGAGCGTGCGACCCCGCGAGCCGAGCGCCGCCTGCAGGCGGGCCGACGGCGAATCGCTTGCGGCAGCCCCTCCGCCCTCCGCTGCGCGGGCCGTGCGGGAGATGCGGGCAGACCGCGCGGGCTCCGCCGAGTCGAGCAGTGGTGCGACGCCCGCAGCGCCGCGCGCGAGCCACCCGGCGTTTCCGGCGTAGCGCACGTCGTCGAGCGGCCACGGCGCGATCCTCGCCCAGGCGCCACCGGCCAGCGCCGCGCGCACGGTGTGATGGGCGCCGCTGTTCGCGTCGGCCTGCACCAGCACGACGCCGTCGCACAGCGCGGCGAGCACGCGATTGCGCGCGGGAAAGTGGCCACGGCGCGGCGGCGCGCCCGCGGGCAACGCCGTGACCAGCGTTCCGTTCGCGCGCACAGCGGCGTAGAGGGACGCGTGTTCCGGAGGATAGACGACGTCGATGCCGGTGCCGAGGACCGCGACGGTCGTGCCCTGCCCGGCAAGCGCCCCCGCGTGCGCGGCGGCATCGACGCCGCGGGCCAGTCCGCTCCCCACGCAGACCCCGGCGTGGGCGCAGGCCTGCGCCACCTCGAACGCGACGCGTCGGGCGTACGCCGTCGCGGCCCGGGCGCCGACGATGGCGACCGCCGGTCGCGCGGGCCACGGGCCATGGCCCCGCAGGGACAGCACAGGGCCGCCGCCCGGACCGGCGGCACGCAGTCGGGTCGGATAGTCGGGATGATCGGGAGCAAGCGAGCGATCGTCGGGAGCGCCGCGGGGGCTCAGCGGGCTCCGCCGCGACCGGGGCCGGTGAGCAGCTCCCAGGCCACGCCGTCGGCGCTCGCCCGCACGACGTCGGCGTCGTGGCTGAGGAGTTCGTCCTCGTCGGCGCGCATCGCCTCATCGTGGCGAAGCAGGTCGGCGAGGCGGGCCTCGACATCGCGCGCGCCGCCGGCGATCTCGCGCACGAGCCGCGTGCGCTCGCCTTCGGGACGCCGATAGAGCATGCGTGCGACGAACAACGCGCCGTCGCCCTGGGCGATCGCCTGCAGCGCGTCGGCACCGGCACGGCGCACCGACTGGTTGCTGTCGGCGAGCAGCTCGATGAGCGGCCCGATCGCTTCGCGTGCCCCGAGGCGACCGAGCGTACGGGCGGCGCTGACCCGCGTGTACCACAGGCCGGAGGCGAGCATGGGAAGGACCGGCGTGGCCACGGCCTTGAGGCGGATCAGCGCCGCCTCGGCAAGGTCGCGCAGGTAGCCGGACTCGTCACTGAGGCACTCGACGAGGAGGGCGGCGGCTTCGCGATCGCCCCGGGCCTCGAGACCCTGGACGTACTCGCGCTTGCCGGCGAGTCCGCGCGGGGAGAACGCGTCGAAGGAGCGTAGCGGGGTAAAGGATTCTTCGGCCATGGCGATCGGTTCCTTCTCGGGATGGGCCCAAGGGGGCGCATGCAGACTCAGACCTCGTCAGGTTGCTCCGCCCGGGCCGCGACGTCAAGCATCGCCCCGATCGTCTGGCGAAACTCGTCGAGCCCCGCACCCGTTGCCGAGGAGATCGCCATGGCCCCGTCGGCCGCGGCCCGGGCCTGGGCCTCGCCCGAAGGCTGCAGGTCCGCCTTTGAATAGACGAGGATCCGGGGCTTGGTGACCAGTTCCGCCGACCACGCCGCCAGTTCACGCTCGAGCACGGCCAGCGCGGCCGCCGGGTCCTCGGTGGTCCCGTCGATGACGAAGGCGAGCATCCGGGTGCGCTCGATGTGGCGCAGGAACTCGTGGCCCAGGCCGCGCCCCTGGGAGGCGCCCTCGATCAGGCCCGGGATGTCCTCGAGCACGAACACGCGCTCCTCGTCGAGGCGCACGACGCCGAGCACCGGACGCAGGGTGGTGAACGGGTAGGCGGCGATCTTGGGCCGCGCGCTCGAGACCGCGGCCAGCAAGGTCGACTTGCCCGCGTTGGGAAAGCCGACCAGCCCGCAATCGGCGACCAGCTTGAGCTCGAGGTCGAGGTTGCGCCCCGCTCCCGGGAGGCCCGGATCGGCGCGCCGCGGCGCCTGGTTGGTGGCAGTCTTGAACTGCGCGTTGCCGCGACCGCCCTTGCCCCCCGCTGCGGCGATCCACCGCGTGCCGGGCTCGACCAGGTCGGCCAGCGGCTCGTCGGTGTCGGCGTCGGTGACCTGCGTGCCGGGTGGCACGCGGATCGTCAGGTCCTTGCCGGCCTTGCCGCTCGAGCGCTTGGAGCTGCCGGGCGCGCCGGGCGTGGCGCGGAACAGCTTCGCCGACTGGAAGTCGAGCAGAGTCTTGACGTTCGGATCGACCACGAAGACGACGCTTCCACCGTCGCCGCCGTCGCCTCCGTCGGGCCCGCCCTTGGGAACGAATTTCTCGCGGCGGAACGAGATCGCCCCCGCGCCGCCCTTGCCGGCCTCGACGCGAATGCTCGCGCGATCAGCGAACACGTCAGGCCTTGCCTTTCTTCTCCGGGGATTTCTTCGGCTTCTCGGCGGCAGGAGCCGCGGCGCTCGGCGTCGCCGGCGGCGGGCTCGACGACGCGGGCGCTGGGGCCGAGTCGCCGCTCTCCTTCTTCTTCTTGTCGCGGTAGCCCGAGGAGCGGTAGTCGGTGATGTAGAAGCCCGAGCCCTTGAAGATGAAGCCCGCGCCGGCGCCGATGAGGCGTTTCACCTTGCCCTTGCACGCAGGACACTTGGTGAGCGGGGCATCCTTCATCGACTGGAACTCCTCGAACTTGTGGCCACACTTCTGGCATTCGTATTCGTACGTCGGCATGCAGCAGGGTCCTTTCAGGCAGGCGTCAACCCGCCAGCGCCTTCGCAATGCGCTTGAGGGCCACCGTGAGATCCTCGGCCGAGGCGGCGAATGACAGTCGGATGCAACGATCGTCCCCGAAGGCGCGCCCGGGCACGACCGCCACCCCCGCGCACTCCAGCAGGTACTCGGCCATGGCCTGTGAATCGCGCACCTCGCCGCGTCCCTCGCCGAGCGGCCGGCCGTAGTGGGCGGATACGTCGACCCACACGTAGAACGCCCCGCCCGGTCGCAGGAACGTCACGCCCGGGATGTCGGCGAGCAGGCGGCACACCAGGTCCCGTCGGGTCCGGAACGCCGCCTTCATGGCGTCGAGCGGTTCCCGGCCCTCTCCCCCGTCGAGCGAGGCTGCGAGCGCCTTGAGCGCCGCGTGCTGCGAGACGCTGCAGGCATTGCCCGAGGTGTGGCCCTGGATCGCCGTCATCGCGGCCATCAGCGGCGCCGGACCTGCAGCGTACCCCATGCGCCACCCGGTCATGGCGAAAGCCTTCGAGAAGCCGTTCACGGTCACCGTCCGGCCGCGCATCCCCGGGAGCGTGGCGAACGAGGTGAAGGGTGCGTCGTAGACCAGACGCTCGTAGATCTCGTCGCTGATCACCGTGAGATCCTCGCCGCGAACGACCTCGGCAAGGCGCGCTAGTTCGTCGGCGGAGTACGTGGCGCCGGTCGGGTTCGCGGGCTGGTTGAGGATCAAGACCCCGGCGCGGCGCGATGCGCCCGAGAGCGCCCGCATGAGGCCGTCGACGGTGAGCTTCCAGCCGTCGGCCGCGGCCAGCGGCACGGGGACCACCCGCGCGTCGAGCAGGTGCACCATCTGCCCGTACGACGGCCACGCCGGCGTCGGGATGAGCACACCGTCACCGGCGTCGACCAGCGCGCAGAGCGCGTGGTAGAGGGCCTGCTTGGCGCCCGCGGTGACGACGACCTGCTGCGCCGTCAGGGCGAGCCCGTTCTCCTCCTTCAGCTTCCGGGCGATCATGGCGCGCAGCTCCTCGGTTCCGGCGACGTCGGTGTAGCGCGTACGGCCGTCGCGGATCGCTTCCTCGCCGCCGTGCTGCGCGGCCGGCGGCGACGGAAAGTCGGGCTGGCCGGCGCCGAGCGAGATCACGTCCTCGCCGCGCGCCTTGCGCATCCGGTACTCCTCGTCGATGGCCAACGTGCCCGAGGGCTTCGCATCCTGCGCCAGCCGGGAGAGTCGCACGGGAACTCCTTTCGGGCTCTCAGGTCGCCGCGCCGCGCGCCGCGGGAGCAGACGCCGCGGCGAGCGCGAAGAGGGACGTGTTGACGATATCGTCGGCCGAGCAACCGCGCGACAGGTCGTTGGCCGGCCGCGCCAGGCCCTGGAGAATTGGCCCGAAGGCGGACCAGTCGCCGAGACGCTGCAGCAGCTTGTAGCCGATGTTCGCCGCGTCGAGATCCGGGAAGATGAGGACATTGGCGTGGCCGGCGACGATCGAGCCGGCCGCCTTGGCCTTGCCCACGCTCTCGACCAGCGCGGCATCGGCCTGCATTTCGCCGTCGATGTGCAGGTCGGGGCGGCGGGCGCGGGCGCGCGCGGTGGCCTCGATCACCTTGTCGGCGTGCGGGTGCTTCGCGCTCCCCTTGGTCGAGAACGACAGCAACGCGACGTGAGGCTCGCCGCCGGTGACCACCCGAAAGTTGTCGGCGGTGGCGATGGCGATGTCGGCGAGCTGGGCCGGATCGGGATCGGGCACGACCGCGCAGTCGGCGAAGAACAGCACGCGCTCGGCCCCCGCGGCATCGGCCTTCACCATCGCGAAGTACGACGAGACGGTGTTCACGCCCGGTGCGGTGCCGATCAGCCACAGGGCGGCGCGCAGCACGTCGCCGGTCGTGTGCGTGGCGCCGGCGACGAACGCCTCGGCCTGGCCCGCGCGCACCAGCGCCGCAGCCTGCATCACCGCCGTCGCGGCGTGGCGGTCGGCCTCCGCGGGCGCGAGTCGCTCGCCGCGCGCGGCCAGCAGCATCGCCTTCGTCTGCTCGATGCGACCACGTTCGGTCACCGCCAGCACGGTCACGCCGACCAGGCTCGCCTGCACGGCGCGGGCGGCCGCGGTGATGCGGGCGGGATCGCCGATGATCGACACCATGGCGCGATGCTGCCCCGCGAGCCTCGACGCCGCCGTGACGACGCGCGGATCCTCGCCCTCCGGCAGCACGATCCGTCCGCCCGAGACGGCGGCTCGGCGCGCGACGGTGTCGAGCAGCGCCATGCGCGCCCTCAGCCCTGCGCCGTGTAGCGCGCGCGCTCGTCGGCGACGCGCGCCAGCAGCCGCGCCTCGACGTGCGCCGGTAGAAGCCCCGTGATGTCACCGCCGAGGCGGGCGATCTCCTTGACCAGCGTCGAGTTGAGGAACGTGTAGCGGGCGCTCGGCATGAGAAACACGACCTCGAGGTCGGGCGAGAGGCGGCGGTTCATCAGCCCCATCTGGAACTCGAACTCGAAATCGGAGACGGCACGGATGCCGCGGCACATCACCTCGGCCCCGGCGCGACGCGCGCAGTCGACGACCAGGCCATCGAAGCCGATGACGCTGACGTTCACCAGGTGGGCGACGGCGAGCTGCGTCAGTTCGACGCGCTCCTCGAGCGGGAACAGCGTTCCCTTCTTCGGCGACGAGGCGACTGCGATGACGACGCGCGGAAACATCCTCGCCGCGCGTTCGGCGAGGTCAAGGTGACCGTTGGTGAAGGGATCGAAGGTCCCGGGAAAGAGCGCGGTGCGGGCGGGCGTTCCGCTCATGAACCCTCCGGGTCGAAACGATGGAACGATAACGTGGCGGCGCCGTACTCGCGCTCGAAGCGTTGCGGCAAGCCAGCCGGTGCGGTCGGCCCGGGATCGCGCGACGAACGCTCGACCACCACCCACGCGCCGGGAACGAGCAGCCCACCCGCGATCAGCGCGGAGAGGGTCGCCGCACCTCGACCGGCGGAGTAGGGCGGATCGAGGAAGACGAGCCCGAAGCGGCGTCCGCTCCGGGCCAGCCGTCCCAGTGCGCTCTCCACGTCGTCGGCCACGATCGTCGCGCACTCACCCACGGCGAGCGCCTCGATGTTGGCGCGCAGCGCCGCGAGAGCCGGACGCGACATCTCGACAAACGTCGCGGTGGCCGCGTCGCGCGACAGGGCTTCGAGGCCGAAGGCACCGCTCCCCGCGAACAGGTCGAGCACGTCGAGGTCGGCGACGTCGCCGAGGATCGAGAACAACGCCTCGCGGACGCGATCGGCCGTGGGCCGCGTGGCACGACCGCGCGGCGCGACGAGCGGACGTCCTCCCAACGACCCCGCGATGATCCGCACGCGCGCAGTATGCCCGCGCGCGGCGCGCAGGGTCAAGGGAGCCCCCTTGACCGCACGCCCGGCACTCGGGAGACTGCACGGATGGAATCGGTGGAATTGCTGGTGATCGGCGGCAGCGGGCTGGTTGGTGGCGCCCTGCTTGCCGCGGCTCGTGGTCGGGCGCGCCTGGGCACCTATTTCTCGCACGCCCCGGATCCGGGGCCCGGCCCGGACACGACGCTGCGCCATGTGCGGCTCGACGTCACCGACGTCGCGGCCGTGCGCGCGCTCGTCACGGCCTCCGGCGCGCGCGTCGTCGTCAATGCCGCCGTCTCGACCCGGCCGGCTGACGCGCGCGCGGTCAGCGTCGACGCCGCCGCCCACATCGCCGAAGCGGCGCACGCGACGGGTGCGGCATGCGTGCACCTGTCGACCGACATGGTGTTCGACGGCGCGAGCGGACCGTACGACGAGGACGCCGTTCCGTCGCCGATCACGCCGTACGGGGTCGCCAAGGCCGCGGCCGAGCGGATGGTGCGCGCGGCGCACCCGGCGGCGGTGATCGCTCGCCTGCCGCTGCTCTACTCCCTGGATCCGCTCGATCGCGGGCTCGCCGCATGGCTCGCCGGGGCCCACGACGGCGCACCGTATCCGCTGTTCGTCGACGAGCTGCGCCGCCCCGCGCACGCGGTCGACGTCGGTGCGGCGCTCGCGCTCGTGACCCGGGCGCTGGCCGGCGATTCGACGCTGCCCGCGCCCCCACCGGTGGTCCACCTGGCCGGACCCCGCACGATCTCGCGCCACGCTCTGGGTGAGCTCGTGCTCGCGGCCCTCGGGCTGCCCGCGGCATGGGCGGTTCCCGGCCGCGCGTCCGACGCCCACCCGCCGCGACCGCGCGAACTCGTGCTCGTCGCGCGGCGCACGCCGGTGGCGTACCTCGCGCCCTTGCGCGCGCCCGAAGATGCGCTCAGGCCGGCGGCGCCACGGGCGACGGATCCGCCGCCCACGCCGTCCACGCCGCGGGCAGGTCGCTGAGGCGATCGAGGATCACCGCCGGCCCGTCGACCTCGCGCGGCATCGCGTCCCCGCCCCCCGCTGCACCCAGTGCGACCGAGTTGCCGGTCGCGCCGCCCGCCATCGAGTGGGGCGAGCGCAGCCATGCGGTCCACATTCCGAAGGTCCGTCCGGTCGCCAGGTTCTGCGGCGAATCGTCGACCAGGGCGACCTGCTCGCCGCCGACACCGAGCGCCGACAGCGCTCGGCGGTACGGATGCGGATCGGGCTTGGGCACGAACTCGGCGTGGCGGATGTCGAAGCGGCGCTCGATCAGGTCGTCGACGCCGAGGCGGACGAGCACGCGCGCGACGAACTCGTGCGGGCCGTTGGTGAAGACGTGCAGGTGCCCCGGCAAGGCGCGCAACGCCGACCGCAACACGGGATCCGGCGCGAGGATCGCCTCCACCGGCACGTCGTGCACGTCGGCAAGAAACGGCTCGGGATCGATGCCGTGCTCGACGACGAGGCCGCGCAGCGAGGTGCCGTAGCGCCGCCAGAAGTCCTTCTGCACGCGCCGCGCCTCGTCCTCCGGCAGGTCGAGCGTGCGCGCGATGCGGGCCGTGATCCGCCGCGAGACGTGGGCGAACAAGCCGCTCTCGGCCGGGTACAACGTGTCGTCGAGGTCGAGGAGCCAGTGCTTTGGCGCGGGCCTCACAGCTCGACGAGCTTCACGCCCGGCGCGAACACGGGCGCGAACTGCCCGCTCGCGATCCCGGCGTTGATCGTCCAGCGCGCGAACTCGAAGGCGATCGTCTCGTCGTCGCGCTGGCGAACGACGACGCGGCGCGGCAGGCCCGACTTCGTCTCGAGCACCAGGTCGATCGCGCGCACGGCGCCGCCGCTGGCCCGCGGCTCGAGCACGAGCGAGGACGCGCCGGTCTCCTTCACCACGTAACTGCGCTCGATGATGGCCACCGACTCCTCGAGGAACGGCAGCGGCGGCGCTCCCGACGCCCGCGCCGAGGTGCGGATCACCTGGCCGGCACGCGGCTGCTCGATCCACGCCGTGTCGCCGCGGACCAGGACGTTGGTCGGGACCGCACCGGCGAATTCGATGCGCAGCAGCCGTGGCGTGCGGTAGGCGAGCGTGCCGGTCGTCGGCTTGAGGGTCGCGCCGAGGAGCGACGAGCTGCGCGTCTGGGTGAACGATGCGCGCGCGTCATGCAGTCCCTTGAGGGCACGATCGAGACGATCGCGGGCGGGACCCGCGGCCACGGCGGAGGGCGCCAGCAAGGACGCGAGCACGACCGTCGTGACGAGGCGCCGGACGCGACAGGCGAAGTCTCCGCTCATCGCGCGTCCGGGGCAAGCGCGCCCAGGTCGAGCACGGTGGCATCGGGCGCCGTCGGCGGCTCGAACGCGGCATCGGGCGGGACATGATCGAAGCGCACGTCGGTGAACTCGAGCCCGAGCGAGCCCCGATCGGGGCCGCCATCGAAGTCGATCTGCGTCGGCCACCACACGCCCTTGCGCTTGCGCCAATCGCGATAGTGCAGGCGCGCGGTGCGCTCCCCCCCCGACCACAGTTCGGCCTCCTCGAGGCGCAGCGGGCTGCCGCCCCAGCGGGCGCGCACCTCGGCATCGTCGGCCTGGTCGTAGGCAACCCACCCGGCGGCGCCGGCGATGGCGCGCGGCGCTCCGTGTGCGCCATAGGGCTCGCCGAACAGGGCGCCGACAATCGTGCCCGGATCGACCGGCAGGCCGACCAGCTCGGACTCCCGCCCGGCAGGGCCGACCCACAGGAGGTCGGGCCCCGGCAGGTGGACGGCGAAGCGCTCCCCGTCGGTGACCGCGTCGAACACCGTGGCCACCGCAGCATAGCCGCGCAGGCGCAGGGCGCCCGGGCGCCGCGCCACCAGTCGGCCCTCGCAGGTGCCGGCACCGCTCCACAGCGGGGCCGCAATGCGCACCACGACGTCGGCCTCGAGCTGGCGCAGCGTCGTGCGGCGCGTGCGGGCCGCGGACTCGACCTTTGCCAGGAAGGCCGCGTCGGCGGTCGGGGCGGAGGCTGCGGCCGGCGTGGCGACGGCCCCGCCCCCGCCCGCGGCAAGGACGGCAAGCAGCACGACGGCGGCAATTCGATGGGGATGGAACATGGCGACTCCACGCGACGGGCGGGATGACGGGACCAATCCTACCTTCGAAGCTACGGGGCCGCCTGACGGGCGTCAAGGCGCGCCGGAGGAGCCGGGGTGCCGACCCCGAACGCCGAACGCCCCGGCCGTGAAGCCGGGGCGTTCGGATGGTTCCTGCAGCATGGATCGGAGGCGACTACTGGATCACCTTGGGAACGTACGGCTTCGTCGGATCGAACAGCAGGTCGCGTGGCATGACCCGGGGTTCGACGTTCAGCGGATCCCCCGAGGCATCGGCGAAACGCTCGACCAGCTTCGGCCGGACGAAGATGACCAGTTCACGCTGCTGCGTCACCTTCGACGTGCTGCGGAACAGCGCGCCGAGGAACGGGATGTTCATGAGGATCGGCACACCGGTGTGCACCTCGCCCGTGTTGGTGCGGATGAGTCCGCCGATGACCGCGGTCTGGCCGTCCTCGACCATGACCCGCGTGTCGGCTTCCGACGTGTTGATGATGACACCGCCCTGGACCGTCGACTGGGTCGACAGGTCCGAGATCTCGGGACGCAGGTCCATCATGATCCGGTTGTCGCCGGTCAGGTGCGGCGTGACCGTCATCTTGATGCCGATCGTCTGCAGCTGCGACACCGCGTTGCCCGCGACGTCCTGCACGATGAGCGGAATCTTCTGCCCCACCAGGATCGTCGCCTGGCGGTTGTCGATCGTCGTGATGCGCGGATTCGAGATGATCGTGGCCTGGCGCTTCTGCTCCATGCCCTCGATCAGGAACTCGATCTGGCCCCACGGCCGCGTCAGGATGCCGGCGATGTTGCCGACCGCATCCGCCGGCCGCGCGTCGACGCCGATCTGGTTGTCGACGATGGTCGGGTTCGAGATGTTGTTGATGTCGAGGTTGGTCACCCCCCACTTGACGCCGAGGTCGCGCAACGCCGACAGGTCGATGTCGACCAGCTTGGCCATGATTTCGATCTGCGGCGAGCTGGTGTCGAGTTGCTTCGCCATCGCCTCCGCGACATCGAGCTTGTAGGCGAGGTCCGAGATGATCAGCGAGTTGGTGCGATCATCGACTTCGACCTTGCCGCGAGGGGTCAGGACGGACTGCACCGCGTTGCGCACTTCGTCGGCCTTGGCGTAGCTGACCTTGACCACGCGCGTGTCGAGCGGGGCGACGGTCTCGCGCTGCGACTCGTTCTGCTGGCGGGCGAGCACCTCACCCTGCAGCTTGGCGGCTTCGTCGACGCGGAGGACGCTGCCCTCCTCGACGACATCGAGGCCCTGCGTGCGGCAGACCGAGTTAAGCGCCTCACGCCACGGCACGTCCTTGAGCTGCAGCGACACCTGCCCCTTGACGTCCTTGCCGACCACGATGTTGCGGCCGGAGAACTCGGCGATGCTCCTGAAGACGGTGCGGACTTCGGCGCCCTGCACGTCAAGGGACATGCGGCCCGAGCCCGTCCGCGTCACGCCCGTCGGGGCGTTTCGCGTCTGGGCATACGCCACCGACACGGGAGAGAAGATCGGGAGCGCCGGGTCCACGACGGCCGCGAAGGCCAGGACCGCGGTCGCGACGAGGACGTCAGTTCGCATTGGAGACACCATCCTTCCGCTGGAGTTGAATCGTGATCGTCTGGGTATCGCCATACGACGACTGCTTCACGATAAGCTCTTCCTTCGTGAGCCCCGCGATGTAGCCGTTCAGCACCGGATCCCCGACCCGCAGGACGTAGCCGTGTCCATGGCTGTCCTCCACCAGGGCGAACTTGTCGGCGCCTCCCCACACGATGCCCACGAGCTTCATGCTCGAGACATCGAGCATCGGCGTTCCGGCCGTGCCCTCAAAAGAACCCGAGACCAGCGACTGGAACGGGTCGCGACGGTCAAGGCTGTTGTAGACGTACATCTCGCGCTGCTCCATGAACGCCGCGCCGAGCGTCTGCACGGCGGGCACGATGGGCGTGCCCTTATTGCTGGTCTGCGCGGCGACCTGCTGCGGGGCGGCCACGGGCTTCGGGGCTCCCTTCACGGGGTTGGCGGTGACCGTCGCGCCGGCCGTCACGGCCGCAACCTTCGCCGCGATCGGGATCGGCGGCTTCGTCTTCGGCTTCGCGATCGCGGCCGCCGTCGACGAACCGGCAACCCGGACGCCAGGCATCGGCTTCGTCGGGACGGCCGTGGGCTTCATTGACGGTTTCGCCGCGGGCGCCGCCGGCTTCGCGGCGATCACCACGGGCTTTGCCGCAGGGGCGGCAGGCTTCGCCGCCACCGCCACGGGCTTCGCTGCAGGCACGGCAGGCTTCGCCGCCACCGCCGCCTGGACCGGGGGCTTCGCCACGGGCTTCGCGGCCACCTTCGTCGCGGGCTTCACTGGGGCGGGTTTCGTCGCCGCAGGCGGACCACCCGCCACCGTCGTCGCCACGACCTTCGTCGTGCTGGCGCCGCCGGCCTGGGTGTTGCGGAACGACCAGCCCGGCTGGCTCGCGGCCGCGGCCGCCAGCGACTGCTTCGCGGGGCTCACCATCGGCTTCGCCGCGGCCACGTTCGGACGGAGCGACGGCGCAGCGGGAGTGAGCTTCGCCGCATGTGTCGGCGGCGGCGTCGACCTCGTCGGCGGCGTTACGGCGGCCTTC
>JANPEF010000055.1:0-58018 GCA_031431875.1 Candidatus Eiseniibacteriota bacterium | reverse complement strand
AAGTTGAGGAACGGGATCAGGAACGCGCCGAGAAAGCCGAGCATCACGCCAAGCTGCGGCAGCGTCAGGTCGAACACGGTCGGATTCACGCTCGGCAGGACGATCAGGTTCCGCTCGAGCCATACGCCGATCAGGGCGATCAGCGCGAAGGCCTGGTGCAGGAGCGGATTGCGCTTCGTCGTCCAGTTCATGAGCCCGAGGAACGGGATGGCGAACGTGAAGGCGAAGACGATCCACGCCCACGACACGAACGGCGGCTTGAGGCGCAGCACGACGTACGGCGTCTCCTCACTCAGGTTCGCGTACCAGATGGGCAGGAACTGCGACCAGTACGAGTAGACCCAGAACAGCGCGAACGAGAACAGCAGCTTGCCGAGCGTGTGGAACTGCTCGGTCGAGACGACCTTGTCGAGGCCCAGCGGGCCGCGCGTCCACACCGCAGCCAGGCTCATCGCGGCCAGTCCGGTGTAGAGCGTGCTCATGAAGATGAACGCGCCGAACAGCGTGCTCACCCAGTGCGGATCGAGCGACATGAGCACATCGAACGCCCAGACCGTGTAGACCAGGCAGTAGAGCACGATGAACCACGGCGACAGGTCGAGCAGCTGCTTCTGTGCGGTGGCCGCCTCGACGGCGTCGCCCTTCCAGCCGTTCGTGCGCTTGGCGTACAGGTCCTTCCACTTGCCGGTCACCAGGTTCTTCGCCACGCCCAGGTCGGGCCGCAGCGACTTGCCCATCAGATGGCGCGACATCAGCACGAGCGCGCCCATCAGGATCGCGTTGCGGGCGACGAAGAACGGCCAGTTGAGCCACGCCGCCTTGACGGCCACCGGCTCCTTCACCCACGGATAGAGCGTCGCTCCCCCGGCGAACAGGAAGACCAGCACCAGGGCGTAGCCGATCGGGAGGAAGGCCGACAGCGCCTCGCCGTAGCGGACCAGGCTCGACGCCCATTTCGTGGCGCGCGTCGTGCGCGCGATCGCGACCCACACGATTCCGGCCTGGGCGATCCCGAGGAAGAACACGAGATTCACCAGGTATGACTGCCAGGCCTGCTTCACCTGCCCGTTGACGAGCATGAACGCGAAGCCGGCGAGCCCCACGAGGACGAGGGCGGAACTGATCAGGCGGCCGCGCTTGAAGTCGACCTGACCGACCCGGGCGACGGACTGTTCGAAGGCGGCGTGAGTCGTCGGATGGCTCATTGCGCTCGCAACGTCCGCACGTAGTGGACCACCTGCCAGGCCTCCTCGGGAGTCAACGCATGAGCGTAGCCCGGCATGATCACGTTGCCGTGGCGGATCGTGAAATAGATGGAGCCGTCGGAGCGACCGGCCTGGAGGTCGGCGCGCGTGAGATCGACGGGCGGGATCGGCAGGCTCTTCGCGACCGCGCCGTTGCCGATACCCTTCGGGCCGTGACAGGGCGTGCAGAAGGTGGAGTAGGCGAGCTCGCCCTTGCGCAGCGACGTCGTGTCGGCCACGACCGGGTTCACCAGTTTGTCGACGTTCTCGCGCGCACCGTCGTCGACGTGGCCGGAGACCGGCACGACGCCCTCGGGCGGCAGCAGGGGCATTTCCTGCGGCTTGATCGACGGCTGCCGGTCGAGATCGTGCGTCCACGGCAGGGACAGCAGCCCGGTCGCCCAGCCGAGCGAGAGCACGCCCACCGCGACCGCCGTGACGGAGAGGATCCTACGCTGCGTCAACACGAACCTCCTCCGCCCCGTTCGCCCGGAGCACGCCGGCCACCTGCTCGGCCTCGTCCTTGCCGCAGGGCACCCAGATGCCGAAGCGATCCTCGGTGAAGCGCGGATCGAAGCCCTCCGACACGTCGAGGCTGGGCAGGCCCGAGAAGAACAGCATGGCAACCAGGTTGGTCAGGCCGCCGAACAGAATGGTGCACTCGAAGGTGATGATCATGAATGGCGGGATCGAGAGGATCTCCTTGCCGTTGGTGATCAGCGGCCAGTCGAGCGACGTGAAGGCGCACAGCGCGAAGCCGAGAATGCCGCCGACCAGGCCGCCGACGAAGGTGCACAGGCGCACCGGCGACTGCGTGTCGTCGATCTCCTCGGCGATCTCGTGGTTGGGCACCGGCGTCATCACGGTCAGCTTGCGCTTGTCCTTCTTGAGCGCACGGATCGCGTCGATCGTCGTGTCGACGTGCTCGAACACCGCCAGGACTCCGGACAATTTCTTGCTCATGCCGCACTCGCATTCTTGCGCGGCGCCGGGAGGATTTCCTTCATCTCCACGATCGCCATGGCCGGCAGGAACTTGATGAACAACAGGAAGAACATCCCGAACCAGGCGAACGACCCGATCGAGACCCCCACGTCCACCAGGGTGGGCTGGTACATGCGCCACACCCACGGGTCGAAGTTGTGCGACAGCGACTGCACGATGATGACGAAGCGCTCGAACCACATCCCGATGTTGACGAAGATCGAGATGATGAACATCCCCCACACATTCGTGCGCATCGACTTCTTGATGCAGAGCAACGGGATCAGGCAGTTGCACAGGACCATGATCCAGTACGCCCAGCCGACCGGGCCGAAGGCGCGATCCCAGAACACGCTCTTCTCGAAGATGTTTCCCGAGTACCACGCCATGAACATCTCGGTCGCGTAGGCGTAGGTCACGATCAGCGACGTGAAGAGCAGGATCTTGCCCATCGAGTCGAAGTGCCAGTCGGTCAGGTACTTCTCGAGCCCGAAGATCTTGCGCATGGGAACCATGAGCGTGATCACCATGCCGATCCCCGAGAAGATGGCGCCGGCCACGAAGTACGGCGCGAAGATCGTGCCGTGCCAGCCCGGGTTGACCGACATCGCGAAGTCCCACGACACGACCGAGTGGACCGAGAACACCAGCGGCGTCGCGAGGGCGGCGAAGTAGATGTAGGCGCTGTTGTAGTGCTTCCACTGGCGGTCGGTGCCGCGCCAGCCCAGCGAGGCCAGCGTGTAGATCTTCTTGCGCAGGCCAACCGCGTTCTCGCGCGCCACAGCCAGGTCGGGGATCAGGCCGACGAAGAAGAATACCGACGAGATCGTCAGGTAGGTCGAGACGGCAAACACGTCCCACTCGAGCGGCGAGCGGAAGTTGGGCCACAGCCCGCGCTGGTTCGGGTATGGCAGGAGCCAGTAGAAGAACCACACACGGCCCAGGTGGATGAGCGGGAACAGCCCGGCGGTCATGACGGCGAACACGGTCATGCCTTCGGCGGTGCGGTAGATCGCGTTGCGGAATCGCGAGCGGAACAGGAAGAGCACGGCCGAGATGAGCGTCCCGGCGTGGCCGATGCCGACCCAGAACACGAAGTCCGTGATGTAGAGCGCCCACATCACCGGCCGCATCTTGCCGGCGGCGCCCATGCCCGTCTGGATCTGGTAGATCCAGCAGGCCGCCCCGAAGGCGAGGACCAGCAGGTCCAGCGCGAACAGGATGTACCACGCCTTCGTGGGGTTGCGGAGGAGCGAGAGGAAGTCCTCGTTGACCTTCTTGTAAGTCAAAGTCGACACGATCGCCCTCTCAGACCGGCACGTCGCGGGTCACCTTCTTCAGGTAGGTGACCGCGGGGTAGGTGTTGATCTCCTCGAAGATCTTGTAGCCGCGATCGTGGTCGACCAGCTGTCTCACCCGGCTCTCCGAGTCCATCAGGTCGCCGAACACGATCGCCTGCGCCGGACAGGTCTGCTGGCACGCGGTGACCATCTCGCCATCGCGGACGTTGCGGGCCTCGTCCTTCGCGTGGTCCTTGGCGTCACGGATGCGCTGCACGCAGAACGTGCACTTCTCCATGACACCCTTGTCGCGGACCGTGACGTCGGGGTTGAGCTGCCAGTTCAGCGGCGCCGGGAAATCGTAGTGGAACCAGTTGAAGGCGCGGACCTTGTACGGGCAGTTGTTGCTGCAGTAGCGGGTCCCCACGCAACGGTTGTAGATCATCGCGTTGAGGCCTTCGGGGTTGTGATAGGTCGCGTACACCGGGCACACGCTCTCGCACGGAGCCGCGCCGCAGTGCTGGCACATGACCGGCACGTGGCGGACCTCGAGCTTTCCGTCATGCTCCTCGTAGAAGCGCTCGATGCGCAGCCACATCATCTCGCGGCCCTTGTCGACCTGCTCCTTGCCGACGAACGCGACGTTGTTCTCGGCGCTGCAGGCGATGACACAGGCCTGGCAGCCGTTACACGAGTTGAGGTCGACGACCATGCCCCACTTGTGCTTGGCGTGCAGCGCATACGCCGAGTTCGGCGCTTCCTTCGCGGCACTGGCGATCGGGTCGGCGGGCACCGGCGAGCCGACGAAGCCGGGCTTGTGCATCGCCGGGTCGCCGTGGCCGCCTTCGCCGTGCGCGGCCGCGCCGTGGGCGTCGGCTTTGCCGGTGACCACGGTCAGCGGGATGGCCTGCGCGATGCCACGCCCCATCTGCCGCGACTGGCCGCCGGTGTAGGGATCGCCGCCGAGGTAGGCGAGCTTGTACTTCTTGCCGGTCTTCGCCAGCGTCGTCTTGACCGCGACGTAGGCGAGCCCACCCGACGCGTCGTCGTAGGTGGCCGGTAGGAAGCCGGCGACGTTGCCGCCGCGCTTCCAGTAGCGACCGCCGTCGGCGGTATGACCCTGACCCGTGGCCACGGCGAAGACGTCGGGCCGGATGCCGATGTAGTCGTACGCGGCGGTCTCGAGCGTGCCCGCGGGCGTCTTGAGCGCAACGTGATCGCCGCGCTTGAGACCGAGCTTCGTCATCGTGTCGGGATGGATCTCGACCCAGTGGTCCCACACGACCTTGGTCACCGGGTCGGGCAGCTCCTGCAGCCACGGCTTGTTGGCGCCGCGACCGTCGTACATGTTCGGCGACGCGTAGACCACCAGCGGCGTGCCCGCGGCATCGCCGCCGAGTTCGGCCACGCTGAAGCCCACGCCCGCCAGGCCACCCGAGAGCGCGAGCGCCGGTGCGGCGGATGCCACGGCGAAGGAACCGCCGGCCGCGAGCGCCGCGTCCCACGCCGCGCCCGGTCCACCCCACGCCGCGGTCAGCACGTCACGCCACGTCGCGGCGGCGAGGAGGCCCGGCGTCCTGCCCAGGGTCTTCGCCGCGGCGAGCAGCACGTCGGGCGTGCTCTTCGTCTTGAACACGGGGCGCATGGCCGGCTGCAGGAGCGAGCGCACCCCGGTCCACGCCTGCGCGTCCCCCCACGACTCGAGCGGGTGATGATCGGGCAGGATCAGGTCGCACAGCTGCGCTGTCTCGTCGGGATCGATCGAGAACGACACCTTGAAAGGCACCTTGCCCGCCGCGGCCGCAAAGCCGAGCGCGCCCGGCAGCGAGTACGCCGGATTCGTGCCGTGCACCAGCAGCACGCCGACGCCGCCGCCGTTCATGCGCTCGATCGCCGGCGCGAGATCGCGCGGCGCGTGCGTGCGGCCGAGGTCGAGCGTGCGGCCGAAGTGGAGTGCGCTGCCGAGCCCCCCGCCGACCGACGTGAGGACGTTGGCGGCGACGACCGCGTGCGTCGCGCGGGCGCTCTGCGCCTGCACGCCGCCGGCGATCGCCAGGCCGGGCCCGTTGGCGGCGAACTCCCTCGCCAGGCGAACGAGCACCTCGGCGGGAACGCCCACCTGCTCGGCCACGTTTGCGGGCGCGTACGGCGTGAGGTCGAGCCCGCCGGTCGAGCCCTTGGCCAGGCCCTCGGCGACGATGACCTGCGCCATGGCGAGTGCGGCCAGCGCCTCGGTGCCGGGCTTGATCGCGACCCACTCGTCGGCGTTCGAGCCGGTCAGCGACAGGCGCGATTCGAAGGCGACGAGACGGCCCGCGTCGGTCGTGCTCCCGCCATGGCGCGTCGCGAACGTGCGCGCGTACTCGACGGGCGACAGCCAGGTCTCGAGGAAGTCGGCGCCGAGCGTGAACACGCTGCCGGCCGCCGCGAAGTCGTAGGTCGGGATTTCGGCGCGCCCGAACGCGAGGCGATTGCCCTCACGTAGCGCCTCCCAGGCGAACGGCTCGTGCACGATGCGGTCGGCCGAGCCCAGCGCGCCGATGAACGCGTCGTACAGCGCGGCGCGCGTGCCCGTCTCCTGCCCGGTCCAGAACTGGACCGCACCGGCGGGAGCGGCGAGCTTCTCGACGAGAAGCGCCTCGGCCTCCTCCCAGGTGATCTCCTTGAAGGAGCCGTCGGCCTGGCGCTGCTTGGGATGGGCGTGACGATCGGGGTTGTACAGGCCCTGCAGAGCCGACTGGCCGCGCGCGCACAGCGAACCCAGGTTGACCGGATGCGACGGGTTCCCCTCGAGCTTGATCGCCCGTCCTTCGCGCGTCTTGACGTGCAGGCCGCAGGCGGCCGGGCACTCGCGACAGGTCGAGGCGTAGTACGTGGCCACGCCCGGGATGATGTTCTCGGGCGCGGTGACGTACGGCTGGATCAGCTCGTTGGGCGGCGGGAACTCCAGGCAGCCGGCACCGGCGGTGGCCGCGGTGGCCACGCCGACCAGCTTGAGGAACTCACGCCGCTTGAGGGGCAGCGGCTGCTCGTGGATATCGTCGCTCATGAAGGTTCCGGTCCTACTTGTGACAGACGACGCAGTCGAGACTCGCCGGTGCCTTGACGTTCTCGCGGTTGGCCTTGTGACAATCGACACAGAAGCCCATCTGCAGCTTCACCACCGGGTAGACGACCGGCATGGTCTCGACCGGACCGTGGCAGGTCTGGCAGGCGACGCCCGCCTTGACGTGGCGCTTGTGATTGAAGTTCGCGTGGTCCGGCAGTTGGTGGATGTTCACCCACGGAATCGACACGCCGTCTTCGTAGTACTTGGTGAGCTTCGCGATCTCGGCGCTTGGCTCCTTCTGCCCCGACGCCTTCTTCACGTAGGTGTGGCAGCCCATGCAGGTCGACACGTTCGGGATGTTGGCGATGCCCGACTTGGCCACGTTGGTGTGGCAGTAGCCGCAGTCCATGCCGAGCTTGCCGGCGTGCAACTCGTGGCTGTAGGCGATGGGTTGCTCGATCGCAGGACCCGTCGGCTTCGTCGGGATCCCGGGATTGAGCGTGTCCGTGGGCTTCGCCGCCTGCAGCGAACTCGCGGCGAAAAAGAGTCCGCCGACCGTCAGGGCGAACCCAAGCAGCAGGACGAATCGAGTGCGTGTCATCGGGCGGCGATGATTCCTCGGGGAACGGAGGGATCCGTCACGCGGCCGCGGCGATGAGGGTACTCCGCGGGGGTCGTGAATTATTTCTCAAGCCTGCGGCACAGTAGCGACGGCAGCGGACACCGTCAACACTTTTCCCCTACTGTGCGGGCTGAGCGCCGCGCTCCGCGCGACGATCCAAGCCCTAGCGCCTCGCTAGGCTTGCAACCCGGAGCCGCCATGCCCGCCTGGCAACCTGAACTCGACGTCGCGCTCGCCGCAGCGCGCCGTGCCGGCGAGGTCGCGCTCTCCTTCTATCGCCGCGATCCGCAGGTGACGATCAAGCCCGACCGCTCGCCAGTGAGCGAAGCCGACCACGCCGCCGACGCGGTCATCGTCGCCGCACTGCGCGCCGCGTTTCCCGACGACGCGATCCTCACCGAGGAATCCGGCGAGACCACCGGCCCCAGCGGGCGGCGCTGGATCGTCGACCCGATCGACGGCACGCGCCCGTTCCTGCGTGGCCTCCCCCACTGGTCGAACCTGATCGCACTCGAGGCCGACGGTCGCATCGTCGTCGGCGTCATGCACCTGCCCGCGCTCGGCGAGCTCTACGGCGCCGCGCGCGGGCTCGGGACGTGGAAGGATGGCGTGCGCCTCGCGGTGCGCACGGAAGCCGCGACGCCGGCCGATGCGTTCATCACGCTGGGCCAGCTCGATAACGCGGTGCGCGGCCTGGGCCCCATCGCATTCGAACGGCTGGTGGATACGGTCGCGCTGGCGCGCGGCTACGGCGATGCGTGGGGCCCGGCGCTGGTGCTCTCGGGAGTGGTCGACGCGTGGTTCGAGCATGACGTGGCGGCGTGGGACATCGCGCCTTTCCCCGTGCTGTTCGAGGAAGCGGGCGCGACGTTCACCGACTGGAAGGGTGCGGCGGGCTGGCCGACGAGAACGGGTATGGCGGCGCACCCGGCGCTGCATGCCCGACTGCTGGAGCTGATCACGCGCTGAGGGCACGCTATTCCGGTGCGATTCGAGCGCTATTCGAGCCCCAGCGCGTGCAGCTCATCCTCGTCCATGCCGAGGGCGTGTCCGATCTCGTGCAGCAGCGTGACGCGCAGTTCGTCGACGACCTCGGCGCGGGCCCCGCCGAAGTGCTCGATGTTGCGCCGGAAGACATGGATCGTCCCTGGTTCCACGCCCGACGACATGCTGGTGCGCTCGGCGAACGAGGCCCCGGTGAAGAGCCCGAGCAGGTCGGGCGGCAGCGGCGGATCGCTCTCCTTCAGCAACTCCTCGGACGGATACTCCTCGACCAGGATCGCGACGTCGTCGAGAGCGCGCTTGATGCGCGGCGGCAACGGCTCGATCGCGTCATGGACCACGCCGTCGAGTTCGTCCTCGTCGAGGCGCTCGGGAACCGGGTAGTGCTCCTTGTCGTGCTGCCACGCCTTCTGGAACTCGATCATCGCCTCGGGATAACGCCCGCGCCATTCGAGCACGCGGCCGAGCCAGTGATGCGCCTCGGCCCAGTCGGGCTCGGTGAGCAGCGCGCGGCGCAGTTCCTTCTCGGCAGGGAGCGACTCGAGTCGGAAGAAGTGGCACACGCCGAGTGCACCGCGCGACTCGACGTCATCGGGATCGGTGGCGACGGCTTCCTCCAGCCACTCGAACGCGTCCTCGTATTCGCCGGCGTAGTAGAGCGCGAGTCCGAACATCGCGCGCACGTCGGGATCGGCATCGTCGGCCTGCGCGGGTTCCTCCAGCAGGTCGAGAGCCTTGTCGACGTCGCCGGCGTCGAGCGCTTCCTCGGCTGCGGTCAGCAGTGCCTCGACTTCATCATCGTCGGGATCGAGCGGTTCGTTCGGTGCCATGCATGCACTGTAGTCCTTGCACGTTCACTTTCGCAACCTTCGTACGCTATTTCGTCTTGCCGCTTGACCACGCGGGCGCGGCCCTGCACCTTGCGATCCATGTGCACCCTGCTCGTCGGCATCGATCGACCGCGCGCCGGGCAGCTCCTGCTCGGCGCGAACCGTGACGAGGCGCTCGCCCGCCCCACCGTCTCGCCCCACGTCCTGGTGCGCGCGCCGCACGTCGTGGCGGGCCGCGACTCGGTCGCCGGCGGCACCTGGCTCGGCCTGCAGCCCGGGCGGCTCGTGGCGGCAATCCTCAACCGGAACACGCCGACCGTCGGGCCCGAGGCCCAGCGCTGGGCCGCGGGAGGCGAGCCCGATCGCTCGCGCGGGCTCCTGTGCCTCGACGCGCTGCGCCTGGACTCGGCCGCCCAAGTCGTCGACTGGGTGAAGGACGAGGTCCTCACCTGCCGCTACGCGCCGTTCACCCTGTTCGTCGCCGACGCGCGCGGCGCCTTCGCCGCCTACTGGGACGGCCGCATCCGCGTCGAGGAGCTGTTTTCCGGCTGGCACGTGCTCACCCACGGCGACGTCGACGATCCGTTCGACCCGCGCGCCGAGGCGGTGCACACGATTCTTCGCCTCGCCCCGCCCAAGCGACCCGAGGACCTCGTCGCGACGCTCTCCGCACACGAAGGCGCGCGCGCGGTGTGCCTGCATGCCGATCCGCACGGGACCGTGTCGTCGTCTCTCGTGCAGATCGAGTGGTCTACGGGCGCGACGCGGTACCAGCACGCGGCCGGGCGGCCGTGCTCGACACCGTTCCAGGATCTGGGCCGCCTGCTCGGTTAGACTGTCCGCGACGGACCCGGGGACGATTGCACGCGCCCCCCGACCCTCAAACGCGCGAGGCCGCCCATGAAGAACGTCGCCTGGTACTCCCAGTTCGCCAAGGCCGCTGCCCGCTTCTGCGGTCGGCCCGTCGTGTTCACTCTCTCCGCCCTCACCATCCTCGCCTGGATCCTCACCGGCCCGCTGTTCCACTACAGCGACACGTGGCAGCTGGTGATCAACACAGCGACCACGATCGTCACTTTTCTCATGGTGTTCCTCATCCAGAACACGCAGAACCGCGACACCGAGGCGATCCAGATCAAGCTCGACGAGCTCATCCGCGCGACGCAGGGCGCGCACAATGCGCTGCTCGACCTGGAGGAGTTGGAAGAGGAGCAACTCGAGGCCTTCCGCCGGCGCTACGCGAAACTGGCATCTGCGGCCCGCGCCGGGACCCTCGGCGGGACCGAGGACACCGGAACACCTGAGGCTTAGTCCTCGCTCTCGCGCTCGCTGTCCGCCTGCCAGCGGAAGAAGATGAACGCGGTCGACAGCCACACGATGGGATCGCCGATCACCTTCATGATGAGGCCCGCGAGCTGCTGGTCCTGGTGCGCCGAGAGGCCGAACGCGCGCGGCGCCAGCTCGTACACGCCGTAGTACGGGTAGTCGCTGAACATCAACAGCGCGGCCGGCAGGGTCGGCAGCAGCGTCGAGGCGAACAGGTAGCCCATCCGCAAGGGCGGCGCGAGCCGGCGCGCCGGATCCGGATGGAGCGCCGGCCACCACAGCACGATCCCACCGAGGAGCCACGCCAGGTCGATCACCGCCGCCCCCCACTGCGTGCGCATCAGCGCATCGGTCAGCGCCGGCACGTGCGTTGCCGCGACGATGGCACTGTACAGCGCGAGCGATCCCAGCGCGTGCACGCCCGGCAGCCCGGCCCCGTCGCCCGGCGCGCGGCGCAATCCGATCAGCAGCAACGGCGCGGCGATGAACGTCAGCAGCACGTACTGCACAGTGTGCGCCGCCAGCAGGTAGCCGCCGCCGAGTGTGCCGATCGGCCAGTCGAGCGCCGCCCAGGTGAACAGCGTGCCTGCACTGAATGCGAAGATGCGACCGGCATGCCGCACGTTCCCGCCCGCTTCGCGCGAGAGGTTGCGCCGCAGCATGCCCGCGCCGGCGACCGCGAGCGCGACCATGAACAGCCACACGCCCGGATAGGCCCGCCACGCCCAACTCCAGGGCTCGTTTGTCGCCGCACACCACCAGGTCATCGCGCGCCCTCGTCCCCGTACGCGCGCACGGGCAGGCGTAGGAGAACGTCGCCCCGGCGAGCGAAGCGCAGCGTCACGTCGAGCGTCTCGGCCGCTGCGGCCGGCGAGCCGGCCGGCAGGTCGAACATGAGATGATCGCCGCCCTCGCGCAGACGCAGGGAGTCGCCCGAAGCGATTGCGTACGGCCCAAGCGGCACCATGCGCACGAGCCCGCCGGTCTCACGCATGGTGTGCAGCTCGGCGTTCACGGCGTGCGCGACGGCGACGCCGCGCAGCGTGTCGGTCGACGTCCCCCGGTTGACGATCGTGAAGTATCCCGCGCCCACGTCGCGCGTCGGCATGATGCGCGCATAGCCGCCGCTGACCCGCACGTCCCCCGCTGCGTCCGGCGCGCGCGCCAGGCCGAGCAGGATCGGTAGATCGTGCGCCCAGTCCTTCTGTCGAGTCCCGAACGGATACTGCGCGCGCATGTTCCCGTCGGGCCCGTAGGCGATCACCTGCGCGGCGTGTCCGACCGCGTAGCCCGTGTCCCCCGGCGCCGGCTGGGCGACCGTCGGTGCCACCCCCGCCGCGCGTTGCGCGGCCTCGAGCTCGGCGCGGGACCCGGTGAGCCCCACGAACGCCGGATCGAACGCGCCGAGCCAGCGCTTCATCCGCTCGGGCGTGTCGCGCTGCGGATCGGTCGTGACGAAGACCACGCGCACGCGGTCGGCGTCGGCGCGCGGCAGGCGCGCCAGCGCGGCAGCGAGGTTCGCCAGGTGCACGGGACAGATGTCGGGGCAATGCGTGTAGCCGAAGAACAGGAAGGTCAGCCGCCCGGCCGTCTCGGCGAGGAAGTCGTAGCGGCGGCCGTCGAGGTCGGTCAGAGTGAACGCCGGCTTGGGCTCCGGGTTCGGCGGCTCGACGCCGCGCAGGCGATCGGGCGCGACGCTCGCCCTGGTCGCCGTCGAGTCCGCGTCGCCGCCACCCCCAGGCGCGCCACAACCGGCGAACCCGAGAGCAAGGGCCGCGACCAGGGCCAGGCCCGGACCGGCAATCCAATGATGTTCCTGGGATCGGATGGAATGGTTCTCCCTGCGGCGCGGGCGCGAGGGCGACTCCCCCGTGCATTTCGGGCGCACTCTACCACGGCGAGGAAACCCGATGACCGCCACCCACGTGGCCCTGCTGCGCGGCATCAACGTCGGCAAGGCGAAGCGCATCGCCATGGCCGACCTGCGCGCCTTGCTCGAGGCGATGGGCTACGCCGAGGTCCGCACCCTGCTCAACAGTGGCAACGTGGTCTTCACTCCGGCCCGAAAGGCCATGCCTCAAGGCGAACTCGCGTTGCGGATCGAAACGACCCTGCTCGCGGAGCTGGGCGTGGCTTCCCGGGTCACCGTGCTCACCGCCGCCGAGTTCGGCTCGATCCTCGCGGACAATCCGCTGCGGGCCGCCGCCGCCGCCGAACCGTCGCGCTTCCTGTTCGCCATCCCGCGCGACCCGGCCGACCTGGCCCTCCTGAAATCCCAGGCCCGGGAGGACTGGTCTCCCGAGACACTCGCCCTCGGCCCCCGGGCGGCGTATCTTCATTGTCCGGCCGGGACCCTCGCGGGCCGTCTGGCGACGGTCGTCGACCGCACGCTCGGCGACCGTGTCACGGCTCGCAACGCCGCCACGATGGAGAAGCTCCGGGCCCTGCTGACCCCGGACGCGCAAGGACGGAGGACGCGATGAGCGGTGCGGTCACGCTGCGCGAGGTGCAGGACGAGGACCTGCCGATCTTCTTTCTCCACCAGAGCGACCCCGAGTCGAATCGCATGGCCTCGTTCCCCGCGCGCGACCAGGCCGCGTTCGACGCGCACTGGGCGAAGATCCGCGCCGACACATCGATCGTCCTGCGCACCATCCTCGTCGAGGGCCACGTCGCCGGAAACCTCGTGAGCTTCGAGCAGGTCGGCGCCCGCGAGGTCGGCTACTGGATCGGCCGCGAGTTCTGGGGCCGCGGCATCGCCACCCGCGCGCTCATGCAGTTCCTCGACCTCATCACGGTCCGCCCGCTGCACGCCGTCCTCGCGCCGCACAACGTCGCCTCGCGCCGCGTGCTCGAGAAGTGCGGCTTCCGCTTCGAGAACGAGGAAGGCGACGAAGTGCGGCTCGTCCTCGTGCAGGCGCAATCGGCGGCACGGGGGTGAGACATCGAGGCGTCGGCGGTCGTTGGGGTCTTCGGGGCGCGATCGCAGCGGGTCTCGTCATGGGCCTCGTCTCGCAGGTGCCCGCGACACCCGGGGCCGCGACCTGGCGTCGCGAGGCGCTCTTCGGCGAAAACGCGAAAGAGTATGTCGTCCTGATCACCCAGATGGTCAATGAGGGGAGCTACTACAAGTCCCGTGAGTCCTGGTCGATCGCGCGTATCGACAAGCGATCTGGACGCGTTCTCGAGACCGTTCCGATCCGGACCGTCGACATCGAGAGCGACATGCAGACTTTCGTGCTCACGAGCAAGGAACTCGACCTGCCGCCCGTCGACCTCGCGGCCTACACGCGCTTGCATTCGCTCCGTGCGCCGTTCTCGGACGCCGACTCGTTGCTCGTTCAACTCGATTTGAACGGGCTCTTCGTCGAGGTCGGACAGCTCCGCGAAGTGCTCGTCCCGATGGCGTCCATCGCTGCGCGCTTTCTGCCCACGGCCGAACCCGCGGCACCCCGGCTTCTCGGTGCGGACTTCACGCTCGCACGTCCTGATTCGGCACTGGGTGATATTCGCTACTACCGCGTCGTGTCCTTCCCCGCGGGCAGCGACATTCCGAGTTCCGAAGTGTTGATCCCGGTGCGGGATGATCGGGTTCACGAGGCTCGCGAACGGCTGATGCGCAGGGCTCCCCGGCGCTAGCCACAACTCACGCCGCGCGGCGCCTGCGCGACTCGATGATCCTCGCCAGGCCCCCGGGCGTAACGCCAAGTACGATCAGGGAGCGAATCAGCAGATCGAGCGCGACGGTCGGGTCTCCAGCTTCCATCTTCGCAACCCGGGACTGACTCGACCCGACGGCCTTCGCGAGCTCGAGTTGAGTCATTCCCCCATCGAGTCTGCGTCGCCGCAGGCCCTCCGCGAGGCGAACTCTCAGCTCGATGTACGCGCTCTCCTCGGGGGAGAGCCCGAGGAACTCCGCAGCACCTCCGACCCGCCATCCCTTCGCGATGAGCCGCCGTTTCTTCGCGTCATGCATCGTCGTACTCCTTCAGTCTTTCGCGGCATGCCTCGATGACCGTCCGCGGTGTCTGCGGGGTCTTCTTGGCAAACACTTCGAGAATCACGATTGCATCCCGATCGATGCGGTACACGATCCGCCACGTGGCCTCGCGGTCGACGATGCGCAACTCCTGACATCGCCGGCCAATCGACGGCAGCGTTCGCGAGTCTGGCATCCCGAGGCTGCGCCCTGCCTGCAGCCTTCGAAGCAGGTGCCCCGCCTCGATTCGCGCATCCCTCCCGAAGGGCGGCGATTGGACCGCCCCATGCAGCCAGACCAACGGCTTGTCCGTCGGACTCACGTTCCACCATCATATGTCAGTACTGACATTGTGTCCACCCCTTCTTTACCCCGTCCCGTACCGGCTCGCCGGCTCCTGCGCCCGCTCCGCGCGCCGGGACCCCGCCGAGTCCCGCCCCGCCTCTGTCGCGTTCATCTGCCGGCACGACGTGGCCGTCACCGTGATCTCGCCGTACTGCGACTCGACCGTGCCCTCGACGACGTAGGGCCCGCTTCCTGACAGCTCCCCCGCGCAGCGGCCGTACACGTCCGGGAACAGCGTGCATTCGACCAGCCCCGTGCCGTCGTCGAGCGTGAGGAAGTACATGCGCTTCCCGTCCTTCGTCGGCACGCGGCGGGCGGCGGCCATGAGCCCGGTCACGCGCACGCGCTTGCCCTTCCTCTCCTCCAGCGCGCACGCCGCGTCGAAGCCGCGCGGCGCGTCGGCCGCCCGCGCGCGTGACGGGCGATCGGCCGGCCACAGCGCGGGCGCGAACGCGGCGAGCGGATGCGCGGTCACGCCCAGCTCGATCGCGTTCCACTCGTGCATGAGCCGCGCCCACGGCGCGAACTCGGGCACCTCGGGCGGCGGCAGCGGCGAGGCGCGCACGCGGAACGCGCCTTCCTGTTCGGCGCCGCGATAAGCGGCGCCGGTCGCTCCAAGTTCGACGAGAAGCGACGCCCGCCCTCGGCCCGTGAAGTCGAATCCACCCGCCCGCACCAGCGTCTCCGCCTCACCGGCCGCCGGCTGCACACGACCCAGCCAGTCGGCGAGCGAGCCGAACGCACCGCCCGCCGCACCGCCTTCGACCCGCGCCGCCAGCGTGCGCGCGATCGTCTTCTGCGACAGCCCACCGACGCGCGACAGCCCCACGCGCACCGGCCCTTCGACCGGGTCGCCCTCGAGCGTGAAGCCCGCCGCCGAGGCGTTCACGCACGGCAGTACAAAGCGCACGCCGTGGCGCTGGGCGTCGGCGACGTGCGCCCACAGCGCGTACATCCCCGCGTGATGGTCGGCCAGCGCCGAGGCGAACGCGGCCGGCCAGTGGGCGCGCAGGTACGCGGCCTGCCAGGCGAGCACGCCGTAGCCCGCGGCATGCGCACGGCAGAACGCGTACGCGCCGAAGCGCGACACCTCCCCCCAGGCGCGCCGCGCCTCGTCCGGCGTGAGGCCCGCGGCGCGCGCACGGTGCGCGAACCAGCGCCTGAGCGCCGCGCGATCGTCCTCGCTCCGCGTGCCGCCCAGCGCGCGACGGAACAGGTCGCCCTGCGCCAGCGTCACGTCGCACAACGCCGCGACGACGGCCATCACGTCCTCTTCATAGAGCAGCACGCCGCGCTGCGGCGCGAGCACCGGCTCGAGCCGCGGGTGCCCGTAGGTGACCGGCTCGAGCCCGCGCTTGCGGCGCACGTACAGGTCCTTCATGCCGGTGCCCGCCGGCCCGGGGCGGATCAGCGCGACGGCGGCGATCGTGTCGTCGAGGTCGCGTGCATCGAGCATGCGCAGCAGGTTGCGCATCCCGGGCGACTCCAACTGGAAGACGCCCAGCGCGTCGCCCGCGGCCAGCATCGCCGCCGTCGTCGGGTCGCCGTCGGGCGGCGGGTCGACGCGCGGCACGACGCGCCCGCCGGTGACGGCGCTCACGCGCGCGATCGTGTCGCCGATCTCGGTCAGCGCGCGGTTGCCCAGCAGGTCCATCTTGACCAGGCCCAGCGCCTCGATCTGCCGCATCTCGTGCTGCGTGACCACAAAGCCCTTGGTCGCCTCCTCGAGCGCGGTGTAGTCGGTGAGCGCCGTGTCGGCGATGACGAGCCCGCACGGGTGCATGCCCAGGTGGTCGATCACGCCGACCATCGCCGGCGTGTCGGCCAGCGCCGCCGCGAGCGCCGGCTCGGCGAGGTCGATCCCGTGGCGCGCCGCCGGCGCGGCCAGCAGCGCCGCGAGCGCTCCCGCGGGCGCGTCGGGGCCGAGCCCGGTCTCGTCGCGCGGGACGAAGCGCGCGAGGCGATCGACCACCGGCGGCGCGACGGCGTGCGCTTTCGCCGCCTCGCGAAACGCTCCGCGCGGGCCGAGCGTGCACTGGGTCGAGATCGTCGCCACGCGCTCGGCCCCGTACGTGCGGTAGACGTGTGCGATCACCTCGTCGCGACGGATCCAGCACAGGTCGATGTCGAGGTCGGGGCAGTCGCGCCGCTCGGCGTGGAGGAAGCGCTCGAACGCAAGGCGGTAGCGCAGCGGGTCGACGTTCGTGATGCCGAGCACGTAGCTGACGATCGACGCCGCGCCCGAGCCGCGGCCCACGCTCGGGATGCCCGCGGCGACGGCGAAGCCCACGATGTCCGCGACCAGCGTGAAGTACGGCGTGAAGCCCAGGCGGTCGATCGTCTCCAGCTCGAGTGCCAGCCGCCGCCGCGCCGCACGCGCCGCCGGCGGCGAGGGGTAGCGCCGCGCGATCCCCTCCTCGCAGCGCGAGCGCAGCCACTCGTACGGTGCGATCCCCGCAGGCACCGGCGCGACCGGAAAGCGCGGCACGCCCAGCGTGAGGTCGAGCCTGCAGTCGGCGATCAGCTCCGCGTTCGCGGCGACGAGCCGCGCGCCCTCGCGCCCCACGGCCTCCCAGCGCGCGCGCCACGCTGCCGCCGGCTCGAGCACGGCGGTGCGCGGATCGGCGCCGTCGAGCGCATCGGCCGGCGCCACGCGCGCCACCAGTTCGTTGCGCCGCACCGCCGCGAGTGTGCGCTCGAGCCGCCCGTCGCCCGGTGCGATCCCGGTCACGCGCCCGGTCGCCACCGCGGCCAGTCCGAGCCGCGTCGCCGCTTGATCGGCCGCACGGGCGCGCGCGCCGTCGGCGCCCGGCGTCTCGGCGCCGAGCCACAGCCGCCGTGCCGGGTCGACGCCGCGCGCGCGGCACGCCGCCAGCAGCGCGATCGCCGCGTCGATCGTGCGCGCGACCGCGTGCACCGAGCCGCCCGCCAGAGCCTCGGCGCACGCCTCGTCCCACGGCGTGTCGGAAGCGAGATGCCGCGCGGTGACGAGCCGGCACAGCGCCGACCAGCCGGCGCGATCGCGCGCGAACACGCGTACCACCGGCGGCCCGTCGAGGCGCTGCGCCGCGGCGGCCTTGCCCACCGGCCCCGCCGGCAACTCGACGCCGACGACCGGGCGCAACCCGTGCGCGCGGCACGCCTCGACGAAGCGCACGCTGGCGTACAGCCCGTCGCGGTCGGCCAGACCGAGCGCGCCGTAGCCGAGGGTCGCCGCCCGCGCGACCAGGTCGCCGACCGCGACCCGCCCGCGCAACAGCGAGCCGTCCGAGCGCACCGCGAGCGGCGCCGCGCCGCCCCCCGCCCCCGGGCTCACTTGGTCAGCGACGGCGTGCGCAGCACGAACCCGTAGCGATCCTGCGGCAGCGTGCCGAGCAGCGAGAGCGAGCGCCCCGAGACGACGACCGCGTGCCCGTAGCGATCGCGCACCGCGTCGAGCCCTTCGACCAGGCGGTGCGCGCGGTCCTGCCCGGCTCCATCGAACAGGTCGAGCGGCGCGCCATCGAGTGCGGCGAAGTTCGACAGCACGACACCGACGTGCGACAGCTGCACCCGTCGCGTCCACAGCTTCGAAAGCAGCGCGCGCACCACGGCATGCACGTCGGGGTCGAGCGCGCTGGGCACGGCCGGCGTGTGCCTTCCCTCCTCGCTCACGCCGTCGGCGTAGCGCAGGCGCAGGCCGATCGTGCGCGCGGTGAGGCCGAGCGCGCGCGTCGCGCGGCAGGCGCGCTCGGCCAGGTAGTGGAGCATGCCCTCGATCTCGGCCGGGTCGGCGCTGGCGCGGTGAAACGCGGTCTCGCGCGAGATCGTCTGCGGCACCTCGCGGGTGCACACCGCGCGCGTGTCGCGGCCGCGCGCCCGCTCGTACAGCATGGGGCCGACGGCGCCGAACAAGCCCGCCAGCGTCGCGACGTCGAGCCGCCTGAGGTCGGTGACCGTGTGCACGTTCATGCCCGCCAGGCGCTGGGCGATCGCCGGGCCCACGCCGGCAATGTCCGACGCGGGGCGCCCGGCGAGGAACCCGTCGGCCTCGGCGGCGGTGATCCACGCCAGGCCGTCGGGCTTCGCGGTCTTCCCCACGAGCTTGGCCAGCATGCGATTGGGCCCCAGGCCGATGGTCACGGTGACGCCGCCGGTGGCCTCGGCGATCGCGGCGCGCAACGCCGCACAGCGCGCCAGCGGATCGCCGTGCAGGCGCTCGGTACCGGCGAGGTCGCCGTACGCCTCGTCGAGGTACGTGTCGAGGTGCGGCGTGAGCTGCGCCGCGAGCGCGAAGATGCGCTCGCCGAACGCGCGGTACGTCGGGGCATGGCCGTCGAGGATCACGGCGTCGGGGCAGATGCGGCGCGCCTCGCTCAGCGGCGTCCCCGCCTTCAGGCCGAAGCGGCGCGCCTCGTACGAGCACGACGCGATCACGCCGTTGCCCACGAGCACGGGTCGCCCGCGCAGGCGTGGATCGCGCGCCTGCTCGACCGAGGCGAAGAACGCGTCGATGTCGAGGTGGAGCACGGGCAGGTCGGCCGCCGTGGGCTGCACGCGCGGCGTTGCAATCGTCGCGAGGGGCTCAGCCATCGAGCATCACCGAGGTGAGGCGCCAGGTGAGTTCGTGCGCGTTCAGGCA
Source organism: Candidatus Eiseniibacteriota bacterium (assembly GCA_031431875.1). Taxonomy (GTDB): domain Bacteria; phylum Eisenbacteria; class RBG-16-71-46; order RBG-16-71-46; family DASYSL01; genus JANPEF01. The sequence continues at coordinate 38,736 of JANPEF010000055.1, read as the reverse complement.
CAGCTCGTACACGTCGCCCGACTCGACCGAGCAGGCGAAGTAATAGAGCGGCTGGCGGCCGACGCGGTCCTCCCAGCGCGAGTTGACCCGGGTGATGCGCTGCGATTGGGTCCCGCGCTGGAAGACGACGGGCGTGGCCCGGCCGCCCGCGAAGTCCGCGCGCACGCGGACGGGTTCATCGAGTCGTTCGACACGCATGGGGTCGCTCCGGCGACCGGGAGGGGAATGCGACAACCCTACTGCACAAATGTGCACCCGTCAAGCGTTCGCGCTTGCCGTGGCGCGTGGCGCGCCCTAGCGTGCGTGCCGTCGTCGCGGGTCGAGTTCACGAACAGGGAGGGCCCAATGAAGTTCCGAGCGCTTCGTCTCCGCCGCGCGGCAAGATGACCGAACCCGCCACGCTCGCCACACTCGCCGCCGAGTCCGCCGCCTGCACGCGCTGCGCGGACCTCGGCGTGCCACCGGACGATCGCCGCGCGACGTTCTCGCGCCTGGCCGAGGCGTACCGCCCGGCGCGGGTCCGGGTGCTGTTCGTCGCCGAGTCGCCGCCGCAGAAGAACCGCCGCGGCCGCTGGTCGCACTTCTACCTGCCCGCCGAGCGCCCGCCCGGCGAGGATCCCTCGATGTTGTTCTGGGCGATGGCCGACGTGCTCGCGCTGGCCGAATCGTGCGGCGCCACGCTGGCCGAGGCGAAGCGCGATCGCCCCGCGTGGAAGCCGCGCCTGCTCGCCGAGTTCCAGCGCCGCGGGATGTACCTGGTCGATGCGGCCAAGTGCGCGGTCAACGGAGTGCGCGACGAGGGAGCGCGCGGCGCGGCGGTCACGCGCTGCGCCGAGACGTGGCTCACGCGTGAGCTGCGCGGGCTCGAACCCGAGTACCTCGTGATGATCAAGGTGACGGTGCACGACCGGCTGGAGCCGATCCTCGTCCGCGCCGGGCTCGGCCCGCGCCTCGAGCTCGAGCGTATTCCGCATCCGGGCTCGGGACAGTACGCGAACTTCCAGCGGGCGATGCGTCAGGTCATCGGGCGACGACCGGCGCTGTTCTCCCCTGCCGGCCTCGACCCCGCGTAGCGCGAGCCCAAAAAAAGAAACGCGGGAGAGGCGACCGTCGAGGTCACCTTTCCCGCGTTCCCGCGCATCGCGCAGAGAAAGCGGCCGAGGAGGACGAGAGCTTGCGGCCGGAGGTCCCAAGTCAGACCGCGTACAACAAGTCGCTCCTCGGCTCGATCCAGAACAGCGTTTTCTACCAAGCGCCTAGAGTCTGGACCCGGCCCCGAAGCGGGTCAAGACCGATCCCGCGACGGCGTAGATTTTCCGGGTGACTCCCACCCGGCCGGGCGAAGAGCCCTGGTTTCATCCTGCGGCGGGCGCGCCCCGATATCTCGCAACCTGCACGAAACAAAACACCCGAATCACTGTGCGACAGCGACTTACTCCCCGTACTCCTCGCCCTGCATGGTCTCCGCCCGGACGTTCGAGCGGGCCCCCGGCCGGTCGCTCGCAAACAGGTACAGGGCCAGTCCAGTGAGCAGGAAGGCCAGGGTCGCCTCGAGCCCCAGGAAGCAGAACACCTTGAGCGGGGCCCAGCCCGGGGACACGAAGCGGACCAGCCATCCGGCGGCCTCGCCGCCCAGGGCGAACCCGAACGCGGCGACGATCAACGCCGCCCGCCGGCCCTGCGACCACGGGATGAAGATCGCCAGGTGGGTGAGGAGCAGCATCACCAGCGCCATCATCGGCAGGTGCGTGTGGGTCACCTCGAGCATCGACCCGTAGGTCCGCGGCTCGAGGAAGCGCGCCTCGTCCCCCCGGTAATAGGCGACGACCGAGGCGGGATCGAGCGTCATGGCGCGGAAGTACATGAGCGCCGTCGTGATCCAGAACCCGGCGAGCAGGACGAGCGCCCCGCCCAGCGTGAGCCGCATCAGCGGGTGATTGCGGAAGCCGCCGTTCTGCATGTACTTCATCGCCCCCCCGTCGCTGCGCCGGTGGCCAGCGCGGCCTCGACCTCGACGTGCAGTGCGAGCGTCCTCCGGACGGCCGTCGCCACCGCGCGTGCCGTCAGCGTCGCACCGCCCAGGTGCGGCACCGCCGCACCGGGCTTGAGATCGCGCGAGAGTGCACGATCCGCAAACGTATCGAGCCAGCGGCGTGGCGGCAGGTAGTCCTCGGGCTCGTTGAAGGCGAGCACCTCGACGGCCATGACCCGGCGCGCCGGCGAGACGACGACCAACACAGTCTCCTTCATCGAGCGCACCAGGTGCGTGTCGAGGTAGGCCGTGCCGAGCATGCGATCCCCCCTCCGGCCGACCCAGGCCGTCACCCGCGGCGTCGCGAGCTTCGCGCCAGCCGCCGTCTCGGCCCGCTTCGCGGCTTCGGCGGTGAGGAACACGGCGTGCGACTCGATCGTTGCGTCGGCGCCGAATGCCTGGGCCAGCGCGCGCTCCCGCGACAGATAGGTCTTTGCCTCGGCGACGCCGCTGCCCACCATCACGCCGAGGAGCATGATGGCGAGCCGGGCGTGGCGACGCGAGTGCGAACTCAGAACAGGTACCCGAGCGCGACGTTGAACTGATTCTGCCCGGTCTCGGCCTCGTTCATGCGCCACTGCTGGTCCGCCTTGAGGACGACCTGCGGATGCGGGTACAGGGCCGCACCGGCGGTCACGAGCGTGCGGTCGTTCGCCGGATTCGCCGCGTACCCGACGGGAACCTCGTCCTGGGTATCGTACCGCTCGTAACGCACGTACGGGGTGACGGTCCACTCCGATCCCGGGGCGAACAGGCGCAGCACGTCGTAGCCAGCCTCGGCGTACCAGCCGAACTGGCGCGAACCGACCGAGGCATTGCTCCCGGGCGCGACCGCGTTCCGTTCGTTGAAGCGCTCGGGCTCGTCGATCGATCCGTACGCGTAGAGCGCGCGCAGCGACAGGCCGCGGCCCTTGTACTCGCCGTGCGCCTCCCAGATCTGCGTCTGCCCGGTGAACGATTCGCCCGCGGCGGTGGTGTCCCCCTGCGCCGCTCCACCGGTGAAGCCCGAGATCCCGGCGCGGACGCCACCGCGACGGTACTCGACCAGTCCGGTCAGCCCCCACTGTTCGACCCGGGCGAACGAGCCGCTCTGCCGCGCCTCGCGCACGCCGTCGGCGGCGGTGAAACCGCGGATCGACTGCCCCGCGTTGGCGACGCCGCGGAAGCTCTCGACGACGTAGGCGCGATAGGAGAGGCCCGATGCGGTCTCCCCGAAGACGCCGAGACCGTTCGCGCGCCAGGTCGACGGGATGATGCGCTGCTCGACCTCGGGACGCCGTGCGCCGAGGAAGGTCGGCGGCTCGTGCAACTCGTTCACGAAGCCCATCGGCGGCAGCACCATGCCGGCGCGCAGGTTGATCGCCGGCCTGGCGAGATAGTCGAGGCAAGCGAACTCGACCGAGACCGAACCGCGCTTGCCAGTCGTCGCGTGCTCGAACTCGAGTTCCGAGTTGAAGACGATCTTGTCCGAGAACTTGTAGCCGACGTAGACGATCGCCCGCAGGAAGTCGATCTGGTCGGGCGTGAACTGGGTCACGCCATCCTCGCGCTCGGCCGCGAAGTTCTCGTACAGCATCTCGCCGTAGCCGCCGAGCGAGACGCCCTGCTTCACGCCGTAGACCTTCGACGCCGCGGGCCCCAGGCCGTAGCGCGACGTGCTCGCGGGGGCGGCCACCTCGCCCAGCTTCAGGTCGTCGAGTTCACCCGAGAGCACCTCGATCCGCCGCGCCAGTTCGTCGTTCGAGGGCGCAGCCAGCGACGACGGCTTCGCCGGATCTGCCGCTCCCACCGCGGCCAGCATCGCGATGGCCGGACCGACCCGCTCGACCCGCACGCCGCCGGCGACCGTGGCATCGTCGACGAGGAGCACCGCTTCGAGGTCACCGGCGTCCCGCACGAACGCCCGCGCCGCAGCGGGGCCCATCACGTAGAGCGCGGTCGACGCCGCATCGGCATCGACGCCGCGGGTCGCGATCACCGCCGCCGCACCCCAGTCCGCGGCCGGCAGGCCGGTGCGCGGATCGAGGATGTGGTTGAGCATCGTGTCGCCGACCGGCAGCGCATGTTCGCTGGCCGCCGACGTCGACACCGACGCGTCCTTGAGCGCGATCGTCGTCACGCCTCGCGCACGATCGCGCGGGTCGGCCAGTGTGACCGTCCACGCCTCGGCGCCGGCCGGGGCGCCGAGCGCGCTCACCTGGCCTCCGAAGTTGAGCAGCGCGCTCTTCACCCCGCGGGCACGCAGCACATCGACCGCGCGGTCGAGCGCCTCACCCTTGGCGATTCCACCCAGGTCAAACGCCATCCCGGCACGGGGAAGGAGCACCGTCCGGGCAACGGCATCGAGTTCCACCGTGCGCCCCGCGACCAGGGCGCGCGCGGCGGCGAGCGTCACCGCGTCAGGCAACCGTCCTGCTGCGCGCAGGTCGTACGCGCGCGTCAGTGGCTCGACCGTCGCGTCGAATGCTCCGGCGGTCCGCTCGGCCCACTTTCGGGCGGATGCAAGGATCGCGAACAGGCCGGGCGAGACCGGCGTGACCCTTCCGGCCGCCGCGTTGACGCGAGCCAGCTCGGAGTCGTTGCGCCAGTTGCTCGCCTCGTCCTCGCAACGCGCGATCGCATCGAAAGCGGCGGTCGCGGCGGCGTCCAGCGCCTCGCGATCCTCGCCGTGCAGAACGAGCGCACAGCGGGTCCCCATGAGGACGCGCTCGCGCTCGAGCGTGAGGCTCGTCACCGCCGAGGCGGGCAAGGGGAGAAGGCCGAGGAGCAGGGCGATGCACGGGAACAGGCGACGGGCGAAGCGACGGCGAGGGGACGACATCCGGACCTCCGGGAAATAGACGATCTGCAATTGAGACTCAGTCTCAATACAGACCCCAGATTGCCCCAGCCCGGACCGGACGTCAAACAGGTTTTTCAGTTCGCCGAGGGACGCGCCGCAGCACCGGCGATCGGGCGCTCCACGAAGGTCTCGGCCGCCCCGGGCGCGTCGAAGTCGAGTGCGCGACCCGCCACCCGCCCGCGCACCGTCCACTGTCCCCGCATCTGCAGGAACACCCGTCCACCGCCGAGCCCGATGCCGGCACCGTCGTCGCGTGGGTCCCCCGCCGGAAGCGACGCGGTCACGTCCTCGACCGCCAGGCGCACGTCAAGCGAGTCGCCTGCCGACGCGGCCGCGAAGTGAACGACGCCCGGGACTCGCACGCGTCGGCCCGCGACGATGGGACCTTCGTGCCAGCCCGCGTACGTGATCCGCTCAGGGCGCAACACGCCCAGGAAGCCCTCGTCCGAGCTGATGATCGCGAAGTGCCGCCCACCCTGCCCCGCACGCTCCAGTTCCGGCGCGTGGACGACCGCGTACACGATCGCAAATCGCGCGTCGGGGCTCTGCACCTGTCCCCAGTCCCACGCCACGTTGCGCCACGTGCCCCAGTTGTGGTCGTGGTACGAGAGCGCGTCCTCGAAGCGCGTAACGCGTCCAGCGACATCGACCGTCCCCGTGGCGCGAGCCAGCAACGCCGGGACGGCATATCCCGACTCGAAACCGTCGGCGCCGCGCAGGATCACCGGCGGGAAGTACGCGCGCGGCGTCGGCGTGACCGTGAGGTCGAGCCCGACGGGGCGACCGGTCGCCTGGTCGGCGAAGCCCGCGCGCAGCCGGTACACGCCGTTCTCGAGCCGCACCGACGCGCCGCCGACCGTGAAGCCCACGCCGGTCGAGTCGGTCGCCGACGGGTCGATCGGCACGGCGAACGCGTGGCGCGCGGCCGGCACGCCGGGCCCACCGAGCTGGATCGAGAGGCCGCCCACGCCGCGACCGGCATGCACATCGCCGGCGACGAGGAACGACAGGTACGCATACCGCCCGCTGGCCGGATCGAGCACGTTGAAGTACTGCCACTCGGCCCAGCGCGCGCGATCCGGATGCGCCGGGTCCGGTCGGTGCCAGCGGTCCATCTCGTCGTACAGCGCCGGACCGGCCATCGTGGCGAGCAACGCCTCGCCGGGCGAGTCCGTCCACTCCGGCGGCAGGCTCGAGGCCCCGACCGCGCGCTCGAGCGATGGTACGGTCGCGCTGGCGATCCCCTGCACGATCGGCCCGCCGGAAGCGGTGCGCAGGAACACCGGACGACCCGACCAGGAGGGCGCGGCGGCGGCGATCACGTCGGCGTAACGCGGGCCGCCGAGCAGCTGGCGCTGGATGAAGCGCGCGTTCGGGATCGTGGCGAACATCGCGGTGACACCGCCGAGCTTGAGCACCTCGACGTCCGTGCCCGCGGGCACGAGCACGAGGTCCCCCCCGCCGACCAGGTCCGCGTCGCGCGCCTGCTCGACGATCGCCTCGCCCACCGACAGCAGCGCGATCATCACGCCGACCGCCAGCGCGAAGCCGCCGAGGAACAGGAGCGTCCGCCCAGGCCGCACTTCGAGATTGCGCCGCGCCAGGAGCCACATCAGTGAAACGTCTCCTCGACGATGCGCCCATCGCGCAGGTGGAGCGTGCGGCGTCCCTGGGCCGCCAGGTCGGGATTGTGCGTCACCAGCACGAGTGTGAGCCCGTCGCCGTGCAGGCGGCGGAACAGGCGGGCGATCGCGTCGCCGGTGGCCTCGTCGAGCTCGCCCGTGGGTTCGTCGGCGAGCAGCAGGCGTGGCCGGTTCGAGAGTGCGCGGGCGATCGCGACGCGCTGCATCTCGCCGCCCGACAGCTGGGATGGCCGGTGATCGCGGCGCGCGTCGAGGCCCACGTAGTCGAGCAGCTCGCGGGCGCGGGCCTCGCGTTCGGCCTTGGGGACGCGGGCCTCGAGCATGGGCAGGAGGACGTTCTCGTACGCAGTGAGCATGGGCAGCAGGAAGAAACGTTGGAAGATGAACCCCACACGCGTCAGCCGCAGCTTCGTGCGCGCGCCGTCGTCGAGGGCGCGGGTGTCGACGCCTTCGAGCTCGATCGTGCCGGCGCTGGGCAGGTCGACCGCGCCGAACAGGTTCAGGAGCGTGCTCTTGCCGCAGCCGCTGGGGCCCATGAGCGTCAGGTAGTCACCGCTCGGCACCTCGAGGTTCACTCCGCGCAGCGCGTGCACGTCGCCGGCGGCCATCGGGTAGAGTTTCGTCGCCTCGCACGCGGCGACCACCACGTCGGGGCGCGCCGCGGCCGGCGCGGGGACAGGAATCACGTCACCTCCTGGTGCAGCGTGCGAACGACGTCGGTGCGAGCGGCCAACAGCGCGGGGTAGGCGCCGGCCAGCGCCCCGGTGACGACGACGAGCCCGAACGTCGAGAACAACGCCTCCGGGGTGAACACGAAGAAGGAGAGGTCGGGCGGCAATCCGGGCGAACTGCGCAGGATCGCATCGAGCGCGTGCGAGGCGAGTGTGCCGATCGCGATGCCGGGGCCGATCGCGAGCAGCGTCAGCGCGAGACCTTCGACCAGCACGAGCTGCACAACCCGGTGCGCCGGCAGCCCGAGCGCGCGCAGGATCGCGAACTCACCCTGCCGCTCGTTCACCGACAGGGTGAGCAGCGTGAGGATCATCAGGAAGGTGACGAGCAGGCTGACCGTGCCGAGAATCAGCGAGAACTGCTGGAAGTACGACAGCTGCCCGCGCACCTGCGACAGCAGGTCGGCGACCGAATACGCGTCGGTTTCCGGATGGCGATCCCGGAACGCGCGCAGGATCGGTTCGGCGGCGACCCCGGGTTCGAGCTTGCCCAGCAGAAACGATGCCGGATCCTCCGCAGAGCGCCCAGCCAGCGCCTGAAGCCCGCTCAGCGGCAGGATCACCGTGCGCTGGTCCGCCAGGTCGAAGCGCACCCGTGCCACGCCGGTGACCGCCTGACGCGCGCCGCGGGCGACGCCGCCGCCGATCGCATCGAGCCCGGCGGCGACGACGAGCGTGTCGCCCACGTCGACCCGCAGCGAGTCGGCGACCCGGGCGTTGATCACCAGCCCCTCGGCGGTTCCGCGCTCGAGCCGGTACAGCGTCTGGCGCGCGGGGTCGATGCCGAGCGCGAACGCCGACACCGGGGCGTCCCCGCCGGCGCGCACCAGGTACAGCGTCGTCGCCCACAGCGGCTCGACGTGGGCGACACCCGGCAGCGAATCGAGCACCGCGGCGAGCGAGCGCCCGCTGGTGAGCGCCGCCTCGCTCGAGAACGGCAGGCTGCCCGAGGGGAGAATGCGCAGCTCGTAGCCGATCTCGCCGAGCACCGTGTCGAGGCTCGCCCGCAGCCCGCGCGACAGCAGCGCCATGTCGTAGAGGAGCGCGGTCGAGACGGCCAGACCCAGAACGGTGAGGATGGTGCGCGAGCGCTGACGCAGCAGGTTGCGCCGCGCCAGGAATCCGATCATCGCGCACCCCGCGTCAGCTCGCGTCGCCCGAGCAGGCGCCACGCGGCGAGTGCCGCCGCAGCCACGCCCAGCGGCAGCGCGAGCGCGACAGCCGTGCCCGCCGTCGCCGCGCTCACCGCCGAGAAAACGAGGTCCGTGCGGTAGTACGCGCGGAAGTAGGCGTTGATGCCGGACGAGGCCACGAGCCCCAGGCCCACCCCGGCGATCCCGCCCACGAGCGCCACCAGCACCGCCTCGACGACGAGCCCGCCGACGATCGTCCGCCGTGAGATGCCCAGCAGCGACAGCGCCGCCAGGTCGCGCCGCCGCTCCTCGACCTTGAGCACCATGAGCGTGACCAGGAACACCGCCCCCGCCACGAGCGTGAGCCACGCGATCGCCCGCTGGAATCGCGCGATGACGACGAACGTGCCCGAGGTCCGCGCCGCGAGCTCGCGGCTGGTGTACGCGTCGAAGCCGACGCCGTCGGCGTTGAGGCGTTCGCGCACCTCGTCAGCCCGCGCGGGGTCGCGCAGGCGGATCACGAAGCGCTGCACCTGGTCGGGCTGCGCGGCGAGGCGTTCGAGGTCGTCGGCATGGAAGCGCACGAAGCGCGTGTCGCGCCCCACCTCGACCGGATCGGCCGAGGGGCGGTAGACGCTCAGGACGCGGTAGCGTTCGGGCACGGCGAAGGTCGCACCGGCAGCCGCCTCGATCGTGTCGCCGGCGGCGGCACCCAGGGCCGAGGCCGCACGCTCAGACAGCAGGATCTCGCCCACCGTCCCCGGGGGACGGGCGGCGACGGGACCGGGAACGGCGGCAAGAACACTCGCGGCCGCAAGGGCCGCAAGTGAGCTAAGGCGGGGCATGGCCGGACCCTACGGGCGTCCGTCGGCGAAAGCAACGGACGGAGTCCGCGATCCGGACAAGAACATGCAAGCCCGCCGCCACGGGCCCAGCCAAAGCAAGCTATGATGGAGGCAGGAGAGCCCATGATCACGCCCCCGGTCTACCTCGACAACCACGCCACGACCCCATGCGACCCGCGCGTCGTGGCGGCCATGTTGCCGACGTTCACCACGCTGTTCGGGAACGCGGCGAGCCGCAACCATGTCTTCGGCTGGCAGGCCGAGGAGGCGGTGGAGTCCGCGCGGGCGCAGGTCGCGGCGCTGATCGGTGCAACACCGGCCGAGATCGTGTTCACCTCGGGAGCAACCGAGAGCGACAACCTCATGCTCAAGGGCGCCGCGCGTTACCGACGCTCCGAAGGCGACCATCTCGTCACCATGGCGACCGAGCACAAGGCGGTGCTCGACAGCTGCCTGGCGCTCGAGAAGGATGGCTTCCGCGTCACTTACCTGTCCCCCGGCGCCGACGGCCGGCTCGATCCCGCCGTGTTCGCGGCCGCGCTCATCCCCGGCACGACCGTCGCCAGCGTGATGTGGGCGAACAACGAGATCGGCACGATCCAGCCCATCGCCGAGTTGGGGCGGATCGCGCGCGAGCGCGGCGTGTTGTTCGCAGTCGATGCCGCGCAGGCCGCCGGTCGCGTCGAGATCGACGTCGAGGCGGCACAGATCGACCTGCTCGCGCTGTCGGCGCACAAGATGTACGGTCCGAAGGGCGTCGGCACGCTGTTCGTGAGGCGCCGACCCCGCGTGCGACTGACGCCGCTGATCGACGGCGGCGGCCACGAGAAGGGCCTGCGCTCGGGCACGCTGAACGTCCCGGGGATCGTCGGCATGGGCGCCGCGGCGGGGCTCGCCAGCGCCGAGGGCCCGGCCGAGAGCGTCCGCCTTGCCGCACTGCGGGATCGCCTGCGCGAGCGCATCGTCGCCGACGTCTCCGGCGTGCACGTCAACGGCGGTCTGGAGCACCGGCTCGCCGGCAACCTCAACCTGTCGTTCGACGGGATCGAGGGCGAGGCGCTGCTGCTGGCGCTGCGCGACGTCGCGGTGTCGTCGGGCTCGGCCTGCAGCTCGGCGTCGATCGAGCCGTCGCACGTGCTGCGCGCCATCGGCCTGTCGCCGGAGCGGGCCCACGCCTCGGTGCGCTTCGGGATCGGCCGCTTCAACACCGACGAGGAGATCGAGTTCGCCGCCGACCGGGTGATCGCAACCGTCCAGCGACTGCGCGAGTCCGCGGCGGTGTACGATGCGGAGCGACCGGCCACCGTGGCCCGCGTCCGCGACCGCTGAACCACGAACGGAGACCCTGCGATGTCCGAGACCAACCCGCGACCGCTGCTCGAGATCACGCCGAAGGCGTACGCCAGGGCGAGGGCGCTGCTGGCCAAGCACGGCAAGGAAGGCCACGGCTTCCGCGTCGGCGTGCGCGGCGGCGGCTGCTCCGGGCTGACCTACTTCCTCGACTTCGAGAACGAGGCGAAGAAGGGCGACCAGGTCGTCGAGTTCGACGACGTGCGCGTCTACCTGGACATCAAGAGCCAGCTGTTCCTCGCCGGCACCACCCTCGACTTCGTCGAGTCGCTCATGGACACCGGGTTCAAGTTCCTCAACCCGAACGCGAAACGCTCATGCTCGTGCGGCGAATCGTTCTCGGTCTGAGCGCGTGATCGTCCCGCCGCGCTTCGCGGTTCCCACGACGAACCCGATCGTGGCCGTTTTCGGCTCGAGCATCACGCGACGCGACGAACCCGCGTGGGCGATCGCCGACGAGGTCGGCGCGCGCCTGGCCGGCGCGGGCTTCGCGGTGATGAATGGCGGCTACCAGGGATCGATGGAGGCGGTGAGCGAGGGCGCCCGCCGCGCCGGTGGCGAGGTGATCGGGGTGACCACCGCACTGTTCAACCATCGCCCGGCGAATCCGCACCTGACGCACCGCGAGGACACCGCAACGCTGCTCGAGCGCCTCGACTACCTGGTGCATGTCGCATCGGGGTTCATCGTGCTCGAGGGTTCGATCGGCACGCTGGCCGAACTGTTCCTGACGTGGAACCTGCTCGCGGTGGAGGGTCGCCCGGCCGCGCCGCTGCTGTGCCTCGGCACACCCTGGGCCGAGTTCGTGCGCGACCTCGCCCGTCCGGGGCTGGTCGTACCGGAGATGCTGCAATTCGTCGAGGTGGTTGCCACCCCGGCGGAGGCGGTTGAGCGCCTCCGCGCGGCGATCGCGGCGTCGATCCCCGGCGCCTGAAACCCTAGTTCCGGGGCAGCCCCGGGCGCACGATGCCGCCGGCGTGCTCGAACGATTCGCGCAGTGCGCCGTGGAGCGCGACCCAGTCCTCCTTCGTCACCTCTTCGCCCGTCGGCGCCGAAGTCAGCGGCACGGCCTTGACCACCGCGTCGGTGCGCACGAGATGGATCCCGCCCGGGATCAGCAGCGCGAAGAACTCCTCCCCCGCGTTCAGGAAGTCGGACAGGCGCGAGCGATCGTGGGGCAGCCCCATCCAGATGCGTCCGTGCATCGTGCTGCCGTTGATCAGCGTGATGGTCAGATCCTCCTGCCGGGTGACGAGTCCGTCGGGCACGAAGACATGATCCATCGGCGCGTCGGCGAGCGGCGTGACCCGCAGCAGGTGCCGTTTCTGGAAGATCTCGATCTGGCCGCCATCACCGACCTCGAGCACGACGAACGCCTCGGGCCCGTTGAGGCGCTCGAGGATCGTCTGCGGACCGCCGTGTCGGGGACTGACCGGATCGACGAACAGGGCGCCGCGGGTCACCGACCCGTCGAGCCCACAGAACTTCACCGGCATCTGGAGCTTCGGTACGCGGAACACGGTGCACTCTCCCTGGCTGCGTGACGACGCGTCGTGCGCCGTCCGGCGGTTCGTTCCGGAACGATGCACCCGGCGTGCCAGCCGGCCGGCGGCCGACCGGTCGCACCGAAGCCGCGCCAACGGCCGGTTTCTCGCCGGCGCCGCGGGGCGCGGACGATTCGTTTCCGTGCGCCGTGCAATGCAGGGTCGGCAACGCGCACGCCGCCGCGCCTCGCGCGGCCCGCGGGGGCCGAATCCCGCGTGGAATCGCCGTGCCGAACGCCACTTGCGTCGGGCGGTCCGCATCGGTTCCGTGGCACCCCTCTTGCAAGCCATGACTTCGGGTTGGACTCGCCGACCACCACGAGGTGTCCCTTGCCACGCATCGATTCGATCCTGCAACTGGTCCAGGCCCAGGGGGCCTCGGACCTTCATCTCGTGTCGGGCTCCCCGCCGATGCTGAGGTTGCACGGGGACCTCCATCCCATCGAGTACGCCCCCCTGACCTCGGACGTCATCGTCGGCCTGCTGGCCGAGATCATGACCGAGGACCAGATGACCCGATATCAGGCGCTCGAGGAGGTCGACTTCGCCTTCGAAGTGCCCGGGGTCGTCCGGCTGCGCTGCAACGTGTACCAGCAGACCCACGGCATGGCGGCAGCGTTTCGCCTCCTGCCCACGCGCATCCTCACCGTCGAGCAACTCGGCTTGCCGCCGTCAGTCCTGCGTTTCGCCGAGCTCAACCGCGGCCTCGTCGTGGTCACCGGCCCCCCGGGCAGCGGCAAGTCGACGACGTTGGCGGCAATCGTCGATCACATCAACCGGACGCGGCGCAAGCACGTGATCACGCTCGAGGACCCGATCGAGTACGTGCACCAGAACCAGAGCTGCCTGATGAACCAGCGCGAGATCGGGCGCAATACGCGTTCGTTCACCGACGCCCTGCGGGCGGCCCTGCGGGAGGACCCGGACGTCATCCTCATCGGCGAGATGCGCGACCGCGAATCGCTTGCTCTCGCCATTTCGGCGGCCGAAACGGGCCAGCTCGTGCTTGGCTCCTTGCACACTCAGAGCGCCACCGCCACGGTCGACCGCATCCTCGATGCGTTCCCCGCGGATCAGCAGAACCAGGTGCGCGCCCAGCTCTCCGAATCGCTCAAGGGCATCGTGGCGCAGAAGCTGGTCAAGCGCGCCGACGGCCGCGGGCGTTCTGCGGCGGTCGAGCTTCTCTTCGCCACGCATGCCGTATCGAACCTGATTCGCGAGAAGAAGACGTTTCAGCTCTCGAGCGTCATGCAGACCGGCAAGCGCGACGGGATGCAGACCTTCGAGGACTCGCTCCTCGGGCTGGTTCGGGCCGGCACCGTGCTGGCCGAGGAGGCTGCGGGCTACGGCCTCGACACCGACGCAATCGAGCGGGCGATGCGCGACGCGCGCGGTGTCGCCCCGGCGACGGGCTCCGGCGCTGCGGCAAGCCCGAAGGGTGCGAACAGCCCCGACGGTTCGAACGGTGCCGATGGCGAAACCGGCGGCAGCCCCGGGCTGCTCGGCGGCCTGCACACCCTCCTCGGTGTGGGGGACGAACCGCGACCAGGCTCGCTGGCTGCACGGGTCGGCCCCCAGTGAGCCGCAATGATGGCGGGCGCGGGCGCGCGGGCTTGCTCGACGACACCGCGGGCCCGACGGTGGGGCGTCCGGCCGCCGGAGTCCTGCTCCAGGGCCGCCTCGACCAGACCGACCTGTTCGAGATCTGCCAGTTCCTGCTCATGGGGACGAAGACGGGCGTTCTCGAAGTCGACTGCGACGGCAAGCGCGGCGCGCTCTACTTCGACCACGGCCAGATCGTCAACGCGCTCGACGATGCGCTGGCCGACGGCCAGGCCGCCGCCTACCGCGTGTTCTCGTGGATGCACGGCACGTTCACGTTCCACTTGCAGCCTCCCCCGCCGCTGCGCACCATCCACGAGGGCACCGAGTCGCTGATCCTCGACATTGCGCGCTTCATGGACGAGCGGCGCGAGGAGCGGGCGCAGCGCGGCGAGGCGCTCGACGACGAGCGTCCCGAGCAGTGGTCCCATGAGGAGGGTGTGCGCAAGCGGTCCGAGGCCGGCGACGAACTGCGCCAGCTCTTCGAGACGCTGCGCGTCGAGGGCGGCGGTGCCGCCGGCGGCGACGATCCCCTCGCCCGGGCCTGGGAGCACGCGCGGCGCAACGGCTACGACGCGGTTCTGCTGCGCCCCGGCGAGCCGGCGCTCGGACTCTCGGGTGGGCAGACCCATCCATTGCCCGATCTCGTTCCGGACGACACCGTCACCATGGCGATCGCCGCACTCGGCGCGAGCGAGGGCGGCGAGCGGCGCACTGTCGGCGACGGCGGCTTCGTCGTTTCCCTGTTGCGCGAGGTCGAGGGCGATGCGCTGTTCCTGCAGGGGCAGAGCGACGTGCTCGACTGGAGCGGCGCCGGGCTGCCCACCGACTGGCTCGACGAGATCGCCGGCGTGAACCGCGGACTTGTCTGGCTGGGCGCACCGCCGGCAGCGGGGCGCTCGCGCACGGCCCGCGCGCTGGCCGAGGAAGTGGCGGCGCGCGGTCGCTACACCGTGCTGCTGGGTGAGGGGGTGCGCGGCGCCGGCGGCGGCGCGCTCAGCGTGCGGGGCACGAGCCCCGCGACGCTCGAGACCGACCTGCGCCGCGCGCTTCACGAGGGCGCCTCGGTGGTCGTGATCGACCTGGTGCGGGGCGTCTCGCCGGCGGCCGTGGCGCACGCGGCAGCGCGCAGCCTCGTCGTGGCGTGCGAGCCGACCGCCGACCTGCGCGCGCTCCTCGCCCGTGCCGCACAGAACGGTCGCGCCCGCGCGCTCCTGCTCGGCGCACTGTTCGTCACGCTGGTCGGCGAGCGCGGCCACTACGAATCGCTGTGGCTGCCCGACGAGGCGCGCCTCGGCCAGGACTTCGCACGTCACCCCGAACGCATCCTCGCCCTGCCGGAAGACCCCTCGGCGATCTGCGACGCCGGCCCGCTCGACGCGGCGGCATAGCCCGCCGGGTCCCGCCCGGAGTCAGGTCTGCGGGCGCGCCGATGCTCGAGTAGCGAGAGTGCCGCGACGAAACCCTGTCCCGTCGACAGTAGAAGCAGAAACGGCACCGGCCGGACGTGACCCTTGCTCCACGCCAGCCCGGCGAGCAGGGCGAATCCCACGGCGAACGCGATCTCGAACCCCACCCCGCGATCGAACGGCGAGTCGTAGCTGCGACGATCCGCCCCGCCCTCGCGCTCGCCGGTCTTCGCCGTCCGCTCCCATGTTCCTGCGTCGCCGCAGAGTCCGGCGATCACCGCGCCCGTGTTGTTCACCACCAGCCCCGCACCGACCCACAGCGCGGCGCACACATCGCCAATCGTCCGCACGCCGCGGGAGCCGCGCACGAGTTGCCCGACGGAGAGGAAGAGCAGGATAGGCAGCACGCCGACGGCGATTGCCACGAGATCGAGCGCCAGCGCGAGCCCTGGCGACAGCACAGGCGGCGCGGCGATGACGGCTGCCAGCAGCAAGCCCGAGAGCAGGAGCAGCGGATAGGCGCAGTTGGCCGTCAGGTGCAGGACTGCCTCGAGCTTGACCTGTGGCGACAGTCGCGCCCGCAGCAGTCGCGGCAGGATCTTGCGCGCCGTCTGGATGGAACCCTGTGCCCATCGTCGCTGCTGCGCCTTGAAGGCGAGCACGTCGGCGGGCAGTTCCGCCGGGACATCGAGCGCCGACACGCAGCGGAACCTCCAGCCACGCAGCTGCGCCCGGTAACTCAGGTCGAGATCCTCGGTCAGCGTGTCGTGCATCCAGCCACCGGCATCGACGATGCACTCGCGCCGCCACACGCCGGCGGTTCCATTGAAGTTGAAGAACAACCCGGCGGCCATGCGCGCCTCGTGCTCGAGCCCGAAGTGGGCGTCGAGCATGACCGCCTGCCCGGCCGTCAGCGGCGAGCGATCCCGATTGAGGTGGCTCCAGCGCGCCTGGACCATGCCGATGCGCGGCGCTGTGAAGTGCGGCACGATACGCGACAGGAAGTCCGGCGCGGGCACGAAGTCGGCATCGAAGACGGCGATCAGGTCGCCCGTCGCCCGCGCCAGCCCGGCGGCCAGCGCGCCGGCCTTGTAGCCGTCGCGGGTGGAGCGGGCGAGCAGCGTGATGTCGACGCCGCTCGCCTGCCAGGCGCGGACCCGTTCGCTGACGCGTGATCGGGTGTCGTCGGTCGAGTCATCGAGCACCTGGATCTGCAACCGATCCCCGGGGTACTCGAGGCGGGCTGCGGTGTCGATCGCCCGCACTGCAACTGCGCGCTCGTTGTAGAACGGGAGCTGCACCGTGACACGCGGCCAATCGATGGAGGCGCAATCGTTCGTGGGTGCGATGCCGCGTGCGCGGCGGCAACGCAGGAGCGTGACCAGGCGATGCAGGGAAAAGACGGAGAGCAGGACCTGGGCGAGGATGAACGAGGCGATCGCGAGCGTCCACGGCCAGTCGAGGTGGGCGGCGCTTCCCGGGGCCGGCATCACGTCGCTCAACCTAGCACGACACCGGGGCTACGGCCCCGCAATGGCGCCCACCGGCGGCTCGCTGAATGCCGAAATGCGACCGGCGCTGTCGACCGCCGCGATTTCGAAAGCATACGGGCTTCCCACCGCCAGTCCGCCGATCAGCGCCGGGCTGCCCGACACCTGGCGGAACTCCGGTGGATCGCTGGATTGCGGCTGGGTCAGGCGCACCTCGAAGAACGCGAGATCCGGCTCGCCGGCATCGACGAAGCTGAGCTGGATGCCCCCGCTCGCAGTGACGGCCACGACCGCGCCCGGGGTCGCCGGGGCGGTGCGATCTCCGCGCACGGGCCCCGCCTCGATCGGCAGGCTGGTGACGCCCGCCCCGGTGACGGCAAGCACACGGTAGACGTAGCGCACACCCTCGGCGATGTCGTCGTCGAAGTAGGTCGTGTCCATGCGGGCCTCGACCTCGAGCCGCGTGAATGCGCTCGACGTGGTGACCCGGCGCTCGACGAACCAGCCATCCACCACGGCGCGATCCTGCGGCGTGGCGCTCCAGCGAAGGACCAGGCGCCCGATCGGGTCACTGTGCACCTGCAGATTGCGCGGGGTGGGCACCGCGGCCGTGGAATCGAACGGCGCGACGGGCGACGCCGAGTGGCCGCAACCGAAGCATGCGAGGCCGAGGAGCCCGATCGGGAGGCCGCGCCGCAGCCGGATCATCGCAACCTCGCCACGCCGAGTTTCCACTTCCAGCCCGCGGGCATGTTGCGCCCCTCGAGCGAACGCCAGCCCTGGATCGCGAGACGCAGGTCGGATCGGGGGAAGTAGGCGACCCCCGGGCCAACCTGCAGGATGCTCGAACTGGCCCGCGCGGGATCGAAGCTTCCCTCGCCCCCCACCGCACCGACGTCCACATCCCCTCCCCGCCGCAGCAGCCCATTGCCCCGAAGATCGGCGATCAGCGACCAGCGCCGGCCGAGGTTCGCCCCGCACTGCAAGGCATACGGCCATTCGGTCACCGCGGGACCGCCGCGCGCGCGCAGACCCATCTCGGCCTGGGCCCAGCCACGGGCCGAGCCGACCCCGGCGTGGAACTGGAGTGCGCCGTCGACGAAACCGGACCCGAGGGCCGGGTTGTCCGTCTCGTCATAGAACAGGGGAAGGCGCGTCTCGAGCGAGAGGGCCCACGCCAGCGCACCGGCGCGAAACCCGCGTTTGAGCAGCAGGCGCACGTCGGCCGGACCCCAGGTCGTGAAGCGGGTGGCGGGCTCCACGACGCGCGCGCGACGAAGGAGCACATCCCCTTCCCCGACCAACCCGCTGCCGAGTCCGAACTCCGCGAAGAGCGCCAGCGCGTCATCCCCGTACGTGGTCGCGCGGTCGACCCCGGCCAGCCGACGATAGGGCACCAGAGTGCCGTCGGCGTCGTAGGTCTCTTCGGTGGCGGCGTGCAGGAGCGACGCTTCGAGGTAGGAGTGTCCCCGCTCGGGGATCCAGCCGCCGCCCGCCAGGGAGGGGCACGGGAGAAGGGGCAGGAGGGCGAGGGTGACCGCGAGTCGGGCGACTCGCCTGATCATGGCGCCGGCTGCGGGGGCGGCACCGGGCCGAAGCCGTTGCCGATCCGTTCATACGTCGTGATGTTGATGATGCTCGAACCGGGGCCGTGCGGGTAGTCGCGGGCGACGAAGCCCTGCCCGCGCGCGAACCAGATCCCCTTCTCGGGGTCGAGCGTCGGGCGATCGCGCGGGTCGCCGCGGGCCGCGGCGAGTGCCAGCTCCGGCGACTCTCCGTCGAGCAGGGCGGCGGCGAGCGATGTGCCATCGAGCCCGGCGAGCGCGAACCCGGCGCCGGGAACCGGCCCGTCGAATTCGTCGATCACCTGCGAGCGCCGTAGCGCGTGCGCGGGCTTGCCGGGCAGGTCGAGGAAGGCGCGTTCGGACAACGTCGAGGTGTAGGTCTGCGCCCCGGCGAAGATCGGCTCCATGCCCGGGAAGAACGAGCGGAAGAACGTCGTGTCGATCCACGTCGCCTGCGGAGTGGGCGCGGGCGGCAGGTGGCGGATGGGCGGCTCCATGTACGACATGATCCCGTCGTTCTGCGCGCCGTGCATGCGCAGTGCTCCCGCGGCGTCGACCGAGTAGTACTGGCGCAGGCCCGCGAGCGACTCGTCGACCGGGAGGCCGGGCACCGGGCCGTAGACCCACGGCGTGGCCATGCGACCGAAGAACTCCTCGGGCTCGCCGATGGTGGCGCGCACGTACGTCGGCTCAGGGGACGGGTAGCGCGAGATCCGGAAGTCCGTGTAGCGGCCGGGCGTCAGCGGAAACCAGGGATGACCGACACGCGCATGCGACGCCGCGCCCGGTGCATCGAGGTCGCCGGGGCGCGCCTGGAACTTCGCATCGAAGGCGACGCCTCCGCTGTCGACCGCGATCCGAAAAACGTCGGGGCTGCACGAGGGGAGCACGGCCAGCGCAAGCGCGCCCGCCGCAAGGGAGACGAACGCGGCGCGGAATTGCTGCAAGACGGGGCGCGGATGCGAGTTCATGGGGTCTCCGATCAAGGGCGCGCTTCCCAGCGCCGGGCCGATCGCCGCGGACGCGCAGGACCCCACAAGCGTACAGGAGCCCTGCGCCCCCCGCCAGCCGGACGGAGCCGGACGGAGCCTGCGGACGGACGGAGGCTACCCCCGCCCGGCGGGCACGGCGGCCGGCACTTCCTCGAGCCGGGCCGTGAAGTGGCGCAGGAACGGCGCGCCCTGCGTGATCCGGTAGCCGCGCAGCGAGTCGCGACGGCGGTACACCTCGATCACGCTCTGGGCCACGTAGGCGAGTTGAGCCTTGGTGTAAACACGCCGCGGGATCGCCAGGCGAACGAGCTCGAGCGGCGGCGCGACGGGCTGGCCGGTCGCCGGGTCCTCGGTGCCGAACATGAAGCTGCCGATCTCGACGCCGCGGATCCCGTAGTCGCGATACAGCGCGACGACGATCGCCTGCCCCGGGAACTCGTGCGGCGGGATCTGCGGCGCGATCGCCTTCGCATCGAGGTACACGGCGTGGCCGCCCGGCGGCTGGACGATCGGCACCCCCGCGTCGCTCACCGCCTCGCCGAGTTCGCGCACCTGGCCGATGCGGAAGGCGAGGTAGCTCTCGTCGAGGACCTCGCGCAGGCCCTGCGCCATCGCCTCGAGGTCGCGCCCGGCGAGCCCGCCGTACGTCGGAAACCCCTCGACCAGGATGAGCCGGTGCTTCACCTGGTCGGACCACGCCTCGTCGTTGAGCGCGAGAAAGCCGCCGATGTTGACCAGACCGTCCTTCTTCGCCGACATGGTGCAGCCGTCGCCGAGCGCGAACATCGCGCGCGCGATGTCGCCCACGCTCGTGCTGGCGAACTCCGCCTCGCGCTGCTGGATGAACCACGCGTTCTCGGCGAAGCGGCAGGCGTCGAAGAACAGCGGCACGCCGTGGCGCCGGCACACCTCGGCGGTCGCCCGCGCGTTTGCCATCGACACGGGCTGGCCGCCACCCGAATTGTTGGTGATCGTGAGCATGACCAGCGGCACGTGACCCTTGCGCTCGGTGAGCACGCGATCGAGCCGCTCGGTGTCCATGTTGCCCTTGAACGGGCCACGATGCGCCGGGTCGAGACCCTCGGGCACGACCAGGTCGAGCGGCACGGCACCGGCCTGCTCGGCGTTGGCGCGCGTGGTGTCGAAGTGAATGTTGTTCGGGATCGCGTCGCCCGGCTTGACCACGGTGTGGAACAGCAGGTTCTCGGCCATGCGACCCTGGTGGGTGGGGATCACATGGCGATAGCCCGTGAGGTCGCGCACGGCGGCCTCGAAGTGGTAGAAGTTGCGGCTCCCCGCGTACGATTCGTCGCCCATCATGATCGCCGCCCACTGGCGGTCGCTCATCGCCGAGGTGCCGCTGTCGGTGAGCAGGTCGACGTAGATCGAGTCGGCCGGGACCTTGAACAGGTTGTTCCCCGCCTCCTCGAGCAGGCGCACCCGCTCCTCGCGCGTCGTGTACTTGAGCGGCTCGACCACCTTGATGCGAAACGGTTCGGCGGGAAAATGCATGGCTCCTCCGGTGAATCGATCAGGAACGGGACTCGCCCATGGCTTCGAGTGCGCTGCGAACGGCAGCGTGCAACTCGTTTGCGGAGAACGGCTTCTGCAGGAACGGGGCGTCGGCCTCGCCGCCCACCCGGGCGAGCACGTCGCCCGAGTGCCCCGAGACGTAGAGCACGGCGGTGTTGGGCCGCATGCGGCGCGTCGCCTCGACGACCTCGCGGCCGGTCATCCCGGGCATGAGGACATCCGTGATCACCAGGTCGATGCGCCCGGGATGGTCGCGGAGGATGGCGACAGCCGCCTCGCCGTGCGGCGCCTCGAGCACGACGTGGCCGGCGATCTCGAGCAGGCGGCATTCGATCGACCGCACCGCGTCATCGTCCTCGACGAGCAGGATCGTGGCCGCGGCCGCCGGCGGCGGGGTCGCGACCGGCGGCGGGGCGACCGGCGGCGAGGCGGTCTCGAACTCGCGCGGCAGGTAGATCTTGAACGTGGTGCCACGACCGGGCTCGCTGTAGACCCAGATATGCCCGCCGAGCTGGCGCACGATGCCGTACGCCGTCGACAGGCCGAGCCCGGTGCCGCGCCCCGGCGCCTTCGTGCTGAAGAACGGCTCGAACACGCGCGCCCGGACTCGCTCGTCCATGCCGATGCCCGTGTCGGCGACCGAGAGTTGCACGTATGGACCCGGTGCCAGCGGCCCGGGCGACCCGGGGAAAGTCGTGTCGATCTCGGTGTTGCGTGTGGTGATCGACAGGTTGCCGCCCTCGGGCATCGCGTCGCGCGCGTTGATCACCAGGTTGAGCAGCACCTGGCCCAGTTGCGACGCATCGGCGCGCATGCGGCCGGTGTCGGGATCGAGCGCGACGTGAATGCGCACGTCCTCGTCGAGCGTGCGGCGGATCAGCGGCATGAAGTCGGACACCACGCCGTTGAGTGACAGCAGGACCGGCTCCATGGGCCGCTGCTTGCCGAATGCCAGGAGCTGGGCCGTGAGTTGGCTCGCGCGATCGACGGCGCGGGTGACCTGCTCGACGTCGCGGCGCAGCGGATCGCCCGCCGGGATGCGGGCCAGCAGGAGGTCGGCGTTGCCGCGGATCACGGTGATGAGGTTGTTGAAGTCGTGCGCGAGCCCGCCGGCCAGCCGGCCAATCGCCTCCATCTTCTGGAACTGCTGGACCTCGCTCTGGCGGTCCCCCATCGCGTCCTGCGCCCGCACCGACTCGCTCACGTCGTAGCCGACGACGACGAAGCCGTCGAGCACCCCGTCGGTGTTGTGGCGGGCCGAGGCCGAGGCGAGGATGCGCGCGTGCGAGCCATCGGGCCGGCGGACGCGGAACTCGCCACGAAACGGCTTCCCGGCGAGCAGGTAGGCGCGGATGCCGTCGACCTGCTCGCGGTCGGCCTCGTCGAGCAGCACGTCGCGGCTGCGCCGGCCCACCAGTTCGGCGGCGCTCCAGCCCATGAGGCGCTCCGCGGCCTGGTTCCAGTAGACGATCATGCCTTCGGCATCGAGTGCGAGGATGGCCAGCGGCACCGCGTCGAGCACCTGGATCTGCAGGCGGGAGTCCTCGGCGGCGAGGACATCGGCGGTGATGTCGCTGAACACGACGACGCCGCCCCGGCGCTCCCCTTCGGCGAGGACCCACGGCCGGCCCGAAATGCGGAGGAAGCGGCCGTCGGGAATCACCTCGTTCCGCAGGTACATGAGGACGCGATCGGACGATTCGCCGAGCATGGCCCGAAACAGCGGCAGTTCCTCGAGGGTGAACGGCGTGACGCGATCCGGCTTGAAGATTCCATATCGCTCGGTCCAGCTCGCCGGATCGCTGTCGACGACGCCGACGCCGGCGATCTCGCGCGCCGCCCGGTTGAAGAGCGTGAAGGCTCCTGTGGCATCCGCGACGACGATTCCGTCGGCGCTGCTCTCGAGCACAGCCTCGAGCAGGCGGTGTTTCTCCGCTTCGCTCGCCTCGGCGACCCGCAGGGCGGTGATCTCACTGTGGGCGACCACGGCCCCGCCGGCCGCCCCGAGCAGCGGGGTGGCGGAGAGTTCGAACCATCGGGTCTCCCCGGCCACGACCAGCAAGTACTCGTGTTCGAAGCGGGCCCGGCGGCGGTCGATGACGTCCTGGATGCCAGCCAACGCCTCGGCAGCCGCCGGACCCGGGAACGAGAATCCGTCATGCAGGGCATCGAGATAATTATCGCCCAGGCGGGGCGCCTTCGGCAGGTCGGCCTCGACCTCCTGCAGGAAACGATCCCACGCCTTGTTCACGGCAATGATGCGGCCGTCCCGCTCGATCACGGCGATGTGGGCGGACAGGGAGTTGAGGATGGCCCGCGAGAACGTTTCCGCCTCGCGCCCGCCGATCACGCCGGGGTCGCGCAGGGGCGTGGCGGGGTCCCGACGCGGACGGCCGCGACCGCGACGCGGCGTCGCGTCGGGCGCCGCGGGATCGATGGGCTCGGGCGTCTCGGGTGTGTCGGGGCTCATGGGGTCTCCGACCGGGGAATCGTCTCACCCATCAAAGCACAGGCCGCCGCCCGAGTCACTCCGCAGTCATTCCGGGGTCAGGCCCACGCCCGCACGAGCTGCGGGCGGGTGTAGGCGACCGTGAACCCGGCCGCCTCGAGGTTCCGGTGCGAGGCGCCACCGGGGGCGGCCCCGACCGTCGCGACCGTGGCGCCGGCACGCGCTCCTGCGGCGAGGCGAGCCGCGATCAGCGCGCTGTGCGCACCGCGCCGGCGCGCTGCGGGCAGCGTCGCCCCGCCGAACAGCGCGCACACGCCGTCGCCCAGCGAATGCGCCCCGGTCGCCGCCGGCAGTCCGTCGACGCGGGCGAGCCACGCGGTCGTGTCGGCCACGTCGAAGCACAGGTCGGAGTAGCGGACCAGGTCGGGCGGCGGCACCGACGGCGCGAAGAAGCCCTGCCCCGAGACGTCCGCCCAGGCCGTGCGCGTCTCCGCGTCGGCTGGATCGACCGCCTCGACGGTCAAACCCGGGGCGAGCGCGGCGGGAGCATCCCGATCGGCCGGGCCGAGCCGGCGCACGAGAACCTGCTCGACGCCGCTCGTGCGGTAGCCGCGCTCCTCAAGCCGCGCCGCGAGCGTGGGACCGGCGAACGGCGACAGCTCGATCTTCACCGAGCGATCGCCGCGCTCGCGGAAGAACGCCTCGATCACGTCGAGGTCGGCATCCTCGGGTGCCGCGAGGAGGCCGAGCCCGTGCACCTTCGACAGCACCGAGTGCGGCGCAACCCACGCCGCGACGGCGCCGGCCACGGTGAGCGACCCCGCGACGGAAGCGCGCCCGGCCGCGGCGTCGTCGGCCGCGAACTGCGTGGCGATGAGCGCGGCGAACGTGGCATCGAGCATCTCGAGCCGGCGGGCGAGGGTTTCGTCGACGAACATGCGGGCGGCGCTCCGGCGGTCAGCGATTGGAGTGGAACTGTTCGAGCATCCAGTACGGGTACGCCGGCGCGGGTGGCGCGATCGCGTCGATCGTGGCGACCTCGGCGGGCGTCATCGACCACGCCAGCGCCCCGAGATTCTCCTCGAGCTGCGTCGTGTCGCGCGCGCCGACGATCACCGAGGTCACGCCCGGCTTCGCCAGCAGCCAGTTGTGCACGGCCTGGATCACGGTCCCGCCGTGCGCTTTCGCCACTGCGTCGAGCGCGTCGACCACGTCGAAGCCCGTCTCCTCGTCGAACTTGAGGTAGGCCTTGTCCGGATCCGTGCGCCGTGCGGCCGCGGGGCGCGGCATGCCGCGGCGATAGCGCCCGGTGAGGAACCCACCCGCGAGCGGACTCCACGGCAGGATCCCGAGGCCCTGGTCGAGGCACAGCGGCACGAGCTCGCGCTCGAGGTCGCGCTGCAGCGGGTTGTACAGCGCCTGCAGCGTGACGTAGCGAGCGACGTCGCGCGCATCGCTCGTGGCGAGCGCCTTCATCAGTTGCCAGCCGGCATGGTTCGAGGCGCCGAGGTAGCGGACCTTGCCCGCCTGCACCGCGGTGTCGAACGCCGCCAGAGTCTCCTCGACGGGCGTGGCCGCGTCCCACGCGTGCGACTGGTACAGGTCGATGTAGTCCGTGCCGAGGCGGCGCAGGCTCGCATCGACCTGCTGCAGGATGTGGTGGCGCGACAGGCCCACGTCGTTCGGCCCGGGGCCCATGCGGCCGCGCACCTTGGTGGCGACGATCACGGAATCGCGAGGTCGACCCTTGAGCGCGCGGCCCAATTGCTCCTCGCTCTCGCCGCCGGAGTAGACGTTCGCGGTATCGAAGAAGTTCACGCCGTGATCGATCGCCATCGCGACCACCGCGTCGACGGTCGTCTGGTCGGACACGTTGATGTGCCCCCACTGCGTGCCGAACGTCATCGTGCCCAGGCACAGGGGCGAGACCTTGAGGCCGGTGGAGCCGAGGAAACGCATCATTGCGGGAAACCTCCGGGGAGCGGATCGGGAGCGGCCCGCAGCATACCCGAGCCGGGGACCGTCGGGCCGGCTCTTGTGCTATCGTCCGGCGTGCTTCCGCGCACCGCACGCGCCGTTTCGCGTCGCCGTGCGCCCCGAGTTCCCTCCCACCCGGTGGAGTTCCACGATGCACGTCGGCATGGTCGGTCTGGGCAAGATGGGCGGCAACATGGCCGTGCGCCTGCTGCGCGGCGGGCACGGGGTGATCGGCTATGCGCCGAGTCCGCAAGCCGGTGCGGCACTGGAAAAGGCCGGCGGCTCTGCCGCCGCAAGTCTCGCGGCCCTCGTCGCCGCACTGCCGGCTCCGCGCACGATCTGGGTCATGGTGCCCGCGGGCGAGGCGACCACGCAGGTGCTCGCCGATCTCGCCGCGCTGTGCGCGCCAGGCGACGTGCTGGTCGACGGCGGCAACTCGTTCTTCAAGGACTCGATCGATCGCGCGACGATGCTCGCGGGCAAGGGCCTGCGTTTCCTCGACTGCGGGACCTCGGGTGGAGTGTGGGGACTGACCGAGGGTTACTGCCTCATGGTCGGCGGCCCGGCCGAGGCGTTCGCCCAGGCGCGCCCCGCGATGGACACGCTCGCGCCGCCCGACGGCGTCCGCCACCTGGGTCCCGCGGGCGCCGGCCATTACGCGAAGATGGTCCACAACGCGATCGAGTACGGAATGATGCAGGCCTACGCCGAAGGCTTCGAGCTGCTGCACGCCAGCGACTACGACTACGACCTCGCCGAGTTGTCGCAACTCTGGATGCGCGGCAGCGTCGTGCGCTCATGGCTGTTGGAGCTGGCCGGGCGCGCCTTCGCGAAGGATGGCGACCTCACCGGGCTCAAGGGCGTCGTCGCCGACTCGGGCGAGGGCCGCTGGACGCTCATCGAGTCGATCGACCGCGCCGTGCCCATGCCGGTGCTCGCCGCAGCGCTACAAGTGCGCTTCCGCTCACGCCAGGAGGACACGTTCTCGGGCAAGGTGCTGGCCGCGCTGCGCAACGAGTTCGGCGGCCACGCGGTGACGAAGGCCTGAGCCGGTGACGACGCCCTCGCGCTATCCACTCACCCTGTCGGGGCACCTGTTCCGCCGCCAGGCGATGAAGGGCAGCGCCACCGGGCGGTTCTCGCGCCTGTTCGCCCGGCTCGACCTGGCCGCGCGCATCATCGCCCGCGAGGTGAACCGCGCCGGGCTCGCCGGCGTGCTGGGCGCCGCCGGCGCGACCAACGTGCAGGGCGAGGACGTGCAGAAGCTCGACCAGATCGGCAACCAGGTGTTCCTCGACGCGCTGGCGAACACCGGGCTCGTCGCCGCGGTCGCCTCCGAGGAGATGGAAGACCCGTACGTCTTCACCGACGCGCCCGACGGGCCCTACGTCATGTGCTTCGACCCCGTCGACGGTTCGTCGAACATCGACGTCGACGTCACGATCGGCTCGATCTTCTCGCTCCTGCGCACCCTGCCCGGAGTCGCCCCCGACGACCCCGCACAGTTCCACCGCCCCGGCACGGACATCATCGCCGCGGGCTACGTCGTCTACGGGCCGTCGACCATGTTCGTCTACGCCGACGACATCTCGGTCGACGCGTTCACGCTCGAGCGCTCGATCGGCGCGTTCTTCCTCACCCACCCCGACATCAAGATCCCCTCGGGCGGCAGCGTCTATAGCGTGAATGAGGCGAACTCGCCCAGGTGGACGCCGCCGGTGCAATCGCTCGTGGCCGGGCTGCGCGCTGGTGCAGGCCCCGAGGCGCCGAACACCGCGCGCTACGTCGGCTCCCTGGTCGCCGACGTGCACCGCACCCTGCTCAAGGGCGGGCTCTACCTGTACCCGGGCGAGGTGAAAAAGCCGCACGGCAAACTGCGCCTGCTCTACGAGGCCGCACCGCTGGCGTACGTGGTCGAGCGCGCCGGCGGCCGCGCCACCGACGGCACGAGGCGCATCCTCGACAAGGTGCCGCAGCGCCTGCACGAGCGCACGCCGCTGTTCATCGGCAGCCCGGACCAGGTCGGGGCGGTGGAGCGGGAGCTTGCCATAAAGGCGGGCGGCGGATGAATTGGCAGCGCGCGAGGAAGATTGCGGGCATCGAGCGTCGGCACTCACTGAAAAACTGATTTCGCCCACAGCGGCTGGGATCGAGCCTGCGAGCCGAACCCCGCGTCCGCCAACGGATCTCCGATTCAATCCCGGGTTCGATCGTGCCATGAGTTGATGCTCGGCGCTCACGAATGCGGAATCCGTCGTCATGTTGCTCCGTACGAATGAGAACTTGTTGCCGGAGCTGCTTTCCGTCCTGGTCTTGAAGAGGTTCGTGTGCGTGCCCGAGGTCGTCCATCCCACCTTGCTGGCCACGACGGCATAGTCACCAAAACGCCATTTGTTCATCCCCATCCAGCGGTCGCCACGCTTTACGTCCCACCGGTCGGCATGGGCGAGCAGGCTGTCGCTGATGATGATGTGCTTGGGTGCTGCGGAGGCGGGCAGGGCGGCCAGCAGGCCGACGATGGACAAGACGGAACGAAACGCCTTCATCGGGCCCGCCCTATTGTTGGGGATGACGGTCGCAGTCACAGTGCGCGGTGGCCACGAGGGGGACGCCGGGGGACCTCTTCACAGCTGACCGGCTGGTTCGCGGGAGCTCTTGACGGTCCCCTCGCGTCGGAGGAATCAGTCGAGGGCGCGGCAGAGCTCATCCCCCCGCTGGCCGACGAGGCGGCGGCCCGGTCGGGATCGAGGTGCGTCGCAGAAGGTGGGTGGTTTCTAGCGCGCGGCGCGCATCTTCCGCTTCAGCTCCGCGGTCCAGTTCAGTACGAGGTCGTAGCGGGTGATGTCGTCCTCGTTCTCGTTCTTCAAGCCGACGAAGAAGCGGCCGTCGGGAAACACCGTCCACATCGCGATCTTGAGCTTCTCGAAGTCATGGACCTCGGTCGGCGCCGAGAGCGAGAGTTCGGGCGCGGTGATGACCGCGACCTTCATGAGCCGGCGGCGGTCGTCGACGACGAACAGCGTCTTGCCGTCCGCGGACCACCGGTAGTCGGCCCCCGAGGTCTTGACCTCGACCGGCCTCCCCGTGGTTCCGTCGGGATGGAACTCGGCGACGTAGGTCACTCCCTTTCCGGACTCGTCGCTTCCGAAGGCGAGCAGGCGCCCGTCGCGTGAGAGCGTGGGACTGAACTGGTTGGCCGTGCTCGGCAGCAGCGGCCGCACCCGGCTCGAGTCCGTCTCGACACCCGTGAGCGGCAACATCGCCAAGCTGGCGTGACCGGGCTCCGTACGCGTCAACAGCAGCGCGGAACCGTCGGGCAGCCAAGAGCCCGAGAAGTAGACGACGTCCTCCGCCTCGGGCTTCAAGATCCGTTTCGCCTCGCCCCCGTCCGCGTCCTGGACGTAGATCCCGTCCCGGCCGTCCTTCCCGTGCCGGGTGTAGGCGATGCGCTTGCCATCCGGCGACCAGAGCGGTCCATAGGAGTCGGCGTTGGGATCGGCCCCGAGCCTCCGGAACCCTGGGCGGGCCACGTCCGACACCCAGATCTCGTCGATTCCGCGCGCGTTGATGATCTGGCACGCGAAGCGGTGCCCGTCGGGCGATGGCACCGGGGAACTGGTCACCGCCCGCCGCTCCGATGACCAGGGCTCGAGCCTGCCGGCGGCGTCGAGGAACGCCAGCGCACGATCGCCCCCCACTGGCCGGGCCGGTAGAACAAGGCGCCTTCGCCGGTGAGATCGAATGCCCCCGGCGAGACCGTGAAGGGCGTGCTGATCCCACTCCAGACGGCGACCGGCGCCCCGTGCACTTCCAGGCGTCCGGGATCGAAGCGCGCCGCGAGCACGGTGCCACCGCGGGAGAAGAGAAGGTGTCCGGTCGGGGAGTAGCGGGCGCGGCCACCGTCCTCCTCGATGACCTTGACCTTGCCGGTCTTCACGTCCATCACGCCAACACTGTGGTTCCAGCCGCGGGCGTCGTAGGAAACCACGTTGACGAACACACGTCGGTCGCCGGGCAACGTCGCTCCGGTAAACTCGTAGTAGCTCACCCCCGGCCGGCCCGCGTCGCTCTTGACCGGGGCCGACGCCCCGCCGCCGGCTTTCGGAAGTCGGAGGAAGGACGCCTCGCCCTCCCGGATCAGCAGATCGCCGTTCTCCAGCTCCGCGGCATCTTCCCAGGAATCCTTCCAATCCACCCAGGTGGTCGCGGGCGCGCTGCCGTCGATGGGCATGCGGGCCATCCGCTTCTGGGCCGCTCCGGGCGAGACCGGGGCGAGGAATCTCAACTCGCGGCTGTCGCGGGACAGCATCAAGCCAAGCACGCCTTCAGTCCCCGGAAGCTCCTTGAACTCGTAGCGGTCCATGCGTCGCGTGTACACGCGGGCCAGCTCCGGCTCCGACCCTTCCGGGTTCTTCGGGCGCCCGATGACGACCAACGTGCGCCCGTCAGGCGTGAGCGCCACGCCCTGGACGGTGACGTTCGGCGGCATCGCCACGGAGACGCAGGTCGGCTCCGTGCCAGCGCCGCCGCTGCCGCGCGGTCCGAACACGCTCCACAGCCCAGCGCCGACGCCCAGGCCGACCACGCAGGCGATGGCGGGCGCGAGCAGCGAGACGCGCCGCCGCGCCGTGCCTTCGACCGCCACCTCCGTGACCAGCAGCCGTCCCGAGGGCGAGCGCGCGGCCAGCACCTCCTCGAGCACGATGCGCGCGTCGCCGATGTCGCGCAGGCGGTGCTTCGGGTCCTTGTCGAGGCAGCGCTGAAGCAGCTCGCGCACCCGCGGCGGGGTCGATCCAGGCAACGCCTTGAGATCCGGGTCGCGCTCCAGGATCTTGGCCAGCGTGTCCGACACCGTCTCGCCCGCGAAGGTGCGGTGCCCGGTGAGGCACTCGAACAGTACGCACCCGAACGCCCAGATGTCGGCGCGCCGGTCCACGCTCTTGCCGCGAGCCTGCTCGGGGCTCATGTAGGCGGCGGTGCCGAGGATCACGTTAGCCGCGGTCATCGGGCTGGTGATGGTCGGCGAGTGCGACATTGGCGAAGAGCCCGCGGCGCCGGACGCCTCGCCCTCGAGGGCCTTGGCCAGCCCAAAGTCCAGCACCTTGACCTGGCCGTCGGGCGTCACCCTCACGTTCGCGGGCTTGAGATCCCGGTGGATGACACCCTTTTCGTGCGCCGCCTCCAGCGCCTCGGCGATCTGTCGCGCCGTCTCCAGCGCCTCGACCACCGGCACCGGCCCTTGCGCGATGCGGACCGCGAGGTCCTCGCCCTCGACCAGCTCCATGGCCAGGAAGCGCACGCCGTCCGCTGAGCCCACACCATAGATGGACGCGATGTGGGGGTGGTTGAGCGAGGCGAGCACTCATGCCTCGCGCTCGAAGCGCGCCATGCGCTCGGGGTCGTGCGCGAACGCCTCGGGCAGCACCTTGATCGCGACGTCGCGGCCGAGGGTCGTATCGGTGGCGCGCCAGACGACGCCCATCCCGCCCTCGCCGATCTGCTCGACGAGGCGGTAGTGCGACAGGTCGCGACCGGGAGCGAGGGACACGGAGACTCCTCTGGGCACGAAGCAGGGCGGAGTGTAGCAGAACCTGGCCCCGCTCTACGGCAGGGCGACCGTTTGGAGGCCCTCCAGCAGCCACTGCGAAGACATCCCGCGGTCTTTCGGCCGGGCGCGGCACCTCCGGTCGGCGGAAGTCACAGTCTGACGTAGATTCCGCGGGTGGCCTTCGCCGCCAGCACCAAGCTCGGCCCGTACCAGATCGTCGCGCCGCTCGGTGCGGGCGGGGTGGGCGAGGTGCACTCCGCAATTCTCACTGACGTGGGCATCTCCCGAGGGCCACGGCCCAGTGCCCGGCCCGAGGGTGATGTGTGCGAAACTAGGCCCAGTCCCATTGCACGTGAAGACCTCGATGGCGGCGGCCAAATGGACCCCAGCACGACGGAGGGAAGCATGAGTCCGGCAGAAAAGATGAGCGTGTCGGAGGAGGCGCTGGCGGCCCTGTGTGCTCGTTACCAAGTCCGCGAGTTGGCGGTCTTCGGCTCCGCGGCACGCGGAGAGACCGGAGCGGACAGTGACGTAGACCTTCTCGTGCTTTTCGAGGAGAGCGCGCGTGTGACGCTCTTTACGCTGATCGAACTCCAGGCGGAGCTCTCGGTGCTCTTCAGACGGCCGGTCGACCTCGTGCCGAAGAACGGATTGAAGCCGGCGCTGCGCGGGGAAGTGCTCGCCGAGGCGCAAGTGCTCTATGCGGCCTGAGCGCCTCTACCTCCTCGATATCATCGAGGCGGCAGACAACGTCGTCATACACATCGCCGGGCAGGATCGCGAAAGCTTCCTGGGAGATGTGACGATCCGTGCGGCGGTGCTTCACGAGTTGACCGTGATCGGTGAGGGAGCCTCCCGGCTCACCGAGGACTTCCGGATCCGCCATCGAGAAGTCCCTTGGGCGAAGATCGTTGCCTTCCGCAACTTCGTTGTTCACGAGTACTTCGGTCTGGACTGGCCGATCGTTTGGAACACGGCGACGGATCTTGTCCCGATACTCCGCCGTCAAGTGTCTGCGATCCTGCACGCGGAGTTCCCAGATTCGACGAGCCCGAGTTGAGTGGCTGCGCTGCGGACGCCCGAATGACGAACGCTCGTGGTCCCGGGAATCACGGAATTCCCTGAGAATTGAGAGAGCGGGACGCTCTGCTGGACCGCCCCGCAAAGCTCGATGATGCCGACTGATCCCGTTTGCGTGTTGTCGCGTATAACGTTGGAACCGCCTCGGAGAGGTGCCCGAGCGGCTGAATCGGGCGGTCTCGAAACCTGATATCGCCCACAACGGCTCAAGTTGCGCCCCGCCGCCGCCGCCACGCGGCGAGCCACGCCACGCCCCATGCGCCACCGATCACGATCCCGATGACCGACGCGAAGCCGGCCATCATCGCGATGCCGCTGCCAACGGCGACGAGCGTATCGCGCAGCTCTTCGCTCAATAGCCGTCGAACGCGTCGCGCATCACGCGCGCGTCGGGCACGCCGATCTTCTCGAGCGCGAAGGCCACGTCCTCGACGAACGCCGGGGGCCCCGCGACCATGTAGAGCGCCGTGTGCGCATCGTCGTCGAGCACTTCGCGCAGGAAGCGCGCATCGATCCGGCGACGCTCGCCCAGCCAGGGGTGCGGCGAGCGCTCGGCCTTCGTCATCGTGGGCAGGTAGGTGAAGTGCGGGTGGGTCGCGGCCCAGCGGCGACACTCGTCGAGGAACGGCGTCTCCTCGGGCGTGCGGCCCGAGTGCAGGAGCGACAGGTCGGCGCGGGCCGACGTGGCGATCGCCTCCTGCAGCATCGAGCGGAACGGCGTGACGCCGATGCCGCCGGCGATCAACACCACGTCCATCTCCTCGGCCGGGACGACGAAGTCGCCCCACGGCTTCGACACGAACAGCTCCGTGCCCAGAGGGGCCTCGAGCAGGTCCTGCTTGAAGGGACTCTCGCGAATGCGGGTGGCGATGGTCAGGCGCGGCGCTCCGGGTGCGGCGGCGAGCGAGAACGGACGGACGTGGCCGCGCGGGTCGGGCCGCGTGGCACCGGGAAAGCGCAGGTCGACGGCCTGCCCGGGCGCGTACGGCAGGTGCGTGCCGCCGAGGCCCAGGTGGAACGCCCATGTGCCCTCGGCCACGGGCTCACGACGATCGAGCGTGACCCGGACCTCGTCGGGTCCGGCGGGAACCAACGGCTCCTTCGACATGCGCCCTCCTTCCGCTTTGCGCGCGGCGCGCGCGATCTCTAGCCCGGATCGCCCAGGCGGTGGATCTTCAGCATGTTCGTCGTGCCGCGCCGACCCGGGGGCGTGCCGGCGACGATGATCACGATGTCGCCCTCGCGACCGCGTCCGAGGTCGATCATCGCGCGCTCGACCTGCTGCACCATCCCGTCGGTGTGATCGACGGTCGGGACGATGAAGGTCTCGGCGCCCCACACCAGGCTCAACTGGCTGCGCACGACCTGCTCGGTGGTGAATGCCAGCAGGGGCACCGTCGGGCGATACTTCGCCACGTACTTGACGGCCATGCCGGTCTGGGTGAAGACGGCGATCGCGGCGGCGCCCAGCTCGGAGGCGGCGCGCACGGCGGCCTCGGCGATCGCCTCCTGCTTGGTCGTCGCGACCGGCAAGCGGCGGTCGCGGGGACCGTCGAACTTCGCCGACTCGGCCTCGCGAATGATGCGGTCCATCACCTGCACGGCCTCGACCGGGTACAGGCCCACGCTCGTCTCTCCCGAGAGCATCACGGCGTCGGCGCCGTCGAGGATCGCGTTCGCCACGTCCGATGCCTCGGCGCGCGTCGGGCGCGAGTGCTCGATCATCGACTCGAGCATCTGCGTCGCGACGATGGCCGGGCGGCCGAAGCGACGCGCCATCTGGATCGCCTGCTTCTGCACCACCGGCACGCGCTCGAGCGGCAGCTCGACGCCCAGGTCGCCGCGCGCGACCATGATCGCGTCGGCGGCCTCGACGATCTCCTTGAGCCGCGTCACGGCCTCGGGCTTCTCGATCTTGGCGATGATCGGCAGCTCGGCGCCGCGGGCGAGCATGAACTCGCGCGCCTGGCGCACGTCCTCGGGGCGGCGCACGAACGACAGGGCGACCATGTCGACGCGCAGGGACAGGCCGAACTCGAGGTCGGCCTTGTCCTTGTCGGACATCGCGGGCGCACTCACGATGACGCCGGGCAGGTTGATGCCCTTGTGATCCTTGACCGGGCCGCCCTCGATCACCTTCGTCGTGACGCGCACGCCGTCGGACTCGACGACCTCCAGCCGAATGAGCCCGTCGTCGATCAGCAGCGCGTCGCCGGGTTTCACGTCGCGCGCCAGCTCGGCGTAGGTCGTCGAGGCCAGCCGCGCATTCCCGTGCGGGGCCTCGCCGGGCTCGGTGGTGATGGTGAACGTGGCGCCGTCGACCAGCTCGGCGCGACCCCCGGTGAACTCGCCGAGGCGGATCTTCGGGCCCTGCAGGTCGAGCAGCACGCCGACGGCGCGCCCCGACTCGTCGGAGGCGCGACGGATGTGATGATAGATCTCGCGATGCTCGTCCTGGCTGCCGTGCGACAGGTTGAGGCGGGCGACGTCCATCCCGGCGTCGACGAGGGCGCGGATCTTCTCGTACGAGGCGGTGGCGGGCCCGAGTGTGGCGACGATCTTCGTCTGGCGCTTCATGAACCTCCCTGAACATGGCGTGGCCGCGCGTGGCGCGCGGGACGGCGAATCCTAACACGCGGGCGCCGGCCCGGAGTGAGGCGGCTGTTCCCCACCGGCGGCCCCGGCTCGAGCGGCGTCGCACGCCCCTCCCACCAGGTCGCGAACTGGTCGCCGTAGTGCGGCGAGCGGAAGTGCCCGCTCTGCCCGCCCGGCAACGCGAACGTGGACGCCGCGGGATCGGCGAGATCGGCGACCATGCGAAACGATGCCCCGTGGCGGGGCTGCATGACGCGCACGACGTGGGCGCCGCCGGCGAACGCCGGGCGTGGCAGGTCGAGCAGGCGGGCCAGCAGTGGCGAGACGCCGCCGAGCGGATGCGCCAGGTCGCCGCGGTTCACCTGCCCCCACGTGATGCGATCGAACGGCGTGCCCGGCACGCGCGCGCCGAGCGTGGCGGCGGCGCGGCGGGCGGCGAAGCACAGCGCCGCATCGTAGTCTCCGTGCTTGCTGTCCAGCAGGTGCGGGGCGCGCGCGGCGAGCAGGCGCCGCACGACCTCG
The DNA here is from genome assembly GCA_031431875.1 of Candidatus Eiseniibacteriota bacterium. Taxonomy (GTDB): domain Bacteria; phylum Eisenbacteria; class RBG-16-71-46; order RBG-16-71-46; family DASYSL01; genus JANPEF01. The sequence continues at coordinate 3,854 of JANPEF010000055.1, read as the reverse complement.
TCGACCAGCGGCCACGTGTAGACGAACTCCGAGTCGACCGCCGCGCACGGCGCGACGAGGGGATCGACCAGCGCCTGGCGGATCGCGGTGCGCGCCTGCACCAGGTAGGCGTGCGCGACCGACGTCGAGTCGGCGCGGCGCTCACGCCCGGCGAGGATCGCGGCGACGCGCGTCAGCGTGTCGTCGGCGGCAAGCTCGGCCGCGGGCAGTGCGGCGAGCGCCCGTTCGATCGCCTCGGCTGTCGGCTCGAGGTACGCCGCGTCGAGGTCGTTCTGAAGCACGCCCATGTCGGCCGCCGTGAAGTCGGTGCGGGCGCCCAGCACCGCGGCGATCCGCCGCGCGCGCCACGGCGCGCCGATCGAGCCGCCGAGCAATGCCCACTCGCGGCCGCCGACCATGCGCTGGTTGGCGCTGAAGATCACTCCGTCCTTCGGGTCGACGAGCGCCGGCACCGAGTCCCACGCCACGTAGCCGGTCCATGCCGCGTCGCGGTCGGTCGCGTCGCGCACGCGATCGAAAGCGCCCGGGCCACGGCGCGGCATGAGGCCACCCACCTTCCAGCCCACCCGCCCCGCCGAGTCGGCGACGACGACCGAGAGCTGCGGCCCGCGGTACGTCGCGAGCGCGGCGAGAAACCCGTCGAGCGACGTCGCGCGGTCGATCGGCAACAGGTCGGTGTCGAGCGTCGCCGGATCGAGCGCCGACCACTGGGCGGCGAGCAGCCCGCCGCCCTTCGCGCGCGAGGGCCCGACAATGGGACCGAAGCGCGTCGTGCGCACGCGGAGGCTCTCAGGCGAAGTGCCCTTGACCGCGATCACCTCGAGGCGAACTCCGAAGCGTTCGGGCCCGGTGGGCCCTACATACGCAAGCGTCTCGGCATCGGCTGGCATGCAGCGCACCAGGTCCACGAAGTCGCCCTGCACATTCGTCCCGCCCCATGCGACCGCGCCATTCGAGCCGAAAACGATACCCGGTACGCCCGGCAAGGTCGCGCCGGTGATCGCCCGCGCGAGCGGCGCCCCGGCCGCATCGCGCGCGTCGTCGGCGAACTCGAGTCGCTGGCGATGCCACAGAGTCGGCACACGCAATGTCATGTGCGGATCGTTGGCCAGCAGCGGGCGGCCGGAGCGCGTGCGCGCGCCTGCGACCGCCCAGCCGTTGCTGCCCTGCGCGCCGTCGCGTTCCATCCGCGGACCGAACGCGAGGGCGACCGACACTGGCGCGTGTGATGGCGCCCACGCACGCGCCGTGCGCAAGTCGACGTCCGCGGGCGTGGGCAGCGGTGCCTCGGCCGGCGCCGCACCGGCGAGCAGCGGCGTGTCCCACGCGGTGACGACCGGCGTGAGGAACTCGACCAGCGCGGGCGACAACGCGGATTCCATGATCTCGCGATCGCGCTCGTCGCCCGCCGCTTCCCAGCACTGGTCCTGTTGCATGAGCAGCGAGGCGAGCCCGATGTCGCGCGGCGTCCACGGCTCGACCGGCGCACCGAGCAGCAGGAACTCGGGCGGCGGCGGGTGCGTGGCGTCCCACGCGTTCACGCCGGCGCTGTAGGCCTCGAACAGCGCCCGCCGATGCGGACCGAGCCGGGCCGTGCCCACATCGGCGACGACGGCGAATCCGAGGGTGCGGAAGAAGCGGTCCGAAGACAGCGCGGCGCGGCCCACCAATTCGGACAGGCGGCCGGCCGCGGTGCGGCGCAGGAGTTCCATCTGGAAGCGGCGGTCGCGGGCGTGTGCGTAGCCCTGGCCGAAGGCGACGGCCGCCTCGGATCCCCCGCGGATCGTGGGGGTGCCCAGGGCATCGAAGTCGATGGTCACCCCTGCGTCGGCGGTGATCGCGAGCCCGGCGGGCAGGACGGCGTGCATCTCACGGGCCGGCGGGACCGAGCGCTGGATCGTCCAGGCGAGGAAGCCCCCGGCAAGGAGGACGAGGGCGGCGAGAACGGCCAGGAACCCGAGCAGGCGGCGCATCGGCGGATCATGCCACAAAACCCGCTCCCACTTGCACTTGCTCCTGTAGACTGGGCTTCAGGCCCGCCCGCCAGCCGCCGATAATTCCCCCGGTGGCCGCGCCGGCCCCGCTCTTCCTTGGCACCTCTCGGAACGGAGTCCGCCATGCTCGCCTGTACCCCGCTCCGCGCACGCGTCGTTCCCGTGCTCGCGGGTCTTCTCCTGTTGTGCCTCCTCGGCGGTCTCGCGTCGCGGGCGCATGCACGTCCCGGCGAAGTCGAGGAGAGCATCGCGGCCCGCGCGGCCACGCGCCCGCCGGTGCGCTTCCTGCGTGCCATCGACCTGTTGCCCGGCGCGCACACGACCGCCCACGTGTGGTCGGGCGATGCCTTCCTGGTCTATGTCGAGAACGCCGACACGCTGGCCGCCGACGGGTCGGCGCGCGCGTGGACGTTCGTCTACTCGTCCCCCGATCGGGGAGCGCGCGCGTTCACGTTCGCCGAATCGGGGCGGCTCACCTCGGTCGCGGTGCCGTTCGTGTTCGACTCGCTGCCGATCGAGGCGGGCTGGATCGAGCCGAGCGCGCTCCTCGCCGCGTTCATCGTCAGCGACAACTCCGCACGGGCGGCGATCGGTTCACCTCGCACGGCCGTGCTGTCGCGCGGGCTCCTGCCCGCCCGCCTGGGCAGCGGCACCGCCTGGTACCTGGGCGACGGGCGCGGCGCCGGTGGCGTCTTCGATGCGCTGCGCGGCAACACGATCTCGGCGCGCGGGGCCGAGATCGGCAGCGGAACCGCGCCGGGCGCGGACGCACCGGCGGCGATGCTCGGCCTGCCGCCGTTCCTCGTCGCCTATCGTGCGGGATTCCTCGCCGTGCTCGAGGCGCGGGCCAACGATCCGCGCACGCGCCGCGAGCGGCCCAGGGACCTGACCGCTGCCGAGGCGCGCGGGCTGTCGCGGCTCCATGCCACGCAGGCCGCACTCGATACGCTGTCGCACGCGACGACCGCACCGGCGGCGCGCGACTACGAGCGTGCGCTGGCGGGCTTGTCCGCATGGCGTCTCGAGCAGGCGAAGGCCGACAGCTTCCTCGCCAGCAGCGAGGCGCGCCTGGCCGCGGCCGAGAAGGACCTGGCGATCGAACGGCCGACCGAGCTCGCGGTCTACCTGGCGATCGAACGCCGCGCCCGCCCGGCGACCCTTCGCGCGTTCGTCGACGGCGTCGAGGTCGCGCGCCGCACCTACGGCACCGCCGAGTGGACGTCGCTCGACGCCGGCACCTGGAGCGAGGTGATGCGCGCCCGCGTGCGTCCCGGCACGCGCGCGGTGCGGGTCGAGATCGAGGCGGCCGACCGGCGCGTCGAACGCGTCGAGTGGACCGGCGCGGTGCGCAACGAGGCGTTGTCGCTGCTGCGCCTCATCGCGCGTGGCGAGGGCACGGGCTCGACGCTCGAAGCGATCGCGGAGACCACGCCCTGACGCAGCGACTCCGCTTCGCGTGGCCACGCTTCGTGGCCGCGACGGCCGTCCTGGCGACTCTCGCCGGGGCGGCTGTCGGTGCGTCCGCCGCGGTCGGCCGCCGCGAGGCGCTGGGCCGTGCCGCCGCCTACGAGTTCGAGGTCGGCCGCCCCGATCGCGCCGCCGCGCTCGCTGCCGAGGCGCTCGCCGCAGGCGCTGCTCCCGCGTCCGGCGCGGCGGCATCGGATGCCGCCCTGCGCTTCCTGCGCGCCGAGGCGTTGCTGGCCGCCGGCGATGTCGAGCGCTCCCTCGCCGAGCGCGACGTGTTGCTGCGTAGCGCGCCGGGCACGTCGTGGGCGCGCGCCGCGCTCGACCTGTGCGCGCTCGAGCAGGGCGCCTGCAGCGGCCCCGCGCTCGACGCCGTGAGCGCCGTCACACGTGGAC
>JANPEF010000054.1:0-4211 GCA_031431875.1 Candidatus Eiseniibacteriota bacterium | reverse complement strand
GTCGGCTGCGATGAGTACGAGTGGGAGGCCGGGTTTGAGCGCTCGAGCGGGTCGCCGCTCCTCGTCCCGTATATGATCGGGCTCCCGCGGCCTCCCCAAGACGCCGAACCAGGCGCTGCACCTGACCCGGCCCGCATGACGACTTTCGAGATTCGCAGCTCATCGAGCGGGCCGGGCAGGTGAGCTTGGTCGTTAGACGGATTCACGCAACGCTTGGCAATGGCGAACGATATGAATCGAACTACAGAGAGCAGTGGTGTTGCAATTGCGCGAGCGAGGTGGCTCCAAGCGAGTCAGGTGGCTTCCAAACGCGCCGCCGGACTCTTCCAGCCTGGATCCGGCTACGGAAATCCGGACGCACGACCAGAGGGGTTCCACATGTCCGACCACCCGAATCCCGAGAAGATCCTGCAGACCGGCCTCGCGTTCTGGCCGGCGAAGACACTCCTGAGCGCGATCGAGCTGGGGCTCTTCAGCGAACTGGCGGGTGGTCCGCGCGCGTACGCCGAGCTGGTCGGCCGGCTGGGGCTGCACGAGCGTTCGGCCCGCGACTTCCTCGACACCCTCGTCGCACTTGGATTCCTGCAGCGCGCCGGCGATCGCTATTCGAACACGCCCGAGACCGACCTGTTCCTCGACCGGCAGAAGCCGTCGTACGTCGGTGGCATCCTCGAGATGGCGAATCATCGCCTGTATCCGTTCTGGGGGCACCTGACCGAGGCGCTGCGCACGGGGCAGCCGCAGAACGAGGTGAAGGGCGGGGGACCGGGTCTGTTCGAGGAGCTCTACGCCGATCCCGCTCGGCTCGCGCAGTTCCTCGCGGCGATGACGGGCATCAGCCACGGCGCGAATCTGTTGATCGCGCGCGCATTCCCGTGGAAGGAACATCGTACGTTCGTCGACGTGGGCACCGCGCAGGGTGACCTCGCTGCGCAGGTCGCACTGGCGCACCCGCACCTGTCCGGCCTTGGTTTCGATCTGCCCGAGGTCGCGCCGATCTTCGAGGAGTACGTCGCGAGGTTCGGCGTAGCCGATCGCCTGAAGTTCGCGCCCGGCGACTTCTTCAAGGACGCATTCCCGAAAGCCGACGTCGTCCTGATGGGGCACATCCTCCACGACTGGGACCTGCCCACCAAGCAGATGCTGATCGCCAAAGCGTACGACGCGCTCCCCGCAGGCGGCGCGCTCATCGTGTACGAGTCGATCATCGATGACGACCGCTCGAAGAATGCCTTCGGCCTCATGATGAGCCTCAACATGCTGATCGAGACGCCGGGCGGCTTCGACTACACCGGCGCCGACTGCTCGGGATGGATGAAGGCGGCCGGATTCAGCTCGACGCGCGTGGAGCACCTCGTGGGTCCGGACTCGATGGTGATCGGGATCAAGTGACAAGCGCCGCGCCCGGGCCTTTCACGGTCCGCGTCGACAACCTGCGCGGCCCCGAGATCGCCGCGCTGCTCGAGGCGCACCTCGCCGAGATGCGGCGCTTCTCGCCGCCGGGCAGCGTGCACGCGCTCGACCTCGATGCGTTGCGCGCACCGGCGATCACGTTCTGGACGGTGTGGCGTGGAACGCAACTCGCGGGTTGCGGCGCGGTGAAGGAGCTCGATCCGACGCACGGCGAGATCAAGTCGATGCGGACGGCCGCGGGTTCGCAACGGCAGGGTGTTGCCTCGATGTTGGTCGAGCACATTCTCGCCGTCGCCCGGTCCCGCGGCTATCGCCGCGTCTCTCTCGAGACCGGCTCCGGCGCGCCGTTCGCGGCGGCGCACGCCCTGTACGCGCGTCACGGCTTCGTGCGCTGCCCGCCGTTCGCGCAGTACGGGCTCGACTCGTTCAGCACTTGCATGACGCTGGAACTGGAGTAGCCTCCTTCCCGGCAACAACTCCAGCCGTCCCCTGATCCGGAGGTCGACCCATGCTCCGACCGATGACCCGATGCCTGATGACGCTCGCGCTTCCCTTCCTGCTCGCCTCGTGTTCCCCGGCGAAGCAGGCCACCGAAGAGACCGCCGTGGCGAAGCCCACAATCCCGCCCGAGCCCACCGTGACTCACACCGAGGCAAGCGCGGGGCCTGGCCAGACGGTCGCGCACGGCGAGCTGATCCTGGGGGTCGATGATGCGCGGAAGGCGTTGCACGCGCAGCACCACCCGCACGCGGTGCTCGAGACGCGGCGGGTTCCCGGTTCCTTCAACGCGCCAACCATGACGACGGTCAAGGACTTTGCGCTCTCCAAGGACGACCTCGACGTCCTCCATCCCGGCCCCGGTGAGTTCGTCCACGTCATGGAAGGGCAGCGGCACGGCTACCGGAACCTGACCGTCGGCATCACGTACACGGCGCCGGGCGGCGCTCCGCCGATGCACACCCACATGGGCGAGGAATCCCATGTGCTCCTCGACGGGAAGGTCATGTACGCGCTGGGCGACTCGATCTTCACGATGGAGGGACCGTACATCGTCAACATCCCGCCGATGATGCCGCACTCGTTCACGAACCTGGGCGACGGCCTGGCCGAACTCGTCGTGATCTTCCCGACGAACGTGTGGGAGTACGACGTGCTCGACTACTTCCCCTTCGCCACGGACCGTGCGAAGCAGGTGGCGCGGGACGCGAAGTGGCGGACGCCGGTGCTGCCCGCGGCGAAGTGAAGGACGGCGAGTCGTGTTCGGATGGGCCAAGTCGCCGACCTTCCAGGATCCGGACTTCGGGGGGCTGACGCGGAAGCGCGGACTGTGGCGGGGGTTGGTGACGCTCGGCGAGGGTCCCGCGGTCCCGCTCGCCCTGTCCGGCCCGCAGCGGGAGCCCGATCCCGCGGCCCGCGCGGCGGTCCAGGAGCTGATCGCCCCCGCATGAACGCCGATTCAACGACTCACCCGTCCGCGCTGCCGGACGACCCGTTCGCCGCCCGCCTGCGCGCGTTCGGCCCGACGGGGCTGACCGCGATCGCCGTCGTGCTCGCAGGCAACTTCCTCTTCGCGCCGCTCAGCGCACTGCTCGCCCTCGCGCGGGCACAACGGTCGCGCACGCCGTTCGCTGCGCTCGGTTTCGCCCCGCTGCGCCACCCCGTCACCACGATCGTCGCCGCGATCGTGCTCGGGGCCGCGTTCAAGCTCTTAATGAAAGCCATCGTGATGCCGGCGCTGGGCGCGCCGCCGATCAATGCGGCGTATCACTTCATCGCCGGAAACCCCGCGGCACTGCCGGGAATGATCTTCACGATCGTGGTGGCCGCCGGCTTCGGCGAGGAAGTGGTCTTTCGCGGGTACTTCTTCGAGCGCCTGGGTGCGCTGCTCGGGCGCAGTACGGCGGCGCAGGCGGCGATCGTCGTGCTCACGGCGGCGCTGTTCGGCCTCGCGCACGCGCCCGAGCAAGGACTGCCCGGCGTACAACAGCGAGCGTGGTCGGACTCGTGTTCGGCGCGATCTACGCGCGGACGCGGCGGATCGTGCCGCTCATGGTCGCCCACACGGCGTTCGACCTCGTCGCGGTCGCCCTCATCTACTTCGAGTGGGAGGAAGCCTTCGCCCGCGCGCTGTTCCGCTGACGCATCGCGTCCACACTCCACGGGCCCGCGCCTGCGGCCGAGAGCCACAGGAAGATGAAGGAGTAGAGCGCGGCACTCACGCCGCCGTTGACCGTCGGCCAGAACGAGCGTGGCGCGTGGAACTGGAAGTAGGCGACCGCCATCTCGCCGGCGAGCAGGAACGCGACCGGCCGGGTGAACAACCCGATCAGGATGAGCGCTCCGCCGAACACCTCGAGCACGCCGCCGATCCACACCTGTGTGCCGAACGCGGCGACCCCGTTGTCGGGCGGCATCCCCACGGGGAAGGCGAACAGCTTCGACGTGCCCGCGAGGACGAACATGAAACCCGCGACGATGCGCAACAGGGCGTGGAAGTGGGGGGCCTGGGCGGCCCAGCGGGCGAGGGGATTCACGGCGCGTCCTTTCGGTAGGCGGGGGGGAGGTGCTCGAGGCGATTGTACGCTCAGCCGCCGGCGATCGCCCCGATGACGAGCAACGGCTCCCGCCCCTCGGCCACCGCTGCAGGTAGCAAGTCATCGGGATCGGCGTTCGACCAGTCCTCTTCGCAGGCGTAGAAGCGCAGGAACGGTCGGCGCCGGCCCGTTGCGTAGTCGCGGATGGTGCCGCGCAGCATGGGCCAGCGCGCCTCGATCGCGTCGATCACGGCGCGCTGCGTG
>JANPEF010000053.1:0-3006 GCA_031431875.1 Candidatus Eiseniibacteriota bacterium | reverse complement strand
CAACGGGCAGTTCGACTTTCCCGTCGACGTGGCGACGGACGCCGCCGGCGACGTCTACGTCGCAGACGGCGGGTGCAACTGCATCAAGAAGTTTACCGGCACCGGTACCTTCCTCACCCGGTGGGGCTCGCAGGCCGAGAGACCCGACGCCGCCCCAGGCGTCTCGCCCGCCCGAGCCGGTGGCCGGGGTGAGGGGGGGTGCTCCGACGCGGGTTCCGAGCCGGTGGCCACCCCGGGGGAGTTTGACAACGCCGCGTAACGGCGGATGGTCTTGCGGTCCACCCCGGTGCGACGCTCGATCTCGCGCTGGCTGACGCCGCAACCCATGAGCGTTTCAATCGTGATCCGTAGATGGCTCTTCAAGACGTTCACTCCTGTCCCCCCTCGAAGTGGTGAGGGGTGAGGGTAACGTCTCGTCGCACCGCCGAGGGCGTGGACCGCCCTCAGCTCAACTCAGGTGTAGGAGTTTGGGGTGGCCACAGGTGGAGGAGTTTGGGTGGCCGCCGGGACCGGAATTGGCTGGTTCGACGCTGACACTACTCCTTGAGGAGTACGTGACGCTTGGCGTGGCACAGCCATGGACTCCTCCATCTGATTATCCGAGGATTGCGTCGCTGGCCAGTTGACACGCCCATCACCGTGGGCGTAGCGTTGTTTCCGTTTCGGGCTGCACATGATATCCCTTGAACAGCTCCTTCGAATCAACAGTTCGCGATCTGTACGATCGGTCGACGTCCGTCGAGCAGGATGCCTCGCCGCCCCCTTCCCGCGGCCTGCCCTGCGAACATGTCGAGTGTCGGCATGCTGAAGGTATCCGCGTCCCGCGGCTGGTATTCGCTCGTACTCCTGTCCCTCAGTCAGCTCGTGCCCGCCGCCGCTTTCGCGAATCCAACAGACTTCCTTGACGCGGCCGGTCTGAGGGGGATCGTGCCGGAGTTCCGTCAGATCGATCCGCCGACACGGAACCCGGTCCTCGCGCCGAGCGGTTCCACGACGTTCCTCGAGACGATTGGGCGGCGATTCGGCCATTCGGCCATCTACGATCCCGTTCGCGAGCGCATGATCGTGTTTGGCGGCTCCGACGGCGGCCCGCGCGGGGACACGTGGTCGCTCTCACTGGCTGGAACGCCGACCTGGACGTTGCTCGGTCCGATGGGGCAGGCGCCAACGGCACGCCAGTATCACTCCGCGATCTACGATCCACGACGCGACAGGATGATTGTCTTCGGCGGTAACGATGGACTGTTCTGCGCGGACGTATGGGCCCTTTCCCTCTCCGGGACACCGGCATGGACGCTCTTGTCCACGAGCGGTACGGCGCCGAGCGCGCGGAACGGCCATACCGCGGTCTACGATCCCGTGCGCGACCGGATGATCGTCTTCGGTGGTTCCGACGGCGTGCTGAGAGGAGACGTCTGGGCGCTCTCCCTCGCGGCAAGCCCCCCAGCTTGGTCGAACGTGACCCCCGGAACGGGGCCGAGCCCGCGAATATTTCACTCCGCGATCTTCGATTCGACACGTGACCGGATGATCGTCTTCGGTGGCTCGGATGGTGTTTTTCAGGGCGATGTCTGGTCTCTCACATTGTCGGGGACTCCGTCATGGGCCTATCTCGGATCTTCTGGCCCGGCGCCGAGTGGGCGAATTGGCCAGACTGCGTTCTGCGATCCCATTCGCGACCGCATGGTCATCTTCGGTGGAAGGAGCGCCTTTGCGCTCGCCGATGCCTGGGGACTTCCCCTCGAGCAGACCACCGTCTGGTCGGCGCTCACTCTTCCCGCGCCACAGCCCGTCGCGAGGTATCTCCACTCGACGATTTACGATCCGACGCGAGACCGGATTATGATCTTCGGCGGCTTCGACGGCTCCGCGATCCTCGATGCGCTCTGGATCGGACCAGCTTCCGAGAGGCCCAATATCTCGGTGGCCCCGGGCACTCTCTCGTTCGGCACCGGCTACGTCGGCTACCCCGACACTCTCGTCGTCCGCATCAGCAACACTGGGCTGGAAGGCCTCACGGTCAGCGGAGTGACGGTCAGTCCGTCGGAGTTCTCACTGCTTGATCCCGGATCGTTCGTCGTAGTTCCCGGGAACTACCACGAATTGCGACTGCGCTTTGCGCGAAGCTTCGTTGCAAGCCTAGCAGGAAGCCTTTCCATCGCCAGTGATGATCTGGATACGCCGGTTGTGACCATCCCGATCAGCGGCGAGGCGGTCCCCGCGCCAGGAATCGCAGTCACACCGGTGTCACTCAGCCTTGCCGCGCCGGTTGGTGGAACTGACAGTGCGACCCTGACGATTCGCAACAGCGGCCTTGGTCCGTTGTCGTTCGATATCGCCGAGCCCATGGCCGTGGTCGCCGCGCCGCAGACCAACCTCCAAGCGGAGCACTTCGAGCTCCTCCAGGGAAGTTCACTGCCGCCGCCCAAGACCGGGGTCACCACGAACCCGGCTCCACTGGCTCCGGCGGTAAGACGGGCAGCGGTCGTAAATGGACCATCGGTTCTCCTGATCTCCGACGGTGGGACCGAGGTCGACATCCGCGATGCGCTTGTTTCGGCCGGGTACGTGGTGACCGTTGCCGTCGACGACGGCTCATGGAATGGAGCCAACCCGAGTCCTCAGGGATTTGCGGCGATCGTGCTTCCGGATGGGCCCGGCGTTGGGAGCAGCATGCCGATTACGGGCCAGCAGGCACTTGTGGACTACGTGAGTCAGGGGGGTGGGCTGATTCTCACCGAGTGGATCGGCTGGGAGGTGAACAGCGGACGCTATCCGGTTCTTGCGCCCCTGATTCCGCTGAGGTGGGGAGGCTATGCGGAGGGACTCTTCACCCTCAGCGTCGTGCAGAGCCATCCCGTGACCGCCGGCGTCAGCAGCGTCTTCAATGTGACGAGCGCTGTCGATCTCGGAACCGTCGCTGCCGGAACGCCCGTAGTGACCAACGAGACCGGCAATCCCATGGCGATCGTAAGAGACTTCGCCGCAGGGCGCATCGTTCACTTC